>JAZNSI010000020.1:0-220206 GCA_045591175.1 Clostridia bacterium
AGGACAGGAGTTTACGATCCGAAAACCTTCTTCCTCCACGCGGCGTTGCTGGGTCAGGGTTTCCCCCATTGCCCAATATTCCCCACTGCTGCCTCCCGTAGGAGTTTGGGCCGTGTCTCAGTCCCAATGTGGCCGATCACCCTCTCAGGTCGGCTACTGATCGTCGGCTTGGTGGGCCGTTACCTCACCAACTACCTAATCAGACGCGAGCCCACCCTCTAGCAATAAATCTTTGACCCCTGCACCATGCGGTGCTGTGGTCTCATGCGGTATTAGTACCAGTTTCCCGGTGTTATTCCCCAGTAGAGGAAAGGTTGCTCACGCGTTACTCACCCGTCCGCCGCTAGAACAGCCAGTAGCAAGCTACCAACTGTCCCCGCTCGACTTGCATGTGTTAAGCACGCCGCCAGCGTTCGTCCTGAGCCAGGATCAAACTCTTTCATTTAATCCTGTTTATTTCTTACCGGTCTCCCGGCCAAGAATCAACTCATTCGGAATTACTGTCATATTTTTGCGTTTCTATTTGTCTGTATCGTTTTCAAGGTTCAGTGCCTACCGTGCTCTCGCACAGTCAGCTTGTGTATCTTATCACCTTCCCAAAGGAAAGTCAACAGCTTTTTTTAACTTTTTTCAGCTTTTTGGCGTTCTTTTTGAATTTGCGAACATTCTCCCAAAACGATTCATCCAGCGTTTTGCTTTTGGGCCGGACGTTCTGCAAGCCCTCTTCCCAAAAACGTTCGTGGTTTTGGATGTTCGCTTTCTCAACATTTTCTCCGTGTTCCCTTGACATTTTCTGATTCTTCCGATATAATACGCACAGATGTTCTCATTTCTGCCGAATCGACCTGGCTGCAAGGAGAACAGAACATCCGGAGGGAGGTCGAAATGATGACGAAGAAGGAACTACTAAACCGCTATCGCGCGACGGTGATCGAGCTGGAGGAGCTGCGCCGGCAACTGGCGCGCTCAGGCACGGACGGACGTCCTGCTGGAGCGCGCAGCATGCAGATGGACAGCATCCGCGGCACGAATGATCCCGCGGCTGCGGCAATGCAGCTAGCGGATGGTCTGGAAGAAATGCTCAGGCGGAAGGAAGCAGAGATGGCGGAGCTGTCCGCTCAGGTGGATACGCTGCTGCGGGGCATCCGGGATTTCAGGACGTACATGGTGGTGCAGCACTATTACGTGCTCGCCCGCACCGATGAGCAGGTGGCGCGGGCCATGTCCATCTCCAGAGGGCGAGTCAACCAGCTCCGCCTGGAGTACCTTGAATCCGCATAATGTAAATGTAGGATTATCACCGCCTGGCACACATTATCAAGCAATATCACGAATTAGCAACGATTAGCTTGCATTATCACCCCACCCGTGTTATGATGCTATCGTGGTCAAATAGAAACAGACGTTCCCATCCGCGTTTGGAGGAGCGTCTTTTTTGTACCCCTGACCACAGAGAAAGGAGGGCGATCATGGACCAACCCGACATCGCAACGCCGGATGAGGTGCTGGCGACCTTCACCGAGCTGATGCGCGGGGAGAAATCCGCCGAACGGCTGAAGGCCGCCGAGCAGCTCGCCAAATACCACAGCCTGTTCTCCCCAAAGGAGGACGCGGCGGATCCCACCGAGGCGGCGACTGCGGTGGAAGCGGCGGTGGCGAGCATTTTGGCGGCGCATCATGCGTAGGGCGGCGCTGGAATTCCTGCTGACCCGCCCGGCGGAGGCGGCGCGGCTGTGCGGCCTGGATCGGCTGACAGACGAACTCCACGGGGCGTGGATGCAGGAGATGCTGCTGGGCGCAGAGGACATGACGCTCCTTGCCCACCGCGGCAGCTGCAAGACGACCAGCCTCGCCTTTGCCATGGCGGCCATGCTCCTCGCTTTCCCCCGGCGGAACCTCATCTTCCTGCGCAAAACGGATGAGGACGTGATCGAGGTCATCCGCCTGGTGAAGAAGCTCCTGCTCACGGACGCCCTGCAGCACCTGGCCCGGATGATCTACGGTGCAAAGGTGGATGTGCTCAAAACGGACATGTTCACCGTGCAGCTGAGCAGCTACGCGTCCCTGCGCGGCGCGCCGCAGCTGGTCGGCATGGGCGTAGGCGGCAGCCTGACCGGCAAGCACGCGGATGTGGTCATCACCGATGACATCGTCAACCTGCATGACCGCCTCAGCCGTGCCGAGCGCCAGCGCACCCGGCAGGTCTACCAGGAGCTGCAAAACATCCGCAACCCTGACGGCCGCATCATCAACACCGGCACACCCTGGCATCCGGAGGACGCCATCTCGCTCATGCCCAACATCCGCAGATGTGACTGCTATCATTCGGGGCTGCTGAGCGAAGAGGAGATCCTCCGGCTGAAAAGGGCGATGACGCCGTCCCTGTTCGCGGCGAATTACGAGCTCAGGCACATCGCCGCGGAAGGCGCGCTTTTCGGGGAATGTCCGTCCACGGATGCAGACCCGGCGCTCCTTCGGGACGGCGTTGCCCACGTGGACGCGGCCTACGGAGGCGAGGACTTCACAGCGCTGACGTGCGGCAGGATCGTGGGGGATCGGCTCATCCTCTACGGCAGACTTTGGCGCGGGCACATCGACAGGGCGATGGACGAGATCATCGCCGAGTGCGACCGGCTGCTGTGCGGGCCCATCCATTGCGAAACCAACGGCGACAAAGGGTATGTCGCCCGGGAACTTCGCATGCGGGGCGCATCCGTGCGGCCCTACCCGGAGAGCATGAACAAGCATGTCAAGATCGCCACCCTGCTGCGCAAGTGGTGGGGGAAGATCACCTTCGTCACCGGAACCGACCGCGCCTACATCGATCAGATCCTGGACTACACCGAATCCGCCGCTCACGACGACGCACCGGACAGCGCCGCCTGCCTCATCCGTGCATTGGAACGGCGCTGAATCTCCGGGCTGCCGGACACATCAACCAAAGGAGGAAATCCCATTGTTCACCGACATCACCTACCAGGACTTCCTTGCCGCCAGCGACAAGAAAGCCCTGCTGCTGGAGGCCGTCCGCCGCTACAAGGCCTCCCCCGAATTCCACCATGCCCTGGAGGCCAACTGCTACTTCCGGGGCGAAAACAGCGCGGTTGCCCGCAAGACCATCCTTCGCGCCCGCAAGCTGGAGGGCCGGGACGCCGCCGGCCGCCGCCGCGTCCGCACCGCCACGGAGGACGTGGTGGGCAACCGCATCGCCAGCGCGTTCCTGTATCGCTTCGTCACCCAGCAGAACCAGTTCCTGCTCTCCGAGGGCGTGAGCCTTCCCCCGGAGTGCAAGCAGGCCCTGGGCGCTGACTTCGACCGGGCGCTGGAGCATCTGGGCGAATGCGCGCTGCTGCACGGCTGCGCCTGGGGCTTCTGGAACGCCGACCATGTGGAGGTCATCGAGGCGGCGAAGAACGCCTATACCGGCTTCTTCCCCCTGCTGGACGAAATGACCGGCGAGCCCCGCCTGGGCGTGCAGTTCTGGCAGATCGCCGCGGAACGCCCGATGTACATCCGCATCTTCGACGAAGAGGGCGTGATGATCCTGCGCGAAGACCGCCACGGCCTCACCATCGTGCAGGAGAAGGAGCCCTACCGCCGCACCCTGGCGACCGACGCGCTGGAAAGCGCCATCCTCGTGGAGGAAGGCTACGGCAGGCTGCCCCTCATCCCCCTGCGCGCCAACAAGGACGCCGCCAGCGAGTTGACCCCGGCCATCAAGGCCAAGATCCACGCCTACGACGCCATCCTCTCCGACTTTGCCGACAACCTTGAGCGTGCCAACGACGTCTACTGGGTGCTGAACAACTTCGGCGGCACGATGGACGACGTGGCGGAACTGCTGGAACAGATCAACCGAGTGAAGGCGGTAGCGAATCTCTCCGACGGCAGCGGAAGCGGCGCAACCGCCGAACCCCGCACCATCGAGGTGCCCTACGCTGCCCGCCGCGAGGCGCTCTCCCTGCTGGAACGCGCCCTCTACCAGGACTACATGGCCCTGGACATGGACGCGCTCACCGGCGGCAGTCTGACCAACGTGGCCATCCGCGCCGCGGCGGCCAACCTCCACCTGAAGGCAGACCGCTACGAGTGGCAGCTGCGCCAGTTCGTGCAGGAGCTGCTCGCGCTCATCGGCTGCCCCACGGAGGATATCCGCTTCAACCGCCAGACCATCGCAAACGAGAGCGAGGTCGTCGCCGACATCGCCGCCATGCGCGATGACATCGACCTGCGCACCGCCCTGCGCCTCAACCCCTACATCCAGGAGGAGGAGATCGAGGGGCTGGTGGCCGCACAATAACCCACTGCCTTTGAGGACGCGAAGCACCGCGTCCTTTTTGATTGGAGGAAAACGACATGTCACTGACCCGCAAGCTCCTCAAGGAACTGGAGCTCAACGACAGCGCCATCGAGCGCATCATCGCCGCCCATGTGGAAACGGTGGATGCACTCCGGCAGGAACGGGACGCGGCCCAGGCCCAACGCGATGCACAGCAGGGCGAAACCGCAGCCATTCAGGCGGAATACACCGCCTACCGCGGCCAGGTGGAGGAAGCGCAGCGCTTCACCGCCCGCCGTGAAGCCCTCACCCAGGCCCTTACGGCCCAGGGCGCCAATCCCAACGCGCTGCCGCTGCTGCTGGACGCCATATCCCTGCCCGAGGAAGCGTGGCAGGATAACAAGCTCACCGACGCAGCGGCTTCTCTGCAGCCCTGGCGCGCGAAGTACAGCGCGCTCTTCACCGTGAAAACTCCCGTGCCGGTAACGAAGGTTCGTCCGCCGGTGCAGGGCGGGGGCCTGCTCACCCATGCGGACGTGAAACGCATGTCCGCCAGCGACATCAACCGCAACTGGAGCGCCGTGAGAAACGCGCTCAACAACCACTGACATATATATTGGAGGTAATACACCATGGCCATCACCAATTTCATCCCCCAGGTCTGGTCCGCCCGCCTGCAGGAGAACCTGCATCAGGCGCTGGTCTTCGGCAACATCTGCAACCGCAACTACGAGGGTGACATCGCCCAGTGGGGCGACACCGTGCACATCAACACCCTCAACGACATCACCGTCAAGGCCTACGACCCCAGCGTGGAGATCGCCGATCCCGAGCAGCTCTCCGGCACCGACGTGACCCTGACCATCGACCACGGTGCGTACTACAACTTCTTCATCAACGACGTGGACGCCGTCCAGGCCCGCGCCGACCTGATGGACGCTGCCATGCGCAACGCTGCCTACCGCCTGGCCGCCGATGCGGAAACCTACATCATCAACACCATCCGCGAGAATGCCGGCACCCGTTCCAACGTGCAGCTGCCCACGGAGGAGGAGGGCGGCCTGTACACGCTGCTGCTGCAGATGAAGTTCTCCCTGGATGCGGCCGGCGCACCCCGCTTCGACCGCAAGCTGATCCTGCCGCCCAGCCTGGAAACCGTGCTGCTGATGGACAATCGCTTCATCACCGGCTCCGACACTGCTGCCGCCAACCTGGCTAACGGTTCCGTAGCCCGCGCCCTCGGCTTCGACATCTACATCAGCAACGACCTGAACAACGAGATGGTCGCCATGATCCCCGACGCTGTGACCTTCGCCAACCAGATCACCAAGGTGGACGCTTACCGTCCCGAGAAGGGCTTCTGCGATGGCGTGAAGGGCCTGTGCCTTTCCGGCGCGAAGGTGGTCATCCCCGACGCGGTGATGATCTTCACCCTCGTGGGCGAATAATCATCCCTGGGCTGCATGCTCCCAAACGGGCATGCAGCCCGACTTTTTTTGAAAGGAGACCCCCTCATGACCATCAAGGTATCCGACGTGATGCGGCATGTCCGCAATCACTTCATCCGTGACGCCCTCCCCGGCCCCTGGGCACAGGTCGATGGCACGCTCACGCCCGGCGAGAAGCTCGCCCCCGGCATGTGGATCGCCGTCACCGGCGATGGCGCGCCCACGGGCGTGTATCAGCTGGACGAAAACGGCGGCATCTCCGGGCTGGGTGATACAGCCTGGTCGGGCATGGTGTACCGGCTGAATCCCCCGGCGGATTTTCTGCACCTGTGCGGGGACATCGCCTGCTGGGCCGCCGCCAATCCCGACCCCGCCGTCACCGCAGAAAGGCTGGGCGAGTACAACGCGTCCCGCAAGTCCGTCACCTGGCAGGAGGCCTTCGCCCCAGCGTTGCGGCCCTACCTGCGCATGTATGCGGAGGTGGCGGTATGATCGAGCGCTGGTTTGAGCCGTTCATGCTGCTGGAAAGAACGTCTGTCCCGGATGACCTGGGCGGCGAGATCGTCGCCTATGACGAGGTCACGCCCTTTCAGGGGGTACTGACCTTCACCGCCGGGGACAGCATCCCCTTCGGCGGGCAGCCCGCCCTCCGGGAGGAGCCGGTGCTGCTGCACGAGTACGACGTGACCCTCTCCCCCGGCGATTACGTCCGCCGTGAAAAGGACAAGGCCGTTTACCGCGTGGCCAGCCGCACGGACAGCATGCGCGCCCCGGCCTTCTCCGGGCTGCACTTCGCGCAGGTGAATGTGGAAAGGTTGGTGATCCCGTGCTGAGCCATATCTTTTCCGCGCTGCACTCCCGGCTTGCCCGCCTGCCTTACCCGGTGTACATGGCAGATTGCGTCCCTGAGGGCGCCGCGTTCCCCTACATCACCGCTGAGATCGCCGCGCCCCTCACCCCCGCCGCAACGGGTTCTCTCAGCCTGACCCTGTGGACGAAGGGTGGCAACGCCCATTACGAGCGCCTCACCTATGCGGAGACGATCCACAACCTGCTGCCGCTCCGGGGGACCTGGCTGGCGGCAGAGACCGGCTCGATCCTCCTCACCGGGGACGGCCCTGTCCGCTGCCTGCAGGATGGCCCGCTGCGGGGCGCTGAATCCCGCTGGATGCTGCGATTCTTCCCGTCCGTGTAAAGGAGGTACCCATGACCACGAAATATACCTGCGCGCTGGACGGCGTGTCCCTGGCGGGCCTGGATGACCGCATCTGCATCCTGGATATCCGCGAGAAAGCCCCCAAGCAGCGCCTTTCCAGCATTCCCCTGCCCCAGGGCGGGCAGACCATGACCCCCGTGCGCGAGAGCCTGACCGTCCGCGTCACCTTCGTCATCCACGAGGAGCAGCCCCGTCTGCGCCGCGCCGCGCTGCAAAACGTGCTGGCCTGGGCCGTGAAGGGCGGTGCGCTGACCATCTCCGACCGGCCGAACCAACGGCTGATGGTCGTCTGCACCGAGTTGCCCGCCATGTCCGCCGAGGACTGGACGGAAACGCTGACCCTCGCCTTTACCACCACCCGCTGCCCCTACTGGGAGGACGCGGAGGCCACCTTCTTCAGCACCAATACCGCCGCCTCCCTCACCTTCCCCGGCACGGCGGATTCCACCCCTGTCAGCGTCACCGTCACCAACAACACCGCCGAAACCGTCACCCGGCTGAGCCTGCAATGCGGCCCGGACTGGATCTTCTTTGAGGACATCTACCTGCCCGCCGGCAGCAAGTGCTATGTGGAGGAAAAGGACGGCCTGCTCACCGCCTTCATCATGGGCGAAAGCATCCTGCAAAACCGCACCGCCGCCAGCGCCGATCTGCTGCTGGCCCCCTGCGGCAAGAGCTGCCCGGTGCAGGCACGGGGCACCCAGGCCCTGGAGGCCCTGTGGAAGGCAAGGGGGCGGTACGCATGATCCGCCTGCCCCGCCTTCTGGATTCAGCCCAGCGGGAAAAGGCCCGCCTGCAGCCGGTGAAGCTCTCGCTGCATCTGGCGCTGTCCGGGCTGTCCACCGCTGAAATGCTGCTCCCGCCGGAGGCCCCGGAGATCGCCCTGCGCGACCTGGTGGAGCTCTACGACGAGCAGGGCAGCGTCGGCGTCTTCCGCGTCACGGCGGTGGAGACCGATGAAACCCATGTCCGCCAGGTGAAACTCACCCACGGCCTTTGCACCCTGGGCGACAGCGTCATCCCTGCCCAGGGCTTCATGGGCAGCGTGGCGGAGGCCCTCGCCCGGCTGCTGGACTGCCAGACCACTCCCCTGTGGGCCCCCGGCAACGTGGAGACACCCGATGACCTCACCGTCATCTTCGCCACAGAGTACGCCAGCCTCCTCGACGCGCTGAACGCCCTTCTGGGCATGCTCCCCGAAGGCTACGCACTGGACTTCGACCAGTCCGCCATGCCCTGGCAGCTGCACATCCGCTCCCTGACGGATACGCCCTTCTGCGAAGGCCGCCTGTGCCGCAACGTGGGCAGCGTCCGCCATCAGGTGGATGGCAGCCGCCTGTGCACCCGCGTGTACCCCTTCGGTGCGGAGATCGAAACGGGACGCATCACCCTGGTGCCCCTCACCGGCAGCGACCACCTCGAATCCGCCGCCGTGCAGGAGCTGGGCCTCATCAGCCGCACCTTCCAGGATGACCTGATCTTCGACGTGCCCACGCTGCAGTCCGTGGCGGAGATGTACCTGTCCCGCCACAGTGAGCCGGAGATCACCACCGTCCTCACCGCCGCGGATCTGTCCGCCGCCACGGGCGAAAGCATCGACTGCTTCCTCGTGGGCCGGATGTGCCGCCTCTGCCTGCCGGACATGGGCCTGACCGTGCAGCACCGCATCGTCGCCATCGACAAGCAGGACGTATACGGCGCACCCGGTCAGGCCGTTGTGACCCTCTCCAACCGCATGAAGCAGCAGTCCGAGGAGGACGAGGTGGCCGAGCTGGTGCGCCTTGTCACCGCCGGGAAGCTGCTGGGCGGCACCGTCACCACGGTGGAGGAGCGCAACTACGCCCACGGCACCTATACCGCGCCGGTGGTGCACTACTTCAGCGTGGAGGATTGGGCTGCCCTGCTGGACGCCCGCGTCACCTTCTTCGTGCCCGCGGGCGCGACCATCCGCGACGTACGGGTGGACGGCAACGCCCCGGCGGATGACGAATGGAAGCCCGGCTCCTTCGGCCTTATGCCCTATTTGAAGCGCGACGAGCTGGGCTCCATCGCCAAGGGGCAGCATGCCATCAGCTTCCTCCCCTATGGCTCATCCGCCTCCGACAGCGTCGGCGTGACCTCCACCGTCACCATGACCGTCATCGAAAAAACCACCACCTGAGGTACGCTATGATCAACATTGATAAACTGATTTCCGACTTTGAGGACTGCCTCGGCTGGCCCTACAAGACCCCCGGCACCAACGACGAGCGGGGCATCGACTGCTCCGGCATGTTCGTCAGGGCCTACCGGCTGCAGGGCCAGCGCATCTATCACGGCAGCAACACCATCTGGCGCAGGCATCTGCGGGAAAAGGGCCCCATCGACTCCGTCCGCGACCTGCGCCCCGGCATGGCGGTATTCAAGTGGAAGCCCGACACCCCTGCCAAATTCAACGACGACGAGGGCGACTTCTGTCACATCGGCCTGGTCACCAGCGTGAGCCCGCTGCGCATCGTCCATGCCTCCACCGAGGGCATGAAGGTCAAGGCCGACCGCAAGATCGGCCGCTGGAAGTACTGGGGCGTGCTGGCCGCCGCCGAACAGCCCGCAGACTCCGCCCCCACCATCCCGGCAGACGAGCGCGGTTTGCTCCGCCGGGGCGACCGCGGCGAGGCCGTGCGCGTCCTGCAGCGCTGCCTGCGCTCCGCCGGGTACGATCTGGCCATCGACGGCGTCTTCGGGCGCATCACCCTGGAGTGCGTCAAGTCCTTCCAGGCCACCCATGGCCTGGTCCGGGACGGCATCGTCGGGCCCCTCACCTGGGGCAAGCTGGAGGAGCTCTGCCGGGAGGTGATGCCCGGATGACGGAAGCCATCATCGTCGCCATCATTTCCGGCGCCTGCACCCTGATCGGCAGCTGCGCGGGCGTGATCGCCTCCTCCCGGCTGACCCAGTACCGCCTGGCTCAACTGGAGAAGCAGGTCAACCGCCACAATCAGGTGATCGAGCGCACCTTCCGCCTGGAGGGCCGCATGGATGAAGCCGAGCACGACATTCGCGACCTGAAAGCCGCGAGAAAGGAATGATCCCATGAAAATCAACTGGAAGATCCGCCTGCGCAACAAGACCTGGCTGGCCTCGGTGCTGGCGCTGATCGTCAGCTTCGTCTACGACCTGCTGGCGATGGTGGAATTTGTCCCGCCCCTGTCGGAGGACTGGCTGCTGTCCCTGCTGCAGACGCTGCTGACGCTCCTGACCGCCCTGGGCGTTGTCATCGACCCCACCACCGACGGCGCCGCCGACTCCGACCGCGCCATGACCTACTGACCCCTGGCCCCTCCGCTCATGGAGGGGCCTTTTTTGATTGCGCTTCTCCGGTGCGCATGCTATAATGGTAGCAAATCCCCGAAAGGAGGCGCGCCCATGTCCACCCTCGTTCTGGCCGACATTCACGGCAATCTGCCTGCGCTGGAAGCCGTGCTGGCTCATCCGGCGGCGCAAAAATGCACGGACATCGTGTCCCTGGGGGATCACGTCAACTTCGGGCCCCAGAGCCGCGCCGTGCATGATAAGCTGGTGGAGCTCGGCGCGTTCATGCTGCTGGGCAACCACGAGGAGCGCCTGACCCGTCCGGCGGATGCAGAGTTCGACGGCTACAACTGGCGGCTGATGCGCTGGACGGCGGAGCAGATGCGCGGCATTGACCTGCGTCTGCCCACGGATCTGCGCAGGGGCAGCGTCTTTTTCACCCACGGCACACCGGGGGATCCCTACCATCTGGTGCAGCCGCCGGAGGTGCCGGACCTGCTGGACGCGCTGCCCGATGGGGTGACGCTTCTGCTTTCCGGGCACAACCACACCCCATGGGACGTGACGCACTGCAGCAGACGCGGTGTCAACCCCGGCAGCGCCGGCATGCGGGAGCTGCCGCCCGGCTCCAACGAGGTTGGCGAGCCCGGCCTCGCGCCCTTCCTTGTGCTGGACGGCACGGAGGTCACCCACCACACCGCCCATTACGACGTGAATGACGTTGCGCGGGCCTTCATTGCCACCGGCGCGGCCCGCATTGCGCCGGAGCTGAGCCGCGCGGTGCTGCACGTCATGCGCACGGCAGCGCCCCAGGGCGCAATGCAGCTCATCCGGCACGTCAACACCGTCGCGGCAGACATGGGCCTCACCCTTGCGGATGAATCCGCCTGGAAAACCGCCGACCGCACCTTCCCCTGGCCGGAGGCAATATCCTCCGAAGAATACTGGTACAACATGGAGAAGTCCTTATGAATACATCAACGATCGCGGCCATTGCCACCGCTCCTGGACAGGGCGGCGTGGCCATCGTCCGCCTGAGCGGCCCCGAAGCAGAGCGCCTCCTCATGGACGTGTTCCGCCCCGCCAGGAAAGGCGAACTTACCAGCCATATGCTGACCTTCGGGCATGTTTATGATGGCGATTCCACCGTGGATGAGTGCATGGCTGTCCTCATGCACGCGCCCCGCTCCTACACCCGCGAGGATGTGGCGGAGATCCAGCTCCACGGCGGCGGATACATCGCCCAGCGGGTGCTGGAACTCTGCATGCGTCATGGCGCGGAACTGGCCGCTCCCGGCGAATTCACCCGGCGGGCGTTCCTGAACGGGCGCATCGACCTGAGCCAGGCGGAGGCCGTCATGAACCTCATCGCGGCCCAGGGCGATCAATCCCACCGCGCGGCAATGCGCCAGCTCAAGGGCGGCGCGTCGAGCTTCATCCGCAAGGCCGCGGATGAGCTCTACGCCATCCAAGCGGGCGTGGCTGCCTGCATCGACTACCCCGAGGAGATCGACGAATCCGAGGCCGCCGCCGACATGATCCCCCGCACGGAAGCCCTCGCCGCACAGATCGATTCCGCCTGTGACGAGCGGGCGGCGCGAATCCTGCAATCCGGCCTGCGCGTGGCCCTCTGCGGCCAGCCCAACGTGGGCAAGTCGAGCCTGCTCAACGCCCTGCTGGGCGAGGAGCGCGCCATCGTCACGCCCATCCCAGGCACCACCCGCGACATGGTGCAGGGCGATCTCATCCTGGGCGGCAGCGTCATCCACCTGACGGACACCGCCGGCCTTCACGCCACCGACGACCCGGTGGAGCAGCTGGGCGTGGCCCGCGCCCGCCGCGCCATGGAGGACGCCGACCTTGTCCTGGCCGTCTTTGACCAGAGCCGCCCGCTGGACGCGGATGACCGCGCCCTCCTTGCCGAACTGCAGGGCCGCAACGTGCTGATCGTGCTGAACAAGGCGGACTTGTCCCCCGTGCTGTCCGCTGCCGACGTGACCGCGCTGTTTGACGCGCCCGTCCTCACCGTCTCCGCGGCGGACGAAGCGACCCTCGCGCCGCTGAAGGCCTTCCTTGCCGAGCAGGCCGCCGTCAGCGACAATCTGGCCCTCACCCAGCCCCGCCATGTGGAAGCTGCCCGCCGCGCCGCGCGTCACCTGCGCCAGGCCGCGGAAACCGCCCGCGCCCTCTCGGTGGATATGGCCTCCATCGACCTGCAATCCGCCCAGCTGGCCCTCGCCGAAATCACCGGCGACGAGGTCGAGGAGCGTCTGCTGGACCGGGTGTTCGGCATGTTCTGCGTGGGCAAATGAGGGTCTTCGACCCATTTCCTCGCCCAGCTTGCCCGTTGTCGGAGTCATCCTCGCACCTATACTGCGCAAAAAAATAACAAAAATATGAAATATTTTGGCCGCCTCGTGCGTTATGTATGTAGATACACGCATGAAAGGCGGTCTTTTTATGAGAAAGCTGCTGGCTATATTACTGATGGCGCTGTGCATGACGGGCGCGGCATTCGCGGAGGAGGCGGAGGTCTTCACCGAGGGTGATTTTACGTATGTGCTGACGGATGAGGGCGCGGTGATTACCGACTACGCCTTCCCCGACGGCGTAATGGAACGCCTCACTATCCCAGAAACGCTGGGTGGCGCGCCAGTGGTGGGTATCGCTGAATCCGCGTTGTGGCATGAGTATATCGTATATACCATCGAGATACCCGCAACGATGACAATGCTCCCAGAAGGCGAGTTCGGTTACGGCACAGAGATCGTTCTCCATCCCGACAATCCGCACTTCACCAATAAAGATGGTTTCCTTATTGATGCACGGACGAACACGCTGCTGCATGCGTCGCCCTCCGCAGCAGAGAAGCCCCTTCCCGCTGTCACTCGTCTGGGGGACGAATGCCTGAAAAACTGGCACGCCGAGGGTCACATCATCCTGCCGGACACACTGATTTCCATCGGCGCTGGAGTGTTCTACGACTGTGTGGACGTGACCGGCGTAACCATCCCCGCTGGCGTGACGGAGATCGGCGCGGGCGCCTTCAACTGCACCTCCCTGACCGAAATCCAGCTGCCTCCGGGCCTCACCAGCATTCCCCACCTGATGCTGAGCTGCAACGATATCACTGAGATCACCATCCCCGAGCACGTCAAATACATCGGCGAGTGGGCTTTCTACCTCTGTCCGCTGACGAGGGTGGAAATTCCCGCCGGGTGCGAGTTCATCGAGTACGAGGCCTTTGATCCGAATGTTGAACTGGTACTCCTTGGGGAAAACACCCACCTGGAAACCCTGGAAGAATACGCCGCCCGCACGGAGCAGCACTGGCTGACCGACCATGCGGACGAATAACGAAAGGAGCATCTCTATGAAAAAGCTGCTGACCCTCCTGCTTTGCCTGCTGATGATGACCGGCGCCTGCCTCGCGCAGGAACCCCTTCAGGAATCCATCTACCTCTATGACCTCGTGGACGGCGGCGCAGTGCTGACCCGCATCTACTTCAGTGACGAGCTTCCCAAGGCGCTTATTCTGCCGGAAACGCTTTGGGACTGGCCCCTCATGGGCATTGGCGACAACGTCTTCAATACCTCTGAGTACGACGATGACCAGTGCATCCAGTACATCGTCATCCCCGAGGGCGTGAAGTATCTGTCGGAAAACGCCTTCATGTGCTGCCACAACGCCACGGTGGTGTTCTTCCCCTCCACACTGGAGGTCATCCCCGAGGGCGCGTTCCACCACTTTGGCGGCGAGATCGTCCTGCACCAGGATAATCCCCATTTCACCAACCATCAGGGCTTCCTGGTGGATGTGAAAACGGACACGCTGCTCTACGCCGGGCCATCGGCGGATTACCGCGACATTCCCGCCGTACGCCGTCTGGGCAACGGTTCCCTGCAAAACTACGACGCTCCCGACGGGGACGTATTGATCCCCGAGGGCGTGGAGGAGATCGGCGAGGCGGCGCTGTACGACTGGTTCTACCGCACCATCACCCTGCCGGAAAGCCTGAGGAAGATCGAAGCCCTGGGCCTGTACTGCATGGTGGATCACCCTGTCACGATCCCGGCAGGCTGCACCGACATCGGCGAGGACGCTCTGCCCATGCTGAACGAGGAGCCCTGGTTCGATTGAAGCGCCCTGGCATACCTTCAAATCCACACAAAAAAGCAGCTGTCCGCGCCGGTTTTCCGGGTTGGACAGCTGCTCCTTTTTTACTTCTTGGGGGCCTTGATCTTGTTCAGCTTGGCATTGAGCTTCAGCAGGTCTTCCTTGGTGAAGTTCATGTTCATCATGCCGCCCATCAGGGTGAACAGGCGCAGCACGGTGAAGCCGTTCATCATGCTCATCATGTCGGCATTGATCTCAAAGCCCATGGCCTTCATGCCGCCCTTCTTCTTGCCGCCCTTCTTGCCGCCCATGACCTTCTTCATCAGGCTCATGAAGATCAGCTTGCCGCGGAAAGTCTTGAGCACGTCGCCCATCTTGCTGTTCAGGGAGAGGCGGCCCTTGGGCTCCACCACGTCGAACCAGTTCAGGACCGCGCCCTTTTCCACCAGGCGGTATTCCTCGTTGAAGGTGTCCACCTTGCGGATGACGGATTCGTCGCGGCATTCGCCAGCCGGGCTCCGGCCGCCGGCCACAGCCACCAGCTTGGTTTCGCCCACATTGGGCACGTCGAAGCGGAAGAAGTGATCCTCGGCGGTCTTCTTGCCCAGGGACACGCCGTTGGCGAACAACTCCACCTCGGGCTGGTTGGAGTACACGGTCACCTTGGTCACGTCCTCCACGCGGTCGATATAGCGCTTGGAGGTCAGATGCACGAAGGGATCGTCGGAGAGCCATGCCTTGTAGGCATAGAAGCTGTCCTTCTTGTACTTGCGGTCGAAGGTGAGCAGGCCCTTGTGGTTCTGGCCGTTCTCGCCGCCCTCGCTGCGGGCGTCAGCGCCGAAGTCGAACATGTTCCACACATGGGTGGCCCACATATACTTGCGGGTGAAGAGCTGCTTAATCAGCTCCTCGTGGTAGTAGCTCTGGTATTCCTCGGAATAGTCGCCCTGGCGGGGATCGGAGTTGTGCCAGTTCAGCCCCACGCAGCCGTACTCGGAGCAGCCGATCGGGATGGAGGGATGCATGGCGTGGAACTTGTCGAACCAGGGGCCGTTCATGGAGGTGTCGCCGCCGTACCAGCCGAAGTAGTGGTTGTAGCTCACCACATCGGGGATCTGCAGGTAGGGATCGTCCATCTTGCACATGGACACCGCCGCGATGGTGGTCAGGCGGGTCTTGTCCATCTCATGGCACATGTCGTTGAGGATGCGGTGGTTCTCCAGCAGATCCTCGTCGGAGCCGCCGATGCCGATCTCGTTGGACAGGCCCCACACCACGATGGAGGGGTGGTTGTAGTTCTGGGTGACCAGTTCGCGCATCTGGGAGATGGTGTTTTCCCGGCCAGTGGGCATGTGCTTGGAGATGTAGGGGATCTCCGCCCACAGCACCAGGCCGCGCTCGTCGCACAGGTCGTAGAAGTACTGGGCATGCTGATAGTGGGCCAGGCGGATGGTGGTCGCGCCGACCTCGCAGATCAGGTCGATATCCTGCTCATGATGCTCGGGCAGCAGGGCGTTGCCGATGCCCCAGCGATCCTGGTGACGGCTCACGCCGCGCAGGGGGTACTCTTCGCCGTTGAGGATGAAGCCGTTGTCGGGATCGATCTTGAAGGTGCGGCAGCCGAAGCGGGTCTGCACATTGTCGATCACTTCGCCGTTTTCGATCAGCTCGGCCTTGGCGGTGTACAGGTAGGGATCCTTGCGGCCGTGCCACAGGTGCACGTCCTTGATATCCAGCACAGCCTTGGTATCAGCGGTCTCGACCGTCCAGTTCTTGCAGCCGCAGCGGCTGGTGATGGTGTAGCGGATGGTCTGGCCATCCTTCTTGCCGGTGAGCCAGGTTTCCACGGTGACCTTGGCGTCCTTGCCCTCGATGGCGGGGGTGACGGCGATGCCGGGGCCGCCGTAATAATCCAGGTCGAAGTGGCTCTCGCTGACGCAGACGATGTTCACGTCGCGGTAGATACCGCCGTAGAAGGTGAAGTCCGCCATCTGGGGATAGACGGTCTCATTGGGAGCATTGTCCACGGCCACGACCAGCAGGCTCTCGTCCTTGAGGTCGGCGGTCAGATCGACGCGCCAGGTGGAGTAGCCGCCGTCATGATGGGCCAGCTTCTTGCCGTCCAGATACACATCCGCAGAAGAATTGGCGCCCTGGAGCTCCAGGTACCAGCGGTCAGCGGCGGGCAGCTCGGCCTTCACGATGGTCTTGGCGTAGTAAGCGGTGCCGCGGTAGTAGTCGTTGCCGCCGTCCTGGCCGTCCACAGCGTTCCAGGAGTGGGGCAGCTGTACGCTCTCCCAGTCCGCGGGCAGCTTGGCAGGAACCGCCTCGGCGGCCTTGCTGAAGACCCAGCCGGCATTGAAATTCAGAACTTGACGCATGTCATTTCCTCCTCAAATCAAGAAGGTGACAGACAGACTTCGGGCCTGTCTGCCACCATTGTTATGATACAATCAGGGAGCCCGTTTGTCAACGGAATTATTCCTTCGCAGCGTGACGAGCAGCCAGCTCCTCGTTCATCTTGGCCAGGCTCTTCTTGTCCAGGTTGTACACCAGGCCCAGGCCGATGAACATCATCACGCCGGCGACCATGTACAGCACAGCCACCAGGGTGCGCAGCTCGACGGCGAAGTCCCAGGACAGCAGGTTCACGTCGATGGCGGTGAAGACGCCGTTGGCGTCGGGCTTGGAGTTGTTGACGTAGCCCATGGTCTGCATGATGGTCAGCGCCAGAGCGGGGCCCACGCCCTGAGCCAGCTTACGGAAGAAGGAGTGCAGGGAATAGACGGTGCCTTCCTCGCGCTTGCCGGTCTTCCACTCGTTGTAGTCGATGGCGTCGCCCATCATCGCCCAGGACACGGTGGAGTAGATGCCCATGCCCAGAGACATGACCAGCTGAGCCACGATGTACACGATCAGGTCCAGGCCAGTGTTGCCCTGGCTGACGGGGATGAGGCCCAGAGGCGCGGCGAACAGGAACAGGCCGCCCACGATGTAGCAGATGGAGCCGACGATGGACAGCTCCTTCTTGCCGTACTTGGTGACCATCTTGCGGGCCAGGGGGGTGAAGATGACGATGGGCAGCATCGCGAACATGGACACCAGGCCGGAGATCTGGGGATTCTGGAAGTAGATCTGGAAGGTGACGTTCACGGCGGTGGTAGCGGCCTGCATGCCGATGAACATGCCCATGGCAGCCAGGGTCGCGCCCACAGCAGGACGGTTCTTGAGGAAGTTGCTCATCGCCTTGATGACGTTGAACTTCTCAAAGGCCTCGCCGGTGGTGGCGTTCTTAGTGTCCACACGCACTTCGGTGTTCTTGATCATGAACTGGAAGCAGACGAAGCCGATCGCGCCCATGACCAGCGCAGCCACGAACACCATGGGGCCGTTGAGGGACTTGTCCTCATTGTAGATCAGGAAGGGCAGGATCACCATGGGCAGCATGTTGCCGACCATGGAGCCGATGGAACGCCATGCAGACAGAGAAGCACGGTCAGCAGGCTTGTCGGAAATCAGGGACAGCAGGGAGCCGTAGGGAACGTTCGCCACCGTGTAGAAGGCGTCCCACACGATGTAGCCCGCCATGAAGATGATGATCTTCGCCCAGGTGGGAGCACCGGGGAAGGGCAGGAAGCAGCAGGCACCGCCCACGATCAGGCCAATGGAGCCGATCCAGATGTACTGCAGGAACTTGTTGCGCTTGTACTGGTGCTTGTCAGCGTCTACGATGGAGCCGATCAGCGGATCGTTGATGGCGTCCCACACCTGCAGGATCACGATCAGCAGGGAGTACCAGGCGCTCAGGCCCATCACCTGCGTCCAGAACAGAGCCATCGTGCCCTTGAGCGCGAAGGACATGTTGCAGCCCAGATCGCCCGCGGCGTAGGCCAGACAGTCGCGCATACCAAACTTGCGCTTGCCGTTTTCGTCCAGCTGGACAGGCTTCTTTGCCATTTGTATTACCTCACTTTTTTCTTATCCGCCGTGGCGGAGTTTTGCTGATATCAGCATACCATACCCCATGAAATCGCGTGAGGAAATTTTTCTTCATTTTCTGTACTTTTTTGCACTTCACTGTTGATTTTGGGCAAAAAATGTCCGATAATGATAACAAGTCATTGGAAGGAGGCGTCCGACATGTCCCTGGCGTATCAAAGAGAGCTGGATTTCATGATCTCCGTCCTGGAACGGATGCGTCTGCCGGTGCATCTGCTGCACCCGGAGGACACGCTGACGGTGCTGGATTCCGGCCTCCGGGGCATCCTGGGCATGCAGGCGGATTACGATGCCGCCTACCGCATCGCCCGGCAGTGGTCGCATCAGCGGACGATCTACAAGGTGCTGGATCCGTTCATGTGCAACTACATCTACTTTCATCTGCCCCCATCGCCGGAACCCACCGCCGTGGTGATCGGCCCCTACCTGACCCTCGACCCCACGCAGGAAATGCTGCTGGAGCAGGCGGAGCGTCTGGGCACCGGGCTGGAGCAGGTCCCGCAGCAGGCGGAATTTTATGCGTCGCTGCCGGTATTTCACGATCCGACGGCGGTGCTCGCGGTGGTCACCTGCTTTGGCGAGGTCGTGTGGGGCGGCGCATCCGCCTTTGACGTGGTGGATGTGAACTACGAGCAGTACAGCGCGCTGCCGGGCGTGCGGGAAGCGGACGCGCCCATCGAGCAGGAGAACATCCTCCAGCAGATGCAGCAGCTGGAGGATCGCTACGCCTATGAGAACGAGCTGATGGAGATCGTCGCCAAAGGCCTGACCCACCGGGCAGAGGTGATGATGTCCAGCGTCTCCCAGCTCAATTACCAGAGCCGCACCGCCGATCCCCTGCGCAACATGAAGAATTACTGCATCATCTGCAACACCCTGCTGCGCAAAGCCGCCGAGCGGGGCGGCGTGCATCCGCTGCACCTGGATCGGGTGTCCAGCAATTTTGCCCGGCAGATCGAAACCACCCCGACGCTGGAGAAGTCGAGCACCCTCATCGGCAACATGATCCGCGCCTACTGCCGCCTGGTGCGCACCCACGCTGGCAATCATTATTCCGCCGTGGTGCAGAAGACGCTGACCTACATCGAAGCCAACCTGTCTGGCGATCTTTCCCTGAGCAGCCTCGCCCAGCTGATGCAGGTCAGCCCCAGCTACCTGTCCACGCTCTTCCATCGCGAGACCGGCCGCACGCTGGCGGAGCATATCACGTCCCAGCGGATGAAGGTCGCCCTGCAGCTGCTGGGCAGCACCCGGCTCCAGGTGCAGAACATCGCCCAGCTCAGCGGATTTACCGATCCCAACTACTTCAGCAAGCTGTTCAGGCGTTTCTACGGCGTCACGCCCCTGCAGTACCGCAGGGAGCAGTTCAGCCACCCCCAGCAGAGCGACGGGTGACCGCTGCAGACGGACGCCGCTTTGTTGACACCCCTTCCCCGGTATGTTATCATGGGAACACATCCCGATAAGGAGCGTTGCAAATGAAAAAGCTGTTTGACCTTTCCGCCGCGATGTGGCGTATGCATGAGCTGGGCACCGATACCTGGCATGAAGCCCATGTCCCCGGCAGCGTTTACGCCGACCTCATGGCGGACGGCACCATGCCCGACCCCTTTTACCGTGACAACGAGTTTGCCTTCTTCGACCTGATGAAGAAGGACTGGGAGTATGTGTGTTCCTTCGCAGTGCCGCAGGAGCTGCCCTCCCGGGTGGAGCTGGTCTGCGAGGGTCTCGACACCCTGGCGGATGTCTCCATCAACGGCACGCCCATCGGCCATGCGGACAACATGCACATCACCTGGGAGTGGGACGTGAAGTCCCTGCTGCGCGAGGGCGAGAACGAACTGCGCATCATCTTCCGCAGCCCGATCAACTACTGCGCCGAGGCGGCTGAGCGCGCTCCCGGCTGGGAGTCCTCCGATGCGACCCCCGGCTTCCGCCACCTGCGCAAGGCCCATTGCATGTTCGGCTGGGACTGGGGCCCCCGTCTGCCCGACGCGGGCGTATGGCGGCCCATCTACCTGCGCTGCTGGGAGGAAGCCGTCATCACCACGGTGGACTTCCGCCAGGTGCATCACGAGGATGGCCGCGTGGAGGTTGGTCTGCGCCCCTGGATCCGCCAGCGGGACGAGGATATCTGCCCCGAATGGCAGGCCGTCATCACCGCCCCCGACGGCACGGTAATCACCTCGGAAATGCTCCCCGATGACGCCGAAGTGCATACGCTCGCCATTCCTGATCCCCAGCTCTGGTGGCCCCGCGGCTACGGCGACCAGCCTCTGTACACGGTGGAAGTCCGCGCAATCGTGGACGGCGTGGTGGTGGATACCTACACCCGCCGCATCGGCCTGCGCACCCTCTCCGTCAGCCGGGAGAAGGATCAGTGGGGCGAGGAATTCTGCCACATTGTCAATGGGGTCAAGATCTTCGCCATGGGCGCGGACTACATCCCTGAGGACAACATCCTCGCCCGCGTCACCCCAGAGCGCACCCGCCGTCTGCTGGAGGACGCTGCCCTTGCCAACATGAACACCGTGCGCATCTGGGGCGGCGGTTATTATCCCGACGATTTCTTTTATGACATCTGCGACGAATTGGGTCTTCTCGTCTGGCAGGATCTGATGTACGCCTGCGCCTTCTACGACCTGACGGAGGATTTCGAAGCCTCCATCTGCGTGGAGACCCATCAAAACGTGCAGCGGCTGCACCACCATGCCTCGCTGGCGCTCATCTGCGGCAACAACGAGATGGAGATGTTCATGGGCTATGCCAACGACAGCCTCGTCCACGGCAGCAACGGCTTTGCCCCCAAGAACCGCCGCCATGTCACCGACTATGTGAAGATGTTCGAGTACCTTCTGCCCCGCCTTGTCAGGCAGCATGCGCCGGATACCTTCTGGTGGCCGGCGTCCCCCTCCTCCGGCGGCGACTTCGACAACGCCAACGACTTCAACCGCGGCGACGTGCATTACTGGGACGTCTGGCACGGCGAGAAGCCCTTCACCGAGTACCGCAAATTCTTCTTCCGCTACGCCAGCGAGTTCGGCTTCCAGTCCTTCCCCTGCCTCAAGACCGTCGAGTCCTTCACCGAGCCCGGCGACCGCAACATTTTCTCCCGCATCATGGAGCGCCACCAGCGCAACGGCGCCGCCAACGGCAAGATCATGGCCTACCTGGCCCAGACCTTCAAGTATCCCACCAGCTTTGACGATCTGCTCTATGCCTCCCAGCTCCTGCAGGCGGAGGCCATCCGCTACGGCGTGGAGCACTGGCGGCGCAACCGCGGCCGCTGCATGGGCGCGATCATCTGGCAGCTCAACGACTGCTGGCCCGTGGCGAGCTGGTCGTCCATTGACTACTTCGGCCGCTGGAAGGCCCTGCACTACGCGGCAAAGCGGTTCTTTGCGCCCATCATGATCTCCGCCGAGGAGGAAGGCGAGCTGAGCCAGAATCCGAAGATCAACGAGTACCGCACCGCGCCCATCGAGCGCTCCGTCCGCCTGAACGTGGCCAACGAGACCATGCAGGATGTGACCGGCACCGTCCACTGGGCGCTGCGCACGGCGGGCGGGAGCCCCGCTGGCAATTCAGCCATCGTCCGCGAGGGCAGCATGGAGGTCACCGTGCCTGCGCTGTCCGTGCTTTGGCTGGACAAGCTGGTCTTCGATGACGCGACCCTCACCGGGCACTACGTCAGCTTCGACTTCACGGCTGGCGAAGAAGTCGTCAGCGAGGGCACGGCCATCTTCTGCGCACCCAAGCACTTCGACTTTGTTGATCCGCAGCTCGCCGTTGAAACCGACGGCGACGAGATCATCGTCCGTGCCTCCTCCTTCGCACGGCAGGTGTGGATTGAGTCCGACGACGCGGACATGCTTCTCTCCGACAACGCCTTCGACATGAACGCCGGCGAAAAGCGCATCCGCGTTCTGCGCGGCAAGGCGAAAAACCTGCGCATCCGCAGCGTGTACGATCTGCAATAATTTTGTGGGGCTGCCGTTCACCCGGCGGCCCCTTTGTGCTGCTTGATTCTCCGCCCGTTTTGCGGTATACTAACACATATTCACGCAAACCGAGGTGCCGCTTATGACACGCAAAGCATCCATCGCCGGCAGCACCAGCACCGGCTGGCTCAAGCTGATCGCGCTGGTGTTCATGTTCATCGACCATGCGGGCAAAATGTGCTTTCCCGCCGTCCCGGAGATGCGCATCCTGGGACGCATCGCCTTCCCGCTGTACTGCTGGTGCATGGTGGTGGGCGCTGCCAACACCCGCTCCTTCCCCCGGTACCTTCTGCGGGTCGGCCTGATCGGGCTGATCTCCCAGCCGCTGTACATGGTGGCGCTCCATCATCCATGGAATGACTACAACATTTTCCTGACCCTGTTTGTGGCGCTGCTGGGCCTGTGGGGCCTGCGAGAGAAGAAGCTCCTCAGCCACATCTGGGCGCCGGTGCTCGCCCTCGCCCTGGCCTGGCTTCTGGATGTGGACTACGGCTGGAAGGGCGTTCTGCTGGTGCTGCTGCTGTGGGCGGTGAAGGATTCCCGCCCGGGCATCGCCGCGGTGATGGTGGCCTTCTGCCTGTACTGGGGCAGCAGCTCGTCGCCAATCAGCGGATTCTTCGGGCTGAAGCTGGCCGGATTCTCCCGCACGAAGCTGGGCATGATGCTGTCACCCTTCCTGCGGCTGCAGGGGCTGGCGCTGCTTTCCCTGCCGCTGATGCTGTGGGATCTGCCGGGGCGCGTGCGTCTGCCCAAATGGGCGGGCTACGCCATCTATCCGGCGCATCTGGTGCTGCTGATCGGCCTGGAATACCTGATGGGCAAAACCGTCCATTGGGAGCACCTCGGCAATGCCTGGCAGCAGCTCATCGCGCTGTTTTGACGGGAGGATGAAGCATGCTTGAACCCCGTCTGCGCCTGGCCATCAACACCACGGCCGTGAGCATCGCCCGCATATTGGCGGATGCGCAGCCCTCCATCTACCTCTATGGCTCCGTGACGGCGGAGGATTACCGCCCCGGCTGGAGCGACATCGACCTGCTGGTGCTGACCCGGGAGCCCATCACGGAGGAGCAAGCCTCCGCACTGGTGACGCTCCGCGAAACCCTTGCCGCCCGCGACCCGGATACGCCCCATTACCGTCTCTTTGAGGGCGGCATGCTTGACCTGGGCAGCTTCCTCACCGGCGGCGAGACCCGCGTGGTCTACTGGGGCACCACCGGCGAGCGCATCAAGACCAGCCATGCCTTCTCCGCCTTTGACCGCATGTCGCTTTTGCAGACAGGCCAGCTCCTGCTGGGCAAGGACGTGCGCCGCCATATCGAAATGCCGGATTATGCCCAGATCACAGCCGCCGTCGCCGATCATACCCGCACCATCCGCGAGCATGGCCGGGGCGCGCGGAGCATCTATGCCTACGGGTGGCTGCTGGATATCGCCCGGTGTATGTATGTGTTGGTGAACGGCCGCCCCATCACCAAGACCGCTGCGGCCCAGTGGGCGCTGGACGAGCGCGTCTGTCCCTGCCCGGCGGAGCTCTCCATGGCGCTGACGGTGCGCCGCCAGCCGGAGCTGATCCGGGACGAAAGCGTCCTCGCCTACGCCGAGGGCCTGACGGAGGCCATCCAGTCCTTCGCGGCGCTGCTGGAGAAGGCGCTGGGGATGCAGGAATATCAAGGAGGAACACCATGAACGTTTCACCCATTGGCGCTATCCTCGGTGCCCTGCTGATGCTGCTGATCTGCCGTTCTCTCTTCGGTTGTGAGGTTCGCAGCCATCAGTCCGCCAAGGCCAGCAAACGCTACAAAGCAGAAGTACCTTTGGGACGGCGCTGGCTGTTGCTGGACGCACCCCGCTATGTGCGCGACAAGTACAGCAAGCTGGAACGCAAGGTCATCAAGGCAACCTTCATCGTCCAAGTACTACGCGGGATGAACCTCACGTTGCACGCGCTGTTTCTGCCGGTAATTGTGGGAGCTCTTCTGGCAGACGGTAAGTGGATCTCTCGCATATTTTTCAGCTACATCCTGGTCTGCGGCGGCTGCATCATCCTCCTCGGTATGATGGAGTGGTCCTTCCACCCCAACCGTGAACGCGTCCGTAATGGCAAAAAGCCCTACAACTGGTAAGACCGCCTTGCGCGGTTTTTTTCGTACACCAAGAAAACTGTACAAATCCTCCGCAACCATGTATAATGTTAGCAATACGCGCAAGGGAGGCGGGCACATGGAGCTGAACATGCAGGAAGCTCTGCGCTATTTGGGCGCACAAAACCCTGACGCGGCCCTGCTCGCCGGCCTCACCGCCCTGGCGGAAGAGCTGCAAAGCCGCATCACGCCGCGCTTCACCTGGGCGCTGACGGATACAGCCGAACTCGCGCTGCCCGGCCAGCTGGCCCAGCGGATGCTCGCGGACTGCCCGCGATCCGCCGTGCTGGTATGCACCCTCGGCGCGGAATTCGACCGGTGGATGCGGCAGCTTTCCGCCCGCGATATGGCCCGCGCCGTCATGCTGGACGCGCTGGGCAGCGTGTATGTGGAAGCCGGCTGCGATGCGGCGGAGGACGCCATCCGCGCCCGCTTCCCCGGCAAACACCTGACCGACCGCTTCTCCCCCGGCTACGGCGATCTGCCGCTGGACGTGCAGTCCCGATTGCTGGAATCCGCCGGGGCCGGCCGCATCGGCGTTGGCCTCACGCCTTCCCTGCTGATGACCCCGCAAAAGAGCGTCAGCGCGATCGTCGGCATTGCCGATGCGCCGCAGCCCGCCCGCGTGCGCGGCTGCGCCCATTGCGCGCTGAACAAGACCTGTCCATACAGAAAGGCTGGTGCCACCTGCCATGTTTGACACGAAGAAACTCACCTTCCTGGACGGCGCGATGGGCACCATGCTCCAGCGCGCTGGGTTGCTGCCCGGCGAGCTGCCGGAGCTGGTGGCCCTGAACAAACCGGATATGCTCACCGCTATCCACCGCCAGTACGTGCAGGCCGGCACGGAGATCGTGTGCGCCAACACCTTCGGCGCGAACCGCCGCAAGCTGCAAAAGCTGGGCGTTACGGTGGAAGAGGTCGTCATGGCCTCCATCGCCGCGGCGAAGAAGGCCTGCGAGGGCACCTCCGACCGGGTGGCGCCCGGAGCCCGGGTGGCGCTGGACGTCGGCCCCCTGGGCGAGCTGCTGGAACCCCTGGGGACGCTCCCCTTTGAGGCTGCGGTGGACATGTTCGCCGAGATCGTCCGTGCGGGCGTGAAGGCCGGGGCGGATTGCATCGTCATCGAGACCATGACCGATCTGCAGGAGGCCCGCGCCGCCCTCATCGCAGCGAAGGAGAACAGCGATCTCCCCGTCCTGGTGACGATGAGCTTCGACGAAAGCGGACGCACCTTCACCGGCTGCACGGCGGCTTCGATGGCCGCGACACTGACGGGCCTGGGTGCGGACGCCATCGGCGTGAACTGCTCCCTGGGCCCGGCACAGCTGCTGCCCGTCCTGCGGGATATCTGCGCGAATACCCATTTGCCGGTGATCGCCAAGCCCAACGCGGGCCTGCCCGACCCGGTGGACGGCCACTACGATCTCTCTCCCGCCGATTTCGCCGACGCTATGGCGGAAGCCGTCAAGGCGGGCGTGTCCGTGGTGGGCGGCTGCTGCGGCACCAATCCGGACTACATCCGCGCCCTGCATGAGCGCGTGAAGGACATGCCCCCCGGCCAGCGGGAAATCCGCCGCACGAGCATGGTCTGCACCGCCACAAAGGCCGTCAACATTGACGGCGTGCGGGTCATCGGCGAGCGCATCAACCCCACCGGCAAGAAGCGCTTCCAGCAGGCGCTGCTGGTGGGCGACATGGACTACATCGTGGACATGGCCATCCAGCAGGAGGACGCAGGCGCGGACATCCTCGATGTCAACGTCGGCTACCCCGGCGTGGACGAGGCCGCCATGCTGCCTCTGGTGGTGCGCAAGCTCCAGGAGGCCACCAATCTCCCCCTGATGCTAGACTCCACCAACCCCGACGCGTTGGAGGCGGGCCTGCGGGTGTACTGCGGCAAGGCAGCGGTCAACTCCGTCAACGGGGATGAGAAGGTCCTCGCTCGCATCCTGCCCATCGTGAAGAAATACGGCGCGGCCGTCGTGGGCCTGACGCTGGACGAAACCGGCTTGCCCAGGACCGCTAACGAGCGCATCGCCATTGCAAAGCGTATCCTGGCCGCTGCGGAAGCGCACGGCATCCCCCGGGAGAACCTGTGGATCGACTGCCTGACGCTGACGGTCTCTGCCCAGCAGGATCAGGCCCGCGCCACGCTGGACGCCGTCCGCCGGGTGACGGAGGAATTGCGCCTCCCCACGGTGCTGGGCGTGTCGAACATCTCCTTCGGGCTGCCCAACCGCCCGCTGATGGCCCGCACCTTCCTCACCCAGGCCATGGCTGCCGGCCTAACACTGCCCATCATCAACCCCAACCAGGTGGACATGATGGACGCCATCGCCGCCCACCGCGTCCTCTCCGGCGAGGACGACGGCTGCCGCGTTTATGTGGATCGCTTCGCCAATGCGGCAACGCCCGCTGCTGCGCCGGCCGCCCCCTCCGCGATGACGCTGGAGGAAGCCATCATCCGCGGCCTGAAGGGCGATGCGTCCCGGCTGGCCCGCGAGGCCATCGCATCCTCCACCGGCCTGGACTTGGTGGAAAACGTCCTCATCCCCGCGCTGGACAAGGTGGGCGCAGATTATGAAGCCGGTCGGGCGTTCCTGCCCCAGCTGCTCTCTGCGGCGCAGGCGGCCCAGGCGGTGTTCGCCGTCATTCAGGAGAGCATGGGCGAAGGTGACGCTGTCCACAAAGGCAAGGTGATCATCGCCACCGTGAAGGGCGACATCCACGATATTGGCAAGAACATCGTCAAAACCGTCATGAGCAACTACGGCTACCAGATCATCGACCTGGGCCGCGACGTGCCGCCGGAGACCATCGTGGAAGCGACCCTCCGTGAGGACGTCCGCCTGGTGGGCCTGTCCGCGCTGATGACCACCACCCTCCCCGCGATGGAAGAGACCGTCCGCCAGCTGAACAAGCTGCCCCATCCCCCGGCCATGATGCTGGGCGGCGCAGTGGTCACCCCGGACTACGCCGAGCGCCTCGGCTGCCATTATGCCAGGGACGCCAAGGCTTCCGTCGAGATCGCCCGCGCCATCCTCGGTTGATCCCCCAATAAATCATAGAAAAGAGGTCGAAGACCTTGCCGATCAAGATCCCCAATGACCTGCCCGCTGCCGCGAAGCTGCGCAGTGAGAACATCTTCGTGATGGCCGCCGACCGCGCCGTCACCCAGGACATCCGCCCGCTGAAGATCCTGCTGCTGAACCTGATGCCCACCAAGATCGCCACGGAGACCCAGCTGGCACGCCTGCTGGGCAACACGCCGCTGCAGGTGGAGATGGACCTGCTGATGGTGGAATCCCACGTCAGCAAGAACACCTCCGCCGAGCACATGCTGGCCTTCTACAAGACCTTCGACCAGGTGCGCAACAACACCTATGACGGCATGGTCATCACCGGCGCGCCGGTGGAGCAGCTGCCCTTCGAGGAGGTCGACTACTGGGAGGAGCTGTGCACGATCTTCGAGTGGACAAAGACCCACGTGACCTCCACCTTCCACATCTGCTGGGGCGCGCAGGCGGGCTTGTACTATCACTGGGGCATCCCCAAGCGCAAGCTGCCCAAGAAGCTCTCCGGCGTATACCGCCACAGGGTCGTGCACAAGGGCAGCATCCTCTTCCGCGGCTTTGACGACACCTTCATGGTGCCCCAGTCCCGCTACACCACGGTGGATGAGGCGGACATCCTCGCCCGCCCGGAGCTCAAGATTCTCGCCGTATCCGACGAGGCCGGCGTGTACGCCATTTCCACCCACGGCGGACGGCAGATCTTCATCACCGGCCACTCCGAATATGACGCGGACACCCTGCTGGGCGAATACTTGCGCGACGTGAAGGCCGGCATCAACCCGGACGTGCCCGTCAACTACTTCCCCGATGACGACGACACCAAGGAGCCCGTCTGCACCTGGCGTTCCAGCGCGAACCTGCTGTACTGCAACTGGCTGAACTACTTCGTCTACCAGGCGACCCCCTACGACCTGAACAAGGTCGGCGTGGTGCTGATGGACGACCACATGCCCGTGTGGATCCGTGACGAAAAGAACTAAATACGCAAACAGGAGCAGATTTTGCTCCTGTTTTTACAATTTACTGGCAAGAAAATGCCATCCTCCAACGTTATATAGGTAAGAAACCGATTGGAGGTACTTCCCATGCGCAAGATTTTCGCCCTGCTGCTTGTTCTGCTGATGCTGCCCCTTGCCGTTATGGCCAGCGAGCCCGCCAATCCTGCGGACCCCGCGATGATCGCGGAGCTGCTGCCCACCTACACCTTCGTTGAAGGTATCGATGACGGCGACGTCCTCCGCCTGCTGATGCGCAACGCGGCGGACGAGTTGGTGTTTATCGGCGGTGTGAAGGCCACTGACGGCACGTGGCACTTCGCCGAAAGCACTCCCCTGCCGGAAGGCACCATCCTGGGCGTGGAGAATTTCACCCATTCGCTGGGCATCCCCAGCCGGAAATACTACGACTGCGTCAGCGTCGAGCTCTACGCCGACGGCACCTGGGGCGTGAGCATGGTCATGCCTGCACAGTCCGGCATGTACTTTATGGGCCAGCATGTCATTTTTGACGAGGTGGACGATATCGACGGACACTTTGGCAATCACCCCTGGGCTGATATCACCACCATCGACTGGACGACCCTTCCCGCCTCCTACGTGGAGGCCCTCGCCCAGCTCGACACCACCGGCTGGGCCGTGGTCAACAATTTCAACCCCGAAGATCGCCTCCACCTGCGCGTCAGCCCCGACAAGGACGCCGCTTCCCTGGGCAAGTACTACAACCGCACGCCGGTGCACATCCGCAAGTACGGCGAGGAATGGTGTGCCGTGACGGTCTGCGGGCTGGAGGGCTACATGATGACCAAATACCTGGCCTTTGGCGAGGCCATGGACGCGGTGGAGTACGCCGGCCCGTGGCTGACCTGGAAGGAAGATCTGACCGCGCACCGCCTCTATGCTGCACCCCGTGCGTCCAGCGCCTTCACCGCTTCCACCGGGGAATACGGCCCGTCCTTCTACATCATGGGCGTGGCGGGGGATTTCTACCACGTCTGGCTGACGAACACGGAGGAATACGGCTACGTCCGCATCGACGACCTCTGGCCCGGCAACGGCTGACACGCAAAAAAGCGACTGCATTGCGCAGTCGCTTTTTCATTTGCTCACTTGTAATGGGAATAATAGTCCTCCGCGGACTCCTGCCGGAAATCCGCCACAAGGCTTTCCTTGCCGCCGGCAGCGATAAACTCGTCGATGGCGACCGCCAGCTGGTCATGGAATTCCTCCAGGCACAGGCCGTTGTCCATGATGTAGGTGGCGACCTCCACGCCCACATAGCGCAGATGCCAGGGCTCGTAGTTGATCTCGGTGACGTCCTCCTTATCCGCCGGGTAACGGAGGATAAAGCCGAAGCGGGCGCAGTTTTCCGCCATCCACTGGGTCTCGGGCTCCTGCGCCATCTTCTCATTCATGCCGCGATCCGTCCATCCCTTGGGCACCACGTCGCAGCCCAGGCCTGTCTGATGATCGCTGGCGCCGGGCTTTGTGACCCAGCCGTCGTCGTAGCCGTACTTCCTGTAGCGGTTTTCGTACATGACGGCCTGCTTGTAATAGGAGCGGTAGCCGCTCTTGAGGTAAAGCTCGTGGCCCTCGGCACGGGCTGCGTCGCAAAGGGCAACCAGGGCCTCGGCGCACTCCTTGCGGAGCTGCCAGGTGCCGTCCACCTGACGCACGCCGCCGCTGGTGTTGTTGCCATTCTTATCCAGCTTGAGGGACTTCATCTTCACCAGGCCGGCAGGCTCATACTTCTTGTCCAGGAACATGCTCTTGTTGACCAGGATGATCAGCTCCGGATCCATGTCCATGATGTCCACCGGGAAAGTCCAGTCCACATCGTCATAGACGGACACCAGATCCATGTTCACATCCGCAAAGAGCCAGTCGTCTTCCTCTTCCTCCGCCGCAGCGGGAAGCAGCAGCATCAGCGCCAGCAGGAGCGCAAAGAGTTTGTTCATTTTCATTCCTCCATTACCCCCAGCACGATGTCCATCAGCGCGTCCTGACGCACCAGCAGCAGGTAGTTCTCCAGAGGCATCTGATTCTCGTAAATGGCCTTGGCGTGCTCCTTGCCCACATAGCGGAAGTGCCATTCCTCCTGCTTGTAGCCGGTCACGTCCTCCCAGCCTGCCTGATAACGCAGGATGAAGCCGTATTTCCAGCAGTTTTCCGTCGTCCATTTGCCTGCCTTGGAACGGGGGAATTTCTCGCTGCAGCCCTCATAATCGGCCCAGCCCAGGTCCATCGCCAGGCCCAGCTGATGCTCGGACGCACCTGCGCGGGCCACATATTCATCCGCCCGCTTTTCGCCAACGCTTTTCTTCTTGCGCTGATAGATCGTGGCCTGGGTCTGGTAGCTGCGGTATCCGCTGACGGACACGATGATCTCGCCCGTTTCCGCCTTGCAGTCGGCGGCCATCTGCTCCAGGGCCGTCGCAGCGTCATCGCGCATCTCGCGCACCTTGCCCTTGATCTGTGCCTCCCGCACCTGCGGGATGTACGCCGATCCTGCGCGCCACTGCCGGTTCTGCAAAAACAGCAGCCCGTCGATATCATTCTGCGGCGCAGCAGCATCCAGGGACGAGGAGAGCATCATCGTCCCCGCCGCGGCCAGTGCCATCAGCTGCTCCAGCAAACCTGCCATATCCGCAACCTCCGTCAAATAGTCTACCCTACTATTATAACGCATTTCCCCGCGAAAACAAGGCAGCAAACTGTAAATTTTTCATGATTGGCCGCCCCGCATGCTGCGCACAATAGCCCGCGAGGAGGTGAATCACCATGAAAAAGACCCTTTTGACCCTTATTGCGCTGCTTCTGGCGCTGACGCTTGGTTCCTGCCGCGCCAAGAAGGACATGACCACCGTCACCAGCGAGCCCACGACCAGCGTGTCCCCCACCACGTCCCCCAATGTGACCACCGTGCTGCCCAACACCACCGACAACATGATGGACGGCCTGTTGGACGGCACGATGGATGGCATGATGGACGGCGCCAACGGCACGGACGGCGTGCTGCCTGACAGCACCGTGATCCCCGAAGCCACCGGCGTAACCAGCATGGACAAGGCCAAGCGCGTCATCGAGCAGATCGAGGACGAGCTGGAGCGCCTGAGCGAGATCGAAGATGCGGAGGTTGTCATCGCGGGCAACAAGGCTGCCGTGGGCGTCGAGTTTGACGATCAGTATCAGGCCGGCCTGGACGACCGTCTGCGCAAGATCATCAAGGAGCGCGTTGACGGCGTGATCGGCGGCATCTCCACCGTGGCCATCACGTCGGACGAAGGCATCCGGGACGCCATTGAATCCCTGGGCGAGCGGCTGGACACCATGTCCGACATGGCCGCCCTGCAGAGTGACCTGGACGCCATCATCCGCAAGATCAACGGCATGAATGCATAAAATCCGCTGCCGCACCGTAGACTGTCCCTGAGCTGCGTCCGTTCGCGGGCGCAGTATTTTTGCGAAAGCGGAAGCATCGGCCCCCACGCCGCGGATGATCGTCCTCCAGGCCCGGCTCCACCCCGCCCGGCAGCGTGAAGGACGGGCGCAGCGTGCAGGCCCCTGCCAAGGAACACCTTCTCAAGCGGCGCTGGCGGGGCGGCGCTTTTTTCATGCATCCGTTGACCCTTTTTCTGCAAGCATGCGCACTCATTACCAGACTATCCGCCTCCGCATTGCGCACAATATCACCGAGAACAGCAGGAGGAGGTGAATCGCATGAGCAACAACAACTCCCGGTCCGGGATGGTTCCCGAGGCCCGCGGCGCGCTGAACAACATGAAGTATGAGATCGCCCGCGAGCTGGGTGTGGACTATCAGCAGGCCTACAAGGGCAACCTGTCCGCCCGCGAGAACGGCTACGTCGGCGGCTACATGGTCAAGCGCCTGATCGAGCAGGCCGAGCGCAACATGTCCAACCACTGATTATGAGGAGGATCACACCCATGTATAACAACATCAACAACGCCAATCAGACGCCCATGCAGCAGCAGCAGAACCAGTTCCAGCAGGGCAACAGCTCTTCCAGCAACAGCAACAGCAACCGTGTCGTGGTGCCCGAAGCCCGTCAGGCTCTGGACAACATGAAGTACGAGATCGCCGGCGAGCTGGGCATCAACCTGAAGAAGGGCTACAATGGCGACCTGCCCTCCCGTCAGGCCGGCTATATCGGCGGCTACATGGTCAACCTGATGCAACCAGCAAAACAGATTTGCTCCTATTTCCAGCTGCCGCCGATTAGGTTTTCGCGGAATGGGCTGCGGAATCAGTTTGACACGCGGGTAGAGTATCAGGTTCGGGTCGGTTTGGACGTATAATGCATCCCTTATGCGTGACAGCCGGAATAACGGGCGCTCAGCCAGCATCATATATATCACAAACACCCCCTCTGTCAAAGCAAGTATTCACCATACTTGTTTGGCAAAGGGGGTGTCATTCAACCGGGATTCTTCACGCGCATCTTACACGTTGTAAAATGCGGCGTACCAAATAGCCGTAAAGACGATTCCAATGAAAAGGAAGATCAGCCCTGTCACAAGAACATAGTGGGTGTTGCCCTTCTTGGCCTTGCTGAGCTTGCGCGCACGGTAATCGGCATATACCTCGTGCCTTGCCCTGCCCATGGGGATAAAGGTAAGGACCACATTCCTGAGGATAAATCCAATACCGATGAGGGCGCCTTCGCCGCTGACATAGATCATGCCCGCAAACAGCGTCATCAAGATCCCCGCGACGAAGAATGCGTCGGACAGGATCTGGATATTCACTGCCAGGCTATGCGCGAAAAAGCCCTTTGACCAAATCACCAGAAAGGCGATCAGCACCTCGATGCCAACGCAAATCCCATAGTTCTTTAGTGCAGTCTTTGTTTTCTGATTCACTGTTATAACCGTCCGTCCTGTTATTTGAGCTGCTGCTTGTACTTCGCCTCTTCAGCATCGTTGCAGTGCACGAAATGGCCCGGGGTGATCTCACGGAACGAAGGCTTATCTACAGAGTAGTCATGTTCCGCAATGGGATTGTAAACGATTCTCGTGCGCTGCTTCTCGTACACGGGGTCAGGCAGAGGAATCGCGGAGAGAAGGGATTTCGTGTAGGGATGCAGAGGATTCTTGAAGAGCTCGTCAGAATCGGCCAGCTCGACCATCTTACCAAAGTACATAACGCCGATTCGATCGGAGAAGTACTTCACAACCGACAGGTCATGAGCGATGAAGAGAATGGTCAGGCCCAGCCGCTCCCGCAGATCGTTCAGCAGGTTGATGACCTGCGCCTGAATGGACACGTCCAGCGCGGAAACAGGCTCGTCGGCAATGATCATCTCAGGCTGCATGATCACCGCGCGGGCGATGCCGATACGCTGACGCTGACCGCCGGAGAACTCATGGGGATAGCGGTCCGCATGCTCACGCACAAGGCCGACCATCTCCAGGATCTCGTAGACCTTCTCATTGATATACGCCTTATCGGTAATGCCCTTGATCACCAGGCCCTCCGCGATAATATCGCGGACGGTCATACGGGGGTCAAGAGACGCGATGGGATCCTGGAAGATCATCTGGATCTGGGTGATGAGCTTGCTCTTCTTTGCAACGCGGCAACGGTTCTTGTATTCCTTCTTCAGGGCCGCCAGTTCATCGGGGTTGCCAGCAGCAGCCTCGAACTTCTGCGCATACTCGGCCTCCAGCGCCATGAGCAGTGTGGCGACATACTTCTTGTCAACATCCTTGCTGTTGGACCTGGCGCCCCTGATCAGCGCACGATTCTTGTCAACGACAGCGCCGAGCTCCTGGTTGATCTTCTTGATCTCATCCTGGATCTGGGCTTTTCTTTCGCCGTCCACAGCCTTTTCGGCCCGGAGGGCTTTGATCTTGCTGGCGGCATCAGCGCGCGCAGCAGTGATGGCGTCCTGGTAAGAGCGGATACCGGCGCCGATTCTCTCACCCTTGAAGTACACATTGCCGGAGGTAATGTTATACAGCTTGATGATAGAACGGCCGGTCGTGGTCTTGCCGCAGCCGGACTCGCCGACCAGACCAAAGGACTCACCCTTCTTGATCTCAAAGCTTACATCATCGACAGCCTTCAGATCCTTGCGTCCCAGACGAAAATACTGACAAAGGTGGTCCACTTTCAGCAATACTTCATTATTCGACATGGTCGCCACCCCTTTCTTTCATTCTCCGGATACGCTCGGTAATGATCTTGGGAATCTCCACCTTGGGTGCGTTGGGATGGAGCAGCCAGGTTGCAGCGTAATGCGTGGGAGAAACCTCATACATGGGCGGCTGCATCTCAAAGTCGATCTCCATTGCGTACTTGTTTCTTTCTGCAAACGCATCGCCGACAGGGGGATAAATCATGTTGGGCGGGGTGCCGGGGATCGCGTCCAGCTTCTCGTTGGTATCCAGGTCGGGCATAGAGGACAGCAGCGCCCAGGTGTAGGGATGCTGAGGATTGTAGAACACCTCTTCAGCCGTGCCGTACTCAACGATCTTGCCGGCGTACATCACGGCGATTCGGTCCGCCATGTTCGCAACGACGCCCAGGTCGTGGGTAATGAAGATGATGGAAAGGTTGCGCTCCCGCTTCAGGCGATTGATCAGCTCCAGGATCTGGGCCTGGATGGTCACGTCAAGGGCCGTGGTGGGCTCGTCACAGATCAGAATATCGGGGTTGGCAGACAGGGCGATGGCGATCACGATACGCTGACGCATACCGCCGGAGAACTCGAAGGGATACTGCCTGTAACGCATTCTCGCCTCGGGGATACCGACCTCTTCCATCAGCTTGATGGCCTTTTCCTTCGCGATCCGCTTGGTCAGCGTATAAACGATCTGGGACGCCTTTTCCTTGAGGAAATCAACGATCTCCAGGCAGCGCTTATCCGCGTCAAAGCTGCCGGCGGCAGCAATATCCGCCTTGAACTTGTCCATCACGCGGGTGAGAACAGATACGATGGCCTCGATCTGGACCTCCGGCTCGATAACGGACTTGGGAACGATCTTCCAGTCCACCTTCTTGCCCTTGGCCAGCAGCGCTTCACGCTGAGCAGTCTGACGGGCGAAGCGGGCCTCTTCCTTGGGATTGTTCTTAATGTAGAAGAAATACTTCTCCACTTCACGCTCAAGGGCGCTGCCGAAGGTGTAGGCCACATTATCCTTGACGATCGCCAGGGGATCAATGGCAGCGGACACGCTGTTGTTCACGCGCTTGCTGGCCTTATCCGCCTCCTGAGCGGTAAAGTTGCGGGCCTTGAAGAACGCAATGGTATTCTCGATGGTTTCGACGGCGACCTTCTTGTTCGCGATGGTCTTGTCGAAGGAGTACTGCACAGCGAGCTTCACGAGAACCATGAAGGAGTCCATGAAGTCCTCATTCAGGAACTTCACGGCCATTTCGTTGGCTTCGTTCGCGGGCATCTGGCTCAGATCCGTTTCGGGGTTCTTGTACACATAGTAGCCGATCCGGAAGAAGTTGTACTGGGGCCGCTCCAGCATCTCCTGGGCGGTCTTCTTCAGCGCCTTCAGCGTCTCCACTGTTTCAGCGGATGCTTCGTGCTTGGACAAAGTATTGCTGAAGAAATTCTTGACCACTTGAAGCGCGGACACATGGGCGCGCTCTGCACGGAGGATACCGTCAACGGCAGCAGCATGGCCCTTCAGCGCATCAGCGTAGCCAGCCACGAAGTACTTGTCGTTGATCTCCTTGAGTCTTCTCTTGACGAGGCCCAGAGAGCCCACCACGTCGACCTTCTGCTTGTTCTCGGTCATGAAGAGCAGATCCTCGATCACTGCGATCATTTCTTCCGCAGCGGTCCGGGAATCGTTGTAGCTGTTCTCCAGCTTGATGGCCTGAATGTTGAAATTATCAAAGGTCTTGATATACTTGTCAACATCCGCAGCCGTCACGCCATCCTGGGGCTTCTCGGCAAGCGCCTTCTTGATGGTATCAGACAGCACTGCCAGGGTCTTGTTAAAGGTAACGCGGCCTTCCTTGCGGTTTGCCTTGTTCTTCAGCAGCATTGCCTCGGTGATCTGCTTGCCGATCCGCATGATGGGATTCAGAGAAGACAGCGGATCCTGGAAGATCATCGCGATCTTGTCACCGCGCAGCTTGTGCATTTCCTCCTCGGGGATACGGGTCAGGTCCTGACCGTCGTAGAGGATCTCGCCGCCCTCATAGATAGAGTTGCCGGCGGAGATGCCCATGATGGCCTTGGAGGTAACGGACTTGCCGGAACCGGACTCACCAACGATGGCCAGGGTTTCGCCCTTGTAAAGATCGAAGGAAATGTTGCGCACAGCCTGAACCTTGCCGGCGTCTGTACGGAAGGAGACCTTAAGATCATTTACAGACAGTTTAATTTCTTTATTCATGCTTAATCCTCCGTGCCTCTCAGAGAAGGATTGAACGCGTCGCGCAATCCGTTGCCGAACAGGTTAAAGCTAAGCATCAAAAGAATCAGGAACACACAGGGGAACAGGGCCACATAGCCTGCATTGGCCATGATGGACTGCTGACCCGCTGCAATCAGAGTACCGACAGAAGTGGTGTTGCCGGCTTCCAGATTAATGATACCCAGATAGGAGAGGCTGGTCTCAGAGTAGATCATCGAGGGAATGACCAGCGCGACGCTGGTAACGATGGTACCCAGGCCGTTGGGGAAAATATGCTTAAACATAATTCTCGAGTCCCGAGCGCCCAGGGTCCTTGCCGCAAGAACATATTCCTGATTCTTGAAGCGATAGAACTGCATACGGGTTCTGCCTGCCATACCGATCCAGCCCGTAGCGAAGAACGCTATGAACAAGACCAGCACCTGGCTGGCGGTACCCATGTGATACTTCAGCAGCGTAATGACGATCATGGTGGGTACGGAACCCAGAATTTCTGCAAAGCGCTCCATTGCCAGGTCAATCTTACCGCCGCAATAGCCGGAGATAGAACCCCAGATCACACCGACGATAAAGTTGACGATAGCGACCAGCGTTGCAAACATGAAGGAGAATCGCGCGCCGTAAGCCAGGCAGGCGAAAATGTCCTTACCGGTCTGGGTGGTACCAAAGAGGAAGGAGGGCTCAGTGATGCCGTCCTTCAGCACTTCGTTGTGCTGGTAAATGTAGTATTCGTAGTATTCGGCTCTGACCTCAACGCCGCCGTCGACTCGACGGCCGTAAGCGTAGAAATACTGCTTGCCGTTCTGTTCAAAGCCGTCCTCACCTTCGATTCTCAGGGAGTTGTACTCCGGGATCGAGGTGCTGGCCTTACCGGCCTCATACTTCCAGTAGTTGGGGATGATGTTGCCTTCCTTATCCAGCTTGGGCCGGAGCGTGGAAGCCTTCTTGTTCTCTACCACATAGTAGACGTTGGCGTCATACTTGTTCTTTTCGAGGGTAGGCCTGTCAGAGAACTTGACAACAGGATACAAGACCTGTCTGCCAGTCCTGTTCTGGTATTCCTGGATGGCCTGGAATTCTTCCACAGAGATGGTCTTGTACTTACCGAAGCCAACGCCGTAGTAGGTATCGTAGCGGTAAGTATAAACAGAACCGTCTTCGCTGACCTCATACTCGCCATTCTTGATGACGTCTCTGCCGGTTTCAGCGGCAAGCGCCTTATCCTTGAGGTAGCCGACGTAGTTCGTGCTCTTCTCCTTGCAGCCGTCCCAGAAATCGATGCCGCTCTCTGCAAACAGATCCAGCTTGGGGTACACGTATGCATAGACCATATCATAGTACGCAGGCTTGAAAGGAGTGAAGAAGGGAGCGAGGATCGCGAAAAGCACCAGCACAGCAATGATCACGCCGCCAACGACGGCGCCCTTATTCTTGCTGAAGCGCTGGAAAGCTCCCTGGAAATAGCTTACGGGCTTGGTTTCAAATTTGCTGTCATGATACAGATCATTTCTGGTAGCAAATTGAAATTTCTCAATGGGTATATTGTTTGTATTATTGTCCATCATTACTTCGCTCCCATTCTGATTCTCGGGTCAATGAAGCCGTAGCTGATATCGATAACGATGGCCGCGGTCAGGCTGACCAAGGTGTAGAAGCCGGACAACAGCATGAAGAAGTCATAATCCTGGAAGGTAATGGAGTTCAGATACAGACCGCCCACGCCGTTGATGCCGAACATTTTCTCAATGATCAGCGAGCCGGACAGGACGGAGACGAACTCACTCAGAATCGAGGGGAAAATGACAACCATGGAGTTGCGCATTGCATGACGGTAGATGGCTTGCCTTTTGGTCAGGCCCTTGGTTCTTGCCAGCAGCATGAATTCACCGGTCAGAACCTCGGACAGTTCGGCACGGGTGTAGCGGGCATAGCCAGCGATGGAGCCCAGGCACAGCGCAAATACAGCAGGCAGCATGGAACGGAAAACCGGCCACGAGAAGTAATCGTTACTGACGGACATGGTCAGCGGGAACCAGCCCAGCTTAAAGCAAAGCACATACTGGATCATCAGCGCCAGAACGATGGAGGGAACGGAGATCAGCAGAATGATGAAAATGTTGATGACCTGATCCTGCCACTTGTTCTTCTTCAGCGCAGCAATAATACCCAACGCCAGACCGATCGGAACGCCGATCAGGGTGGAGTAAATGTTGATCAGGATCGTGGGGGGCAGATGATTGACAAATACCTCCCAGAGGTTCATATTGAGGTATTCGCCGTAGGTAGTAGCGATACCGAAGTCGCCCTGAGTCACGATACGCTTGATATAGGTACCAAACTGGATCATGATGGGCACTCTGTCATAAGTCCAGACACCGTTGGAACCCTCTTTTATGTTGGTGATCCAGCCGCGGCCCTCAAGAGTCTTCATTACGATCTCGGGATCTTGTCCGGGAAGCGCAGTTGTGGGAATAGGCAGAAGCTTGATCAGGACAAAGCACATTGTAAAAATGATGCAAAATGTGAGCAGCATCAAACCCAAGCGCTTCGACACATATTTAAACATATACATAGGTTTTTCTCCTCTGTTTTGTTTTTTTCCAATTCACAGTGTCTGAGCCAAGAAGCAGCTGATTGCACGGCGCTGCGTGGAAGAATAAATCTGCGCGCCGCCGTCAACCTGATGCTCATCATACATCCAAACAGCTGCGGTTGCAGCTATTATAAAACCGGTCGCTTGGATTATTCATCTTCGTAACAGTCCAGTTAATTACTGCGACAATTGGGGAGAACTTTTTTGACAATTTCAGTTGCATATGTCGCAAACAAGCGGTGAGCACAATTGCCCACCGCCGTTTGCAATCACTTAATCTAAGTAATTAAGGAACCTGAAATTACTCGGACTTCTTGTACTCGGCAGACAGGTCGTTGTTGTTGGCAGCAACGTATTCAGCCCACTCAGCGTCGGTGTAGTTGACTTCCATGTAGCGCAGGCCGCCGAAGCCCATGAAGGTGTGCTCGTCCTCGGAGAAGTAGGAGAACTTGGCACCCAGGAAGGAACCGCCGCCGTCAGCGATCAGCATGACAGAACGGGACTCCTTGATGGTCAGCTCTTCCAGAGCGGACAGGATCATCAGACGGGCCTCAACAGGAGCAAAGCCCTCGCCCCAGTTGTAGGTCTTGGGCTGCTTCTCGGTGGCAGCCAGGCCGTTCAGGCAGTAGTACCAGTTCTGCACGTTCATGGTGATGGTCTCACCAGCGCCCTCGTAATCGCCAGCAGGCATGGTCAGAGTCATGTCGATGGCGGAGGTATCCCAGTACATGTGGTAGTTCAGGTCATCATCGGGGTTAACGAAAGCGCCAATGATGTCGAAGGGATTGAAGGCATTGCCGGAGAAGCCGTAGCCGAAGCCGATCTGGGTCGCGCCGGTACGGAAAGCCTCAGCCCACTGAGCGCCAGCGGAAGCGTCGAACACAACGTCGATCTTGTCTTCCAGCTCGGTGCCGACGGTCAGGCCGTCCAGGATATCCTGCAGGTAGCTGGCGCGGAAGCGCTGCTTGTCGGTGTCAGAAGAGGAACCGTAAACCAGGGTGATGTTCTTGGAAGGATCGTAGCCATACTTCTCGGGATCAGCCATCAGGATGGCGATAGCTTCCTTCATCTTTTCCTTGGCCAGGGTGGGGTTGTAGCCGGTCAGGGTCTCGTAAGCTTCCTCGGTATCCATGCCAGCCATGTCGCCGGTGGACCAGAAGCCGTCCGCATCCTGCTGGTAGCCGTAAGCACGCAGGATGCCTTCCTTGGCAGCGGTGGCGTTGCGGTACTGGCCGCCGTCTTCCAGCTCAGGAGAATTCTCGATGTCGTAGTAGTAAGCAACGTTCAGCAGACCGAAGCAGGGCACAGCAGAGCCGGGCCAGATCTTCTCAACGATGTCGCTACGGTTCAGGCCCAGGTTGAACGCATGACGGAACTCCTGGATGGCCAGAATGCCGTTGTTGTTGGCGCTCTCCTTCAGGACAGACAGGTCAGAGAACAGCTGCATGCCGAAGGTGCCGGTGGAAGTAGAGGTGAAGTAGACGTACTTGGAATCCAGGTACTCGGCAACGTTCTCAGTCTGCAGAGAAGCGTCGTCGTAGGAGCCGTTCAGGAAGCCCATCCACTTGGTGGAGAACTCTTCGACCTTACGGGTGTTGATAGCGGTGATGTTGTACTGGTTCTGGTACTGCTCCATGCCCCAGCCATACCAGTTCTCGTTCTTCACGAGCTTGAAGTGGGAACCAGCTTCGAACTCAGCCAGCTTGTAGGGGCCCCAGCTGGCAGTGGTCGCCAGGGAGGAGTTGTAGTTAGAGGTCCACAGGGTCGCGCCGTTGGCAGGAGCGATCTTGCAGGACTCGTACAGATCCTTCTTGACCAGGGGCAGGCTGGAGAAGTAGTAGGGAGCCCAAACAGACAGGCTGCCGTCTTCCTTCAGGAAGGAGTAAGCCTTGTCCAGGCACAGAACCACAGCGTTCTCCTCGGGGATGGCGTAGATACCAACGGTATCCCAGGCAACGTCGCGGTTGGTGTTCTCAACATAGATGGTGGCGTCGTAGCCAGCGCCGGGCTCCAGGTAAGCACCGTAGTTCTGGTACAGGAAAGCGCCGGAGCAGGGATCAACAGCAGCGCCGTTGGTCCAAGCAGCAGCGGTGTCGTACACAGTCTCGTCGGTGATGGTCACGTACTCGGGGCACTCGTTGCCAGCCGCGTCCACGTAACCATTGGTGCCCCACATATTCCAGATGTTGACGTACACGGTCTCGCCAGCGTCAACAGCAGCCTGCACGGAGGCATAGCCCAGAGAACCCAGGGTCTCGTAGGTGCCGGCTTCGTTCTGGAAGAAGTAGATCTTGGAGTTCTTGATCATCAGGGTGTCGTAGTAGGTGTTGGCACGGAAGTTCATGAAGGCGGGATCCAGCAGTTCCTTCATGGAGTACACGAAGTCTTCCGCGGTGATGGCGGTGCCATCGTCCCACTTCAGGTCATCACGCAGGGTGATCTTCCAGGCGTAGCCGCCCTCGGCCTTCTGCTCGTCGGTGTAGCCCCACTTGGCGTCAACGGTAGCGGTGACGTCCTCCAGCTTGGTAGCAGCGGAGTAGTTGGTGGTGTAAGCACCGGGAACGATGCCGTCCTTGTTGATGGAGCCATCCTCGTTGAACTTCTTGTCATCTTCGAACTTGTAGTCGTAGTCGAAGAAGGAAGAACCAATGTAGCTCATGATCTGAGTGTCATTGTTGTCAGCATAGGTGAACTCGTTCCAGTTGCTGGGCATGACACTGGTGGTGGTGTTGTACTCAGCCTGCTTGATAGTAGCCTGCTCAGCAGACGCAGTGAACATGGTCATACCAAGCATCAAGCACAAAACAAGCGCGAGAACAGACTTCAGGGTTTTGTTCATGATGTTTCCCTCCACTTTATTTTTCTTCACCTTCAGCATGCTTTTCTTGCAACTCGCAAGGCCAAAACTTGCATCGTCCTGCAAAATAGCCGCGTGAATGTAAAGATATAATGATAATATCATGCTTTTTTCCGCGCGTCAACCATTTCAACTAAAAAAACTAGATTTATTGGGCTTTCAGGCAGAGGATCACCCACAAAATAGCACGGAACTTTTCTTCATTATTGTGATTTACTCCCATTCAACACCGGACTTCGGCGATCACGGCCCGATCGCGACCGGAGACAGGATGAAAGTCCTATTCCGCCAGGCTGCAAATATGTGGATGCTTTCTTTCACCCAACGCTCAACAGAAGCAGGCTGTTCCCACAGCACGCTGCCCTCCAGTTGAATATCGAACGCGCGAATTGAGGACACTAACCACTGCAGAATGTCTTTCATTGGGGGTAAACATGACCAGCATCGAAGAATTCTACTTCCGCTACTTTGCCAACCGTCTGCTGCGCGAGGGGTATATCGATCAGCGGGAATATCAGGCGCTCATGAGCGCCAATCAGCTGAGCGGTGACACGAAGGAAAAACATACCAATGCAACACCTTCCCATTTCTTTTGACGATCCCCACGCTACCAAATACAATATAGAAGCACCGATTGATCAGCCGGTGTCCGGAGCTCATGCCGGACGCCGTTTTTGAAAGGAGATCCTATGGAAACCCGACTCATCCGTGAGCAGCTGAAAGCCTGCACCATCTACGATCTGCCCCTGCGCGTGACCTTCTATGCCCGCGTGTCCACCGACAAGGACGAGCAGCTCAACTCCCTTGAAAACCAGGAAGCCTATTTCACCGAGAAGATCAAGGGCGTGAAGCGGTGGACCTTCGTCCCCGGCTATATCGACGAGGGCATCACCGGCACCAGCGTCGCCAAGCGCGAGCATTTTTTGGAGATGATCCAGGATGCAAAAAACGGCAAATTTGACCTGATCCTCACCAAGGAGGTCAGCCGTTTTGCCCGCAACACGGTGGATTCCCTCACCTACACCCGCGACCTGCTGCGGTGGAATGTGGGCGTATTCTTCATGAACGACGGCATCAACACCCTCGACCCGGACAGCGAGCTGCGCCTGACCATCATGTCCGGCATCGCGCAGGACGAAAGCCGCAAAATCTCCTCCCGCGTGAAGTTCGGCAGCCGCGAGGCCATCAAGAAGGGGCGTGTCTTCGGCAACAGCCGCATCTATGGCTATGATTATGTGGACAAACGACTGGTCATCAACGAGGAGGAAGCCGTGTTCGTCCGCGACCTGTTTGAGACCTTCGCCACGGGCAATTTCAGCCTGAACGCGCTGGAGAAGCTGTTCTGGGAGAAGGGCTACCGCAACACCCAGGGCGGCCGCATCAACCACGCCGCCATGGCGCAGGTGATCCGCAACCCGAAGTACAAGGGCTGGTTCTGCGGCGGCAAGACGACCATCGCCGATCCCTTCGACCAGCGGCAGATCCGTATCCCGCAGGAAGAGTGGATCATGTACCCGGACGAGAACATCCCCGCTCTCGTCAGCGAGGAAACGTGGCAGAAGGCCAACGCCATCCTTGCCAGGCGCAGCGCGGACGTGAAGAGCCACCGCGGGCAGTACACCCACGCCAATCTCCTCTCCTGCAAGATGTACTGCACTCACTGCGGCGCGCTGTACCACCGGCAGACCTCCACCGCCTATCACTCGAAGGCCCCCAACAGCTCCTGGGTGTGCAGCGGCAAGAAAAAGCGAGGGACGCACACCTGCCCCTCGCGGTACATCTGGGAATCGGAAATAAAGGACGTGCTGTTCACCCTGTTCAAGGGCTTTCAGCAGTCCCGGGAGGACATGGCGCAGCGCATATTGCAGACGCTGGAGGCCCTGCAGCCGAAGACCTCCATCGTCAAGGATATGGAGAAGGTACAGGAGGCCATCGACAAGCTGAAGGCCCGCCGGGAAAAGCTGCTCGACCTGAACGTGGCTGGCCACCTCTCCGACGAGGACTTCGCCGGCATGGTGAAGGAGATCGGCCGTCAGTTGGAACAGCAAAAAGAGCTGCTGACCTCCCTGCAGGATAAGCAGGACAAGGCCCTCGACATCCAGAAGCGCCTGCAGACTATCCAAGCAGCCTTCGACTCCTTTGAGGGCCTGACCACCCCGGAGGACATCACCCCCGCGCTGGTGGATGCGGTGGTCAGCCGCGTGGACGTGACCACCTTGGGCGACGTGATCCAGTTGGACTTCCGCCTCGCCGACGGTACAACCCTTGCCGAAGAACTGACCGCCGCCGCTCATCCGAGGGGGCGGAAGAAAAACAGTTCTGCTGGTCACATCAGGAAGCGCCTGATCGAGCAGGCCGAGCGCGGCATGGCTGGTCAGTAAGACCTGTTCCGACTTGCACTCCCGATGAAAAAAGGCTCCGCCGATGCTACCTGCACCGGCAGAGCCTTCTTTTATTCAATGATACCCTTACAATTCCAACGGACGACCGTCTTATAGCCCAGCTTGGCGTACCAATGGCCCACGGCGGTGTAGTGGATCCAGCTCAGGTCGTAGCCATCCCGCTTGAGGATGTCCGTAGCCAGCTGGATCATCCGCAATCCGATGCCCTGCTTGCGGTAGGCAGGGACGGTGCCCACGCAGCCCGGTGCGCCGACCTTCTTGCCGTCCGCCTCGCCGAAGGAATCCAGCAGGCAGAAGCTAACCACCTTGTCGCCGTCAAAGGCGCAGAAAACATGATCGCCCTTTCCGAACCACTGCACCCAGTCGTCCTCCACCTCGCGGACAGCCGCCTGCAGGGTTTCGATATCGCCCTGATAGTACCCGAAGGTGATATGCCCCGGGCATGCCACCGGTTCGCCCGGCTGCCAGGCATGCAGGTCGATGATCTGCTCCACAAATGTCTCGTCCTCCGGCAGGGAGGCGATGTAGGACTTCTCAAAGAAGCCAGGCTGCAGCGCCATAAACATTTCAGCGTAGGTCATGGGGATTCTCCCTTCTCAATCGAGCAATCTGCAGTATAAAAGGCAATTTATCTTTGCAAAAAAGAGGGCCTGCAAGAGACCCTCTCAGTCTGCGAGCAGGCTCGCAGCCAGTTCTCCCAAGGGAGAGCCTTTTGGTCACTTAGTCACCGAACACGATGCCCATATTCTTGGCGGTCTTGACCATGCGGTCATCTTCCGGCACCAGCTTCGGCACACCGGCGATGTCCGCCAGGTTGTTGTGGGTGATCTCGTTGCCCTTGAGGGCCACGGTCACGCCGAACACGCCGTCGCGGATAAGTTCCGCCGCATGCACACCGAACTGGGTGGACAGCACGCGATCGTAGGCGTTGGGGCTGCCGCCGCGCTGGATGTGACCGGGCACGACGTTGCGGGCCTCCACGCCCACCAGTTCGCGCAGCTGCTGGGCCACATAGGCGCTGGCGGAGAAGTGCTCGGCGGCACGCTTGGCCTCGCGCTCCTTCTTCTTCATCTTGGCCTCTTCCTTGTCCATGGCGCCCTCGGCCACGGCAAGGATGGTGAAGCCCTTGTTGGACTTGGCGCGGGCCTCGACGACCTTCGCGACCTTCTTGATATCATAGGGGATCTCGGGGATGAGGATGGCGTCCGCGCCGCCGGCCACGCCGGAGTACAGCGTCAGCCAGCCCGCCTTGTTGCCCATGATCTCGATGACCATGCAGCGGCCGTGGCTGGCAGCGGTGGTGTGGATGCGGTCAATGACGTCGGTGGCGATGTCCAGCGCGGTGTGGAAGCCGAAGGTGAAGTCGGTGCCGTAGATGTCATTGTCGATGGTTTTGGGCAGGCCGATGACGTTCAGGCCCTCCTGGGAGAGCAGGTTGGCGGTCTTGTGGGTGCCGTTGCCGCCCAGGGTGACCAGACAGTCCAGCTTCAGATCCTTATAGGTCTTCTTCATCGCGGCGACCTTATCGACCTTGTCCTCGCCGATCTTGCGCATATCGCGGAAGGGCGTGCGGGCCGTGCCCAGGATGGTGCCGCCCAGGGTCAGGATGCCGGAGAAATCGCTGCGCTTCATCTCCTGATAGTCGCCTTCGATCAGGCCGCGGTAGCCGTCGTGGATGCCCACGATCTCCGCATCAAACATTTCATAGGCCGCGCGGGTCACGCCGCGGATGGCCGCGTTCAGGCCGGGACAGTCGCCGCCGCTGGTCAGAATACCGATTCTTCTTTTCATCTCATTGTGCCTCCTCACTTGATTTTCGGAGCTGTTGGATATATTATAACATATATCCGCATCAATTGCCACAAGAAATTTGCGCGCCGTATGGGCGACCATCGATACTCACCGCGCCGACCATTCACCAGGAGGAAATCGTCATGCGCAAGCCCGCGATGATCCTGTTTGACTACGCCCACACCCTGGCCTGGGAACCGCAGCCGGACTTCCTGCGGGGCGAAAGAGCCGTGTTCGCTCACGTGAAGGACAATCCCCGGCAGGTCACGCCGGAGGAAGCCGCCCGGCTGGGCACGGAGCTGTTCCTGTCCGCCCGGGACTGCCGCCACAGCGGCTGGGAGCTGCATGAACATCAGTATCTCCGTTTGAAGTACGATCTGCTGGGCCTGACCTTCACCCTGCCGCTGAACGAGCTGGAAAAGCTGCTTTGGACAGCCGCCTGCCCCGGCGAACTCATGCCCGGCACCGCTGACATGCTGGCCCAGCTGCGCGCCCGCGGCATCCGCACGGGCGTGATCAGCAACCTCGGCTGGTCAGGCGATGCCCTCGCGGACAGGCTGCAGCGCCTGCTGCCGGAGCATCCGTTCGAGTTCGTCATCGCTTCCAGCGACTACGGCGTGCGCAAGCCCGATCCGCTGATCTTCCGTGCCGCGCTGGCCAAGGCCGGGCTGCCCCCGGAGGAAGTATGGTTCTGCGGCGACCAGATCGAAGCGGACGTCCTCGGCGCGCAGGCCGCCGGCATCTTCCCAGTCTGGTACGAAGAAACATCCATCCCCAACGGCTTCGCCCGAAAGAACGCTGGGCTGACCATCCCCGGCGAGCATCTGCACATCCACCACTGGCGCGAGCTCATTGACGCGCTGGATTAAGGAGCATCCATGTCCACCAAAGACGCCATCATGGCCCGCATCCGCGAGCTTGGCATCCCCCACGAATACTACGAGCATGCCGCCGCCCACACCATGGCGGATTGCCTGGCGCTCCCCTATGCCGCGCCGGACGTCACCTTCTGTAAGAACCTGCTCCTGTGCAACACGCCCAGGACGGCCTTCTACCTGTATGTCACCGTGCCGGATAAACCCTTCCGCACGGGGGATGTATCGAAGCGGCTGGGCTCGTCGCGGCTGTCCTTTGCGCCGGCGGAGTGCCTGCATGATATGCTGCGCCTGGAGCCCGGCAGCCTGTCGCCGCTGGGGCTGTGGTTTGACACCGAGCAGCGCATCCGCCTGGCCTTCGACAGGGACGTGATGCAGGAGGGCCGCATCGCCTTCCACCCCTGCGACAACACCGCCACCGTGCTGTTCGATCAGCGTGTGTTCTTCGAACAGGTCGTGCCCGCACTGGCGCATGAACCGATCTTCATCTAAACAGGAAAACGCGGAAGGCATTGTCGCCCTCCGCGTTGCTTTTTATTCATCCTGCTGGGGATCGATCTGCTGTTCCAGCCACGAAACCGGATCGCTCAGGTCTGGCTCATCCGCCGCCGACGGAGGCACCCCTGCCGCCTTAGCCTGCTCGGCAATCTGCAGCATCTCCGCGATCATCGCGCGCAGCTCCGCGTGATCGTCCCCCTGGGGCCGGTTCACGATCATGTGCAGCGAGCCGGTATGGTCATGGATATAGATGTCCTCCGCGCACACGCCGAAGGCATCTTCCTTGCCCAGCAGCACCTCCAGCCAATGCACCCGGTAAGTGCCGCTGTCCACTTCCACCTCCTGGGGAACCCAGCGCTCCTCAAAATACTCGGTTTGCCGGTTGCCGTCAGCGTCCGTGTATGAGCGCCATCCATGGCTCTTCAGCGGGCCATGCTTGCTCAGCCCCACATAGATATCACCCTCGCCGTCGCCATTGACGTCGTACAGCTTATAAAGGTAGCTTGACTTGCCAATCTTCACCGCAGTTTTCACCGTCGGGTATGTCAGCGTGTCTTCGATCACATCGTCGTAATCCACCAGCAGGCGGAATTCCTCCTCGGTGATGATTTCCGGCATCACCGGGAACTCCGTCCAGTACAGGTAGTACTCGTAGCCAAAGTTCAGCAGCGGGATCAGCAGTGCCGTCAGAATCCACCGCCAATATTTGCGGAACCACACAAGCACCTTGCCGACGGGGCCGTCAAACATGGATTCCTCCGCCTCGGCGTTGATCTCCTCCATTTTCCGCTTCACCCCGCCGAAGCTCTCATCCTCCGCAGCCTCCGCCGGGACGGTATACTTCTTGTCCTCCACAGACGCTCCCCCCTGCGTGATTCTTTACCCATTCCCCAGCAGGAAATCCAGCACGTTCATGCCGGTGTTTTCCGGCTGCTTGTACAGCTCGGTGTAGCCGCAGTCGCAGCAGGTGATGGTAATGAACTTCTTGTTCTGAATATCAAACAGCTTGGCAAAATTGCCGCCGGTCGCCTGGAACTGGTCGCTCTCATAATGGCGGCAGCCGCACTTCACGCAGACGTATTGTCTTTGCTCCATATTACTCTTCCTCCTTGGCGCCGGTGTTCTCCTTGGGCAGACGGAGCACGCTGAGCAGACTGCCCACCGCCGCCACGGTGAAAAGCACCGCCGATACGCCGAACAGCGCCGTGCTGAACTGGATCATGCCGTCCTTGTGCCAGTGGAGGAAGAAATTCACCGTCCAGATCAGCGCACAAAAGATGTACAGGCCCGTCGTAAACCACATTTTCTTCTTCGTCATGATGCATCCTCCCTTCGTGACAGGTTCATCATGCCACATTTGGGCTGCCTTTTCAACCATATTTGCCTGAAAACCGCGTTTTGATGGTTGAAATGTCACTCCCCGCGCACGATGCGCAGCATTTCCTCCACCACTTTGCGGAATTCAGAGTGATCGGAGGACGGATGCATCACCGAAACGAACAGGTTTGCTGTGTGGTCGCCCGCACTTATGTCCTCGCACCAGGCGGTATGAGGCTTGCCTTTGCCAAGGTCAAGAAAACTGTACCGTTCCGCATCGCCATGCAACTTGAAAGCTTCCGCCTCTCGCAGCTCGTAGGTTCTATTTGCTTCGGTAGACTGCCCCTCCTGCACATCATAATGGATATGCATGCCGCCATATCTGCCGTTCAAATCAAAATGCACGGTGATTTTCCGCTCGTCATCAACGCTCTTCTCATATCGGATACAGCCGCGCACAATACACTCCGCATCATCCGAGTATGTACCATGCAACGCCTCCGCAAGCAACGGATACCCGTCCACCAGCTCGCGGAATTCCGCTTCCGTCAGCAGCTCCGGCGGCGGGGTGAAGGCACGGTTCAGCCACGCTTCATACCTTCCCCCCACCCACAATGACAGTATGGTCGCTGTAAAACACAGGACAGTACAAAACAGCGACCACTTGAAATCCCGCTTCTGTTCCGCCTTGACGGCAGCATGCTCCGCTTCCTTTTTCTGCATGGCCTCATATTCGTAGTCAGTCATCTGGTTCATACTGCACCCCCTCACCTATATAGACTGCTCTCAGGCGGAAAACATTTCACTTTGGGGAAAATTCTCTTACTTCCGCTTCTTCCCCTTCACCGGCAGCACCTTGCGCTCCTTGGGGAAGTTCGCCTCGATCCATGCCTTGACGGTCTCCGGGTCCCGTACGCCGCGCAGGTACACCATCGTGCCCTTTTGCCGGATGTGGCACGCACCGCAGAGCTTCTCCAGCGGGCCCTGCTTGACGATGATCTCCCCCGCCAGCACGCCCGTGATCTCGATCTCGTTGTTCCGGCCCAGGCGGGCGATGATCCGCGCGCCCTTGTACTCCGTCGCGGGGAGGAAGAGGTACGTCCCCAGGTAGAGCCGCATGCACCACAGGAAGGTCAGCAGCACCACGGCTGCCAGCGCGGCGATCATCTTCCACACCGCCGCAAAGGGCATCAAAGCCAGCAGCGATCCCGCCACAACCGCCAGGGCCAGCGCCATCGGCCAGCCCGCCGTCAGCGCCACCGCCAGGGTATGGGTCTTCATTTCCAGTTTCTCACGCATGGTCGTTTTCCTCCAGCATTTCGTCGATGATCCGGCACGCGCTGCGGATGACGCCCTCGCAGGGGCGACGGCGATAATACTCCGGCGTGCGCTCCTCCGGGGTGGGGTTCTCGGGCACTTTGGCCCGGCCCAGCAGCTCCGCGCAGGAGATGGTGCCGTTTCGCTCCACAAACCGCCGGTGGATCTCCTGCACCCGGGCGTAGGTCTGGGGACGATGCTCCTTCTTCGCGCCCTCCGCGCCTTCCAAAGCGCCGGCGAGCATCACGGCAGCGGAAAACGCGCCGCAATGCAGCCTCAGCCGGCCCATGCCGCCGCCATGTCCCACGGATACCAGGGCCGCCTGTTCCTGCGTCAGGCCCAGCACGTCCGCATAGGCCATCAACACAGCCTGGGCGCAGTTGCAGCCCGCCAGGAAGTTCGCCGCGGCCTGTTCTTCACGCTTTCCCATGATTTTCCCTCCATAAAAAGCCGCCCGGGACATACTGCGACCCGGGCTGGCATTTTTCATTCGGATTACTTGGTGATGGTCAGCGTATCCTTGAGGTGATCGTAGACCTTCTCCTTGTAGTCATTCCACTGGGCCCTGGGGGCAGTGATGTGGATGGTGTAGAGCACGCGATCCACGCACACGGCATGGACGCGGCCTGCCACTTCACGGCCATCGTTCAGGGTGCCGGTGTAGTTGGCGTACACACCGGTCTTGCCCAGCAGGGAGCGGGTATCGGTATTGGAGCGATCATACTCGTCAAAGCCTGCCGCGCCAATGGCGTTGAGCATGCTGTTGATGACCGTCTTCAGGTCAGAGGTGGAGTAATCGCTGGAGACCTGCTCCGCCCGTAGGGTGAGGGTGGCGGGGTAGTCAATGCGGGCATTGGGGTTTTGGATGATGAAGGTATCCGCGGCGGAATCATCCTTCAGCCAGCCGGCAGGGCCCTCAAAGCTCAGGCCCAGCTTGATGGCGTCATAGGTGGTGTAGGCCACGGTGAGCGCGGGCACGGGCGTGGGGGTGGGCTTGTCGATGGGATCGATGACCACGGGGGTCGCGCCGGCGTACTCGCTGCGCACAGTGGGCGCGGGGGTGGGCGTCACGACCACCTGCGTGGGCAGCGCGGGAGCCTCCCAGTCGTCCTCCTCTGCCAGAGGATCAGCCGTCGTGCCGGTGGACTGCTGCGTGCCGTCATTGTTGTAGCTGAGCACGTCGTAGCGCTTGGTCTCGCCGCAGCTGGCCAGCAGCGCCGCGCACAGGATCAGCATCAGAGCAAGCATCAACCGTTTCTTCATGGTTCTTACCTCCTAAATATAGGAAATCTGCCTATATAACGATCTACAAGCGGATTTTATTCCGCATCGTCATCATAATGAGGATGATACATCCGCCGGTCAAGGCTCCAGATCTTCTCGGAGAACGCGCCTGCCGGGACGCGGGCCATGATGCCCTCCATCTCGTTCATGCGGGCGTCCAGGGTGTCGATCCAGTTGAGCACCTCGGCCTCGGGGAACATCGGCGGCTTGGGGCTGCCGTACTCCGGGATGCCGTGGTGGCTGATGATCATGTGCTCCAGCAGCACCACGATCTCGCCCGTCACGCCGACATTCTGCGCTGCCTCATGCAGCTTGGCCACGCCCATCACCAGGTGGCCCAGGAGCAGGCCCTCGCGGGTGTAGTCAGTCACATTGCCCAGCTCGTCGCTCTTCATCTCGGTGATCTTCGAGAGGTCGTGAAGGATCACGCCCGCCCGCAGCAGATCGCCGTGGAGGAAGGGGTACGCCTGGATGATGTGCTCGGCGGTGTTGAGCATGGAGCAGGTGTGGTGCAGCAGGCCCGTGCGCTCCGCATGATGGAGCCGCTGTGCCGCAGGGAACCACTCCAGCTTGTCGCCCGCCAGCCGCAGCATCTCCCGCACGATTTTCTTCAAATCCTCGGACTGGAAGCACTCGATGGTGTACTCGATGCGGGCACGGTAGGCGTCGGGCGTTTCCGGCGCGCAGGGCACCAGCAGGGAGAGATCAACACCGTCGGAATCCACCGCCAGTCGCATCTTCTCGATGCGCAGCTGCTTGCGGCCGTTGTACTCCTGCACCAGGCCGCGGACCTTCACCACGCTGCCCTGGGGCGGCGGGGGAACGGTGCCGTCCCACAGCTTGCAGTTGACCTCGCCGGTCTTGTCCGTCAGGTTCATATCCAGGTACTTGCCGCCGGTCTTGCCCTCGCGCTGATCAGCGCTGCGCACCAGCAGGAAGCCCTCATAACGCATGCCCGTTTCCAGCATGCTGATGGTGAAATCCATGTACATAACCTCGATTGTTTGTATTAGAAGGGTGCATCGGCATTACCGCCGCCGGCTTCGGGAGCCAAGTTAGCGTAGGTCGTGTACTCGCTCAGCCAGGCCACCTTGATCGTACCCAGCGGGCCGTTTCTCTGCTTCTGCACGATGATCTCGCCCACGTTCTTCTCCTCGCATTCGGGATCATAGTACCCTTCGCGGTGGATGAACATAACCACGTCTGCGTCCTGCTCGATGGAGCCGGAGTCGCGCAGGTCGGTCAGTGCGGGACGCTTGTTTTCGCGGTTGGCGTTGGCACGGGACAGCTGTGCGCAGGCGATCAGCGGCACCTTCAGCTCCAGCGCGATGGCCTTCAGCTGGCGGCTGATTTCGGAAACCTCCAGCTGGCGGCTTTCCACCTTGCCGTCGGAATGCATCAGGCCCAGGTAGTCCACCACGATGAGGTCAAGGCCCTTGTCCATCATCAGGCGGCGGCAGCGGGAGCGCAGCTGGGTGGGCGTGATACCCGCAGTATCGTCGATAAAGATGCGGCTGTTGGACATCGGGCCGATGGAGCGCGCCAGGCGCATCCAGTCATCGCCCGTCAGCGTGCCCTGGCGGACGCGCTGCATGTTGACCTTCGCGTCCGAGCAAAGCAGACGCAGAGCGATCTGTTCGCGGGGCATTTCCAGCGAGAACACCGCCACGGACTTGCCGCCATACAGCGCCGCATAACCCGCCATATTCATCGCCAGCGAGGTCTTGCCCATGGAGGGGCGCGCGCCCAGGATGATCAGCTCGCCGCCATGGAAGCCGGTCAGCAGCTGATCCAGCGCAGAGAAGCCCGACGGCACGCCGGACACCCGGCCCTTGAGCTTCGCCAGCTCCTCAATGCTGGCGTAGGTATTGTACAGCACGTCCTTGATGGGCTTCAAAGCCTCGCCGGACGCGCGGTTCATCACGATATCGAAAATGGCCTTTTCTGCATGGCCGAGGGTCTCCTGCAGGGGATTCTGCTGGGAATAACACTCCTGCGCGATCTCCTGGGAGGCCTTGATGAGCTTGCGCAGCGTGGACTTTTCCGCCACGATGCTGATATACGCTTTGACGTTGGCCGCCGTGGGCACATACTGCACCAGGCGCAGCAGATACTGGGAACCGCCCGCGCCTTCAAGGGTGCCGCGCCGGGACAATTCGCTGTCCAGCGTGATGAAGTCGATGGGCTTCTGCTCCCGGTGGAGGGCGATCATCGCGTCGAAGATCTCCTTGTGCTGGGGCTGGTAGAAATCCTCCGGCAGGAGGGATTCTGCGGCCTGGAGGACGGCGTTGCTATCCTGCAGCATTGCGCCAAGGACGCTCTGCTCCGCTTCGACGCTATTGGGCGGCGTCACGCCCTGGTACTCGGACATCTTCGTTCACCTCCTTTGCGGGAGTTTCGTTCATGTGACTATGGTCTGCTCTTTTGGGGCTGGGTGAGCTGTTTCGGCGGAATCAGAGATTCCGCGAAAGGCGCGCAGAGGGTTTTCGGGCTGCGGCCCGAGGTCTCCGACGGCAAGGGGCCCTGCCCCTTGACCCCGCGAAGGGCCATTGGCCCTCTCGACACCCTTTTTTGTCCCGTCCGTTGTTACTTGGCCGGAATAGGCTCCACGTGGACAGTCATCTTCGCATTGATATCCTTGTACACGCGGACTTCGATCTCCACATCGCCCACCGCACGGATATTCTCACACTTGATGTCGCGCTTGTCGATCTTCACGCCGTGCTGCTTCTCCAGCTCCGCCGCCACTTCAGCGCTGGTGATGGAACCATACAGACGGCCCTGAGAGCCGCACTTCACCTGCATGTTGACCTTCTGGCCGCGCAGCTTGGCAGCCGTCTCGGTCGCCTGAGCGCGACGCTCCGCCTCGCGGTCAGCCTCGGCCTTGCGCATCTTCTCGATGCCCTTCATCGCGCCGGGAGTCGCCTCCACAGCCAGCTTCTGCGGGAACAGGAAGTTGCGGGCATAACCGTCCGCAGCATTCACGATGGTGTCCTTCTTGCCGACGCCCTTGACGTCCTGCAGCAGAATAACCTTCATATGCAAAGTCCTCCTGATGATAATTCTAATATTGTAAATTACATTATAACTCGTTTTTGTCAAAATTGCAATAGCCGCACGCCAAAAGGACGGCCCCCTCGGAGCCGTCCCCTGTCTTGTCACAAATGCTTCCGGAGGAACGCATCCACCGCGTCCAGCGCCGCCTGGCAGGCAAAGCCTCGCCAGCCGTGGTCGCCGCCCTGCAGCTTGATGAATTCGCACTCCTTGCCTAGCGCCCGCAGCGCCTCGTACAGATGCACGCTCTGCTGGAAGTTGACCGTCATATCGCGGCTGCCGTGCATGATGAGGATGGGCGGCGTGGGCTTGTCCGCCGAGAGATACCGCTGGGGAATGGTCTTTTCCGCCAGGTCGGGATGCTCCTGCACCGGCAGATGCCCGATCAGCCAGCCCTCGGGGCAGTCCGCGCTGACATGCTCCTCACCACTGGGCTCAAAGGCCATCTCGCTCACGATGGTGGGGCCGTACCAGTCCACGATGCACTTGACCGCCGCAGACTGCTTCTCGTCCTCCGGGTGATTGGGCCAGTCGTCCCCGGTGATGCCCGCCATGAGGGCGGTGTGGCCGCCGGAGGAGTCGCCCCAAATGGCCACGCGGGCCGGATCAAAGCGGTACTTCTCCGCCCGTGCCCGCAGGAAGCGGATCGCCGCCTTGGCGTCCTCCGCCTGGGCCGGGAACGGCGCAGTGGTCGAGGGCCGGTACTCCACCAGCGCCACGCAGTAGCCCTTCTGACACATGCGGATCATCTCCGGCAGGTGGATGAACACGTCCTGCCGGAACCAGGCGCTGCCCTGCACGTAGACGATCAGCGGATTATCCCGGCGGTCGTTGCGGGGCGTGAGGTAGTGGATGTGCAGGGTTTCGTCGTCGCGCTGGGCATAGACGATGCCCGGCCGGAAGGCCACGCCGTAGCCGAATTCATCCTGCCACTGGACGACCTTCGCGCCCTCGGGGACGGCGGTGTTCTCCGGGAAGGTTTCGGGGGTGTAGGGGGGAAGGATTTCGCGGGTCATCGGTTTTCCTCCTGTTCTCTGCGCCAGCGCCATTCCTTGCGCATGGTGACATAGCCATCCGTGTGGATGTTGTCTGTCGAAAGCACCTTGGGCTTGCTGGCCTCATAGAAGGCCTCCGCCTCGTCGCAGAAGCGCAGCACTTCGGCGCGGTATTCCGCCAGCGGCACCGTCACTTCCGGGCCATCCTTCAGCTGGAGGATCACATCCTCCCCATCATGGTTGACAAACCAGTCGATGCCACAGGGAGCGCCGCTGATGTCCACCTTGGGCGGGTCATAGGAAATGGTGAACATGGAATGCCCCGTGCCTGCCAGCGCCTGCGCATTGGGATCAAGCCCACGATCCTCCGTCAGCGTGCGCAGCAGGTTGATCGCCGATGCACTCAGGCACACATGATCCCGCAGCACATCATCGCCAATCCGCACCCTCACCTCGCCGTGCAGGCAGAGATCTTCCTCCTCCGGCATACCGGGCAGCCAGTACTTCTCCAGAATTTCCAGCCTGAACACGGTCATCCTTCCTTCTCAATCGTGCATCCGCCGATAAACTCCCTCAGCAGGCTCAGCGGCGGCACCTCGTCCAGCACCTCCTCGGAGACGTCCGGGAAGTAGTTGAGCATCTTCACCAGGCGGCGGGCGGTCAGGTAGTGGGGGCTCTCCGGGGGGATGGCCTTCAGCAGGTCATAGGCGTAGTGGCCCAGCACCGGCAGCTCATAGTGCAGCGCGGTGTTGAACATGCTGTCCGCACGCTCCTGATGGGGGAAGATCCAGGTTTCCTCGCCCTTGCGGACGCTGGGCCACATGGCGAGGGTCTCCTCCGGCGGGGTGGAGCGGAACTGGTTGTCCCTGACGATCCGCCGCAGAAGGCGCACATCCGTGGTGCGGATTCGGTTGTGGTCATCCAGGTTGATGCAGGTCAGCGCGCTGACGAAGATGCGGTGGATGACGCTGTCGTCAATGCCCTCCACCAACGCAGGATTCAGCCCGTGGATGCCCTCCACCAGCACCGGCTGACCCGGCGCCAATGTCAGCGGCACGCCATGCTCCATGCGGCTGCCCGTGTGGAAGGAATAGCGCGGGATCTCGACGGTCTCACCTTTCAGCAGGCGCTGCATGTTCTCCCGGAACAGCGGCACGTCAATGGTGTGCAGGCCCTCCAGGTCGATGCTGCCGTCCGGCTCCACGGGAAGCTCTGAGCGGTTGCGGTAATAGTCGTCCAGGGAGATCATCACCGGCTCCAGGCCGTGCACCCGCAGATGCACCGCCAGGCGGCCCGTGGTGGTGGTTTTGCCGGAGGAGGACGGCCCGGCGATCATGATGATGCGGCGGCCCTTCTCAGCGATCACATCGGCGATATCGGCGATGGCCTTGTCGTGCAGGGCCTCGTTGACACGGATGAACGCGCGGAACTTCTTCGTTTCCAGCATCTTGTGGATGTCAGGGGCGTTCTGCACGCCGAGGATGGCGCACCACTTCGCACTCTGGTCGAATACGCTCAAATGCTTGGGCCGGTCAATGTAGGCCGCATGCCGGGCGGGTTCCTCCGGGTCGGCGGTGAGGATAGCGATTCCCCTGCCCGGCAGATGCTGCACGCCGAACACCCGCACATAGCCCGTGCTGGGCACCATCGCGCCGTAGAAGTAGTCCCACATATCCCCGCACTCATACAGGTTGATAAACGGCACCGGGCGGCGCTTCAGCAGCTCCACCTTGTCCGGCTGGCCGTCCTCCTCGAAATAGGCGATCGCATCATCCAGCGACCACTCCCGCTTGTCGAAGGGCAGATTGGCTTCTGTGATGCGCTGCATTTCCCCGCGGATGGCCTCTGCATCCTCCGCTGTCAGCTCGCGCCCCGGCGTATGCAGGAACACGCCGCCACCCACGCTGTACTCGATGCGCACCTGCTGCCCCGGCATCAGCCGCCGGAAGGCCAGCACCGCCACAAACCGCAGCGAGCGCTCATAAATGCGGCGGCCTTCTTCGTCCTGCAGCGTCAGCGGGCGGATCTCGCCTTCCCGGGTGATCACGTCCGTCAGCTCCAGCACGCGTCCGCCCTGCTGCACCGCCAGCACGTCCGTCATGTCCACATCAAACCCGCGGAGGCACTGCATGACCGACACGCCAGTCTCCGTTTCCATCCTTTTATTTCCACATAAAATCAGCATATGACGCCTCCTATTCCATTTTTCATCTTTCGCAGTAGCAACATTTTATCACAATCTGCGCTATTTGTCACCAATTCTTTTCCCACGCAAAAAGGCCGTCCGCCCCACATTCTACGGGACGGACGACCTTTTTCATGCAGCTTAATCCTCAAAGGGCATGCTGCTGCGCTCCACCATTTGGAGCTCCTTGTCCAGATCGCGGGGATGGCCATGTTCGGCCTCATACTCCGCGTCACGCTGCTGCATCTGCACGCGCTTGGTGTTGACATAGGCCCGGTTGCTGGGGGCCGCCTTGGCGAGGGTCATACTCATCGTCAGCCCGCCACCCTGCTGGGGACGCAGCCGCACGCGGATGAGCAGCAGCCCGTGGTGATTGCACTTCGCCAGGCCGATGTACTTATCCGCCGTCTGGCGCACATATCCACCCTCATCCAGGGTGACCTTCTTGCCGCAGACCGGGCAGCGCAGCACATGGGCAAACTCGCTGTCGAAGGCTTCCTGCACGGTATCAAACCGCTGGCCCTCCTGGCGCTGGCGCTTGTCGGAGTGGATCAGCAGTTTGGGCTGCTGGGGGTACTTGAGGACGTCCGCCGGGTTGGGCAGTGTCGCGAACACCAGCGCGGTGTAGTACGCGTCGTGCAATGCGTTGTGGAAATAGCGGCTCTCATCCGGCTGGATGTCCAGCATTTCCATCGCGGCCTTGAGGCCCTTGCGCTCCTTGCACTTATGCACATCGGAGAACAGCCGCTGGATGTCACACAGCGGGGGCAGCTCGACCTTGCAGCCGAAGAAGTCCATGTTCTGCTTCAGCACGCTCACGTCATCGCAGCCCCAGGTCAGCAGCGTGTAATCCTCGCCGCACCAGGCTGCAAACTGATCCATCGCCTCCAGGAACTGCGGCGCATCCGCCAATTCCTCCTGGCCCAGCTGCGTCATCTTGCGGATGCGCGGATGGATCTTCACATAATGCGTCGGCCGGATCGGGATCGAAATGGAATCCACCACCTCGAAATTCTCCCCGACCTTCACCGCGCCGATCTGAATCATCTCAAAGATCAGCCTGTCCCCCACCTCGCGGTACACATGCGAGTCAAAGGACATCGGCTGATTCCATTCCAGGTCTACCACAATGTAGTTCAAGTTGATATCTCCTTAACGGGAGTGGCGGACGGGTTGTGGCCTCCGGCGGGCAGGGCTCTGCCCTGCACCCGCGAAGGGTCTTCGACCCTCTCGACACCCTTTTCGCGATCTTGGTTCGTTGTTCCTTTGAAGTTGCGCGCGCGTGCAGCTGAAAGCGCACGTGGAGTTGTGCGTCCGGCCGCTCATCGGCCGGGCTGCATACTCGCACGGCTGTGCGGCTTTTTTTCTGCTGCGTGAGCTTTGGCTCGGCTCCCCTACGGTCGCCTCGCGTCGCGCCGCCTTGTCTTCACTTGCATAGTAGTGAGAGGCGGCCCCCTCCTGCGGAGGGGTACGGGATATACTGCAGCCAAAAGGCTCCCTCCCGCCACCCGGGCTCCGGGCGAGGGAGCTGGCATCGCGTCAGCGATGACTGAGGGAGTTCCCTGGCTTCCCCTTGAGGGGAAGCTGCCGCCGCAGCGGCTGATGAGGTGTTTTCGTCAGAAAAGCGGCTCCTCTGCCGCGCAGGTGCCCGCCAGCGCGCCTGTCGCCCAGGCGATTTGCAGGTTGTAGCCGCCGGTGTGGGCGTCCACGTCGATCACCTCGCCGGCGAAGTACAATCCGGAAACCAGCTTGCTCTCCATGGTGGAGGGGTCGATCTCCTTCACGCTCACGCCGCCGCGGGTGACGATGGCTTCCTCGATGGGGGCCAGCTTCTTCAGCGTCAGGGGCAGGTTTTGCACCTTGTCGGCGATCATTTCGCGCTCCTCGCGGGTAATCTGCGCGCAGACCTTGTCGCCGTCCACGCCGCACAGGGCCGGGAACAGCTCCGCCAGGCGGGCAGGCAAAAGACCGGGCAGGACGCTGCGGAGCATCTTGCGGCTGTTGTCGTCGAAGTCGCGCTGCAAACGGGCGTCCAGCTGCTCGCGGGTGAGGCCGGGCTTCAGGTTCAGGGTGACCGAAGCGTCCGCCAGGTGATCCGGCAGATGGCAGCTCGCGGTCAGCACCAGCGGGCCGGACACGCCGAAGTGGGTGAAGAGCATCTCGCCCAGCTCGGAATAGAGCGTCTTTTTGCCCTTTTTCATGGTCAGGGTGACGTTGCGCAGGCTCAGGCCCATCAGTTCGCCGGGCCAGGTTTCCACCGTTTCGACGGCGGAGAGCACCGCGCTGCGGGGCGTGACGGTATGGCCGCAAGCTTCCGCCATGCGGTAGCCGTCGCCGGTGGAGCCCGTCAGCGGGCAGGACAATCCGCCGGTGGCGATGATGACCCGGTCGCCGTCGATGATGCGGCCGTCCAGCAGCTCCACACCGGTGACTGCGCCGTCAGCGACGCGGATCTCCTTCACCCGCGCACCGTAGACGATGCGCACGCCGCTTTCCCGCATGAGCTTCTCCAGCGTGCGCGTCACGTCCGAGGCCTTCTCCGTTGCCGGGAACACGCGCCGTCCGCGCTGCACGACCACAGGGCAGCCGCCGTCCTCCAGCAGCTCCATCATGTGCTGCGGGCCGAAATAGCTCAGCGCCGAGTACAGGAACCGCGGATTGCGCGGCACCTCCCGCATGAACTCGTCCAGCGTGCAGTCGTTGGTGACGTTGCAGCGGCCCTTGCCGGTGATGTACACCTTCTTGCCCAGCTTTTCGTTGCGTTCCAGCAGGGTGACGTTGCCGCCGGTGCGGGCCGCGAAGATCGCCGCCATCATGCCCGCCGCGCCGCCGCCGATAATCAGCACATTATGCATGGCCGTGTCCTTCCTCCTCGAGGTAGACCTCATAGGTCTCCCAGATGGATTCCAGCTGGCGGAAATGCTCCTTCAGCGCGTCCTTGCGGTGCAGACCCAGGGCCACCAGCAGCGCGTTGATCAGCGACAGGGGCGCAGCAAGGCTGTCCACGAAGGAAGCCATGTCGGTGCGGGCGGTGAGGGTGGCGTCCGCCATGTCCGCCAGGGGGGACATGGGGCCGTCGGTGATGGCCACCACCTGCGCGCCGCAGCGCTTGGCAAAGCGCATGGCCTCCAGCGTACGGGTCGAATAGCGCGGGAAGGAAATGCCCACCAGCACGTCGTTCTCCTTCAGCTTGGAGATCTCCTCGAACACGTCCGTCGCACCGGAGGACACCAGATGCACGTTGTCAAAGATGTAGTTGAGGTAGTATCCCATGAACTGCGCCAGCGGGGCCGCAGAGCGCAGGCCCATCACATAGATGGACTTGGCAGAGAGCAGGCGGTTCACCACGTCCTCAAAGACGGCGACGTCCATTTGCTCCATCGTGGCGCGCAGGTTCTGCACGTCGCTCTTGAGCACCACGCCCAGAGCCTCACGGGGGTCGATCTCCGTGGACATTTCAAAGCGCTGATTGGCGGTCAGGCGATGGCTGACCAGCTCCTGCAGGCTGCGCTGCAGCTGGGGATAGCCCTCATAGCCCATGGCGGAGGCAAAGCGCACCACGGTGGATTCGCTCACGCCCACGCTCTCGCCCAGCTTGCTGGCGGTCATGAACACGGCCTTCTCGTAGTGCTCGACGATGTACTGCGCGATCTTCCGATGACCCTTCGACAGCCTCTTGCCCGACTGATTCAGCCGGTCGATCATATCCTGCATATCCTGCATGGCGGTTCTCCGTTTCATGTGATAACCGGGAAATGCACAGGGCCTCTCCCGGTATAACTGCCACTCATTATAGCGGATTGCCACCATTTTTGCAAGCAAAAAGCGCGGAAAATGCAATTTTTGCTTCATCAGCTTGCATTTTCCGCATCAGGATGATCAAATTGCGCCCATTGCCCATGCAAGAAGCAGCATCACGGCGAGGAACAGCACGTTCAGCAGCGTGAACACGCCCATGAACAGGCCCTTTTTCGCACCTCCAGCCGTACCGTACAGGCGGAAGGAGATCAGGCTGGCCAGCGACGCCACCAGCGTACCCAGGCCGCCGATGTTCACGCCCAGCATCAGCGCGGACACGTCCTGCGTGAAGGGCGACAGCAGCAGGCACGCCGGCACGTTGCTGATGACCTGCGAGGCCAACAGGCTCGTCACCAGCGGAGAACCGGCCATCAGGCCCTCCAGCCAAGCGGAGATGGGCGCATACGCCTTCACCGAGGCCACGAACACGAAGAAGCACACGAAGGTCGCCAGCAGCGTGTAGTCCACCTGCTTCAGCACCGACCCGTCCACGATGAACACAGCCACCGCCACCACGACCGCCAGCACCCATGCCGGGATGAGCTTCGCCAGCGCGAGCAGGGCGATCACCGCCAGCGCGGCGTACAGCCAGAGTTTCCGGGCAGGCAGCTTCTCCCCGGCGGAAGCCGCAGACTGCACACCGTCCTTTGGGATCAGCAGGCAGCAAGCCATCAGCAGCACGAAAGCCACCGCGGTGTAGGGCCACGTCAGCCCAGGAAAATCCGCCGCACCCAGCTTTCCGCTGGAATACAGGTACAGATTCTGCGGATTGCCGATGGGCGTGACCATGCTGCCGAGGTTCGCCGCGATGGTCTCCAGCACCACGGCGAGGGTGAGGTGTGTCACCTTCGCGCCTTGCATCAGGAGAATCGTAAAGGGCACCAGGGTGATCAGCGCCACATCGTTGGTGGCGACCATCGCCAGCAGGAAGTTGGCCGCAACGAGCGCCATCGCCAGTCCCCGCAAGGTCCTGATGCGGCTCGTCACCGCGCCCGCCAGCTTGTCAAACGCGCCCATGTGCCGGAAACCCGCCACAATCGTCATCAGCGCAAAGAGCATCAGCAGCGTGGTCGTGTCGATGCCCGCGAGGGTATGCGCCCCCGGCGGCACCAGCAGGAAGGAGGCAAGCGCGGCAATAAGGGCAACCGTCAGCACGACCTCGTGCTTAAAGTATTGCAGGATGCGTTTCATTCGAATACGCCTCTTTCGTGTTACTTGAGAAGTTCCGCCGGCACCTCCGCCGCCATGCGCTCATAGCCTTTCTTGCTGGGGTGCAGGTGGTCGCCGGAATCATACTCAGGCAGGAACCAGTCCGGACGGGCGGGGTCGCGCAGAGCCTTGTCGAAGTCGATGCAGCCGTCGATCAGGTCGGTCGTGCGGATGAAATCATTGTAGGCGTGGCGCATCTCCTGGCGGAACGGCGCATCTGTGCGCCAGCCGCCCATGGGGATCAGCGTGCCGACGTAGACCCGCATCCCCATCTCCCGGGCCTGGGCGATGTAGGTTTTGAGGCCCTCAATGAGCTCCTCCACCGTAGGCAGATCGCTCATGGGGCGGAAGATATTCACGTCCTCCCCCACCGGGTGGATGATGTCGTTGATCCCCTGCTGGATGATGACCGCGTCCGCACCGTCGGTGGGCACCTCGTGCTGGAAGCGATGGCAGCCCATCAGGCCGTAGGATTCGTAGGTCAGGCAGGAATACTCGCGGAGGATGCGGGTCCCGCTGGCGGCGCGGCGGATGATCGCCGTGTGGGGGAAGCCCTCCTTCTGGCAGCGCAGTTGAAGATCGTCCGGCCAGTCCTGCGCGGTGATGGAGTCGCCGTAGCAGACGATGGTGCGGTTCTCCTGTGCCGTCAGGATGGACACATTGGACAGGAAGTAGTTCAGCTTCGTCGCGCGGGAGGTGTTGATGTCAATGTTCACCGTCTCGGTTTCATCGCCGTTGGCGTAGAGGCCGCCGGACAGCTTGCCGCAGGTGAACACCACCGAGCGCATGAGGGTGAAGTCCGCCAGGTAGAAGCTGACATACACCGTCTCACCCGCGCAGAGCTCAACCTCCACCGGGTCGCAGGTGACGTTCTCGCCTGCCCCGATGGTGACGGCGCGCTCTCCGCCAAAGGTCACAGGCAGAAAGGGACTTCGTCCCCCTTCTTTTCCACGCACCAGCAACGTAGTCTTGCTGATGGTGATGGGCTCTGTACCGCAGTAGTTGTCGAAGGTCAGGCGCAGGGCCGTCCCATCGAACGGTACGCGGATGGGGTAGCGGATGGTGATATTCTTGGCATAGCGTTCGGGACGGTTCTCCGCGATGGAAACGGCGTTGCCCCAGATGCTGGCCCAATGCTTGTTGCTGGAAGGCATGTAGATTCCTCCGTGTGGTGGTATCGACTCATTATAGCACATTCCGCCGCGGTTGAAAACACAAAAAAGAGAGGCCCGAAGGCCCCTCATGGGATTCATCAAATGTCGGCAGAAATGTCGATGTTCGTGCCTTCCAGGCCAACCCAAGCACCCTGAGCCGCCTCGCTGGTCTCGGGATGGGCGATCAGCCACTTGTTGCGGGCCCACAGCATCTTGTCCATCACGTTGGCGCCGCCGCCGGGACGGTAATCGGTGTTGGTGTTCAGGGGCAGACCGATCAGCACGCGGAAGCCCTGACCCAGCTTGGCAGAGCAGGGAGCGTAGTGCAGGGTCGTGGCGTAGCACTCCACCAGCACACCGGCGGGCGCCTTGAAGGCCTTGACCTTGCTGGTATCCAGCTTGCCGTCGACGATCTCCTCCTGCTTGGCGATCAGCAGGATGAAGTCCTCAGTGCCCAGGTTGAACTCGGAATCACGGTGCCACTCCAGGCAGTTGAGCTTGGTGTTCACGCCGTTGCAGAAGCCGAACTGGAAGGGCATGCCGCCAAAGAGCGCAGTGCCGATCTCCTCGGCGTTCTCGGCCTGGTGCAGGGCTTCGATGCGGGGCTCGTAGACCACAGAGTCGGTGCAGGGGGTCTCGGCCAGTGCCTTCAGGATGCCCTCCACGGGGTAGCCTTCGACCACGCGGCCATAGGGACGGAACGCTTCATCAAAAACGGAAAGGATCTGCATAGGTTTGTACCTCCTTGTGTGTGTTGATTTTCCTACATGATTCGACGGAAGCATGCCCATTCCTGCCATCCGTCGAAAAGAATCACATAATACAGACATAGAGCCCACAAATTCGCCGTCCGCAGGACTCGATTCGTATCGCGGGGCTTTGCCGCGCGGGCGGGGCGTTTTCCATAGTGAACGTAGTGAACGGCGGAAAACATTCCTCAGCATTCCTCGCAAAAATGCCCTCAGCATTTTTGCGAACCCGCGTTAGCGGATGATTCCTTCTTCAGGCTCCGGCTGATCGTACCATGCGCGGAGCATCCTGTCCTTGTAGTCGATCTGCACGGCGTACTCATACCAGTGGTAATTGCCGCCGCCGTCGCGGGGGGACGAATGGGTGGAGAAGTAGTACTTCGCCGGATCAGCCAGGGCGGGGACGTCCAGCGCGATGGCCTGCGCCAGCGCCCGAAGCGCCGCCGGACGATCCACCGGGTCAAGCCCGTGGGCCTCAAAGTCGAAGCGATATTCCCGGTTCATCGGCTTGTACAGCACGATGCGGATCTCCTCCGGCCGGATGAGGATCCGCTCCACGCAGCAGTCCCGGCATTTGACGAGCACCGGGTACAGCCGTGCGTACATTTGGGAGGAACGCATGCGCTCCATGAGCGTCGCGTCCCGCTGCTGCCGGGCCATCATCCGCTTCCTGATCAGATACAGCGCCGTCAGCAATACGATCGCTCCGGCGATGATCCATCCTGCCATGAAAAAACACCCCTGATAACATGAATCTCTGTACTCATGATGATAGCAGGAGCGCGGAAAAAAGTCAATAGAAAGGTCGGTTTCGGACGGTTTGCGGCGCATCTGCGGCAAACAAATTCGCCCGCATTCCGGCAGATGGCTTGCCATTTCCCCGCAAAAAGGGTATACTGAATAAAACGAACGCTTGAAAAGGGAGGCCATCCCATGTATCGCTACGAAACCCATATGCACACCTGCCAGGGCAGCGCCTGCGGCTCCTCCACCGGCGCGGAGCACGCCCGGTTTTACAAGGAGCGGGGTTATCAGGGCATCTTCATCACCGACCATTTCTTTGGCGGCAACACCGCCGCGCCCCGCACCGGCAACTGGAAGGACCGCATCGACCACTATTGCTCCGGCTTTGAGGATGCCTGGAACGAAGGACAAAAGATCGGCCTGGACGTATTCTTCGGCATCGAGCAGAACTTCCAGGGCGATGAGTACCTCATCTACGGCGTGGATAAGCAGTATCTGCTGGATCACCCGGAAATCGAGCGCTGGACGCGCAAGGAGACCTACGAAAACATCCGTGCCGCCGGCGGCTGCATGATCCAGGCCCACCCCTTCCGGATGCGCGGGTACCTGAACGCCATCCGCGTGTGCGACCTGTACGCCGACGGCATCGAGGTGGCCAACGCCGGCAACACCCCCGCCCAGGACGCCTACGCCGCCCAATACTGCAAGGCGCGGGGCATCTACACCATCGCGGGCTCGGACAACCACAAGTCCCACGAGGGCAGCGTGCTCTACGGCGTGGGGCTGGACAAGCCCGTGGATTCCACCGCGGAATGGGTGCAGCATATTCTGCAGAAGCAGCCCCACACACTGCTCGTCCCCGAAGGCCGATTCGACGGCGACCCCACCGTAGAGCCGCTGCTCCCCTCCTACTGGCTCAATGAGCAGGAAGAGTTTGTGGAGCTGCCGATGGACTGGCTGAAGTAAATATGAAACCCTCTGCATATGGATGCAGAGGGTGTTTTTTCGGTTGGGCATGTGGGGAATGTGCGGCAAGTTTGGACTTAAGAGTACACCAAACGTGAGAGAGTCGCATACTACCCGTCCCCCGTTCCTCCAAGCCGGTGCGGCTGCCGCTCAAGTCGCAAAGGAGCCCGTGCGGCGATTTTGCAGAGGATTGCTTCCGCGTTAAGCGGAAATTCAGGCAATCCTCTGCAACCAGAGCCGCCCCGCATTGCAGCCGCTCGCACAGTCGCACAGAAGCGCGAGGGGGTCCGGGGGAAACGCCTTTTTGCGTTTCCCCCGGCGGCTTTGCGCGGCTTTCGGCGCGCGAAAGCGGCTTCCCTGCTGCAAATCAATCCCACCTTGATAAAATCCACACATCCATCCCCCTCGCAAGCACCGCCCCACAAAAATACAAACAGAAAACTTCCCTTCCGCCCCATCCTGTGCTATGATAGAGAAGAATTTATTGAGAAGGGGGTCGAAGACCCTGAACAAGACCCACATCCCTGCCGGCTATCAGCCGAAGCTTTCCCTGTACGAAACCCAGGCTGCCATCAGCCTGATCAAGCGCACATTCCAGGATCACCTGGCGCAGGCGCTGAATTTGAAGCGCGTGTCTGCGCCTTTGTTCGTCGAGCCCTCCAGCGGCCTGAACGACGACCTAAACGGCGTCGAGCGCCCCGTTTCCTTCGACATCCCCGCCGCCCAGAAGGATGCGGTGGTGGTGCACTCCCTGGCCAAGTGGAAGCGCATGGCCCTTTATCGCTATGACATCTGGCCGGGCAAGGGCATCTACACCGACATGAACGCCATCCGCCGCGACGAGGAGCTGGATAACCTCCACTCCATCTACGTCGACCAGTGGGACTGGGAGAAGGTCATCACCCGCGACATGCGCAACCTGCGCACCCTGAAGGACACTGTGCGCGACATCGTGCGCTGCATTTATGACGCGTCGCTGATCGTCAACGGGCGCTATCCCAAGCTGAACACCCAGCTGGACGATCATGTCACCTTCATCACCACCGAGGCGCTTTTGCAGCTTTACCCCGACAAGACCCCCAAGGAGCGCGAAAACCTCTTCGTGAAGGAGCACCCCGTGACCTTCCTGATGCAAATCGGCCACAAGCTCTCCAACGGTGAGCGCCACGACGGCCGCGCCCCTGACTACGATGACTGGACGCTCAACGGCGATCTGCTCTACTGGTGCGATACGCTGAACTGCGCGATCGAGCTGTCTTCGATGGGCATCCGCGTGGACTCCGAGACCCTTGATCAGCAGCTGACCATCTCCGGCTGCGACGACCGCCGGACGCTTCAGTATCACCGCATGCTGCTGGAGGGCGAGCTGCCGCTCACCATCGGCGGCGGTATCGGCCAGAGCCGGCTGTGCATGCTGCTGCTGGGCAAAGCCCACATCGGCGAGGTGCAGTCCACCATCTGGGACGCCGACACCATCCGCAAGTGCCGCGAGGCAGGGGTTACGCTGCTGTGATCCATTCACGTATCACAAGAAGGACAGACTTTCTGCCCTTCTTTTTGTTTTCTCCATTTTTCCTGTATTTCCATTTTCTTCGTGACTTTCCAGTTTCTCTATGCTATAATGAATACATGAATCAATCGGCCTGTTCCACAACCAACAAGGAGTGAATCCAATGAAGAAAACATGGATGGTCGTTTTTGCGCTGCTGCTCACGCTGGTGATGCTGGGCTGCGCCGGGGCGGATGAGAGCGAAGCTATCGGCACATGCGTGTCCGAACGGGCCTCTTATTGCCCGACCTGTGACATTGACGTGTATACCGTCATGTATGGCATGGGATGGCATGAGTGGGTCTGCCCGCAGTGCAACCAGACTACGCCCAACGATGGCGGCACCCACGATTTTGCTTCCTGCGACGCACCTGATACCTGCCTGACCTGCGGCGCCTCCGGCGTGGAAGTCGATCGTGTCCGGTGCAACAACAACCGGTTGATCCAGCACAGCGCTACCCAGCACTGGGTCATCTGCGCTGACTGCGGCCAGTATCTTGACTACAACTATGAGCATTGGAGCTATTGCGACACGCCCACTGTCTGCGCCTTCTGCAAGGAAGATGATGTGGTGATCGCCGCAAGCAATGTCGTTCATTCGGATGAAGCCGATACCGAAATCCGTCACGATGATACCCGGCACTGGTGGTATTGTACCGGCTGCGGCGAGGATCATCTCTGGCCCGAAACGCATGAGCGTGATTGCGAAGATGACTACTGCCGGGTGTGCAAGCGCAGCGATGTTACCGTCTCTGCCGTCCGGCATACGAATACCATCCGTGGTTCTGTCAGCAGCACGCTGTGCGGCGAATATTGTACCGACTGCGGTGAATTGATTGACGCAGAGCCTCATTGGGGCTATTGCACCAATCCGGGCATCTGTGCCCGTTGTGATACATCCGGCGTCACGCTGGAGAAGATGCACCACACGGGCGGCTCCGATTTGGAGCATGACAGCACGTATCACTGGTCCGCCTGCAGAACATGCGGCGAAGCCCAATATAAAGAGAAGCATTACGCCATCTGCAGCAATCCTGATCATTGCACCTACTGTGGTGCAGACGGGATCACCGCACGGGTGATTGAGCACGACTGGGACAGCTATGTCCCCGGCCATAACAATACCCATTGCTGGTCAGAATGCGGCATCTGCGGTGAAAAGGAAGCTGTCACCCGCCATTTTACCACCGACTGCACCAAGCTCAGTCTGTGCGAAAGCTGCGGCACCAGCGGCGTCAGCTGCATCGTTTACCATTCCTACGAGGTTTTCGATACCTCCGGCGGTCATTTCTATATTGCTACGGCAGAATATGACGCGAATGGTCACTGGTGGACCTGCGCTGACTGCGGAGACAACACCCGCTACAATCACTCCTTCAACCAGGAAAACCTGTGCGTGGCCTGCGGTTATCAGGCGGAAGACCCCTGCGAGCATCCCAAATCCACCTGGGTATATGAGCCTTACGGTGAGTACGACCATATCGCCTTCTGCGGCGAATGCGGCAGCCCGATGTATTTTGAAACGCAGGACGGCTATTTCCTGTACGGTGAACACACCAGCACCTGCGCCACGCCGGATGTGTGCATCTACTGCGGCGGAACCGACATCGTCGCCAACGACACCGTCCACAGCACGAAGACAAAGTTCCTCCATGACAGCACCGCACACTGGCGCGGCTGCGCCGACTGCGGTGCTATTCTGGACGTCAGCACCGTAGAAAAGCATGCCTTCGTCGATCTCGCCTGTACGGTATGCGGCTACGAGTCCGCACACACCCAGCATACCTTCGAGGATTATGTCTGCACCGTCTGCGGCCACAAGGCATTTGAAGACGCGCTGGGTACCTTTACATACACCGAGGATTCCGCCTGGTGCTCCGACTGCAGCGTGGACGTCTACACCGGCGTATATACCCAGACCGAATGCTGGTTTGCCTGTCCGGAATGCTGCAAGATCATCCACAGATTCGGCGAGCACCGTGCCTCCTGCGACGAGCCCGGCGTGTGTACCAACTGTCATGCCTCCGGTGTGACCATTTCGGAGATCACGCATTGGGACTCCACAGCGAAGTATAACAGCACGCATCACTGGGAGGAGTGCGCGTGCGGCGAGCAATCCAACCGCGCAGAACACACCCTGACGTCCCAGTGGAACGATACCAAACACTGGACGGGCTGCACGGAATGTGACTTCGTGTTTGGCTACCAGAACAATCACACGGCCGACTGTACCGCCCCGGACATCTGCAGAGATTGCGGCCAAAGCAATGTTACCATTTACGAGGTGGTGCATGACTGGACTACCCTGTTCAATGATACTTACCATTGGACGGGCTGTGTGCACGGTGATGCAAATACCAGTATGCAAAAACACTATGTCAGCGTGACCAAGTATGTGAGAGTCAGCGATACCGAGTGCGGACGGCCATGCCACTACTGCGACTATATCTACCCTTCAACCTCCTCACATGAAGTCACATGCGCGGCTCCAACCACCTGTGTCAACTGCGGCGGAACGGATGTCATCGCCGAGGAGCCAGAGCACAACTACGACTGGGATACCTATGTCAAGGTCAGCGATACAGAATGCACCAATCCATGTATCGATTGCGGCGCATACAGTCCATACACGTCGTGCCACGTTGGCACATGCCAGTCTCCCACCACCTGCCGGTACTGTGGAGCGACCGACATTATCGCTGACATGGCAACCCATGTATCCGCTGATCGTTTGGCTTATGATAACTACTACCACTGGAATGTCTGTAAACTCTGCAACACGCCGCTTGAATGGCAAGAAACCGGCCACATCAAGTTCGGTCATATTGCCACCTGCGGAGCGCCCAGCACCTGCATTGATTGTGGCGCGAACGGCGTATACATGCAAAGAGTTGACCATTGCTATTACGATGCTGATTCCGACTACTATGAATACTATGACCTGGAGTATGCTCACGATCAGACCCACCACTGGTACTATTGCCCCGGCTGTAACGAGGTAACCAGCGGGCTCTACGAGCACAGTGCCTATTGCACTTCCCCTTCCACCTGTCGCTACTGCGCAGCTGAAGATATTTCCGCTGTTATTGAACACGATGATTACCAGCGCGTGTCTATCAGCTCCACACAGCACCAGTATCAGTGTTCTGACTGCGGTGAAGGCGTAGATGCACCCTCAAATCACTACGGTTCCTGCATGAATCCCAATTATTGCACCTGGTGCCGTGCCAGCGGCATAACGGCTGTGATAACCCATTCAGCCGGCGATGAGTACGGACACAATAATACACACCACTGGAAAACGTGCAGCGATTGCGGCGCTCCCTGTACCGATCATTACGAATACGGGGAACACACTGCCAACTGCACCACGCCCACCGTCTGTCTGGAGTGCGGTGCGACTGACATCACCGCCACCTACGAGCATGTATACCCAAAGGAACCTGCATATGACAACACCCACCATTGGGATGCCTGCGTTGAATGTGGAACGGTCATCTGGAAGGAACGTCATGAATCCTGGGACTGCACCAAACCTGATGTCTGCGAATACTGCGAGGCGACGGGCGTGAACTGCTTTGTTTTGCATGATCATCATCGGTTCGACAACGGGCACTACTATCACGTCGGCCCGGTATTCTCCAGCGCTGACGGTCACTGGTGGCACTGCACTACCTGCGGGGATGAAACCGTCTATCCGCACGAATACGACGAGGATGGCATTTGTGAGGAGTGCGACTACAAAAAGCCCTCTGCCACCACCCGCATCCCCGGCGACGCCAACAGCGACGGCCGTGTCACCCTGACAGACGCCATCCTGATCCTGGAGCATGCTTCTGGCTCCTCCGTGACCATCAACCTCAGCAACGCCAACGTCAACGCCGACAGCGATGTGGACATCCGCGATGCGCTCATCATCCTGCAGCACGCAGCCGGCTGGAACGTCGTGCTGAAATAACCCCAATACATAAGGGAAGCCCCCAACCTGAGGGCTTCCCTTTTTTGTTTGCGTTATTCCTTCACGAATACTCTCACGCCCAGCGGGCCGATCTCGCCCGTCCACACCTCCCCGTCCCAGGGGGTGTAGCCGGCGGGGAGCTCCGCCGTCTGCACGCTCTCGTTGTGGTTGAGCAGGAACAGATACGTCCTGCCGTCCTTCACGCGGTGGACGGCCTCCACGCCGTGGGGCGTTGCCATCAGCGGCGCAATGGCGGCTTCCCGGCAGATCTCCGCCACGAACTTGTCCGCCAGCGCGTCCGACATGGTGGTGCCCACATACCAGGTCAAGCCCTGGCCATACTGGTTGCGGGTGATGGCGGGCGTGCCGGCGTAGAACTCGTGGGCATAGGCAGCCACAGGCTCGGCGGTGGACAGATCCAGTACGTCGCACCACTGGCTGCACTTGTAGTCCTGGCCGTCCCAGCGGACGACGCCTTCGCAATCCCGCAGGCAGTCGTATTCCGCCACGGTCACGCCTGTCAGCGCGGCAAAGCGCACCGGCACTGGGCCTTCAGTGTGGCAGAGATTGCTGTCATCCTTGATGCCGCTGCGCCAGGTCACGACCAGGCGTCCGCCCTGCTCCACAAAGGCGCGGAGCCTGTCCAGATGAGCCTCCGTCAGCAGGAACTGCAGCGGCGCGATGATGACCTTGTAGGGTGCAAAATCCTGATGTTCACCCACGAAATCCACCGGGATATTCGCGCGGTGCAGCGCCTTGTAGTAGGTCATCAGGTGCTGGATGTAGCGGTGGTCGGGGTGGTGGGGCTGGATGCCGATGGCCCGCTCCTGGTCGTAGGAGCGCAATATGGCGATCTCCGCCTTCGGCACACCGCCGCTGATCTCCTTCATCAGGGGCGTGTACTTCTTCATCATGGCGCTGATCTCCGCATGATAGCGGCCCGGGATACCGTTGTGGGGCAGGATGCCGTGCCAATACTGCTCGGTGCCCATCGCGCAGGAGCGCCAGCGGAAGAACACGATGGTATCCGCGCCGTGGGCAACGCTCTGCATGGCCCACAGGGGGATCTGCCCCGGCTTGGGCGCGCGGCCAAGGATCTCCCAGCCGGTGATGCCGCTCTGCTGTTCCATCACCCAGAAGGACTTTTGCTTCACCGCACGGATGAAATCCAGCTCTGCGCCATGGAAATCCGCCCGGTACTCATTGTGACGGGCATGGAAATGTCCGCCGGGATACTGGTCATGGGACGCAAAATCCAGCTGCTCGCCCAGCTTGTAATAATCCGGCTTGTTGCAGAAGCCCATGAGATTATGGGTGATCCACTTCTCCGGCGCGGCCGCCCGCAGGATATCCGCCTGCTCCTGATGGAACTCGCAGATCAGGTCGGAGGTAAAGCGACGCCAATCCAGCTCATGGGAGGGATTGAGGCCCCAGGCCGCCGGAAGCTTTGGCGCAGGGATGCAGTCAAAATCATCATACCCCTGGCTCCAGAAGGCAGTGCCCCAGGCCCGGTTGAGCTCGTCGATGGTGCCGTATTTCTCCTTCAGCCAGCCCTGGAAGCGATCCCGGCAGCTGTCGCAGTAGCACAGATCGCCATGGCTGTTGCCCAGCTCGTTATCGATCTGCCAGCCCACCACCGCGGGATTCTTCGCGTAATGCGCCGCAAATGCCGTCACGAAGCGGCGGGCATGCTCCCGGTACACAGGGTTGGACTGACAATCGTGATGACGGCTGCCGAAGAACCGCTGCTGGCCCCGAAAATCGGTGGGCTGGATCTCCGGATTCCGGTCGATGATCCACTTGGGCGGCGCTGCCGTGGGGGTACCCAGGATGACGTCAATGCCCTCCTTCGCGAGGATCTCAATGGCCTCATCCAGCTCCTCAAAGTGGAACTCGCCCTCGCGGGGCTCAAACTTCTGCCAGGAAAACTCCGCCATACGCACGATCTGGATGCCCATGTCGCTCATCATCTGTGCATCGGTGGCCCAGCGTTCCTTCGGCCAGTGTTCGGGATAATAATCAACGCCGAACTGGTAGCTCTTCATGTACTTTTCCTCCCTGCAAGGGGTGTTTTGGTTCATTGTAGCATAGTTGACGAGGGAAGTAAAGGGGATGGAAAACCGTCGTTCCGGCGGGACTTATGTAAATTCCCGCGTCTCCCCTTGCCAACCCGCCCCAAATTGAGTATAATGGAAAATGGTATTGTATGCACCTACGTCCGGCGCTGTCCGGGCTGGTATCAGAAAGGAAACGACTATGCAGGTTACCCATCCGCAGGAACCCTTTATGAATCTCCCCACGGAGGACGTGTTCGTCGCCGTGAACGAATATGGCGTGCAACTGGGCTACGGTTATGTGATGCACCAGTTCCAGCCCAGCGTGTACCCCGATAAGCCGGTAAACATCTTCTTCACCATGGATTGCGCCCCGGAGGCGGAGTATCTGCTTTTTGGCGCACTGGTGGCCCGTGCCCGTCAGCTGCGGGAGTCCAATCCCGGCGTACCCGCCCGGCTGTACACTTCTGTCGCGCCCACCGACGCCCGCAAACTCTCCTTCCTGGAGCATAACGGCCTCACCATGGGCAACACCGAGGATCTGGTCAAGCTCCACATCCCCGAGGTCATCGGCGCAGAGATGTTCAACTGCTCCATCATTCCCCTTCCGCTCAACACGCCCCAGGAGCTGACCGGCCTGGTGGAGCGCCTGCGCCTCAACGGCCTGAGCCACATCACCGTGCAGCACCTGCAGAGCCTGCAAATGAGCCCTGTGTTCCATGTGTGGGGACTGCTGTACGGCCAGAGCCTGGTGGGCGAATGCATCATCGCCGGCCGCAGCGACGCAGCAGAGCTGGTGGGCATGTACATCGTGCCGGAATTCCAGCGGCGCGGCATGGGCAAGCATCTGCTGAAGCGTGCCCTGGGCATCGTGGGCCAGGAGGGCGTGACCGAGGTGAAGGCCCGCATCATGAGCGCCAGCCAGCCCCAGGTGCGCCTGGTGCGCAACTTTGGCGCAGAGCTGCTGGATCAGACCCTGATGTTCCCCAGCCTGGATCTGTAATCTGTTTGAAGGAGCGGCATCGTCCGCTCCTTTTTTATTCCCACGCGCGATAAAAATTATCGTTTTTCAGTAAATGCGCATTGACATTCGCCACACGCCATGGTATCATAAACCCAACAAATCCGAAGGGAGGCTTCCTCCATGAATACCCCCAAACGACCCAAGGCGCTGTTCACCCTGGCGCAGCTGTGCTGCATCGCTGCCGCGCTGGTGGTGCTGTTCTTTTTCTTCACGCCCGCCTATGTGCTTTTCATCTACATTGAGCAGGCGGACATGCTCCAGCATGACAACACGCTAAGCGTCGTGATCTGCTCCGGGGCGCTCTGCCTGCGGGATGCGTTGGCAGGCGTCTGCCTGATCTACGCAGCGCTGGAGGCCATCGCCATTTGCCAGCGGTTGAAGAAGGCCTCCGCGTTCTGCGAAAAGAACGAAAAAGCCCTGGGCAACATCGCCAAAGCAATGGGGCTGGCCGGCGCGATCACGCTGCTTTTCGGCGACAGCGTCGTGTCCTTCCTGCTGTCCGGGCTGCCAGCCATCGCCCCCGCCGTGGAGCGTTTCCTGCTGCCCTTCATGCTGCTGACGCTGGCCGCGATGGTCCGCACCGTGCAGGTGCTGATGCGCCGAGCCCTCAGCATGCAGACCGAAAACGACCTGACCGTGTGAGGAGGCGTCCTATGAAAAAACCTTTTTCTAACCCGAAGTTCCTCTTCACCCTACTGATGATCGCCGCCGTCATGGCCATCGCTGCCGGTGCGTACCTGGGCGTCGCGCTGGGGATGCAGATACAGGCCTCGGTGACCGTGCTGTCCGCCGTGGGCATCCTGCTGTGGACGGCAGCCTGGGGCGCGTTCATTGCGCTGTGTCTGCGGCTGCGCAAGGGGCAGTCCGCCTTCACCCCCTCCACCGGAAATACGCTGTCCATCATCTGTTGGTGCATGGTTGGCCTGGCGGGCGTGTCCTTTGTCAGCGCCCTGATCGCCGGCGGCCGCGCCGATAGTTTTGTGCTGATCGAGCGGATGCTGCTGCCGGGCTTCTTCCTGGCGGTGGCCGCTGCGGCGAAGATCCTGCAGGCGCTGCTCGTCCACGCCATGGCGATCGAAAAGGAACAGGAGGGCGTTGTATGATCCGCGTTGATCTGGATGTGATGATGGCCAAGCGCAAGATGTCCCTGACGGAGCTGAGCCAGCGGGTGGGCATCACCATGGCGAACCTCTCCATCCTCAAGAACGGACATGCCCGCGCCGTGCGCATGTCCACGCTGGAGGCCATCTGCCGGGTGCTGAAATGCCAGCCGGGCGATATCCTCGTTTATGAAGAGTCCGACGAAGCAACGGACGAAGCCTGACATAAAGCCAACTGAACACGCCTGACTACCGGAAAAAAATCGACCCTCCGGAAGGTGTGTTTCGTGTACCTTGAAGGAGGCCGAAAACATGAAAAAGGCGCTGAACTGGCTGCTTAACGCTGCCATGGTCGTGATCGTTGGCGCGGCCGTTGCGCCACTGGTGCTGGGCGTGCTGTTTTTCATCCTGCTGTTCATCGCCAGCAAAACCGGTATGCTGGATGGGCTGTCGCGCAGCGATGCCGCCGTTGCCGCCCTGGAGGCGGCCCACCTGTCCGCCTACACCGCGCATGCGCCCCATCACATTACCACTGTGGACGACAGCATGCTACTTTTCGACCTAATCGAATACGACAACCTGGACGAGAGCGCCATCCTCCGCCAGCAGCTGCTCAAGACCATTGCCACCACCGATGGCTGGCATGTGAAGGCCCTCTCCCCCGCAGAATACGCCGCCCGCATCCCCGCGGAGGCAGCCTTCCTTCTGCCGGACGCGACCTTCGATGCATGGTTTGAATCCGCAAAGGATATGGCCTTCTTCGACCAGGAGACCGGGCTGTTCATCCGTCTGCGCAAGGACGAAGCGCCCAAGCCCGGCAGCGTCCGCGCCAACGGGCTGACCGTCCCTTACGCTGGCTGCCTGTATGAAATGGAGACCCACGGCGGCTTCCATGGGGACGGCAGCACTTATTACGCCCTCATCGTGCCGGAGGATCAGCGGCCTGCGCTGGAAAAGGCCATCGCCGCCCATGCCGACCGGCACAGAGGCAGCGTCACCCACGCAGAATACCGCGTCCTGCACGACAAGCTTTTCTTCCAGGTGCTGCCGCTCTATCCGGCGGCGGACGTTGACTTCGAGTGGTGCAGCTTTGTGGACGCCTATGCCCGCATGTATCCCGAGGAGGCCGCCCCCACGACTCCGGATGCCCGCTTCCCCGCCGCCATGCAGGAGCTCGGCGCATGCTGGTCGATGAACTGGCGCTGCGCCCTCTACGACCCCGACACCGGGCTGTTCATCTACTACGAGCATGACACATGAGGTGCTGCCATGAAATTCCGACGTTTCCTCGCCTGGCTGCTGATCGGCGGCTGGATGGCCGTCGCCGTGCTGTTTGTGGCGGCGTTTATTCTGGCGAGCATCTCCCTCCGCAGCGATCCCTGGCTGGAGGCCGACATCCGCACCTGGCAATCCGCCTATGATGACCTCGCCGCGCTGCCGGATTTCGAGTACGTCTCCGCCCAGGCGGACGGCAGCTTCCTCCTGCATGATTACGACAAGCCCGCACGATCCGCCACGCTGCCCGAAGCCATCACCGACATGCTGGATGACCGCGATCTGCTGGGGCTGCGCAAGCGCGGGGATGATGTATTCTTCATCACCGGTCGCGCGGTGGACGACGAATTCGGCTACGTCATCTCCGGCGACGATTGCGTCAGCATGAATGGCCTGTGGCGCCTTGAGCGCGTGGACAGCAGCGTGTTCCGGTTTTCCACCATGAAATAAACAGTGCCCCCGATCCACCACGGACCGGGGGCATTCGTATGCGATTTTACTTGCGGGCCTCAAACTTTTCGAAGATCTGCAGATCCCACTTGCCGCGCTGCTTGTCCATGTCCTCCTGGGAGCGCACCGTCCAGGCCACAAACCAGGGCTTCATCAGCCGCAGCAGGTGGATGGACAGCGTGTGCCACTTGACCGACTTGGCCTCAAAAGCCACAAAGTCCGGGCGGGAAGCGAAATTTTGCAGCATGCTGGCAATGCCGATGTTCCGCCAGAAGAGGAAGGCCGTCTTGCCCGTGCCCGCATGGTCAAAGGCCAGCTGCCCGCGGATGACCTCCGGGGCATTCTGCCGGAACCACTTCACCGCGCCGGGCATGAAGCTCTCCAGGCACCAGGGGCCGTCGTAGCGCTTCATGCGCTCATACACCGCGCGGGCCAGCAGGGCGTGGTTGCCGTCCTCCACCTTGATCTCCACGATCATCGGCACGCGGCCGGCTACCACCTTCAGCACCTCGTCGAAGGTGGGGACGGGTTCGCCGTTGGGCAACTTACACGCGCGCACTTCCTTCAGCGTGCACCTGGCGATCTGCTTATCCACGCCGGCGAGCCGCTTCAGGCTATCGTCATGATGAACGACCAGCGCGCCATCCCGGGTGCGGTGGACGTCCAGCTCGATGCCGTAGCCCTTTTCCACCGCCGCGCGGAAGGCCGCCAGGCTGTTCTCGGGACGAAGGTCGTCTGCCGGACGGTTCTCTTCGCCCGGCTCATTGGTGTTCCACAATCCGCGGTGGGCGTAGTCAACGCCCAGCAGAGGCGAAATATCCCGTCTGGGTAGATTGGGTCGGATGGCCCATGCATAGGCCAGCAGGAGAATCAGCAGCACAAGGAGCACCCACACGATCCACATCATCGCTTAGTCCTCCACATCCAGGGCTTCGATGCCCTTCCTTGCTTCCGGCTTGCTGTCACCGTGCTTGACGCGGCTCATGGTGAGCATCGCCAGGGTCAGCATCACGAAGGCATAGGGGAAGAGCGTCCAGTAGCCCACATGCTCCAGCAGCGCGCCGGAGAGGATGGGGGTCAGCACCTGCGCCGCCATGGAGAAGGTGTAGTAGTAGCCGGTGTACTTGCCCACATCGCTGCCGGAGGCCAGCTCAACGACCATGGGGTAGCTGTTGACACCGATGGACGCCCAGCCCATGCCCACCAGGGCGAAGAGGATGAACGCCACAAAGGTCAGCTCCTTGAGCAGGCCCGCGCCCAGGAAGGCAACCATCAGCAGTGCAATGCCGCCCATGATCATCTTCTTGCGGCCGATCTTGGAGGACAGCACGCCCACGGGCCAGTAGCTGAGGATGGCCACCACCGTGCCCACCAGCAGACAGTTGGCAGCGGTGCTCTTTTCCACCTCAAACACGGCGATGGCGTACTTGCTGAAGGCAGTGGTAACGGCGTTGTAGCCCATGAACCACAGGCTCACGGAAGCCAGGATCAGCACCAGAGAGGTCAGCTCCGCCTTTTGCAGCTTGCGGGCGGGAGCGCTCGTCACCGGCGCGGCAGGCTTCTCCGCGTCCAGGCGGCGGTTGATCTCGTCGGTCTCCGCGGCCAGCTTGCGCTCTGGGATCACGAAGCGGATCACCAGCATCGCGGCCATCAGCAGGAAGGCCACGGTCATGAACAGGTAGGTGTAGTCGCTGACGGCGTTGCCCGCTTCATCCACATACTCCCGCAGAAGGATGTTGGTCAGGGCCAGCATCAGCGCGCCGCCGATGGCGCCCATCAGGTTGATGATGGCGTTGGCCTTGGAGCGCAGGGGCTTGGGGGTCACGTCCGGCATCAGCGCCACGGTGGGAGAACGGAAGGTTGCCATGACGATCAGCAGCGCAGCCAGCAGCGCCAGGAACACCGGCAGGCTGGCGAACTGCGTCGCGCCGGGGACGCTCAGCGCCAGCACCGCTGCGCCGAATCCGCCAAAGAGCATGAAGGGCATGCGCCGGCCCATCTTCATCGTGCATTTATCCGACAGCGCGCCGAACAGCGGCAGCAGGAACAGCGCCACAATGTTGTCCATCGCCATGACGGCGCCGGCTGCGGTGTCGCCCAGCTTGTAGGTATCCTTGAGGATGAGCGGAATGGAGAAGTCATACAGCTGCCAGAAGGCGCTGATGGACATGAATGCCAGACCGACCAGGGCAGTGCGCTTTGCGTTGAGCTTCATGGGGGGAATACCTCCTGTTTCATTGGTGGCGGGGTTCAAAGCTTCCGTACCGGGAAGCACATGTACGATTTGCCTGTGGCGGGGTCAGTGAAGTCGTGTACCGCACCGGCAAGGGTGAGGCCCTCAGCAGCGATCATTTTCAGCGTGCGTGGGAAGACGTCCGGGGCGTTGTTTTCCACCCGGATATACTCAAAGCCGGGGATGTCCCAGCGGACCCAGCCCTGGGGAGGCTGCGCATCGTCGCGAACCTCAACGCCGGCCAGGTACAACCCGCGGGTGAATCCGTCCTCCCAGGGGCGGAAGGAACGGCTCATGTCGCTCATCGCGCCCCACACGCCGCACAGGGAGCCATCCTCATTGGTTTTCGCCAGCGCGGCTACCTCGCCGAAGCGGCTGTTGGCCGTCTCCCACAGCGCAGGGATGAAGCCGCGGCCATCCGCCGTGGAGCCTTCCATGCCGATGACGGCAAAGGCGGGCTTGATGATGCGCTCCATCGCTCAGTCCTCCCCGTTCAGCCTGGCGAAGGCCATGCGGCCCGCGCTGGTCTGCAGCACGCTGGTGACGGTCACAGCCACCGTATCGCCGATGTGTTCGCCGCCGCCCTCGACCACCAGCATCGTGCCGTCATCGAGGTAGCCCACGCCCTGGTGGGCCTCCTTGCCGGGTTTGCTCAGCCGCACGGTGAGCACATCGCCTGCGGCGGTCAGGGTGCGCAGGGCCACAGCCAGGTCGTTCAGGTTGACGGCGGGAATCCCCGCCACCCGGGCCGCCTTGTGCATCATCGCATCTGCGGTGAGGAGGGCAGCGTTCTTCTCCCGCGCGAGGGCCATGAGGGCCACATCGGTCTCCGCGGGCGCTGGGCCTTCGGTGGGGATGATCTGCAGCCGGGGCAGGGCCTTCACCGTATCCAGACCACGTTGGCCCCGCAGCCGCTTCGCCGCATCGGGGGATGCGGCCATGTCCTGCAGCTCCGCCAGGATGAAGTCTGCCGTGAGCACCTCGCCGTCGATCATGCCGGTCCGGTGGACGGCGGCAATGCGGCCATCCACCAGCACGGATGCATCCAGCATCTTCGCCGGAGCGCCCTTTGCGCCCTTGCGGACGCGGCCTTCCGCCATCAGGGAGGCCATGTCCTCCGCGCGGTGCGCGCCGATGGTCAGGCCCAGCACGCCCAGCACGACGTAGAGGATCGCCGACACCGCCATGGTAAAGATGGACTCGCCCAGGAAGTGCAGGATTTGCGTGATGAGCGAGGCGATCAGCAGGCTGCCCAGCAGCCAGATACCCATGGAGATCAGCTGGGTGGTGGTGAGGGTCTCGGTGCGCTTTTCCAGCGCCGCCATCGTTTCGGACCACCAGGCGACCAGCTTCGGGGCCGTCAGGTGGGCCGCCAGGATGCCCAGGGCGCCCATGCCGCCATAGAGCAGGATCAGCACCCACAGCGCCAGGGGGGCGTCGCTGGTCAGGTCATGCACCTGCACGCACAGGAACGCAATCGCCGAGCCTGCGCCCGCGCCCGCCGCATACAGCAGGATGCGCAGAAGGTTTTTCAACAGCTTTGATTTCATACGGAAATGACTCCTGTATTTCGATTAGAACAGCACGCTGATGGCCTGCATCACCGTGTCCACGCCCACAAACTTGACGCCCTCGGGACAGGCGATGCGCTTCATGTTCTCCCGCGGCAGCACGATGGTGGTGAAGCCCAGGCGCTGACATTCTGCAACGCGGCGGTCACACTGGGGGATGGCGCGCACTTCGCCCGCCAGGCCGACTTCGCCCATGACGGCAACATCACTGCCTACGGGCATGTCCTTGAGGGAGGACACCACCGCCATGCACAGCGCCAGATCCGCCGCAGGTTCGGAGAGTTCCAGGCCGCCGGCGACGTTGATATACACATCCTGATTGTAGGTCTTCTGATTGGCGCGCTTCTCCAGCACCGCCAGCAGCAGGGCCACGCGGGAGGCGTCCGCGCCGCCCACCGTCCGCCGGGGCGTACCGAAGTAGCTGGTACTCGCCAGCGCCTGCACGTCGCACAGCAGCGGCCGGGAGCCCTCCAGTCCGCAGAACACCACCGACCCGCTGGCGCCCTTTGCCCGGCGGCTCAGCAGCTGCTCGGAGGGATTCAAAACCACCTGCATGCCCTTGTCCGTCATCTGGAACACGCCCAGCTCGTTCACCGAGCCAAAACGGTTCTTCACCGCACGCAGCAGGCGGTATTCCTGCATCTTGTCGCCCTCGAAGTAGAGCACCACGTCCACCATGTGCTCCAGCATGCGGGGGCCGGCGATCGCGCCATCCTTGGTGACGTGGCCGACGAGGAAGATCGCCGTACCGGTCTCCTTGCAGATGCGCATGATGAGGCTGGTACACTCGCGCACCTGGCTGACCGAGCCGGGCGCAGAGGCCATCTCCGGGCGGTACATGGTCTGTACGGAGTCCACCACCGCCACGTCGGGTTGGAGCTGGTTCAGCTTTTCCTCCACCGCGTCCAGGGCGTTTTCCGCCAGGACGTAGAGCTGTTCCTCACGGATGCCCAGGCGGTTGGCGCGCAGCTTGATCTGCTTGGCGCTCTCCTCGCCGGAGATATACAGCACACGCTTGCCAGATCTCGCCAGATTGGCGCAGACCTGCAGCAGCAGCGTGGATTTGCCCACGCCCGGGTCGCCGCCGATGAGCATCAGCGCGCCCTCGACGATGCCGCCGCCCAGCACACGATCCAGCTCGCTCACGCCGGTGGTGGTGCGGACGGTCACGTCCTCGGGGATATCCTTAAGGAGCATCGCCGCCGCGCCGGTGCCGGGGCGCTGCTTGGGAGCAGCCTTGCCCGCTGCCGCCGGAGCGATGAAGCGGGTCGCTTCTTCCATCGTGTTCCACGCGCCGCAGCCAGGGCATTTGCCGGTCCACTTGGCGGTCTCAAACCCGCAGGCAGTACAGGCAAACAGCGTTTTTTCCTTTGCCATCAGGGGGACTCCCTTCTGTTTCCGAATCATATTCTACTTATTATAACACAGGTTGCGGGATATGAAAAGCCCCTGTGTATCACCCGCCTTGCCGAAACCGCCTCAACCAACAATTGAGCCCATTCAAAAACGCGCCATCCCGAACATTGGGGATGGCGCGTTGCTATGCAATTACCGCTTTTCCTGCGCGCGGATGATTTCCTTGTAGTAATCCACCGCCGGGGGCAGGCAGTTCATTTCGATGTTCTCGTTCAGGCCGTGCATGCCCGCCATCTGCTCAGGGCCGTAAAGCACCGGGCTGAAGCGCACGCAGCTGTCGCAGACCTCGCCGTAGAAGCGGGCGTCCGTGCCGCCGGTGACGACGTAGGGCATCACGCACACCTCCGGGAAAACCTTGCCAATGGTGTCCTGCACGATGCCGAAAGCCTCGCCCTCGAGATCCAGCGATTTGGAGGGGTAGCCCTTGTAGATGACCTCGGTCTCCAGGCCGAACTTGCTTGCCATGTCGGTGATGATGGCAATGCTCTCATCCGTGCCCTGATGGGGGATGAAGCGCAGGTTCGCGCAGACGCTGGCCTCCTGGGGCAGCACGTTGTAGCCGCGGGAGCCCTCCTGCATGGTGAAGGCGATGGTGGTCTTGAGCATCGCCGCTGCCTGGGCGGAAATCAGAGGCATCACCTTGCCCAGCACTGGCTTGAACAGCCACAGGTTGTGCATCACCAGCCGCAGGTAGAAGGGCCCGGCATAGGGCGCGAGCCGCTCAAACATGGCCTCCACCGCCGGGGAGAATTGCACCTTGAAGGGCGACTTCTTCTCCACCGCCGCGATGAACTTCGCCAGGCGCGGGATGGGCGTGTTGCGTCCGGGGGCGCTGGCGTGGCCGCCCTTGCTGCGGGCGATGAACTTCACATCGCCGTAGCCCTTTTCAAAGATGCCCACCGCCGCGTAGTGGCCGTTCACGCCGCCCAGGGGATCCTGGATGATGGAGCCGCCCTCGTCACAGAGCATGAACAGCTGCACGCCGTGCTCCTTGAGCCAGTTTGCCAGTTTGGGCGCACCGGTGCCGCCGATCTCCTCCGTGCAGGAGGACGCCAGGTACACGTCACATTCGGGGGTGTAGCCATCGGCAATCATTTCCTCCACGGACTGGAAGAAGGCCATCAGGCTGCACTTGGTGTCCGCCGCGCCACGGCCCCAGACCTTGCCGTCGGCAATGTCGCCGGAGAAGGGGGCGTGGGTCCACTCGCCGGTGGCCTCCACCACGTCCATGTGGCTCATCAGGAGGATGGGCTGCTTGTCGGTTTTGCCCTTCCACTTCAGCAGCAGGTTGCCGTCGATTTCGATCTCCTCGCAGGCAGCAAAGACCTTCGGGAACAGCTCCCGCATCAGCTTGTGGAAGCCGCGGAACTTCTCCACTTCGGCTTTGCTGCGGTCGGAGATGGTCTCCACCTGCACCATGCGGGAGAGCTTCTGCGCGTATTCATTGATGCGCTTTTCATCCGTGGAGGGGACGTAGCTGGTCTGCTTGCGGGGCATCATGAGGGTACGAATAACCGCGACCAGCAGCGCGGCGATCAGCGCCGCCAGCAGGCCGAGGACGATGTACAGGATGATCATGCCTCTACCTCCTTCTTATCGGCCCTCATCGGGCTTATGCTCCGCTGAGGGCTTCGCGCCATCAACGCCAGCGTTGACAGCGCTCGTCGGACCTTGTCCGACCTTGAATGCATAGAACGCCTGCGCAATGGCGATCGCGCCGGAAATGAGCATCAGGAAGCCCACGCTGCCGATCAGGCCGGGCATGCAGATGAACAGCACCGTCATCACGATCAGCGGGATGGCCACCAGCTTCTTGCCGCGGCGGAAGTACTTGAAGGCCATCGCGCCGAAGAGCGCGGGCACCACGTTGTTGTACGCAGGCTGCAGGGCAGGCGCTTCCAGCACCGGGCGCAGGGGGATCATCAGCAGCACGCCCACGGCGATCACCAGCGTCGTCACCAGCGAGGACGCAGCAATGGACAGCGTGGAGACGATCTCGTTCTCCGTCGTGCCGGCCTCGGTGCCCACGATGTCGCGGGCATTCAGCGCGCAGGGGATCTTCATGTTGATCAGGTTGCCGGTGATGAAGGCCAGATAGCTTCCGCCGGCGCCCAGCATGGGCATGTAGATCAGGAACTCGACGATGCAGGAGGGAATGTAGATGATGGCGATCTGCGCAAGGCCCTTGCCGAACGCGCCCAGGTCGGGCATCGCGTCCAGCGAAACGCCGAAGAGGAAGGGCGCCGCCAGCAGCAGAATGATGCCGATCCACAGTCCGATGCGGCCGTAGAAATGGGTTTTCTCGTTGTATTTGGCCATGTAGGCTTCACGATTCTGTTCCATGGTCGCACCTCCTTAAAAGATCATTTCGCAGATGACAGCAGCGGCCATACCCACCAGCATGCTGCCCGCGATGGAGAAATTGTCCAGCCAGGCCATCTTCTTTTTCTCAGCGAAGTAGCTGAAAACGCCCATCGCCAGGGCGGAGAAGCCCATCGCCACCAACTGCAGGTACTCGCCGGTGCAGACCAGCGCGCCGCCCTTCACCTGGATCAGCTGACCGATGTAGCTGCCCATGTAGGCGGTGATCAGGCCGATGAACATGGCGGTCATGGCCATATCGCCGAAATTCGCGCCGCCGGACTTCTTTTCGCCCGTGCGCTGGAGCTTGGAATGGTACTTCTTGCCGAAGATCGCCACGCACACCACGCCCCAGATAATGCCCACCGTCATCAGCAGCGCGATGGTGGTGAAAGCCTTCGCGGTCATCTCCGCCGCGTTCAGGCCGCTCAGGCCGATGGCGCGGGACGCGATATCCGCCACGCTGGTCTCATAGTGCAGCGCCCCGACCACCGACAAACGCAACCACGGCAGCGGGATGCCCAGGCTGCCGGACAGGGCGATCACACCCAGCAGGATCGACACGCTGGGCAGGATGGAGAAGGTCACGGAGGAGGTCACCGCGCGGCGGAGCTTCACCTTGTCCATGCCGATGGCAACGCCCGCCTTCCACGCACGGACGAGGAAGAACACGCTCATCGCCACGACGTAGAGGATGATCGCGCCGGTGATCAGGTACAGCGGCGCTGAGGAAAGCTGGTCAAGAATGCTCATGCAAGTCCCTTCTTTCGCAGAATGTTATGTTCAATTATACGCATTTTCCAGGCAGATTGCAATGTTCGTGCCGCTTTGGGCTGCTTTCTTTCTGCATTTTCCGACATGTTCAAACAAAGTTCACGCAAAGTTGATATGATTCGCTTGACAAAAACGCAATCCGTGGTTTATTATATCTGCTGTTGCGGTTTTTTAAAACCCGATCATTTTGACAATCATGCGCCCCGCGCATTTGAAGGGAGACTCCCCATGGTTCGCATCGTTGCAGACACCTCCACCATGTATTCCACTAAAGCCGCCCGCGCCGCCGGTTTTGACGTTGCCCCCCTGTCCGTTACCATCGCCGGGAAAACCTACAAGGAACTGGACGAGATCCAGCTGGACGAGTTCGTCGGCATCATCGGCCAGGGCCATATGCCCACCTCCAGCCAGCCCGCGCTGGGCGACGTGATCGCCATGTACGAAGGCTGCGGCGAGGATGAGGTGCTCAACATCGCCATGGCGGACGGCCTGAGCGGCACCTATTCCACCGCTGTGGCCGCCGCGCAGAATGTGGAAAACGGCAAGATCGAGGTCATCAACACCGGTACGCTCTGCGGCCCCCACCGCTACATGGTGGAAGCCGCTGCGAAGATGGCCAACGCCGGTGCGACCCTGGCTGAGATCAAGGCGAAGGTGCATGCCCTGATGGACACCGACCTGAGCTTCCTCATTCCCTCCGACTTCGACTATCTCCGCCGCGGCGCCCGCCTGAGCCCCCTGGTCTCCCTGGTGGGTAAGACCATCAAGCTGGCCCCGGTGCTGACCCAATCGAAGGATGGCCGTCAGTTGGTGATGAGCACCGTCAGCCGCTCCTTCAAGCTGGCGATCAAGCACGTCATCAAGGAGCTGAAGGAGTGGGGCGTGGAGCAGGGCTGGCGCATCTATGTGGTGCATGCTGCGGCCCCCGGTCTGGCGGAAGCGGCCCGCGCCCAGCTAACCGAGGCCTTCGCCAACGCCACGCTGGAGATCCTCCCCCTGACCCCCGTGTTCACCACCCAGGGCGGCCCCGGTTGCGTGGCCATCCAGGTGGTTAAGGAGCTGTAAGAACACATACGAACATAAACAGGCGGTACGATTTACATCGTACCGCCTTTGCTTATGCCATTTTACTGCAGGATGGACACCGCATCGGAGATGGTCTTTTCCATCGCCTCGCGGCCGTACTTGTCCACGTCGTTCTTGTTCTTCTCGCCGTGGGTCAGGCAGCCGGCGCCGTTGATGCAGCCGCCCAGGCACGCCATGCCCTCGATGAAATTGCCGCCCAGGATCTTGGGATTTTTGGAGAGCTTGAGCAGCGCCATGCGGCATTCCTCGATGCCGCTGCAGATGACGGGCTTGGCCTCGAAGTCGATGTTCTGCTCCTTCAGCGCCTGCGCAACTGCCTCGGACAGGCCGCCGGAACGGGCAAAGATGCGGCCGAAGTAGGACGCATTGTCCAGCACGTCCTCGGGCAGCTCGGTCAGCTCGATCTCCTTGGAGTCGAACAGGGCCTGCAGCTCCTCGAAGGTCAGGACGGCGTCCACATATTCCTTCACACCCTCCAGCTGACGCTCCGCCTTCTTGGCGGTGCAGGGGCCGACAAAGACGACCTTCGCGGTGGCGTCGGTGGACTTGATGTACTTGGCCAGGGCCGCCATGGGGCTCATGTTGTGGCTGACGAAATCCGCCAGCTCGGGGAAAGCGGTCTTGATGTAGCGCACGAAGGCGGGGCAGCAGGAGGAGGTCATCGCGCCCTTCTCGGCCACCTTTTCCACCAGCTCGCGGGACTCGGACATGGCCACGATATCCGCGCCCAGGGCCGCCTCGATGACGGTGTGGAAGCCCAGCTGCTTCATGCCGGTGATGGCCTGGCCGACCTTGGCATGGCTGAACTGGCTGGAGAACGCCGGCGCCACGATGGCATAGACCTTGTAGGCCTTGTTGCCCTCGGACTTGTTGATGATGTCAATGACGTCCATGATGAAGCTCTTGTCGCTGATCGCGCCGAAGGGGCACTGATAGACGCAGGCGCCGCACTGGATGCACTTGTCGTCATTGATCTGGGCCGCGCCGTCCTCACGGATGTCGATAGCCTTGATCTTGCAGGCGTTCTGGCAGGGGCGCTTGCGGTTGACGATCGCGCCGAAGGGGCAGACCTTCGCACACTGGCCGCACTCCACGCACAGGGTCTTGTCGATATGCGCCACATGGTGGTGGTCAAAGGAGATGGCCTTGCGCTTGCACACGTCCTCGCAGCGGTTCGCCAGACAGCCGCGGCAGTTGCCCGTCACCTCATAACCGGCGGCAGGGCACTCATCGCAGGCGATGTCAATGACCTCAATGATGTTGGGATTGTTTTTGTCGCCGCCCATGGCCAGCTTCACGCGCTCGCCGAGGATGGCACGCTCCTTGTACACGCAGCAGCGCATGGTGGGCACCTTGCCGGGAACGATCGCCTTGGGGATGTCCAGCACTTCTTCCGCGGTCAGGCCGTCCCAGGCGCGGCGCGCGACTTCGCGCAGCACCTTGTACTTCAGATACTGTACTTTCGTGTCGAACTTTCTCATGATCTTTCTCCTTAGAAGTAACTCACCTTGATGCGCTTGCCCATTTCCCTCAGGCACTTTGACAGCTCCTCCACCAGATTCATCTTGATGTTGAAGTTGATGGGCAGCTCGGGGTTTTGATGGGCGGGATTGATCGCGCGGCCAACGTAGAAGTTGATATCCGTCGCTTCCTCAAAGAGCAGTCGGCTGATCTGGGACGCGCCGTCCCGCTTCATGCTCCATTCTTCGTAGAACTTGTTCTCCCCCAGATAATCCTTGGCATACTCCACCACCTTGTTCATGGTGATGACGCCCTCGGTGACCAGGTCGACGCCCTCGATCTCCGCCGTGGGAGGCAGGTCGGAGGAGAAGTCCAGCTTGGCGCGCAGGGGCTTGCCCAGGTACTTGGCTGCGATGGAGGAGGTCGTGCCGCCGCAAACGATGTGCTTGCCCGCCTTGGAGAAGAAGAGCGACATCATCCGGTCCGCGTCGTCACGGTTGAAGGGCGGGCCAAAGAGCAGGTTCATCGGCTCGCGTTTGCGGATGCGCACCACGCAGGCGGTGGCGTCATCGCCGGGGGCATGGCCGTAGAGCTCGTCGCATTCGTCCACCAGCATGGTGGCCAGGGTCTTGGCGGTGTAGCCCACGGGGGCCAGGGTCTCCATGAAGTCGATGATGTCCTCCCGCTTCCAGCCGAAGTTGTAGGCCATGCCGATGCCCGCGTGGGGGCAGCCGTCGGACATGGCGATGAACATGTCGTTCTCCCGGAGGCTGATGACCGACTTGAGGATCTTCTTGCCGCCGATGTTCATCTCGATCTTGGGGTAATCAAAATTCTTCTCGTTGCGGATGAGGATGAGCTGCGGGTTGTCATACTGGATGATCTCCGCGGTCTCGTTGTTTTTGAGATGGATGATGGTGAAGGTGGAGTACGCCACGCCGCGTACGGAACAGACCGGCAGGGTCTGGGCGACCGCCTCCACGCAGTCCTCCAGGGGAAGGCCGGCAGCCAGCATGGTGGAGAAGATCTTGGAGGTCAGCGTGGACAGGATGGAGGCCTTCACGCCGCTGCCCAGACCGTCGGACAGCACGATCACCGTCGAGTTCTCGTCCGGCTCCACAATGTCCACATGGTCGCCGCACAGCTGCTCGCCGACGTGGTTGATGCTCTTGTAGCCGATATCAGCGCAAAGGTCATTCATTGATGATCGACTCCTTCAGCTTGGTCAGGGCGATCTTGGTTTCCGCTGCGGTTTCGCCCAGCAGGGAAGCGATCTCCTGCACGATGCGCATCTGCTTTTCAACCACCTTATCGGCTACCTCGATGGTCTTCTGGCTGATGTCTTCCTTCTTTTCGCGGGCCGTTTCCTCCTCGGTCACGTCGCGCATGATGCCGATGAGCAAACGGGAGTCATAATCGTACATGACGGCCAGATCCACATACCGCTTGTACTCGGCCAGATAAACGCGGTGGCTGAGGATGTTGCGGCGGGTGTTGAGCACGGTCAGGAACACCTCGGGGTCCAGAATGCGGGCCACGTGGGCGCCCATCACGTCGGAGGCCGAGCGGATGTTCATCAGGCGGCGGGCCGCGCCGTTGACCTGCTGGACCTCCAGCTTCTCGTTCAGCACGATCAGGCCGTTGGGGGTGTTCTCCACAATGGTATCGGAGAAGGATTCCGCCTTGTCCTTCAGGTAGGGCAGGCACATCGAGATCTCCGCCTTGCCCTGGCAGATGGCGATGGCCTTCTCACGGCAGGTGTTGTAGCCGCAGGAGCCGCAGTTCAGCTCCTGCTCGGGGCGGAACTTGCCCATCTGGCGCAGCACGCTGTAGATCTCCGCCTCAGTGGGCTCCACCGCCTTCTGGGCGATGCTGTTGAAGCCCTTCTTCAGCTCCAGCGGATCGGGCTGGTCGACGACGAAGTCCTTCTCACCCGCGAAATCCGCCACAGCCAGATAATCCTGGATGCGGGAGGAGGAGTACTTCTCCATGATGGGGCCGCCCACGCAGCTGCCCACGCAGGCGCTCATCTCGATGAAGCACTTGTGCACCTTGCCGGCCACGATCTCCTTCAGCGCCGCGATGCAGTTTTCCACGCCGTCCAGCGCAATGTAGGTAAACTCAGGCTGATCCTGGGCCATGGTCTTCAAAATGCCGCCGGTGGTGGGGAAGAAACGGGCGCGGCTGCATTCTTCCTCGTCCATTTCCTTTTCCAGCTCGACGCCTTCTTCCTTGAGCCAGCGGGTCAGCTCCTCATAGGTCAGCACCGCATCCACGATGTCGCCATAGTACGCCGCTTCGTCCTTCTTGGCGACGCAGGGGCCGATGAAAACGGTCTTGGCAGTGGGATTGCGCCGCTTGATATCCAGACAGTGGGCCTGCATGGGGCTGACCACATCCGCCAGATACTCCAGCGCAGCAGGATAGTACTTCTGGATCAGCAAGTTGATGGAATGGCAGCAGGAGGTGATGATGACATCCCGTGCTTCCTCCTTGAGCATGCGCTCGTACTCCGTCTTGACCATGGTAGCGCCGATGGCGGTCTCCTCCACGTCGTAGAAGCCGAGCTTCTTCAGGGCACGGGTCATCGCACCGATGCCGACGCCGGGATAATTCGCCACGAAGGAGGGCGCAAGACTGACGATCACCGGATCGCCGGACTGCAGAAGCACCTTGGCCTTCTCCGTCTCGTTGACGATCTCCTTGGCGTTCTGCGGGCATACCACGAAGCACTGGCCGCACAGGATGCACTCATTGTTGATGATATGCGCCTGACCGCCGGAGAAGCGGATCGCCTTCACAGGGCAGTGGCGGATGCACTTGTAGCAATTCATGCAGTTGGACTTCTTCAGTGTCAGACAGTTCATCGACTGCTACTTCCTTTCACTGACGTATTTTTTCTAAAACGGACATGCAGACGACGCCCTTTTCAGCCCCGTCTGCCAATGAAACATATATCAATTACCGGAGTTTGGCGAGCACATTTTTCTGGAAGAACTCCTTGAAGTCCTCCTTGGTCACGCCGGTATGCACCTCGTCGTCCACCTGCACGGTGACGCCGATGCGGTTGCACTTGCCGATGCAGAAGCTCCCCGCGAGGGTGACCTCGCTTTCAAGATGATGCTCGGCAACAGCAGCCTGCAGCAGCTCCACGATCTCGGCAGAGCCCTTGATGTGGCAGGAGCTGCCCACGCAAATCTGAATGATCATGCCTTACACCTTTTCCTTGACGTTCTTCTGGAAGAAATCAGCGACGGTATCAGGGGTGACGGAGAAGAACTCGCCATCCACGGTGACGCAGACGCCCTTCTGGCACTGACCCATGCAGAAGGTGCCGCCCAGTTCCACCTGATCGCCCAGGTTGTTTTCCGCGATCAGCTTCTGCAGCTGGGTGACGACCTGACGGGAACCCTTGATGTGGCAGGAGCTGCCGATACAAACAGTAACCTTCATTTCTTTTGTCCTCCCTTACATTCAGCCTCCCCCGGTGCACAAATCGCGCCGGGGGCAGGCAAAAAGTTCTTATTCGTAATCCACAACGTTGACCCAGGACAGCAGGAACTCGCGCTCCTTCTCGTTGCCCTTCACGGACTGGGAAGCAGCCACGATGGGCATCCACTTCTGCACGTACTGCTTGGCGGTGTCGCTCTTCTTGCAGAAGAGGTCGAGGTACTTCTTCGCACCGTCGATGTCACCGTTCAGCCAGAAGAGCAGGTAGGTACGCGCCGCATCGGCGGAAGCGTTGCCCTGGGTGGCATGAGCCCAGTCCAGGATGTAGGCCGTGCCGTCCTCGGTGATGATGACGTTGGAGGGGTTGAAGTCGCCGTGGCAGACCTTCTTGTGCTTGGGCATGCCCTCCAGACGGGTGTGCAGCTCGTAACGGGTGGTGGCGTCCAGCTCGGACATGCTGATCTTGCGATTCATCTTGTCCTTGAGCTTACCCAGCATGGGGCAGGTCTTGCTCTGCACCTGCAGCTGGATGTCCACCAGCATTTCGAGGTACTCGTCCTTCTTCGCGGGCTCCTCCTGCATCATCTGCGCCAGGGTCTTGCCCTTGATGTACTCGGACACGATGGCCCACTTACCGTCCACCATGGTGACTTCCAGGACGGCGGGGATATTCAGGCCGGTTTCCTCAATGCGGGCCTGATTCAGCGCCTCATTGAGCACGTCCGCCTTGGAGTAGTCCTCGCTGAACACCTTGATGCAGCGGTCTCCGTCGCGGTAGATTGTTTTCTTGTTTCGAACGGCAATCACACGGTCAAGATTCATTATACTCTCCTCCTTTTCCCTCGTCAATTCTTTTTGCCATAGTAAGCGTTCAGGTACATCTGCTTGATTTCGCTCATCAGCGGGTAGCGGGGGTTCGCGCCGGTGCACTGGTCGTCGAAGGCCTGCTCGACCATCTCATCCAGGTTGTCCAGGAAGACCTTCTCGTCAATGCCGTACTCGGCGATGGTGTCCTTGATGCCGACCTTGTGCTTCAGCTCGTTCACCAGAGCGATCAGGCCCTCCAGCTTCTCCTCGTCGGTGTTGCCCTTCACGCCCAGGTAATCGGCGACCTCAGCATAGCGGGCCAGGGTGTGGGGATGGTCGTACTGGGAGAAGGTGCCCATCTTGGCAGGAGCCTCGGCGGCGTTGAAGCGCAGGACCTCTTCGATCATCAGCGCGTTGGCGACGCCGTGGGGCAGGTGGTGGAACGCACCCAGCTTGTGCGCCATGGAGTGGCACACGCCCAGGAAGGCGTTGGCGAAGGCCATACCGGCCATGGTGGCGGCGTTGGCCATCTTCTCGCGGGCCTCGATGTCGGTCTGGCCGTTTTCATAGGCACGGGGCAGGTACTGGAAGATGGTCTTGAGCGCCTTCAGGGCCAGGCCGTCGGTGTAGTCGGTGGCCAGCATGGCGGCGTAGGCTTCCAGCGCGTGGGTGACAGCGTCGATGCCGGAGGCAGCGGTCAGGCCCTTGGGCGCGGACATGTGGAAGTCGGTGTCGATGATGGCCATGTTGGGCAGCAGCTCGTAATCGGCCAGGGGGTACTTCACGCCGGACTTCTCGTCGGTGATGACGGCGAAGGGGGTCACCTCGGAGCCGGTGCCGGCAGAGGTCGGGATCGCAATGAAGTAGGCCTTCTCGCCCATCTTCGGGAAGGTGTACACGCGCTTGCGGATGTCGATGAAGCGCATGGCCATGTCCATGAAGTCGGCTTCGGGATGCTCGTACAGCACCCACATGATCTTGGCCGCGTCCATCGCGGAGCCGCCGCCCAGGGCGATGATGGTGTCGGGCTTGAAGGCCGCCATCTGGGCCGCGCCGTTCTTGGCGTTCAGCAGCGTGGGATCGGGCTGCACATCGAAGAAGGTGGTGTGCACGATGCCCATCTCGTCCAGCTTGTCGGTGATGGGCTTGGTGTAGCCGTGCTCGTAGAGGAAGGTGTCGGTGACGATGAAGGCGCGCTTCTTGCCCATCACGTTCTTCAACTCGTCCAGAGCCACGGGCAGGCAGCCCTTCTTGATGTAGACCTTTTCAGGCGCACGGAACCACAGCATATTTTCCCTTCTTTCAGCGACCGTCTTGATATTCAGCAGATGCTTCACGCCCACGTTCTCGGAAACCGAGTTGCCGCCCCAGGAGCCGCAGCCCAGGGTCAGGGAGGGAGCAAGCTTGAAGTTGTACAGGTCGCCGATGCCGCCGTGGGAGGCAGGGGTATTCACCAGCACGCGGCAGGTCTTCATGCGGGCCGCGAAGGCGTCCAGCTTGTCCTTGGCGGTGATGGTGTTCAAGTAGATGGAAGAGGTGTGGCCGTAGCCGCCGTCAGCAACCAGCTGGGCAGCCTTATCGAGAGCCTCCTCGAAGGTGGCCGCCTTGTACATGGCCAGCACGGGGGACAGCTTCTCGTGGGCGAACTCCTCGCTCAGCTCGACGCTCTCCACCTCGCCGATGAGGATCTTGGTGCCCTCGGGAACCTTCACGCCGGAGAGCTCCGCGATGCGGGTGGCCTTCTGGCCGACGATCTTCGCATTCAGCGCGCCGTTGATGATAATGGTGTGGCGCACCTTGTCGATCTCGTCGCCCTTGAGGAAGTAGCAGCCGCGGCGGGCAAATTCCGCCTTGACGGCCTCGTACTGGCTCTCCATGACGATCACGCTCTGCTCGGAGGCGCAGATCATGCCGTTGTCGAAGGTCTTGGAATGGATGATGGAGTTGACCGCCAGCAGCACATCCGCGCTGTCGTCGATAATGGCGGGGGTGTTGCCCGCGCCGACGCCCAGGGCGGGCTTGCCGGAGGAATAAGCAGCCTTGACCATGCCGGGGCCACCGGTGGCGAGGATAATATCCGCCTCGCGCATGACGGTGTTGGTCATCTCCAGGCTGGGAACGTCGATCCAGTCGATAATCCCCTCGGGCGCGCCGGCAGCCACAGCGGCTTCCAGCACCAGCTTCGCCGCAGCGATGGTGCAGCCCTTGGCGCGGGGGTGGGGGCTGATAATGATGGCGTTGCGGGTCTTCAGGGCGATCAGGCACTTGAAGATCGCGGTGGAGGTGGGGTTGGTGGTGGGGATGACGGCGGCAATAACGCCGATGGGCTCGGCGATCTTCTGGATGCCGTAGGCCTTGTCCTCCTCGATCACGCCGCAGGTCTTGGTATCCTTGTAGGCGTTGTAGATGTATTCAGCAGCATAGTTGTTCTTGATGACCTTGTCCTCAACAACGCCCATGCCGGTCTCTTCCACAGCCATCTTGGCCAGCGGGATGCGGGCCTTGTTGGCAGCGGAGGCAGCAGCCAGGAAGATCTTGTCCACCTGCTCCTGGGTATAAGTCGCGAAGATCTGCTGGGCCTTGCGGGTGCGGGCGATGGCCGCCTCCAGCTTCTCCACGCCGTCAATGATGTCGTACACTTTCGTTTCCATCACACTTCTCCTCCTTGAATCAATCGCGCTGCCAGCGGATGGCGCGCGGAGTACTGCACCTCTGGGTACGTTAATATTTTAACAAACAAATCAGGAAATGGGTATTACGAAATACATCAACAGGTATTATCATTCCCGATAACCAATGGAATGTATGGTCAAATAGTCACCAAATCACAGATGCTTGCGCTTGGCCTCGCACAGAGCGGTAATAAACTGCTGATCCAGCCCGGTGAGCTTGTAGCCCTTGCGGTACACAAGCATGTCCTTGTAGACGCGCTTGTTCTCCTCGCACCGGCGTTCCACCAGCCCGAATCGCTCCAGCATATCGCTGGGAACGGGCGACACCCACATAAAGGTCTGGGGATTCTCGCACAGCAGCTCGAACTGGCTGGCCCGCTCGAAGATGAAGATGCGCCGCTCAATATTGTCCGGGTGCTCCTCCTTGAGCACCTTGGCCATGGGCAGCGAGGGCACGTAGGGATCCGCATGGGCGATCTCCATATAGCCGCTCAGGTCGTCAAAGGTGATGTTTTCCTTCTGCGCCAGCGGGCAATCGCGGCTCATGATCAGCACATAGGAGAACTCCGTCACCAGCTCGCAGGTGAGGCCCTTCTCCTCCAGCATGGCCTTGAAATACTTGTCATAATTCTCCGCATAACGGATGATGCCCAGCTTGTAATCGTGCTCCAGAATGTTCTCGATGGTGCGCTTGGAGTTGGTCTCCTTGTAGACGATCTCTGTGGGCGCATCGGTGAGGGATTTGGAGAACTGGGCGAAGGCGTCGGAGATATAGCAGGCGCGGGGCACGGAGATGGAGAACTTCTGCTTGCCGGGCGCGCCGTCCTTGTAGAGGCGCTCCACCTGTTCGATCTGCCGCAGGATGCCCTTGGCGTACCCGATGAACTCCTCGCCCTCGGGCGTGAGGGTCATGCCGCGGGCGCTGCGGTCAAAGATGGTGATGCCCAGATCCGCCTCCAGCTCCTTGATGGAGCGGCTGACATTGGGCAGCGCCACATACAGGCGCTCCGCCGCTTTGTTCAGCGAGCCCGCCCGGGCCACCTCCACCGCGTATTTCATATGGAGAATGTTCATGCCTCATCATCCCCAAACATGCGTTATTTTCGTTAAAATAATATCATATTATGTGCAGAAAATCAACACCCTGTGCACCATCATAAAAGCAGCCGCGGAAGATCGCTCCGCAGCTGCTTTTCGCAGGGCTCATTCCTCCCCTGCCGGAAGAAATTCCTGCGCCTTCTCCATAAAGGCAAGGGCGATGCTCACCACCCCGTCGACGGTTTTGGCACTGTATCCGTTGGCAAAGACCACCACGCACAGCCCCGTATCAGGCTGGAAATAGGCGTTGCTGGACAAACCCTGCCAGCGGCCCTGATGTCCGTACCAGGTGCCGCCGGGAAGTCCCTCCACCCGGTTCAGGCACAGGCCATAGGGGCTTTCCGCCTTGACGGAGCTTCCCTCCATCAGGTGCTGCTCCGCCATCATCAGCCGTACCGTTTCCTCCTGGAGGATGCGCACGCCGTCCAGCTCGCCGCCATTTTCCAGCATCATCGCAATGCGGATCAGGCCATTGGGACTGATGTACAATCCGCCGGAGGTGATGTTTGTGTGGGCGCGGGGATTGACGGAGTCATCATACTCGTCGAAGGTCTCGATCTCCTTGGCGGCGCTGCGGTAGATGGTGCCGTTTTTCTTCAGCTTGGCGGAAATGTCCGACTGGTCGGGCAATAGCGCGGCATGATAGGCAGCGTTGATCCCCAGGGGTACGAAAACATGCTCCTGCATGTAGGTGTTGACGCTCTGTCCGGAAAGGGCTTCGATCATCGCGCCGATGAGTCCCCCGTTAAGGTTGGAATACTCATAGGCCGTGCCGGGAGCCTTCCGCATGGAGAAGTAGTTGTTCTCCGCCCGAAGCGCCTCCCAGTTGGGCTTGAGGTACTGGGTCTCCTTGATGGAGGAAGTATGGCTGAGCACCTGGCGGATGGTGATATCCTCCTCCGGGAAGGCGGGGTTCACCACCTGAAAGCCGACGACGTCCTTCACCGGGGTGTCCAGGGGGATGTTCTTCTCCTCCAGCAGCTGCATCAGGCCGATGGCGCTGACCATCTTGGTCACCGAGGCCGCATGAAAGCAGGTGTCCAGCGAAACCGGCCAGGTGCGGGAGGCATTCTTGTAGCCGAAGTCGTAGCCGTAAAGGATTTTGCCGTCCCGGGCGATGATGACTGCTCCGCCCACGACGTCGCGGGCCTGGAAGCGGGCGACGGTATAGGCGTCCAGCGCTTCCGTGGGCGACGCCTCCTCCGCATGGGCGGCAAGGCTGAAAAGCATCAGCAGCAAAGCAAGAATTCGGCGCATGGGCAGCTCCTTCGTAATATTCTTCCATGATTCTACCGCGTTGCCCGCCCGATTGCAATACATCCGCCGGAATTGTTACAATTCACATTTACCCCCTGTACGGCGGCAGACGGATATGCTATAATATCCCTATGCATTGCGTCCAACCATATACAAAGGAGCGTGGTTTTATCCGTTCCATCCCCTATCGTTACCGCCACCTGCCCATCGGCGGAGGCGGCTATGTGACCGGCTTTTTCTTCCACCCGACGGATCCCCGGGTGATGTACTGCCGCACCGACATCGGCGGCATGTACCGCTTTGATTATGATGCACAGACTTGGATCAGCCTGATCGACCATGTGTCCCCGGTGGACGGGCGGGAGTGCTGCCCCATCTCCGCCGCGCTGGACATCGAGAACCCCGGCAGGCTCTACGTTGCCAGCGGCAGCTGGGGGCCGGACAGCAAGGGCAAGCTGACCGTTTCGGATGACTACGGCAGGAGCTTCCGCAGCCATGAGCTGCCCTGCTTCGTCCACGGCAACCTGCACGGGCGCGGTGCCGGCGAGCGGCTGCTGGCCGACGGCGAAACCCTGTGGCTGGCCAGCCAGAAGGACGGCCTGTTTCGCTCCCCGGATGAAGGTGCGACCTGGCAGAAGGTCGAATCCTTCCCCGAGACCGGCTGCACCTTCGCGGCGAAGAAGGGCGATCTGCTCCTCATCGGCACGGAAGGGCTGGCTCTCCGTGAAAACGGCATGCGCGGTAACAGCCTGTATGCCTCCTTCGACGGCGGCGTGACCTTCGCGCCCGTCCCCCAGCCGGAATATGTGCCCGTCGAGGGCAGCCAGCTCCACGGGCTGGTGGCACAGCGCTGCGCCTTCGACGAGGAATACCTGTACGTCAGCTTCTCCGCCAACGGCCCGCGCAGCCAGAACGTCGACAAGGGCTACACCTGCGACTGCGGCGACTGCTCCTGCGGACGGGTGGCGCGGTATCGCTTTGATGGTACGTCGTTAGGGCTGCCGGAGGATGTCACCCCTGAACGCGGCAACTGGGGCTTCTCCGCCATGGACGCGAAGCACGGCATGCTCATCACCGCCACGATCCATCGGCAGCACCAGGACGGCGACGCCATCTATCTCTCCCGCGATCAGGGCAAGACGTGGACGACCATCCTGCATGGTCTGCACACGGGCAAGCTGGATTTCCGGCTCAGCTACATGCGTCCGGAGTACAACGGCGGCAGCCTCGTCCACTGGATGACGGACGTGAAGATCGACCCCCACCGCCCGGACACCGCCTGGTTCAACACCGGCACGGGCGTCTTCCGCACGCAGAACCTGACGGATGACGTGGTCGTCTGGCAGGACTGGTGCGACGGCATGGAGGAGACCGTGCACATCAATGTGCACGCACCTGCATCGGGCCGCGTACAGGTGCTGGACATGATCGGCGATCTGGGCGCATTCGCCTTCACCGACGTGGACAGGCACTGCGAAAACACCGTCGCCAACGCGCACGGCGACCGCTGGATCACCTGCCTGAGCTGCGACTGGCCGGATGCTGATCCCGACCACATCATCGTGGCGGCCCGCGGCAACTGGACGGGCCGGACGCTGGGCGGCATCATCGTCAGCCGCGACGGCGCGCAAAGCTGGCATCGTCTCCCTACTCCGCAGGGCCTGGGCGACGACCTGGACGCGTTGCTGAAGCGCATCGAGCGCCCCAACACCAACGCGGGCTGGGTAGCCATGAGCGCTGACGGCAGCAGCTATGTCTGGGCCGTGGCGGAGCGCATCTTCCTGCACGCGCGGAACCTGATCGTCAGCCACGACCAGGGCCGCACCTTCCGCCGCAGCGCCGTGCTGGACATGCAGGGCCAGCCCGCCGAGGGCATGATGAAGCCCCTGGCCGACCGCTGCATGACGAATGTGTTCTACGGCTTCGGCGACAAGGGGGAAATCTACGTCAGCACCGACAGCGGCGACACCTTCCGGCAGAAGGCCGCGCCCAAGGACTTCCCTGCGGTGCACTTCGGCAAGGTGGACTGCGCCGACCAGACGGAGATCCGCGTTGCTGCGGGCGAGCCCGGCGTCATCTATACCGCAACCGGCGAGGGCCTGTGGAAGCTGGTCTACGACCCTGCTGTGGACGAATTCACCGGCAAGCGCCTTACTAAGGAGGGCGACAAGGCCTTCTGCGTGGGCCTCGGCCTGGGCCGTCCCGGCGGCGACTACGCCAGCGAGTCCAAGGCGATCTACTTCAACGGCACCATCGACGGCGAGTACGGTTTCTTCCGCACCTTCGACGAATGCGCCACTGTTGAGCGCATCAACACCGACAAGCAAATGTACGGCCGCATCCATTCCATCGACGGGGACAAGCGCGTTTTCGGGCGCTTCTTCCTCGCCACGGGATCCAGCGGACTATTGTATGGCATACAGGAGGATTCACCATGAGAGTTGAACAGCAAGGCACCCGCATGATCATCCACAGCGGCATCACTCAGCTGTGGATCGACCCCTGGGGCAAGGACAGCTTCCGCATCCGCATGACCGGCGAGCCGGAGATGGATGCCCACGACTGGGCTTTGACGGAGGAAATGCCAGAGATCACCCCCGTCGTCACCGTGGAGGAGATCGACACCACCGACCCCTGGTACAAGACCGAGGAGTACGCTCATTATCATCAAACGGGCAAGGTGTATACGATCACCAACGGCAAGCTGACGGTGAAGATCAACGAGGAGGGCTGGCTCTCCTTCTGGAACCAGAAGGGCGAGCTCCTCACCGAGGAATACTGGCGCAACCGCAACCGCATCAACCGGTATTCGACCTCCCTGCGCATCCCCGCCCGCGAATTGAAGCCCATCCCCGGCACCACGGACTTCGCCCTCACCGCGCTGTTCGAGGCCTACGACGACGAGATGATCTTCGGCATGGGCCAGTATCAGGACAAGCACCTGAACAAGAAGGGCTCCACCCTTGAGCTGTGCCACCGCAACTCCCAGGCCAGCGTGCCCTTCTTCATCTCCAGCCGCGGCTACGGCTTCCTGTGGAACAACCCGGCCATCGGCACCGCCACCTTCGCCACCAACCGCACCGAGTGGAAGGCCCGCTCCACCAAGAAGCTGGACTACTACATCACCTGCGGCGACACCCCGGCGGAGATTGAGTACAACTACACCGCCGCCACCGGCCGCACCCCCATGATGCCCGAATACGGTATGGGCTACTGGCAGTGCAAGCTGCGCTACCGCACCCAGGACGAATTGATGACCGTCGCCCGCAAGCACAAGGCCATGGGCCTGCCGCTGGACGCCATCGTGGTGGACTTCTTCCACTGGACCCGCCAGGGCGACTTCAAGTTTGAGCCCCTGGACTGGCCCGATCCCGACGCGATGGTGAAGGAGCTCAAGGAAATGGGCGTCGAGACCGTCGTTTCCGTGTGGCCCACAATTGACGAAAAGAGCGAGAACTTCGGCACCATGGCGGATCACGGCTACATCGTCCGCACCGACCGCGGCACCGACGTATCCACCTGGATGGGCGCGGCCCACTACTTCGACGCCACCCACCCCGGCGCGCAGAAGTTCGTCTGGGAGCGCTGCAAGGAGAATTATTACTCCAAGGGCATCCGCTGCTTCTGGCTGGACGAGGCTGAGCCGGAATACAGCTGCTACGAGTTTGACAACTACCGCTACTTCGCGGGCCCGGCGCTGCAGACCTCCAACATCTACCCCGTGGGCTACGCCAAGGGCTTCTATGACGGGTTGAAGTCCGTGGGTGAAACGGAGATCATGTCCCTGACCCGCTGCGCCTGGGCCGGCAGCCAGAAGTACGCGGTGCTGGCCTGGTCGGGCGACATCTACTCCTCCTTCCGCGCCATGCGGGAGCAGCTGCAGGCGGGCCTGTCCATGCAGCTGGCGGGCATTCCCTGGTGGACGAGCGATATCGGCGGCTTCATGGGCGGCGACATCTCCGATCCCGCCTTCAAGGAGCTGCTGCTGCGCTGGTTCGCGTGGGGCTGCTTCAACCCGGTGTTCCGCATGCACGGCGAGCGCTCCCCCTGGTACGAGCGGGAGCAGGAGTACCGCAACGGCGTGCGCCAGATGTCCTCCGGCCGGGACAACGAGGTTTGGGCCTTCGGCGAGGAGAACACGCCCATCCTGTGCAAGTACCTGTTCATCCGCGAGCGCATCCGGCCCTATGTGCGCAAGCTGATGAAGGATGCTCACGAGACCGGCGCGCCCGTCATGCGTCCGCTGTTCTACGATTTCCCGGAGGACAAGCAGGCCTGGCAGGTGGAGGACTGCTACATGTTCGGCCCGGACATGCTGGTCGCTCCCGTGATGGAGGCTGGCGTGACCGAGCGCAGCATCTACCTGCCCATCGGCAGCACCTGGAAGGACGCCTACACCGGCAAGGTGTACGAGGGCGGGCAAACTGTCACCGTGCCTGCGCCGATTGACGTCATTCCCGTCATGCTGCGGGACGGCAAGGATTACCCGATCTACACCGAATAAGCGAAAAGAATCCTGCCTTTGGGCAGGATTCTTTTTATTCGCACAGTCGCTTCAGCCGGAGTGCAACCAGCAATACGCTGTTGAGACTGCAGCTGGGAGGCCGCTTTCGCGCGTCGAAAGCGGCGCAAAGCCGCCGGGGGAAAGTCAACGTGGACTTTCCCCCGGACCCCCTCCTGTCTCCGTGGAGTTGGTCGAGCGGCTGCAATGCGGGGCGGCTCTGGTTGCAGAGGATCGCTTTGATTTTCCGCCTTCAGCGGAAGCGATCCTCTGCAAAATCGCCGCACGGGCTCCTTTGCGACTTGAGCGGCAGCCGCTATGATAGTCTCATTGATTAGTATGACTGGTTTTGCGGAACCGCCTCTTTTGTCACACAAATGCGCCAGGGTGTATGCAACAGTCTGGCGCGTTTTTCTTATTCCTTTGTTCTTTGAGCTGCCAGCTTCCGCCAGATCGTTCCCGCGGTCAGGCCGCAAACGGAAATCACGATGCCCACGGCCATATATGGGAAATTGGGGAAACGGAAGGTATAGGCTGCCGTGTCCGCCATTTGAACCCATGCGGTGCTGGGAATGGTCAGGAAGGTGATGGCTGCCGCGATGACGCACAGCCAGTTCCCTTTGCCCCAGTAGTCGTTCTTCGCGACTGTCGCGGTGGCTGCCAGCAGGAGCAGCGGCAGCAGGATCCAGCGAAAGGCGACGCCCAGCATTTCCGTCTCCGGCCCCTTGAACAGCCAGAAAACCAGCATTGCCGCAACCCACACAATGAAATAGGTGGACAGCAAGATGATCTTCCCCAGATTCTGCCTGGCCTTCACGGTGTTCGTGCTTTCTTCCAGGAATTCCCGATAGGTCTGCTTCACAGTCTTTTCCTCCTTGAGGAGGTGATCCAGGCTGACGGCATAGATGTCGCTCATGTTGATGACGCTGATGATGTCGGGATAGGACTTGTTGTTCTCCCAATTAGAGATCGTCTGTCTGCTGACATTCAGCAACTCGGCCGCCTGTTCCTGCGTCAGCCCCTTTTCATTGCGCGCCTGCTTGAGCTTGCATCCGATATCCATGTGCTGTTCACCTCGCTTTGATCTGCTTCCTTCGAAGCACCTTCAGTATACAGGAATCCAGCTCTTTTTCTATCAAGCAGCTTTGACATGGAGGAAAAAAGCATGTCAAAATTCTTTTACATTGCGCGGAAACTGGCTTTTTCCGTTATGCGCCGTAGAAATTGCTGACCGTCATGCCCTGGATGTGGCGCGCATCGTTCATCAGCTCGAAGCGCGGCGCCACCAGCTCGCCGGGGCGGTCAGGGAAGTCCACGATGGTGATGCCGGTGTAGTCCGGGCCCATAGCCTGACAGGCGAAGGGGTAAGGCAGGTTGAACAGGTGGGTCAGCATGGCAGCGGTTTCTCCGCCGTGCCCAAAGGCGGCGATGGTTTTAGGCGCGCCGCCGTTCACACGGTAGTATAAGCCTTCCCGGACATAGCCCAGCCCAAAAAGCCAGGCGTCCGCGCCGGCGGCGACCTTGTCGCAGCAGTCCATCAGGCGGTTGCGTCGGAATTCCGGGTGATCGCGCCAGGCGGCATCCACCAGCGGTTCGCCCCGGGCAACCATTTCATCTGCGATCGTCCAGGGATGGCCATTTTCGTAGGGCTTGCCGTCCACATCGCCCCAGGAGATCTCCCGCATGAAGTCGCAGGGAATCACCGGCAGGCCGATGAGGTCTCCCAGGTGCTGGGCAGTCTCGAAGGCGCGCCCGCAGGTGGAGGAATAGATCCGCTCCACGCCCTCGTTCTGCAAGCGCAGGGCGGCGGCCTCCGCGTGGCGGTGGCCCAGTTCGGTCAGGCAGTCCTTCTCGTAGTTCGGGTGGCCGTGACGGACGAAGATGATGCGCATATTCCCCTCTCCTCCTGCAGCTGTTTGCACCATAATACCACAAGATGCAAAATGCCGCAAGAATATGTGGATTTCCCCCGCAGACTGTGGTAAGATGGCCACAACATGGAATATTTTGCGCCCCTGATACGTCTTATAGGTGAAAGGTGGTTGTGTATATGAAAAAACTGCTTGCGATCCTGCTGATGCTCCTGCTGCCGTGGACGGCAATGGCGGATGCGCCGCCCGCCTTTGCGCCGGCGTTGTTCAACGCCACGCCTGCGGAATTTGCCCGCGCCTGCGAGGAAGCCCTCGCAGACACTACCCTGGCAGGCTCCGTCGTCGCAGAGAAGGACGGCGTCCCCCTCGTCGACTGGAGCGAATATTTCGCCTTCGCGGTGCTGCGCCGCCCCGACGGACTGCTGATGCTGTGCCATTTTGTCCCCATGGGGGAAAGTCTGTCGCTGGAATGGCACAATGATCTGCTGATTTCCCATTATCAGAATGTGTCCATGACGATGCAGGGCGCAGCCTGGTCGGGCGGAGCCTTGCCGGCGATGCGCATGCAGGAGAGCTTTCTGTTGACCATCATTCTCCAACAGCACGACGGCACACAGCTGAGCCTCACGGCCGACCTATACAGGGACGGCTGGCGGGTGAAGGAAATGGCGCTGTACGCCCCGGCGGCGGATGGTCGCTGGTCGACGGCCCTGCGTCTGCCGGAAGGCTGCCTGGCTGAGGACATCTACCTTGCCACCTGCAAGCCGGATGACTGGCGCAGGGGCGAACAGGAGGAGGATGTGCAGTATGGGTGGTAACACTCGGAATGATCTGCGTCGATGGCAATTTTGGCTCGCCCTGCTGGCCAACTGGGCGCTGGTGCCCTTTGCCTGGCTGACCTACCGGGGCGGCGGGCCCGTGTGGGGCGCGTATCTGCTGATCCAGGTGGGCACGATCTGGCTGAATGACAAGGCGTCCGGCAGCCGCTGGACGCTGGTGCTCCTGTGTGCAAACCTGATTGCGGCAACCGGCGTCGCCCATTGGCTGTCCAGCACGCTTTACTGCAGCCGGGTCAGCGCGGACGAATTGTCCTTTGCCATCGGCGAATTGGGTCTGTACGCCGGCGTGGCGCTGACAGCGGTGATGTCGGTATTCGCGGTTGCAGCCAGGGGCAGACGCCGCTCGTAATACCACCCGGCAGCCCGTTTTCAGCAGTCAGCCCTCATTTCTGCGTCTTCCAGCGGGATTTCGGCGGAATATTCGGCTTTTTTCAATCGAATCCCGAATGATATCGCCCATCTCCATGTGTCAAAACGGCAGAAAGTCAACCATTTTGTCGGAGTGGCAAAAAACGTTCGTCATTTCTAATTTTACCCCTTTTCATAACGGCCAAAATCATGTATAATACATGGTGGACCATCTCTGTCCCATCTGTTTTACGATAAGCAACCGTGCGACCAGACAGGTCAAGCGCGGCCTCAGGGCCGTGACGGATGACAATGCGAAATGAGGTAATTCGGCGTGACTGATTTCGTGAGCACCTGGAATGAGGAATCTTTTCTGACCACTCCCGTGGGCCCGCTGGGCCTGATCGCCATGCGCGGCACCGAGGAGCTCGCTGGTAAGGTAAACCAGTGGCTGCTGAAGTGGCGCAAGCATACTGAGGCTACCACCATGCCCGGCGACATGACCACCGCTCCCGGTATGGACCGTGAGGACTTCCTCGTCCGCACGAGCTGCCCGCGCTTTGGCAACGGCGAAGGCAAGGGCCTGATCAAGGACTCCGTCCGCGGCCTGGATCTGTATATCCTCTGCGACGTGGGCGCCTACAACTGCACCTACGATATGTACGGCCAGAAGGTTCCCATGTCCCCCGATGATCATTATATGGACCTGAAGCGCACCATTGCTGCTGTGGGCGGCAAGGCCAAGCGCATCACAGTCATCATGCCGATGCTCTACGGCGGCCGTCAGCACCGCCGCAGCAGCCGCGAGTCTCTGGACTGCGCACTGATGCTGCAGGAGCTGGAGCGCATGGGCGTGAACAACCTCATCACCTTTGACGCGCATGATCCCCGCGTGCAGAACGCCGTTCCCGAGGGCGGCTTCGAAAACGTGATGCCTTCCTACCAGATCTTCAAGGCCCTGCTGAAGAAGGAGAAGACCCTGCAGCTGGACAAGGAGCATTTGATGATCGTCTCCCCCGACGAGGGCGCTCTGGATCGCAATATCTTCTATGCGTCCGTCCTGGGCGTGGACATGGGCATGTTCTACAAGCGCCGTGACTACACCCGCATCGTCAATGGCCGCAACCCCATCGTCGCCCACGAGTACATGGGCAACGACCTGGACGGCAAGGACGTGTTCGTCGCTGACGACATCCTGTCCTCCGGCGAAAGCATCATCGACGTGGCCCGCAACCTCAAGAAGCGCAACGCCAACCGCATCTTTGCGGCGGTCACCTTCCCCCTGTTCACCAACGGCCTGGAGCTGTACAACAAGGCGTATGAGGAAGGTCTCATTGACGGCGTGATCTCCACCAACCTGACCTACCGCACCCCCGAGCTGCAGGCCGCGCCCTGGTTCATCGAGGCGGATATGTCCAAGTACATTTCCTACATCATCGCCACCCTGAACCATGACCGTTCCCTGTCCAAGCTGCTGAGCCCCTCTGACCGCATCGCGGCCCTGAAGGAGCGCTACGAGCAGGAGCAGGTGGCCAGCGGCATCAAGCTGGTGTAAGCAAAGATATGCAAAGGGAGTCCCCGTTGGGACTCCCTTTTTGCGTGCTGCAGCGCCGTTTTACAATTTTTCCGGCTCGGTGGGAAGGATTTCCTGCCCTGCATCGTTAATATATTGATGACCCCCACAAAGGAGGACTTATTGTGATGCTCAAACGCATGCTGACCGCGCTTCTGTGCGCGCTGATGGCGCTTCCCGCCGTTGCGGAGGAAGCCGCGCCCGCCGATCCCGTCAACACCCCCGGCCGCGAAAGCTGCGGCAAGCCCAACTGCTTCTGGGAAACGCCCATGGATTTCCGCAATGAGGAGACCATGTGGGCCATGCTGACCGCCCCGATGACGGTGGTGGACGGCAACTTCCGCGCACAGGCAGAGGTCTACGCGGAGCCCAGCGAGGACAGCAAGGTCATCGCGGACGTGACCCGCTCCACCCAGGGCGTGCATGTGCTGGAGACCCTGGACAATGGCTGGACGAAGATCGAATGCTACTCCAGCTCCTTCTCCGGCAGCCCCACGAAGGCCTACAACGTCCTCACCACCGGCTATATCCAGACGGAGCTGCTGATGGAAGTGGAGGTCCGCACGGAATTCGCCCTGGTGGTGGATAAGCTCACCCAGCGGCTCTACATCTACCAGGACGGCAAACTCTTTGACGAGCTGCTGGTTTCCACGGGCCTGCCCACCAAGAAGGACCCGGAGAACGAGACCCGCTCCGGCGAGTATCTGCTCTTCAGCCCCACCGGCGCATTCCCCTCCGGCGAGCTGCTGTGCAACTACGGCATCCGCTACAACGACGGCGACCTGATCCATGAGGTGCCCCATATCCCGCGGGAAAGCGGCGCCTACTACGGCCGCACCGAGCCCCTCCTGGGCCAGCGCGCCAGCCATGGCTGCATCCGCGTGCAGCGCAAGCGCACCGAAAAGGGCGTCAACATGCGCTGGATCTGGAACAACATGAAGGACAAGATGAAGACCCGCCTGATCATCTGGGAGGACTGGCAGGGCCGGCAGATCGCCATCCCCGACGCGGAAACGCCCCTGTACTACAACCCCAAGAAGGGCAAGGACTACCATGACAGCCCCACCTGCTACGGCGTGGACGACCGGTTTGAACCGCTGACCGCCTTCACCTACGGCGAGCTGGAGACGGACGCCTACAAGAAGCTGAAGGTCTGCATCTACTGCAACCCGCCGCTGCGGGAAGCCGCCATCCAGGAGATCAACGCAGCCCATCTTCCTCAGCCGGAAAGCGCTGAATAACAAAACCGTCCGCAGTCATGGACTGCGGACGGTTTTTGCATCACTTCACGATGGTCAGCCCGGCCAGGATGGCTTCCGCCTCTGCCAGCATCGCCGCTTCATCCGGCAGCTGCGCGAAATCCATCGTACCGCTGCGGAAGGTCGCGGACACGCAGGCGTTCTTGCCGGTGTCAAAATAGAAGCTCATGTGAGCGATGGCCGTGCCTTCACCCGACCACTGGGACTCATCGCTGATCAGGTAGATCGCGGTGCATTCCTGCCCGTTGATGGTCAGCGTGCGGGGTTCGCCGGCCTCCTTATGCAGGCCATAGCCCAGCACCACGGCAGGGTACGCTGCGGCGGAGATCCCCTTCGCACCGGTCACATACACGTCCTGGACGGCGGCATTTTCGTCATCGGCGATGATGAAGAAATCCTGCTGCACGCCGTCCTTGTAGAGGGAATAGTCGTCGCGGGTGTAGCCTGCGGGGATGGTGAAATCCGCCAGGTGCTGATAGTTGGGATTCCTGCTGTCGGCGGACACATCAAGGATCAGCCAGTTGTCCTGCTTGCCCTTGAGGGGATCAAAGGCAACCTTGCAGCCCATGCACACCAGCACGATCACGGCAATGGCGATCAGGGCGATCACAGCGGCCTTTCCGGGGTTCTGCTTCAGCCAGGCCTGGCATTTGTAGGGCTTGGCGGATTTCTTGGTCTTCTTGCTCATGGGGACGCCTCCTAAACACGGATGTACTCTTTCACAGATTCGCCGTGGACGCGGGATCTTCCTGCCGAACAGGCGGAATTTGCTGATTTTCGTTTGACGCACCTGCGAAAAGATGGTAAAATAAACCGTTGCGATCCTGTGATGATCGCCGGTCAGGAGCATCCGCATGAAGCTGAACCAGCTGTTTTCCAACATGTCCGATATGCGCACGCGCTACGCCCTCCGCCTAGTGGGCCGGGTGATCGTGCTGCTGATCGGCGTTCTTTTCTGCATCTATGACCCCGCACAATTCGATGTGCTGCAGGGGGCGAATTTCTTCCGATCCTTTACCTGGCTGCACCTTTTGTGGGGCATTTGGGTGATCGACATGGCTGCCCAGCTTTTCCCGCTCAAGACGCAGATCTCCCTGGGCAGCCAGAAGCTGTGGAAGATGCGCTTCCAGCCCATCCGCCAGGAGCTGCAGGAGAAGGTAACCGTTGACGCGCTGAAGAAGTACATCCTCTCCACCACCCGCGCCGCCTATAAGGTGATGCTGGTGTGGATCGTGCTGATCGCGGTGATCGGCGGCCTCCACCATGCCGGGATCATGTCGAACATTGCGCTGTTCATGACCACCATCGTCTTTTACGTCTGCGACCTGATCTGCGTGCTGATCTGGTGCCCCTTCCGGCTGATGATGGGCAATCGCTGCTGCACCACCTGCCGCATCTTCAACTGGGATCACCTGATGATGTTCTCTCCCCTGCTCTTCTTCCCCAGCGTGTACTGCTGGAGCCTGCTGGGGCTGTCCATCGCGGCATGGCTGGTGTGGGAGATCTTCATCTTCCTGCACCCGGAGCGCTTCTGGGAGGGCGCCAACGCTGCTCTCACCTGCGCCTCCTGCACGGACAAGCTTTGCACCCAGTATTGCCGCAAGCTGCGGCCGAAGAAGGCTGATAAATGAATTATGTCCCGACAGAACGAAATCTGCCGGGGCTTTTTTGTGGAAATCCGAGCAATAGTTGAGGCGCGAGAGAATCCCTCGCTTGTCACGCGCCGGGAACTGTGGCATACTGGTGCCACAAAGGAGGCGAAAGCATGAAAATCGGAGAGAACATCCGCGCACTGCGGCAAAGCAGGATGCTGACCCAGGAACAGGTGGCGTTGCATCTGGGCGTATCCTCCCAGGCGGTCAGCAAGTGGGAAACCAGCGCCAACACGCCGGACATCGCGCTGCTGCCCGGGCTGGCGGATCTGTTCGGCGTGACCGTCGATGCGCTGTTTGGCCGTGAAACGCTGCCGCTACCAGAGGGTTTGCCGCAGGAGGACGACGGCGTCATCCGCGTCGTGCAGCTGCGGGGACGGCAGGTGCTTGCGGTCACGCCCCGCATGTCGCCGGACGACCCGGCTATCGAGATCGCATTCCCCCGCAACTGCAACGATCGTACGCAGTATTTCAAGGTGGAGGTGCAGGGGCATGTCATCGCCGATGGCAGCATCAACGGAGATGTGGTGTGCCATCAGTCCGTCGAGTGCGGGCAGATCAACGGCGATGTCCGTGTTCAGGGAAATCTAAAGGCCGGAACGATCAATTCCATCGGAAGCATCCAGTGCAGCAGTATTTTTGATTGCTATAAGATGCAGGCCAACAACATCATATGCAGCGGCAGTGTGAACTCCGTCAATTTGACCTGTGGTCAGATCATCAAGGAGGTTCCGCCAGAGCTGCGGTAATCAAAAGGCTCCCCGCCGGGGGAGCCTTTTGGCGTGTATTTACTTGTGCGCCGTGCTTTCCACCTCGACCAGTTCGAAGCGGTACTGCTGCGGGCAATCCGGGTATTTCACCCGGTCAACGGGCTCCAGGAACATGCTGAGGGGCCGTACCCACAATCCGCCGTCACCGTAGAGCTTGCGGTAGATCACCACAGGCTCGCCGGTCTCGGAGTCGGTGGCAACGTCCTCGACGAGATAGTGGTCGCCCTTGAAGTGGCGGTAGATGCGGTGCAATTCAATCTTACGCAAGGCTCATACCCCCTCATAGTCCGCGCCATGAGGGCGCGAAAATCAGCGATGGGCAAGAGCCCAATCAACACGCGGTAGGTCTATGACAGAGAATTCAACTCAATCGCGAGATGCCCGCGGGGGCAGCCCCGCCGCCCTTGAAGTGGCGGTAGATGCGATGAAGCTTTATTTCTCTGCTCATGCTTCCACCCGAATGACACTTTCCGCCGTGCACACATCCTTGTCGAAGGACTCCAGCGCCTTGCGCAGGGACTTCTCCGGGGCGGCGTGGGTCACGATGATCAGCGGCACGCGGCCGTCGTCGGCCTTGCCCTTTTGCAGCATCGTGGCGATGGACACGTTCTCCTGGGCCAGCCAGCCGGCGATTTTCGCCAGCACGCCCGGGCGATCCTCCACGGAAAGCCGTAGGAAGTACTGGCTCTCCCAGTTGTCGTCGAAGATGAGGGAGGGGTCCGCCTCCGCTGTGTTGGCGAAGGTGGGATGCGCATGAGTCTCCGCCGTTGCGGCCCGCAGGATGTCGCTCACCACCGCAGACGCAGTGGGCATGTCGCCCGCGCCGCGGCCCTGGAGCATCATCTCCTGACAGGCGTGGCCGTTGAGGTACACGGCGTTGAAGCTGCCGTTGACGGAGGACAGCGGGTGCGCCTGGGGCAGGAAGGTCGGGTGAACGCGCACCTGCACGGTGTTGGCCTCCCGCTTGGCGATGGCCAGGAGCTTCAAAACATAGCCCATTTCCTTGCCGCAGGAGATATCCATCGCGGTGATTTTGGTGATGCCCTCGGTGTACACCTTGGGGAAGGGCACGCGGCCGTGGAACGCCAGGCTCGCCATGATGGAGAGCTTGTAGGCAGCGTCCAGGCCCTCCACGTCAGCGGCAGGGTTGGGCTCGGCCAGGCCCAGGCGCTGAGCGTCGCCCAGCACGTCCTTGTAGTCCTCGCCGTTGGCGTACATGCGGGAGAGGATGTAGTTGGTCGTACCGTTGATGATGCCCATCATATGGCCGATGCGGTTGGCCTGCAGGGAGTTTTGCAGCACGTTGATGATCGGGATCGCGCCGCAGACGCTGGCCTCATAATACAGGCCGACGTTCTTTTCCTGCGCGGCGGCCTGCAGGCGGTGCCAGTTGAGGGCCAGCGCCACCTTATTGGCAGTGACGACGGTCTTGCCGGCACGCAGCGCTCGGAGCATGTACTCCGTGGCGGGCTGCTCGCCGCCCATGAATTCCACGACGATGGAGATCTCCGGGTTGGAAACGACCTCCTCCACGTCGGTGGTCAGGAGCTCTGCGGGCACGGCGCAGGAGCGAGCCTTGTTCACATCGCGCACCAACACCTTCTTGACCTTGATGGACAAGCCATTGTTGCGGTGGGCAATCTCCTTGCGGAAGTTCTCCAGCAGATTCCACACGCCGCCGCCCACATTGCCGCAGCCCAGGAATCCGATCACGACTTCTTTCATAAATACAGCCTCCGTATCATGCCTTATTTCTCTCGTAAATCAGCCTGAGACCCTTGAGGGTCAGCAGGCCGTCCAGCTTGTCGATGACCTTGGTTTCCTCCGCCAGCAGGACCGCCATGCCGCCGGTGGCGACGACCAGCGCATCGCCGCCCAGCTCCGCCTTCATCCGCTTGACCACATTGGACACCATGCCCACATAGCCGTGGAACATACCGGACTGCAGATTGGTCAGCGTGGTGCGGCCGATGACGTTCTCCGGCTTAGCCAGAGCGAAGCGGGGGAGCTTCGCTGTGCCGGAGGTCAGGGCCTCCGAGGCCAGCTTGATGCCGGGGAAGATCGCACCGCCGAGGAATGCGCCGGTGCCGTTTTTCTCCCGCTCCACCACGCCGAAGGTGGTCGCGGTGCCGAAGTCGATGAAGATGACCGGCTTGTCCCCGCCGTATTCGTCATAGGCGGCCACAGCATTGGCGATGCGGTCGCTGCCCAGCTCGCGGGGGTTTTCATAGCGGATGTTGATGCCCGTCTTCACGCCGGGGCCGATCACCATGGGCGTGATGCCAAAGTAATTCTGGCACATATGCTCGATGGTGAAGTTGACCGTGGGCACGACGGAGGACATCACGATGCCCTCCACGTCCTTGGGGTTGCGGCCCGCGTGCTGGAACAGGTTCATGATGGTGATGCCGTATTCGTCGGAGGTGTTGGTGATGCTGGTGGACAAGCGCCAGTAGTTCACCATTTCATCGCCGTCGAAAAGGGCGGTTTTGATGTTGGTATTGCCGATATCCAGTGTGAGAATCATGGTGATGGCTCCTTACTTTTTCAGTGCAGCTGAAACGCCCTTGGAAGCCGCGCCGCCAGTGATGGTGCAGACCACCATTTCGATCAGGCCCTGCAGGCCGACCAGCAGAACAACAAACATCAGCGGGTTCGTGGCGCCCTTGCCAGCAACCAGATTCTGCACATACTCCGTGCCGTAGAAGGCGGCTACGATATACCCCATGAACAGCAGGGTGTTGAGGAAAGGCGCGGAAAATGCGCCAACAAAATAGGCAATGGTATTCGTCTTATCAATTTTGCGGACAGCCCTGAAAACCAGACCCGTCAGCAGGCCCATCAAAGCACGGGTAACCACGCAGAGGATCACCGTGTGCACAGGGCTGATGCCGAAGAAAACATTGGTCATGCCGCCTGCACCGGTCACCGCGTCCCACAGGCTGCACAGCCCAAAAACTGCGCCCAGGATCATCCCTTGCACGGGCCCCAGCAACATCGCACCAACAGCAATGGGAACCGTCAGAAAGGACATATTCAGCGGCCCGACGGGGACACGGCCAAGACCAATCAGCCGAAAGACCAGTTCCAGCGCAACAAAGAGCGCCAACAGGACAAATTTGTAGAGCTTTGTGTTTTTCATGTTACTACCTCCGTTCGGGTTCGCAAAGGATACCCGTCGTCGTTATGGGGATTACCCTCCTCCTGCTGTTCAAGTCCATGGCGGTACCTGACAGGTGCAGGGGATATGTTATTATACCTGATTCCGCGGCGGATGTAAAGGAAAGTACACCGTTTGAACAGAAAACGGGCTTCGGCGCTTTGACACGGTGTGGAATATGCCGTATAATGAGGAAAGCGAACCGGGAGGTGTATTGCAGTGAAGCGGAAGCTGATCAATTTGGTGCGGATCGTTGGGCTGTTGGGGCTGTTTGCCCTTGCCTTCTGGGTTCTTGTGACGCTGGGCAACCTGCACCAGCAGACCTGTCCGGAGCTGTATACGCCCGGCAGCGATGATTATCTGTGGCTGTATATGCTGCTGTGCGCGCTGGTGCTGCTGCTGATGCCTGCCATCACCTGCATAGGCGGGCTGCTGTCCGGGTACCGGATGCACCGGATGCGCATCCTATTTATTGAGATCGCCCGGGAGGATAAACTGCGCATCCGCCTGACGCGGCGCATGGGCTATGGCGCCCTCCTGCTGCCGCCCCGCACGGATGGCACGTCGCCCTATAAGCTGGCGCTGCTGTGCGCACCGCTGGTGATGGCGGCGCTGGCGGCAATCACGCTGGCACTGACGGCGATCTTCTGGCACACCGGGCCTGCGCGAGCGCTGATGATCATGCCCATCGCCTGTGTGCTGGCGATCGTTTTTACCCTGCTGCCCCGCAGGAATACTACCGACTGTCTTTCCCGTGTGCTGGCTTTTCGCAGCCGGGATAAGCGGCGAGCCTGGGAATGTTCCATGCATATCACCGCCGCGCTGAGCGACGGCAAGAGGCTCATGGATATGCCGGAGGAGTGGTTCCAGCAATACCCGGCGGAGGTCGCCGAAGACCTGTATGTGTCCAACTGCATCATCAACGGCTCCTCGCGGCTGATCCGTCAGGCGCGGTTTGCGGAGGCCTACGAAATGCTCCGGCCGCTGTTTGATCTTGCACCTGCTCCGGAGACCCACCAGCTGATTGCCTGCGTGCTGCTCAACGGTGCGATCTGCGAAGCGCTGGCGGAGCTTCCGCCCCATTGCCTGAGCCGACTGGAGCTTCCCTCTGTCAAGTACATGACCCCGGCGTCCTGGACGCCTCGCCTGCGCACGGCGCAGTATGCCCGCGCCCTCTTCCTGAACCACGACGAAGCGGAGGCTGCGGCCCTTTGGACCCAAATCGAAAAGGATATGGCAGCCGACCGGATAGATGACGAACTCATCCGCCGCATGCAGGAAAAGGCCGGCCTGATCACAAAGGAGGACAATGTATGAGTGAGAATCAAACGCCCAAGGCACAGAAGAAAAAGATCAGCGTCGGCGGCGTGATCGGCATCGTCGTGATGCTGCTGATTGGCTTTGCCGCCGGCTTTTTCGGCGCTGAAGCGATCGATACCCTGGGCGGCGGTGACGGCGGAACGTTCTTCATCAACCTGGGCATCGCCCTGCTCGGGCTGTACCTGGCCTTCTTCCTGCAGATCATCCTGCACGAGGCGGGCCATCTGGTCTTTGGCCTGCTGACAGGGTACAGGTTCGTGTCCTTCAACGTATTCGGCTTTATCTGGCAGAAGGGCCCGGACGGCAAGCTCCGCATGGGGCGGCTGCAGATCGCCGGCGCCGGCGGACAGTGCCTCATGGCGCCCCCCGCATACAATGACGGCAACTTCCCCATTGCGCTGTACAACCTGGGCGGCGTGCTGGTCAACCTGCTTTCCGCCGCGATCTTCGCGCTGCTGGCCTGGGCGATCCCGGTGACGTGGCTGCGCATCCTGCTGGTCATGCAGGTTCTGGTGGGCGTGATTTCTGCGCTGACCAACGGCCTGCCCATCCCGCTTTCTGCCCTTCAGAATGACGGCAAGAATCTGCTGTGCATCCGCAAGGATGAGGTAGCGCGCCGCGCCTTCTGGGTGCAGATGTCCGTCGCGGCAGAGCTGGCCCGGGGCCGGCGCGTCAAATCCATGCCGGAAGAGTGGTTCGCCCCTGTGCCGGAGGACAAGATGGATAACGCCATCGTCAGTACGGTGGCCGTGCTGAACACCAATCGGCTGATGGATATGCTGGACTTCACCGCTGCGGAGAAGGCGATCCGCGCCCTGCTTGCCCGGGAGAAGGGCATCGTCGGGCTGCATCGCATGATCATGAGCTGCGACGGCGCGGTGTGCGAGCTGATCGCGGGCCGCCCCGGCGACCTGACCGAAAGCATCTCCTCCACGGAGAATCAGCAGCTCATGAAGGCCATGAAGACCAATCCCAGCGTCCTGCGCACCCGCTATGCCATCGCGTTGCTGAAGGAGCGCGATCCGCAGCAGGCCGACAAGCTGTTGGCGGAGTTCGAGGCTGCCGCAAAGCAGTATCCCAATCCCCAGGAGATCGCGGGCGAGCGGGAGATCCTGCTGGCTATCCAGGCGGCGGCGCTGAAAAGGAGCGCCGAAGCATGAGCACCGTGATCCATGAAAAGCTGGTGCGCGACCGCATCCCGGAGATCATCGAAAAGTCGGGCAAAGCCTGCGTTACCCGCACACTGCCCGATGCAGAATACCTCGCTGCGCTGGATGCCAAGCTGCAGGAAGAACTGAACGAATATCTGGCGGACAAATCCATGGAGGAGCTGGCCGACCTGCTGGAGGTCATGATGGCCGCCGCCGAAGCCCGTGGACACACCTTCGCCGAGGTGGAGGCCCTCCGCCGGGAAAAGGCGGAACAGCGCGGCGGCTTCCGGGATCGCGTCTGGCTGGAAAGCGTATTTGACTGAGAGGAGGCTCTCCATGTCCCGCGATATCCTGTTTGACCACGGTAATGCCCGGTTTTCCTACCGCATCTCCGCGCTGATCGTGCAGAACGGACGCATCCTGCTGCAATGCCCTGTGGGAACCTCCGACTACGCTTTTATCGGCGGACACGTCGCCTTTGGCGAAACGACGAAGGAAACCCTCGTCCGCGAGATCCGCGAAGAGATCCACGCCGACGCCGTCATCGGCGACCTGATAGCCGTAGGCGAAGTCTTCATCGACTGGGGCAGGCTCCCCGACGGCACGCTGCGGCACTGCCATCAAATCGGCCTGTACTTCCTCGCTACGGTGGACGAAAGCCAGCTGCCCGCCGCCGATCGTTTCTGCGGCTATGACGAGGCCGGGAACGAACGTTACGACCTGGAATACATCTGGTTCCCCCTGGACGAGTTAAGGGAGAAGATCGCCTCGAAGGCCATGATCGTCTATCCCCCGGAGGCCATGACGCATCTGCTGTCTGTCACTGGGACTCCCGGCGGCTCGAAGGACGTGCTGCACTTCACCTATACCGAGCTTCCGGCGGACACAGTCTGGCCGGAATAATCCAACGATCCTGAGGAGGCCCCCATGCCCCACAACGATACCATTTATATGGCCCCCCTCCACCTGGCGGGGCGGCTGATCATGGAAAACGGCGGCGAAACCTACCGCGTGGAAGAAACCATCACCCGCATGGGCCACGCCTTCGGGTTTGACGAGGTGGAATGTTTTGCTGTACCCAGCGGCATTTTCATCAGCTACCGCAAGGCGGACGGCGCCATCGAAACCGCCGTCAAGCGCATTTCCCGCAAGGGCAACGACCTGACCCGCGTGGACGCTGTCAATGCTGTATCCCGCCGGATGGAGCGGGAGAAGCTCACCTGTGACGAAGTGATGGCGCTCCTGCGGGAGATCGAAGGCCGTCCGGCAAAGATCACCCGTCTGGGGCTGACCGCCGCAGTGGCGATGTCCTCCTTTGGCTGGGCCCTGATGTTCGGCGGCGGCCTGGTGGACAGCATCGTGGCATGCCTGGTGGCCTTCCTGTGCCAGGGTATTGCTTTCCTGCTGGACAAAGCAGGCATGCGCTCCTTTGTGTCCACGCTGCTGGGCAGCTTTCTGGCGACGATCCTGCCCATGCTGCTGCATCTTGCGACGGGGCTGCTCTCTGTGGATCCCGTCGTTGCAGCCGGCCTGATGCCCATGCTGCCCGGCCTGGCGATGACCAACGCGGTGCAGGACACCCTGCGCGGCGACATGGTCAGCGGCATTTCCTCGGCGACCTCGGCGCTGCTGACGGCCTCCATGATCGCGGGCGGCGCGCTGGTAGGCACGGCTCTGTTCCGCATCCTGACGGGAGGTGCGCTGTGATGAACGTCATTTTGGAGGGCCTTGTCAAGCTGCTTTCCAGCTTTGTGGGCACCCTTGGCTTCGCCATTTTCATGCATGCCCCCAAGCGCGCCTGGCTGCCGGCCAGCGCCATCGGCGGCGCGGCGTACCTGCTCTACTGGGCGCTGCTGCAAATGGGCCTCTACGAGCCCGCATCGATGTTCCTCGCGGCGCTGCTGGGCAGCGTCCTGGGGCAGTTCTGCGCGCGGCGGATGCAGATGATCGCCTCGATCTTCGTGCTGCTGTCGATGATCCCCCTGGTACCCGGCCTGGGCCTGTACCGCTGCATGAGCTACCTGGCCCAGGAGCTGTATTCCGCCGGCGCTGACGCAGGCGTGCGCGCCATGGTGGACATCGTGATGATCGCCCTGGGACTGGCGGTGGGCAGCTACATCTTCCGCCTGTTCTCCCGCAAGCCTGCTGCGAAGGGAGGCGCCGCCCCGTGAGCATCACCCTGATCGCGGTGGGAAAAATGAAGGAGAAGCCCTACCGGCAGATGGCGGATGAGTACCTCAAGCGGCTGTCCCGCTACGGCAAGGTGGAGGAGATCGAGCTCCCCGACCTGCCCGAGCCCGCCAATTCCTCCCCTGCCATTGAAATGCAGATCAAGGAAAAGGAGGGCGACGCGATCCTCAGCCGCATCAAGCCCTCCGATTATGTCATCGCCATGACCATCCCCGGCAAGCAGTGGGATTCCCCCGGCCTCTCCCGCCATGTGGACGACCTGATGAACCGGGGCGCCTCAAACCTGGTGTTCCTCATCGGCGGCAGCCTTGGACTGTCGGACAAGGTCATTGCCCGGGCGGACGAGGAAATGTCCATGTCCAAGATGACCTTCCCCCACCAGCTCGCCCGCGTGATGCTGCTGGAGCAGCTCTACCGCGCGATGAAGATCCGTGCCGGCGAGAGGTACCACAAATGAGTCGTCCGCTGCGTATTTTTCTGGCCCTGCTGGGCGCCTTCATCCAGGCCGTAGGGCTGTGCAATATCCACGCCTTTGCCAACGTGACCGAAGGCGGCGTGCTGGGCGCAACGCTGCTGATCGAGCATTGGTTCCTGCTCTCCCCGGCCCTGTCGGCGCTGGTGCTGAACGCGCTGTGCTATCTCTTCGGCTGGCGGACGCTGGGGAAGGAATTCCTGTTTTACTCCGCCGTCTGCAGCATTTCCTACTCGCTGTTTTACGCGCTGCTGACGCCCTTTGCACCGCTGTGGCCGGCGCTGGTGGAGTCCCCCTTCCTGGCCGCCGTCGTGGGTGCGCTGTTCATCGGCGTGGGCGCGGGGCTGGGCGTGCGCGCGGGCGGCGCCACCTGCGGCGACGACGCCCTGGCCATGGCCCTCTCCCGCCTGACGAAGATCGACATCCAATGGCTCTACCTCCTCTCCGACGGCCTGGTGCTGGCCCTCAGCGCCACCTACATCCCCCTGGAAAAGCTGGGCTGGTCGCTGCTGACGGTGGTGCTCAGCGGGCAGATCATCGGGTGGATGCAGAAGGTCGGTACGAAGAAGGCATAAGGAAAGGCTCTCCCACCGGGAGAGCCTTTTCCTATTGTCAATCCTTCCACACGTCAGGCAGGCTGTTCACGAAGTCCGCCAGCTCGCGGGCCATGACGGCAGCCTCGCTCCCGCGGATGTGCCCCGGGGTGCCGCAGCCGTTCTTCGAGTACAGGAAATGGTGGATGCGCCCGTCCTCCGTGGCCTTGACGCACTCGTCGATCGCGCGGTCCCAGGCAGCGTCGTGGCCGAGGATCGTCGTTGTGCAGACGATGTGGGCGCGGGGGTACTTCTCCCGCAGCAGGCCCAGGAAACGGCGATATTCCGCGCGCCAATGGGCGGAAGCGGCGCTGTTGTAGTCCTCCGCCATGATGTTGACGGGATTGTGGTCATTCTGGCCGATGGCAACGACGACCACATGGGGCGTCCAGCGGGTGAAATCCCAGGGGGTGGGCTCGCCGAAGGGCGGGTAGTAATTCACCTTGTCCCAGGCGGACTCCAGGCCGATGTAGTCCGGGCCATAGAAGTAGCCGGTCTTGTCCAGCAGGGCCATGCCGCCGGTGGCGATGTCATGGAGTTCGGCGTTCAGCAGCCGCGCCGCCTGCCATGAATAGGACAGCCAGCTGTTGGAATACAGGCCGTTGTGGCCCTGCGGATCAGGCTGGGCACAGGCAAATTCCGCCTCGGAGACCTCGCCGGCAGACACGCTGTCGCCATAGACCTCCATGCGGCGGGCAGGACGCTCCGGCAGCGCCAGCAGTTCCCCCTCCACCACAAAGCCGTGGAGGATATACGCATGGCAGCAGTCCTGCCGCTTGAAGAGCAGCACATCGTTCACATCCGCCGTCAGCAGGTGGCTGAGGTCGATGACCTGCTCGCCCTTTTCCAGCAGGATGGCACTCTGCTCGCCGTTCACGATCACGCCCAGGCGGTTTTCAAAATAGGAGTGCTGATTCTCCAGCGCGACCCTCAGCGTCCACCCGGCGACCTTCATTTCCAGCGAGGAGCAGGGGAAGATGAAGAAAGGGGCCTCCGCAGTACCGCCGATGCGGCCGGTGTAGCGCAGATTCACATCTGCGGGGGAAATGAGGCGCTCGCCGCACTTCACGGGAATATTCATGCTCACGCCTCCTTTTCAGCGGCTTCTGGCAGGGCCATGCGGTCTTCCTCCGCAGTCTCCGCTGGGGCTTTCATGGTTTCAAAGCGGTTGGACAGGTAGATGATATGGGTCACTGCGATGATGGTGGAACGCAGCATCGTCTTCGTCTCGGACTTATCCTCCGGCGTGCCCACCTCGTCCACATGATCCTTCAGGCCGAAGATATACTGAAGCATGTTCTCCAGCTCCTCGCAGAAGAAATCATAGGCGATCTCCGAGGTGTACATCTTCTTCTGCATGTCAAACAGCCGGGCGATGTTATCCATGGACAGCACCGACTTCGCCACGCTGATGAAGAACAGGTACGCGATCTGATCCGCGTCATACTGCTTCTTGACGGGGTTGGAGATGTAGCCCTTCTTGACGTAGTTGGACACCATGGAGGAGGTGATCTCCATGCAGCCCAGAGGCGCCAGGTAGCGGTTGACATACTTCACCGTCTGGTCGAGATAAAGGCCCACGTCGGGAATCTCCCGATATCGGGGCAGCCGAAACTGTTCAATACATGCAGGCATAGGGTTCATCCTCCTTTATGGGTATTATAACGGTTCCTGCATTGCGCGTCAAGAGCATCTACCGCAGGGTTTCCAGTTTTCAGCGAACCGTTGACCGGTTCTTCGTCCGGTACATGGAAAATCCAAGAAAATTTACCTTTTGCATTGCCATCCGTCCGCAATTCCTGTATAATGGTGGCGAAAGATGGCGAAAGGAGGAATCCCCATGCGCAGGCTGATGGTGCTTTTGTGCCTGCTGATGCTGCTGCCCCTGGCCGTGCTGTGCGAAGATGAAGCCGCGGAACCCGAAGTCCCGCTGATGCTCCGGACAGCCGCCACGGAAGCTGAGGTCATGCAATTCCTCCAGCTGCCCCCCAATCATGCGACCAGCAACGTTCAGCGGGGCTATATCCGCTACATCGGCCAGAATGCGGAGCGGGACGAGACCTTCCGCAAAACATACTGGCTGGGCGGCGAGGAAGGCTCCGTGCTGGACCTGACCCTCACCGAGCGCTACGGCGTGAAATTCGACTTCCACGCAGGGGTGATGTGCTCCCGCGCGGCCTACTCGATGGCCATGAGCTACCTGGGCCTGGACGTCACCCCCGGCGATATGTCCGCCATGATGAACTCCCGCAACCTGACCGAGCCCTACGATATGATCTCCTGGAAGATCGGCGTGGAGCGGGTCAAGGTGGACGCCTACGTGTTCAACACCATGGTGGAAAACTACCTCACCGACCCCAGCTATTCCCCGGTGTACCTGTACTTCCGCCGCCCTAACGGCAGCTGCCATTCGGTGCTGGTGATCGCCAAGAACCCGGAAACCGGCCGCTACTGGGTGGTGGACTCCAACCCCATGCAGTCCAGAGGCCAGCTGTACAGGGTATACTTCATCTCCCTGAACAAGAACCGCACGGAGATCATCAACAGCTCCTTCAAAAAGGAACTCGTCGGCAGCCAGATCCTGCAGATCTACCAGTGGCGGCTCGTCGATGACCCCGCACAGGCGGAATAACCGCATATGCACCTCCCCCGGAACGCAAGTCCCGGGGGAATATCACATAAGCAAGGACGTGATCCTCATGAAGCTGCGTATTCTTCTGCTGGCGCTTTTGATGCTGCTGACGCTCCCCGCCCTGGCGGAAACCGAGGCCCCGGAGCTCACCCAGACCGCCAAACTGACCTATGCCCCCCGTTCCTCCGGCAAGGGCACCCTGACCGACGGTTCCTACCTGACTTATTTCTCCGGCGCCTACCTGGAAGTGACTTCCTCCGCCCCCTGTCATCACCTGTACTTCTCCTTCGCCAAGGACGAGGTGGATTATCAGGTGCTGGCGCAGGACGAAAACGGCGAATGGGCCGTCATCGCGGAGGATGACCGCCGCTACACCAACAGTTATCTTGCGCTGCCCGGGATTGAGCGTTTCCGCATCGTCCCTGTCGGCAGCGACGCCATCCACCTGTCGGAGATCCACCTTTTCGGCGAAGGAGCGCTGCCCGTTTGGGTGCAGACCTGGCAGCCCTTTGAGGGCAAGGCCGACCTGATGGTGCTCTCCGCCCACTGCGATGACGAGCTGCTCTTCTTCGGCGGCGTAATTCCCTACTACACCGGCGAAAAGCAGATGAATGTGATTGTCTGCTACCTGACCCATCAAACCCACACCCGCCGCAGCGAGGCGCTGGACGGCCTGTGGACCTGCGGCGTACGCTCCTACCCGGAAATGGGCGTATTCAAGGACATCAAGGTGAACAGCGCCAAGGAGTGCTACCCCTACTGGGGCAAGGACAAGGTAGCCGCTCACATTGCCAGCCTCATCAACAAGCACCAGCCGGACGTCCTGGTCACCCATGATACCCGCGGTGAATACGGCCACGGCGCCCACAAGGTCTGTGCGGAGCTGTCCATGCACTATGCGGATTCCACCCCGGAAGGCGCATGGCCCCTCAAGAAGCTCTACCTGCATCTGTACAAGGAAAACGCCATCGTGATGGATTGGCGCCAGCCCCTTGACTTTTTCGGCGGCCAGACGGCCTTCGACATTGCCAAAGCTGCCTTCGACTGCCATCGCTCCCAGAAGAGCAACGGCCTGATCGTGCAGGACTGGGGCAAGCACGCCAACAACGAATTCGGCCTGTATTACTCCGCCGTCGGCCCCGACACCGGCGCAGACATGTTTGAAAACATCCCATAAGATCAAAACCTCCCCCGAACGCAAGTCCCGGGGGAGATTTTCATTGCACAAAAAAGAGCGCCGCATTCCGCAGCGCCCTTGATGAATCCAATTAAGCGAAGAACAGCTTGTTCAGCGTCATGGGATCGACGTACTCGCCGTCCTTGTACACGCGCATGTTGCCGGAGGCGATCTCGTCGATCAGCATCACCTTGCCGTCCTCGTCGTAGCCGAACTCGAACTTGATGTCGTACATTTCCAGGCCCTTTTCCTTCAGGTCGTCAGCGACGATCTTGGTGCAGGCCTGAGTCATGGCCTTCAGGTCGTCGTACTGCTGGGCAGTCATGACGCCCAGATCAACCAGACCGTCCTTGGTGACGAGGGGATCGCCCTTCTCGTCATTCTTGAAGGTGGTTTCGACATAGGCAGGCAGATCCTGGCCCAGGGTGCAGTAGTCGGAATAACGGCGGTAGAAGGAACCCACAGCCTTGTAGCGGCAGATCACTTCCAGGCCCTTGCCGAAGGGCTTGGCCTTCTTGACCTCCATGGTGGTGTCGTCCAGGTTGGCGGACACATAGTGGGTGTAGATGCCGGCGGCGTTGATCTTCTCGAAGAAGTAGATGGACATGCGCAGGTTGACGTCGCCCACACCCTCGATGGTCAGGCCGACGCTGTTCTCGCCGGGATCAAACACGCCGTCCTTGCCGGTGCAGTCGTCCTTGAACTTCAGCAGGCAGTTGCCGTTCTCCAGCGCGTAGACATTCTTGGTCTTGCCGGTGTAAAGAAGCTTCAAATTCTCCATGGAATGTACCTCTCCATTTCTTTCATTCGGACGACTTTCGCCGCCTGCAAATTCGGGAACCGGTGAATAGTATACCGCCAACGCGCCTTGTTTGCAAGTGTTTTTCTCCATATTTCCGTATATTTTTTGAGCTTACCCGATCATCATTCGTGCATCGGCAAATATTCCACCAGATTTTGCAACTCCTGGCAGGCTTCACAAAATCCTCCGGTATTTCTCACTTTTTTCTAATTCAACCTTCAGCCGTTTCACAGGACAAAACGTTTTCGATGCGCTATGATATAACCGTAACCAAGATATCAACAAACAGTAAGGAGGAACCCCCACATGTCCAAGGAAAAGACCAACACCATTTTCAACAGCCTCTACGCCAACCGCATCATCGTCAAGCGAAACGGCGCGCCCATCATCAACCTGAGTCTGATCTTCGGCCTCATTGCCTTCCTGACTGCCCCGTGGCTGGTCATCGGCGGCGCGATCGCCGCGCTGGCGCTGGGCTACAAGTTCAGCTTTGACCGCAACGCTGCCGACTTCACCGGCAACTTCGACGAGGTCGTGCAGGATGCGAAGAACAACGTCCGCAGCGTTGTGGACGCCGTCACCGACCACAACGAAGCCCAGAACTAACCCCACAGCAAACGCCGGAGCGCCACAAACGCCCCGGCGTGATTTTTATTTCCTGACGACCCGCAGCGTACGGATCTCGAAGGGCTTCATCGTCAGGCAGACTTCCCTGCCCTCACCCAGCAATGCGCCGGTTTCGCTTTCGTCCATGGAGGACTCGTACACCTTCGCGTCAAAGGGCAGACGGAGGATGCCTTCCGCATGGGTGCGCAGGCTCTCATACAGGCGGAGGATGACGTCGTCGCTCCGGTCATCGGCGGGTTTGATGGTCTCCAGGATGATGGCGTCGCTGTCCATGCGGAAACCCGCATCCGTGCGCCAGGGCTCAGCAAAGGCCATACCCGCCTTGACCACGCCCGCATCCTTGAAGCCCGTCGCGAAGGGCATGATGGCGTAGCGGAAGCTCTGGAAGCCGCGATCCGCCGTTTCATCGGGCACCAGCGGCGCGCGCAGCAGGGACAGGGCCATTTCGCCGCGGCCGGTGCTGACTGCCCGGGACCCCGCCTGCAGGATCGCAAAGCCACGATTTTCCTCGCACATCGCCGTCCAGCGGTTGGAGCAGCTCTCGTAACGGTCTGCCGCGAAAGGATGGCTGTCATGGCAGGGGCGCTTCACATGGCCGAACTGAATCTCATGCAGGGCGTCCTCACACAGCACGTTGGACTCAAAATGCACCTTGAGCAGCTTGCGGCGCTCGTTCCAGTCCATAGCGGCGCTGATTTCTATGCGGTCGCCGCGCAGATAAATGCTCATGTATGCGTAGCTCTGGGGTAAATGACAGTCCACCGTAACGAAGGACTCGCCGTTCTCATTCTGTAAGACGCCGCACTTGGCATGCAGGTCAATATCCAGCCTGCGTTTTTTCCAGTCACGGCTCATCTCCCAGCCGTCGTAGACGACCTCAATATTCTCGTACAGCCGCCAGTCGTTCATCTTCTGGCCTGGGTTCATCAGCGGCACGCCGTTGCGCTTGTCGAAGATTGACGTGATCGCACCCTGCCTGTCCACCGTGACGCGCAGGATGCTGTTTTCCATCAGGAAGCCGTCTGCCGTTTCGGTGATGACAGCCGCCTCCGCAGCAGGCAGCACCTTGGTGGCCGCCTTCGGCAGGCTCTCGATCAGCGCTTCCAGCGCGTGCACCTGGGTCAGCAGGGAATCCTCTGCCTCCTGATGCACCCGCTGGATGCCCACGCCGCCCGCCACATCATGGAACTGGCAGAACATCAGCGCATCCCAGGCTTTCCCGATGGTCGGCATGTACTGTGCACGCTCTTTGCCCGGCAGCAGCGCCAGCAGCGCTTCTGCGTTGTGCAGCAGGCGTTCCACATCGGCGATCAGCTGCTTCGTTTCTACCTGGGTCGTCCAGGTTCCCCGGTGCCACGCCAGGTAGAGCTCGCCCACCCAGCGGTTGCCCTCGGCCTGACGGGCGGTTGCCTCGAAGAACTCCCGCAATCCGCCGTAATGCGACCGGGGCAGGCCCTCCAGGTCACCCATGCGGCGGGCGCTTTCAAGCATGTCGCGGGTCGCGCCGCCGCCGCCGTCGCCGAAGCCGAAGGGATATAGCAGCGTGTCGATGTTTTCCTGCTGGGTGCGGTTGTCACTCCAGCGCTGCATGAACTGGCTGGGCGTGACCTGCGCGTTGTTTTTGAAGAAGGACAGCGCCTGCACCGTGGAGCCGTCGATGCCCTCCCACAAGAAATTCTGATAGGGGAAGCGCTCGCATTCCGGGTCGGCGCGCAGGAGCTTCTGCGTGGCAAAGCATGGGATGTTCAGCTTGCTCAAAATCTGCGGCAGCGCACCGGAGTAGCCGAAGGTATCCGGCTGCCAGGCAACCTGGCTGTCCACGCCGAAGTGCTCCCGGAACCAGCGTTTTCCGCGGATCAGCTGGCGGATCAGGCTCTCGCCGGAGGGGATGTTGGTGTCGCACTCGACGTAGAATGCACCCTCCGGGTCGATCTGCCCGCGGGCATAGGCCGCCTTCACCCGCTGCCACAGCTCCGGATGCTGTTCACGCAGCATGTCCAGCAGCCTCGGTTCGCACAGCAGGAAGCGGTACTCCGGGTACTCCTCCATCAGCGCCAGCTGGTTGGAGTAGGTACGGGCCACCTTATGCCAGGTTTCCTCCTCGGGCCAGAGCCACGCGAGGTCAATGTGGCTCTGCCCCAGCAGCCACATGGTCGGCGCGGTGGAGCCGTTACGGCAGGCAAGTGCATCTCGCAGCACCTCGCGGGCCCTGCGGAAGGATTCATGACGCGCCTCGATGGGCAGCTCGAAATCCGCCGTGTAGGTGAAGTCCATCAATGCCTTGGCAACCCGCTGGTAGCGCAGGGACTTTCCGTCCAGCTGGCCCAGCAGATCACAGAGGATCTCCACGTCCATATACAACTGATAGGCGTCCTCGTTCCACAAGGCAAGGACACTCTGCTTCACACTGCACTGCGCTTCCGGCACCGGGGGAATCGCCGGTCTTTCCGGCGGGCAGGGAGGCATCTCCTCCAAGCGCGCGCCATGGCCGGCATAGCTCTCGATCAGCACCGAGACCTTCTCCCCTGCCTTGCCATCCCGGCGGAGGGTGACGTAATCGCGTCCCTTGTCGTTGGAGCCGCGGGCAATGCCGTCCACATAGATCAACTGCTCGCCGCCGAGCCCCGGCAGCAGCACCACGCAGCGCCCGTCACAGCCCTCCGGCAGGGTGAAGTCCGCCCGGAACCAGGCGTATTCCCAGCACTTGCCCCACTTTGTCCCCACGGGAAAAGGCCGCATCGGCATGGATGCGGCGCTTTCCGGGTTGAGGCGCTCGAAGGTCGTGAAACCAGCAAAATCCACCGTGCCAATGGGCGTGTACAGGTGGTTCTTCATCTCCTGCCGCCAGGCCTGCAGGCGTTGGCGGTTCTGTCGGGGAAGGCGGTTCATATCGGCCCCTCCTGATGCTTTGTTTTACTCAAAATTCGCCGTGAGCGTAAACACGCGGCTGAAGGTGACCTCGGTAGTCAGCGCATTGGGATCCGCCAGCACCGCGGAATCATGGGAGACCTCCCAGCCCTTGAAGGTCGCGCCTTCGGCAGGCACGGCCGTGATGGTCAGGGGCGTGTCGGCAAACACCTGAATACGGGCGTTGTTGCTCATGGGCACGTCGCGGCCGTTGATGAACACCTGGCCCTTCTTCGTGTCCTTGATCTTGATGGTGATGGCCACAGGGTTATCCAGATCCAGCGCCGTCTTGACAATGCCGATGAAGTGAGAGGGGCGCTTCTGGAAGAAGCGGCTCAGGTTATCCATGTTGTTCTTGACGTGTCCCTCAGGATGCCAGGTGACCCACTGGGGACCGAAGCGGCGCAGGCTGTCCGCCATGTAGGTTTCATACTGCCCGCGCATCTCCTTGAGCAGCGCAGCGCTGCGGCTGGAGGTGAAGTAAATGTTGTTCACATCGCAGCAGGCGCGGATGAACTCCAGGCGGAACTCCTCGGAAAGCATCAGGTTCTGGAACATCAGCGCGGGATTGTACTCCTCGTACTCATCATTGAACAGCACTGTGCTGATATTGTCCATCTCCGTATTGCCGCCGTTGGCGTACACGCCGGAGGAATAGTCCGTGTCATAGAGCATCATGCGCCACTTGCCGTCGGCAAAGGGATGGGTATCCGGCTCCGGATCGCGCACGCGCCACATCTGCCAGTTGTTGTTCTTATCAAAGCCGTCCTCATTGACAATGAAGAACTGCATCGCAAAGTAATCCGCAAAGGAGCCCACATCGATCATCTCGCAGGCCTGCGCGTAGACCTCCGGATCCTCCAGATCTTCCCAGGCGATGAAATCATACATCTCCAGGAAGAGGTCGAAATCGCTCTCCTCTCCCTCATCCAGCTCAGCACACTTGACTATGATGACATTGTTGTCGTCAATGCCATAGTGATACTGGATGTATTTGTCGGTGTATTCCTCGTTGAGGGTGTAAATGCCCCAGTATTCGCCGTTGATGAAGGCGATGACAGGCATGTTGGCCGCAGTATCAAAGCGCAGGCCCTGGGAAAGGTTGGTGATGTAGGGATCGCGGATCTTGGCAAAGAGGGTATCATTGGCGCCGCTGCGCAGGGTGAAGGACTTGTACTTGTCCACCACTTCACCGTCCGATTCACGCAGATTATCCGGGAACACGGGGTAGTTGACGTTCTTGTCGCCATACTCCTCACGGGCGATCAGGCGGATGGACTTCTGATGATAGCCGCGGGAAGCGCCGCCCTTGATGCGCATGCCCATGTCCTGGGTGAAGGAATTGCCGTCGGAGGACAGGATGGTCACAGAAACGGGACGCTCCCACTCCTTGCCATGCTGGGTGAAATTGCCCTGGGCCTCCCAGTCTTCAAAGGGTTCCGTCTGCTGGGGAGCCCACTGGTCGTAGATCTTGCCCAGGATGTAGATGCCGGTCTCATAGTCAAAGAGATTGCCCGCATCGGTCACCAGGCAAACGATGGCGGTATCGCCGTAGAGCGCCTTGCGGTCATAGCCCACAAAGAAGGTGCCGCTGGCCACGGGGCTCTTTTCGCCATTGCGGGCGATGGCCACCGCGCGCACCACCCGTGCCGTGGGGAAATCCATGGTGGGGATGTACTCCTCCGCGGAATTGGTGCCGCCGATGCGCATGAGGGTGTCGGCACGCTTGCTGGAGTCCGTCAGCGACAGCGGGCCCTCATAGACAGGGCTGTTCTCATCCGGGGTGGAACCGTCCAGGGTATAGTGGATGACCGCCTTCTTGTCATCGCAGGCGATCGTCAAGTCAATGGTGTCCTCATAGAAGCCGCTGCCATGGCTGAAGGTCACTTCCAGCGCAGAGGCCAGCGCAGGCACCAGCAGCAGGCACAGAGTCAGAGCAAGCAGAACGCGGATTTTCTTCATGGTGCACACTCCTGTAAAACGGTTTTGTCTTATCTTGTATTATCCCACGAACTGTGCCGTCTGTCAATGCAAAAAGCGGCCTCCCCGCGGGAAGCCGCCCCTGATCATGTTCATTTCCGGATGCGCAGCAGCATTTGCTCCGCAAAGGACGCCAGCGGCAAGCCCTCCGGCATGGCTGCTCCGCCGCCGTAGGCTGCCAGCGCCGCCAGCAGCAGCGGATGATATTCCTCCGGCAGATGCGCCAGACCCCATTCGCCGCCCTCCTGCTTGGAAAGCACCGCGCCCTCCGTCAGGTACGCCAGCACCCGGCACAGGTTCAGCGTGACGTAGACCGGGTTATCCGCGATGTCCTGCACCGCATCGCCCACATCGCCGAGGATGCTGTCCGCATAGGCCGCCCGCGGCACCTCGCCGAACACCGCCTCGATCGACTCGCCGAAGAGCGTTTCGCCCCGGTGACGGATGACGGTACAGTGCGCCGCCAGATCCGGATCCACGCCGTGCATGTCCCGGCAATAGGCGGACAGATCCGCCCTCGCGCAGGCCCTATGGGCATTGGAGAAGTGCAGCTCAAAGGGCGTGGGGTACTGGAAGGGCTTGCACGCATCCCGAAGCACCACGCTCATCTCGAAGCCCTTGGGCGGAGCGTCGGCATCCAGATCCAGCAGCACCCGGATGAGGGCTTCCTTTTCCGGCTGGGTCAGGGGCTCATCCACCGCGACGAGGAAGTCGATATCCCCCGTCGCCCAGGTGAAGCACCCGAAGGCGATCGATCCGTGGACGTAGAACCCCACCAGTTTTTCCCCGAGGATGCGCCGGTAGGCGTCACACACCCGCTGCAGAAGGTCACGTTCATTCATTGGCGTCGCCCCCCGCCTGATCCTTCGTCACCAGCACCGTGGCGACGATCATCACCGCCAGCGCCGCAAAGAACAGCCACCCCGGCCAGTCGCGGAAGATCACCAGCGACAGCAGCACCCCGATGAAGGGCGCGATGGCGTAGTAAGCGCTCGTGCGGGCCGCGCCAAGATACCGCTGAGCGTACACATAGAAGTAGATGCTCAGCCCGTAGGCCACGAAGCCCAGCAGCAGCGCAAAGGGCACATATCCCCACGCCGGGAAGCTCTCCCCGGACAGGAAGGCCACGATCAGCGCGCCCGCGCCGCTGCCGATGCCCTTAACGATCACGATCTCCTGCGGGTCGGAGGCGGAAATCATGCGTGTGCAGTTGTTCTCCAGGCCCCAGCAGCAGCTGGCCAGCAGCACGAACACCGAGCCCATCGAGAACTGCAGCGAGGTGGCGTCCTCCGCCGTCAGCAGCGCGCTGGACAACACGATCAGCCCGATGGCCATCCAGAGCCTTCGGCTGATTTTTTCTTTGAATACGAGCAGGGCGATCAGCGACGTCGCCACGATCTCGAAATTGTTCAGCAGCGACGCATTGGCCGCCGTGGTGCGGCTGATGCCGATCATCAGGAAGATGGGCGCGAGGATGTCCAGCACGATCATGCCGATGGTGTAGGGCAGATCCTTGCGGGTGAGGTGCTGCTCGGTGGAAGGCTTCCCAGCGGCCTTGCGGACGAGGCCCATCGCCAGCATGCCCAGGCCCGCGCCCAGGTACAGCAGCGCCGCCATCATCGACGGCGGGACGCTCGCCAGCAGGAGCTTTGACGCAGGCGCGTTCAGCGCGTACAGCGCTGCGGCGAGGATGGCAAAGAAGATGGCGGTTCTCGTTTTCATCTCCCGTACCGTTCCACAAACCGATCCGTGCCGGTGATGATCTCCTCCGCGCTCAGCCTGCCAGACAGCTCCAGCACCTTGATGGGGGAATTGACGATGTACTCGCGGTAAGGGGCCAGTACATTATGCATGCCGGGCTCCGGCCCCGGCAGCGTGCAGGGCGCGTAGTGATCCAGCGCGTCCACCGCGTCGTGGATGTGCATGCCTACAATCATGTCCGCCACCTTCTTGCTGAGCGGCAGCTGCTGCAGGCCCATCTCCTCCATCATGATGGCGTGACCCGTGTCCAGCCAGATGCCCACCGGGCCGCCGGCGAAGCGGTCTGCGATCAGATCAAATTCGGAGTAGATCGGGCACTGGTGGCACATGGCGCGGTTCTCCATGCCCAGCTTGACAGGCAGATTGTTCCTGGCGACGTAGTTGGCCAGCTCGTCGATGGACTTCATCATCCGGTCGAGGTAGGGCTGGGCCTGCCGGGCAGCGAGCATCTTCGCGTGGAGGGCGCGGTATTCCTCCGTGTCGGTCTTGTGCGCCTTGATGAACGCCTTCAGCGGCACGTCGAATTCGTCGGGCGACATCGGCACTTCGGTGGGATGAAACACCACCGCGCCCGCGCCCAGCACGCAGGCCCACTCGACGCTGCCCTTGGCCAGCTCGACGGCCTGCTGGCGGAGGGATTCATCCTCGTAGCCCAGCATCACGGAGTCGGTGTCGAACTTCTTGTCCAGCGTTTTGGGGAAAACATTGTGCACGCTGCTCACCTTGATCGCGCCCTCGTCAATGCGGCGGCGGATGCCGGAGAGCCATTCGGTGCGCACCTGATAATTCAGCTCCACACGGCTGAAGCCCAGCGCAGTCAGCTGATCGATCAGCTCCTCGCCGGAATGGGCCTTGCGGAAGTTCCACATGGTGGAGATCGCCAGATCGGCTTTGGTGAAGGACATAAGCTTGCCTCCTCAGATGATGTGCAGAATTTCTTTGAGCGCATACGCGATGCCGCCCCTATCGTTGTCCAACGTCACATATTTCGCGGCGGCCTTTACGGCTTCCACACCGTTGCCCATGGCGATGGACACCGGGTAGGCGGAGAGCATCTCCAGGTCGTTGAGGTCGTCGCCGAAGACGGCGATCTCCTCCTTTTCCAGCCCCAGCGCGGCCCGGACGCGCTCGATGCCCGCCCGCTTGCTGCTTTCCCGGCTGACCACCTGGATCGTCGCGCCCTGATCGGTCAGGTACATGGTGGCGCGATCGCCGCAGGCCGCCTGCAGGCGCGGGAACAAGTCCTCCGGCAGCTTGCGGGTGGAGTTCACCAGCTCCTTATAGAAGACGAGCATCTTCGTGCAGTGGTTGATGGCCGCGTCGTCCAGCGGGTGGATGTTCTCCGGCGCGATGCCCCAGGGGCCCATCATGCTTTCCGGCGGGACGAAGTTGAAGGCATGCTCCGCGCCCTCGCCGTTGACGGAGAGGTGCACGTCCTCATACCGGCTGACCTCGTCGATCACCGCGCGCACGGCATCCGGCTCAATGCAAACGTAGCGCACCTCGCCGTCCAGGTGGATGCAGGCGCCGTTGCAGTACACGCCGCCGTCAAAGAGGGTGACCTCCTGGTTCCAGCCCAGCATCCTGTCCACCCGCAGCGAACGGCCGGTGCATACAAACACCTTCACGCCCTCGCTGCGGGCTGCCGTCAGCGCCTCCACCGCGGAGGCAGGGATCTTCTTGTCACTGTCCAGGAGCGTGCCGTCCAGGTCGAAAAACAGTGCCTTCATGCCAGTCCTCCCAACATTTCTACGCTGAGATATTCCCGGCAGCGCATCGTTTTTCCTGCCTGCGGGGCGAAAAAAGGGAGCATCCCCCATGGGGACGCTCCCGGTGATACGGGGTTACTCCACCGTGGAGTAGTCAAAGCCGCGCAGTTCCAGCTCCTCGGCGCGGTGGCAGGCGACCATGCGGCCGTCCACCTCGTGCAGCTCGGGCACCTCGGTCTTGCAGCGCTCGGTGCAGTAGCTGCAGCGGGCGTGGAAATAGCAGCCGCTGGGCGGGTTGGCGGGGTTGGGGATTTCACCCTTGAGGGGGATGCGATCCATCTCCACCTCCGGGTCGGCCACAGGCACGGCGGACAGCAGCGCCTCGGTGTAGGGGTGCTTGGGGCTGCTGAAGAGCTTCTCCGTCTCGCCGAATTCGACCATCTTGCCCAGGTACATCACGCCCACCTTGTCGGAGATGTGTTCCACCACGGACAGGTCATGGCTGATGAAGATGTAGGTCAGCTCCATGTCCCTTTGCAGTTCCTTGAGCAGGTTGATGATCTGCGCCTGAATGGACACATCCAGCGCGGACACAGCCTCGTCGCAGACGATCACCTGGGGCTTCAAGATCAGCGCGCGGGCAATGCCGATGCGCTGGCGCTGGCCGCCGGAGAAGGCATGGGGGTAGCGCATGAGGTAGGTGGTGTTCAGTCCGACCTTCTCCGCGATATCCTTGACCAGGGCCTCGCGCTCCTTCTTGGGCATCTTGGGGTAATTGGCCTTGATGGGCTCACCGATGATGTCCAGCACCGTCATGCGGGGATCCAGGGAGGAATAGGGATCCTGGAAGATCATCTGGATCTCCTTGCGGACGGGCTTCATCTGCTTCTTATCCAGCGTCAGGAAGTTGACTTCCTCGCCCGCGAGGGTCTTGTAGATGACCTCGCCGTTGCTGGCCTCGATCGCGCGGACGATGCAGCGGCCCAGGGTGGTCTTGCCGCAGCCGGATTCGCCCACGATGCCGATGGTCTCGCCCTTGTGCACGTCAAAGCTGACATTGGTGACCGCCTTCACGTTGACGCCCTTGGAGGAGAACACCTTCGACACGTTGCGGACCTGGAGGATGAGTTCGTGCTTCTGCTGATCGGTCATTTACTCCGCCTCCTTTTTGCAGCGATGGCAGGCAACGCAGTGGCTGCCGCCCAGGCAGACGTTTTCGGGATCGATCTTGTCGCACACGCCCTCGATGCGCTCGGTGCAGCGCTCGTAGAAGCCGCAGCCGGGCTGCAAATTCAGCGCCAGCGGAACAGTGCCGTCGATGGAGAACAGCTTGTCCTGCTTGAGGGTGCCGATCTTGTGCACGGAGCCCATCAGGCCCTTGGTGTAGGGGTGCTGGGGATTCTTGTAGATCTCCTTGGCCGTGCCGGTCTCCACGATCTTGCCCAGGTACATGACCGCCACGCGGTCGCACATCTTTGCCACGGTGCCCAGGTCATGGGTGATAAAGAGGATGGCCATGCCCAGCTCCTTTTGCAGCTCCTGCATCAGTTCCAGGATCTGCGCCTGGATGGTCACGTCCAGGGCGGTGGTGGGCTCGTCAGCGATCAGCAGGCGGGGCTTGCACACCAGCGCCATGGAGATCAGCGCTCTTTGCAGCATGCCGCCGGAGAACTCATGGGGGTACTGGTCGTAGCGCTTCTCCGCGTTGGCGATGCCGACCATCTTCATCATCGCCAGGGTGATCTCCTTGGACTTCACCGGGTCCTTGGTGATGTGCAGGCGGGTCGCCTCATTGATCTGGTTGCCGATGGTGTACATGGGGCTGAAGGCCACCATGGGCTCCTGGAAGATCATGGAGATCTGCTTGCCGCGGATGGTACGCAGGCGGCGGATGGCGTCCTTGCGCTTCAGCTGGCCAGGCGCTCTGCGGAATGCAAGGAACTTACGGGCCTTGCTGGCCTTTTCCAGGGCGATGATGTCCACGATCTCGTCGTTTTCATCCCGGAAGAGGATCTCACCCGTGGACTGGCACTTCTTTTCATTGATGGCGAGGATGGCCTTGCTGGTGAGGGACTTGCCGCAGCCGGATTCGCCTACCAGGCCCAGGGTCTCGCCGGGATAGATCTCGAAATCCACCCCGCGAACGGGGGTCAGCGTGCCTTCGTCCATCTTGATATTTACGCCCAGGTTCCTCACCTGAACGATGGGCTGCTTGACTTCGCTCATGTTCAGCCCTCCTTACTTGTACGGGTCGGCTGCGTCGCGCATGCCGTCGCCCAGGAAATTGAATGCCAGCACCGCGATCACCACGAAGATCAGCGGGATCAGCGTCCAGGGATGCTTGGCGATGTTTGTCACCTTCTGCGCATCCTCCAGCAGCACGCCCCAGCTGGTCGCCGGCGCCTGAATGCCCAGGCCCAGGAAGGACATGGACGTTTCGCCGATGATCATGCCAGGGATGCCCAGCGTCAGGTTCACGATCAGGTAGCTCATAAAGCCGGGCACCAGATGGCGGAAGATGATCCTCATGTCGCTCACACCCGCCAGACGGGCAGCAGTCACAAAGTCCGCGTTCTTCAGCGACATGAACTTACCGCGCACCACGCGTGCCAGGCCTGTCCAGCCCAGCAGCGACAGGATGATGGTGATCAGCAGATACATCTGCGCTGAGGGAATATTGGGCGGGATCGCCGCCGAGAGCGCCATCCACAGCGGCAGGGAGGGCAGGGAGTTCAGCACCTCGATCACGCGCTGGATCACATTGTCCACCCAGCCGCCGAAGTAACCGGAGATGGAGCCCAGCAGGATGCCCAGCACAAAGGAAATAGCCGTGCCGGCAAAAGGAATCGTCAGCGACACCCGGCTACCCAGCAGGATCAGGCTGAAGATGTCCTTGCCCATGGAATTCGTACCGAAGAGGTACACGCCTACCTCCGGCACCTCAGTGCCAAAGAGATGGACATCGCTCTTGATGCCCAGCCAAGTATAGGCGCTGCCCTTGGCAAGGAAGCGGATCGGATAGGGGGTTGACGTGTCCGTCACCAGCTGGATGGCGACGAATTCCTCGCCCCGGGCCTTGGCTTCCTTGCTCAGCTTGGCCTTTTCCACCACGCTCATGCCCTTGGTGATATCCACATATTCCGTCTTGTAGACGAACGGACCAATGAACTCCCCTTCATGGAAAAGATGGATGGGCGTAGGCGCACGGTCCTTGGCTTTATCGTTGGCAGCCAGGCCATAGGGCGCGATGAAGTCCGCAAAAATAACGCCGATATACAGAATGATCAGCACAACCATCGAAACACGTGCCAGCTTATGCTTTTTCAGCTTGCGCGCCATCAGCGTCCACTGGGACGCCAGGTAGTAGGATTCTTCCTTTTTGCGGGCTTTTTCCTGCTTTTTCTGCTCGCGAAGAGCCTTCTTGTCCATGATACTCATATCAATCAGCACTCCTTCCCGAGAAGCGAATGCGTGGATCAAGCCATGCCAGCACAATATCCGACAGCAACGTGCCCAGTACGATCAGGAAGCCCATGATCAGCAGGATGGTACCTGCCAGATACATGTCCTGCGCCTTCAGAGCATCATACTGACGAGGTCCGAGGAGCTGCAGCTTCATCACGATGGCAGAAATGGTCGAGCCCGAAAACAGGCTGGCCAGCATGCCGGACATGCCGGAAACCGTCGGGTTCAGCGCTGCACGCAGGCAGTACTTGTAGATGATCGTACGCTCACTCACGCCCTTGGCGCGGGCGGCAAGCACATACTGGCAGCCCAGTTCGTCCAGCAGCTGTGCACGCATGGAACGCAGCGTGCCGCACATGCCGCTGGTGCCCATCACGACGATCGGGATCGACATGCGGCCCCAGAAGTCGCCGCGCAGCAGCACCTCATACCACTGCAGCTTGCCCAACTCCAGCAGCTCCAGCACCTCCTGGGAGAACAAGCCGACAAAGGCCGTCCCCGTCCACAGATAGGTCAGATACATGAGGATGATGGCAAAGAGGAAATTCGGGATCGCCATGCCCAGGAAGCCAATAAATGTGAATACATAGTCACCCACAGAATACTGCTTCACCGCGCTGTAGATACCCAGTGGGATGCCCACCAAATAGTTAAAGAGCATCGTAACCAGCGAAATGACCAGTGTCATGGGCAGCAAGCGGGCGATAATGGGCCACACCGGCGTACCTTCCTCAAAGGAATGGCCAAAGTCAAACCGCGTGACAATGTTCCAGATCCACTTGCCGTACTGCACATACCAAGGCTTGTCCAAACCGTACTGTTCGGCCAGCATGGCAATGTCCGATTCATCAACGATCTGGCCTTCCGCCTTCAGGCCGGCAACATAGGTGGTCAGATAATCGCCCGGCGGCAGCTGGATGATCACAAAAATCACCAGGGACATGATGAAAATAATCGGGATAAAGGTCAGGAGCCGCCTATAAATGAAGGTCGCCATGGGTGAAGTGAAGGGATTACTGCGCTTTTCAGCCTTCGGGACAGATGCCTCCATGCGCTCATCCTCCTTTGCGATTGCTTGTCATGGTTTGAAAAACGGGAAGGCGCGGATATCACGCCTTCCCGCCCGGTCAGATTATTTTAGCAAAAGATTGCTTTTTCTCCAGCCTGAATGAGATTAGTCAGCGAACCACAGGGTCGCGAAGTTTGCAATGCCCAGGTTACGGAACTCGTCGCAGTCAACCGCGTTGTCGGGGAAGTTGCGCAGCTTGGAGTCGATGGAGTAAATGGAGGTCTGAGCAGAAGTAAAGCCGATCTCGTAAGTGCCTTCCTTGAAGATCTCCAGCAGTTCCAGAGCGATCTGGTCGCGTTCTTCAACGGTGCCGGCAGCCATCATGCGGTCGTAAACATCCAGCATGGCCTTGACGTCGGCCGGAGGCTCCACAGCGCCTTCCGCAGCGGGATTCTTGTACCATACGCCGAACGCGGTGCCCCAGACGCAGTAGTCACGGAAGGGCACGAAGTAGTCGGGACGCAGGGACAGGGACACGGTGTCGAAGTGCTCCCAGTTGATGACCACTTCATGGTTGTTGGCAGAGCGCATCTCTTCCATGATGGAGCGGTCATACATACGGGTGGTGGTCTCGATGCCCAGAGCAGTGAAGTCAGCCTTCAGCAGCTCAGCCAGGGCAGCATGGTTCTCGTCCTGGTACTGGATGTTCAGAACGACCTTCTTGCCGTTGGGGAAGTAGTAGAAGCCGTCCTTCTTGACCAGGCCGCACTCGTTCTCCAGCAGAGCCTGAGCGGCAGCGACGTCCTGCTCGATCCACTTAGTGGACCATTCCGCGCTGTAGCCCTGAGCACCGGGGGCGGGAGCGGACTGAGCGGGTTCGGTGTTGTCGCTGTCAACCAGGGTCACGATCTGCTGACGGTTGACGGCGATGGACAGGGCATGACGGAAGTTAACGTTCTGGAACAGCGCGCGCAGATCCTCATCCTTGATGGCGAGGTTCAGCTGCATGGACTGGGAAGACCAGGCGGTGGAGGACCATTCCTTGATCTCGTCCGCGTAGTTGGCGTCTTCCAGCAGGGTCAGCAGGTCAGCCGCGGAGACGGAGTTGATGTCGGTAGTGCCGTCCAGGGTCCACAGCAGAACCTGGGTATCCTCGGTGTAACGGAGGAAGTGGAGCTCGTCGATGTAGGGCAGCTGCTTGCCGTCCTTATCGGTCTTCCAGTAATAGGGATTGCGCTTCCACACGCACAGCTCGCTGTTAAAGTCGCCAGCGATCTGCCAGGCGCGCAGGGTGGGACGGCCCTGAACCAGCCAGTAGTAGTAGGTCAGGCTATTGCCCATGGACTTCACATCGGAGTAGCCCATTTCGGCCGCCAGCTTCTCAGCTTCTTCCTGAGTCAGATAAGCTTCACCGGTATCCGCGTTGACGCCGGGGATCTTGTCCTTCAGCCAGTGCTTGGGAGCGAAGAACCACTTGCCGTTGATCGCCAGTTCCTTGAGGAAGTTGGGCTTGGGAGCGGCAAAGGTCACGGTGAAGGTGTAGTCGTCGATGATGTCCAGCACGGCCAGCTGCTTCACGCCATTGGCGTCAACAACCTGCAGGGCTTCCCACACGGACTTGGTGGTCACGCCGGGGATCAGCAGGTCTTCGTAGAAGAAGCGGCAGTCCTCAGAGGTGAAGGGCACGCCGTCGGACCACTTCATGCCTTCGCGCAGGTAAATGGTGTAGACGGTGTTGTCCTCATTCACGGTGTAGCCCTTGGCCACGTTGGGCTCGATGGAGCCGTCGGTGTTGAAACGGAACAGGGCTTCCTCAGTGGGCTTGCCGGGGCCCCACTTGGAGCTGCCCTGGCTCATCACCAGCTTGCCGCCGTACTGACCGATCTGCTCCACTTCCTCCACCATGATATCGGAAGCAATGGGCATACGTTCAGCCACAGGGGGCAGATCCATTCCGTCCAGGTACGGAGACTGCGTGTAGGTCTCGGTTTCAGCGGTGGCGGGGATCATGCTCAGAACCATGAGCAGCGCCAGAGCCAGGGAGATGAGTTTCTTCATGTCGGGTTCCTCCTTGTTTTATATCATCCGCACTTCACTATGCGGATAGATTCGGGGGGCTTCGACCCGTTTTTGGGGCCGTATGGCATCACAGGTGCCGATCCTTCCGCTTGGCGCGGATCTTGATCACCCGTTCCACCGGGGTGTAGCCGGTGAAGTACACGGTGTAGTGCTTATCGCTCAGGGGGTACGCGCCGCCCATGCGGTCGGTGAAGTCATGCTCGGAGAAGGCCGGGCCGATGGTGATGGTCTCGCCGCCAGGGCCGCAGGCTTCCACCGTGCCGCCGATGACGTTGATGGATTCTCCGGGCTTTGCACGCTGGAGGAAGTGCTCCGTGCGGACGTATCCGCCAGGCAGGAAGGAGAACTCCATGCGCAGGGGCAGCTGATCGATGCCCTCGGTTTTGATGTGCAGGTCGATGCCGTCGGGGCGCTTGACGATTTCGAGGATGGTGTCCAGGGGCAGGCCCTCGGTCCTGGGGCGGGTATGGGGATTGTCCATCGCCCACCAGTCGGAGGTGTCGGGGCGCTGATCCTCCGGGAAGGGCAGATAATACCAGCCGGCGGCGTGAGCCTTCATCTGATAACCGGTGGCAGTGGGAACGAGGCTGTCCGCCAGGAAGTTGCGGCGGTCGCACAGGTTGGAGTAGATGGTCATGTACATGGAGAACGACCCATGCTGGAAGTACAGGCAGTTCGCCTTGCCCTTGAGGAGGGAGCAGCTCCACTTGCCGTTGCGGATACGGGCGATGTCGCTGTCCGGGAAGAGGCGGTCGACCTGTTCAAAGGGCGCCATGAAGGGGGAATCCGCGCCGTAGCCGTCCATTTCCGGGAAGAGCAGCAGCCATTCCGCGCAGTGGGGATAGGCCCCGCGGCGGCGGCAGTCCTGCCAGATCCACTCGGCCATCGCGCCCAGGTCAGGCCTGTGCAGGAAATATCCCACCATCAGGTACAGGATGTAGTAGGTATCCGCATACACCTTCCAGCCCAGATCCTGCCGGGTGGAGTTGTTGGTGAACACGGAATTGTCCGGGTCGAAGTAGGCGTACATCATCTCGAGGTTCTTCGCGGCGGCCTCGAGGTAGATCTGATCGCCGGTGGCGAGGTAGAGGCGGATCATCTGGTCATCGTTTACCTGATTGTAATTGCCCGCGCTGCGCTCGGCGAACTCGCCGTCCTCGTTGATGTCCAGGCCCTCGGCCAGGAACTCGCGGGCGCGCTCGCCCAGCTGCTTGTTGCCGGTGATCTTTTCGCACGACAGCAGGCAGGATGCGATGGCCCAGCGGTGGTTCGGCGTATGGAAGCCGCCTGCTGCAATGCCGCGGGAGGTGGTATCAATCAGCCGGTAAACGGGCTCGCGCATGAAGTCGGCTTCCGGGGCATCACACTTTTCCAGCAGCCACCAACCGTTCAGCAGCGCATTGACCATGAAAGCCGTGTCCGGGGGCGACGCATAATTGCAGGGCGTCAGGTCGAAGCAGCCGTCGGGGCGCTGATGATTCTCCATGTAGGTCAGCACTGCGCGGATGCCCTTTGCCAGCTTGCCGGAGAGATACCAGCGGCTGTCCTTCGTGCAGAAGGCCGCCATCATTTCGCCCAGGAAGAAGCCGCTCTGCCGGGGCTCCACATGGAACATATCCGTCCAGAAGCCGCCGTAACGGGGATCTCCCGCCTCCGTCAGCTGGCGTTCCAGCAGTCTGCCGATATAAACATCAAGCTCACGCAGAAGCTCGCTGCGATGTTTCGTCATACATTTGCACCTCAAATGCCATACCATGAATAGACATCATGAGCAGTTATGTTTCTCGCACTTGTTACTTTCATTATAACAAACAGATCCATGGTTTGCAAGTGAAAATCGGCAGAAAAATTGTATACAATAACAACAGTTTTCGATCTGCCTGCTTTTGTCGCAGTATCTCCCCGGTTTTCCCCCCATGAACAAAAGTCCCTTTACAAATGATGATTTTTCTGTAAAATAGATAGCAGATCAGTTCGCACCGAAACCAAACAGCACCATCAACATACAGGAGGTATCCCCATGTACGACATGAAGCCTTATCTCGCTGAGATCGACCGCGTGATCGCCCAGGGCCCCTATACGGACACCTGGGAGTCCCTGGGGCAGTTCCAGCCCCCGAAGTGGTACCGCAACGCCAAGTTCGGCATCTTCATTCACTGGGGCGTGTATTCCGTGCCCTCCTTCGCCAACGAGTGGTACTCCCGCACCATGTATATTGAGGGTACCCGCGAGTTCGAGCATCATGTGAATACCTACGGCCCCCACAAGGACTTCGGCTACAAGGATTTCATCCCCATGTTCAAGGCGGAGAAGTTCTCTGCCGACGCCTGGGCGGATCTGTTCAAGAAGGCCGGCGCCCGCTATGTGGTGCCGGTGGCGGAGCATCACGACGGCTTCCAGATGTACAAGAGCGACATTTCCCACTGGAACGCCGCTGAGATGGGCCCCTGCCGCAACGTCCTGGGCGAGCTCAAGGCCGCCGTCGAGGAGCGCGGAATGACCCTGGGCGCCTCCACCCACCGCGTGGAGCACTGGTTCTTCATGGGCCACGGCAAGGATTTCGACTCCGACATCAAGGAGCCCCTCCAGCGCGGCGATTTCTACTGGCCCGCCATGCCCGAGCCCGCCAATCATCACGACCTGTTCTCCGAGCCCACCCCCACCCAGGAGTTCCTGGAGGACTGGCTCTGCCGCTGCTGCGAGATCGTGGACAAGTACCAGCCCAAGCTGGTTTACTTCGACTGGTGGATCCAGCATCACGCCGTGAAGCCCTACCTGAAGAAGTTCGCCGCCTACTACTACAATCGCGCCGCCGAGTGGGGCGTTGAAGTCGCCATCACCTACAAGCACGAGGCCTTCATGTTCGGCTGTGCCGTGCCGGACGTGGAGCGCGGCCAGTTCGCGGACATCAAGCCCTTCTTCTGGCAGACCGACACCGCCATCGCCACCAACTCCTGGTGCTACACCGAGGGCAACTGGTTCAAGTCCCCCAAGGGCCTGATCTGCGACCTGGTGGACATCGTCGCCAAGAACGGCACGCTGCTGCTCAATGTCGGCCCCAAGCCGGATGGCCGCATTTCCGAGCAGGACACCGCCGTGCTGACCGAGATCGGCAAGTGGATGGCCGTCAACGGCGAAGCCATCTACGATACCAAGGTCTGGCGCAAGTACGGCGAAGGCCCCACCAAGGTCAAGGAGGGCCAGTTCACCGACGGTGTGGAGAAGGTGTTCACCTCCGAGGACATCCGCTTCACCGTCAAGGGCGAGAACCTGTACTGCACGGTGCTTTCCTGGCCGGAGGACGGGCATGTGGTCATCAAGTCCCTGGGGCACTCCGAGGACGCGAATCTGCCGGAGTTCCACGGCATCATCCGCGATGTGGACGTGCTGGGCTGCGATGAAAAGCCCGTGTGGAGCCGCGAGAAGGGCGGTCTGCATGTGACCGTGCCGGGCATCAAGACGGATAAGCCGGTGGTTGTCAGGGTGAAGATTGACTAAGGACGCAGCGATGAAGAAATTGAAAACACTGCTCAAAGTTATGCTGATTGCTGTGGTATCCATTGCACTGTGGGAAGGCGCCCGGCACTGGCTCACACCCGCACGTTGGCATGAGCGATACCTGCACAGCTGCATCGAAACCTATACTGAATATGAGGAAGTGCTGAACACGGCACTCCCCCAGCTGCGGGACAATGAATCCCCAACGGAAGATCGTCAAATGATCCTTGACCCGCTATTCGCCTATGTGCGCGGAAATTCGCCTGCAGAACGCATAATTGATATTCCCTTAGCCAACATCGGCGACTTTTACCGCAATACATACACCTATGGGCTCCTTTGGGCGGCAGATTACGATCGTCTCCTGGAAAAGAATCCCGATTTGATACTGGTTTCCCTGGAAAACGGCTGGTGCGCATACGTCAGCACACATCCACAATAAAACATAGGGCTGCACCCCGCACTGGGATGCAGCCTTGTTTTCGTTATTCGAGCACTTCCGTCAGCATCAGGAACGTCAGTCCCTGCCCATACGCCGTTGCCTCAATCGGAATCGTCCGATAAAAATCCTTCGTATGCCCCATGGGCGTGCCGTAAGACACGCCGCCGACGATGCCGTCCTCGCCGACCTGGGCAATCACGCCAGCAAGCGCCTTCTGCGCTGCTTCCTCGCAGCCCTCCAGCAGACCCAGCCGCACGCCCTTGAGCAATCCGTAGGCGATCGCCGCGCTGGCGGAGGTTTCCAGGTAGCTGTCGTCGTAGTCCAGCAGGGTGTGCCACAGGCCGGTTTCCTTGTCCTGCAGCTCCACCAGCTTCAGGCACTGCTCCTTCCAGGCGTTGAGGATGAACAGCTTCACGCAGTCATTGGCCTCGTCGTCCTCATTCAGCCACTCGATGAAATCCACCGCGCCGCAGGTGAACCAGCTGTTGCCGCGGGCCCAGTAGGCCTCGCCGAAATGGTGCCGCCCGATGAAGCACCAGCCGTGGTACCACAGCCCGGTCTTCTGGCTGTGCAGGTATTTGATGTGCAGCAGGAACTGGTACTTGGCCTCCTCGCGCCAGTCGCGGCGATCAAGCGCCACACCCGCCCGGTACAGGAAGAGCACCGTCATAAAGAGGGTGTCGTCCCAGAGCTGCTGCTCATTCACATCGTGGGTGGTGATGTGCTGGAAGCCGCCCTCCTCCGTGCGGGGCAGGCCGGTCATGACCCAGTTGGCCCAATCCTCGATAAGAGGACGGTACTGCGCATCACCGGTTTCCTCATAGAGCATGGTCAGGGCCAGCATGGGCGCGGTGGTGTTGATGTTGCGCACCGGCAGTCCCCGCTGGATGTGCTGGGCGTACCAGGCCTTGATGTCTTCAAGGTCAGCGGGATTGCGGGTCTTCAGGTAGACCTTCATCATCGCGTACATGGCCACACCCTGGGGCCACTCCCAGGTGGAGAGGTTCATGTGGTCCTCCGGGTTGCCCGCGCCGCCATCCTTCGTGGCGACAAGGCGGCTCATGACCAGCTTGGCGATCTCGTTGTAATTCATCGTACATTCCTCCGTCACGGCGGATTTGGTTGACTTCAGTATAGCAGATTCCCGCCGAAATGGCAACACAGGATTGCGTCTTGCGCGCCGGTACGATCTGTGGTATGCTTTGGGTGAAAGAGTCTGTCCGTTCAACCGCCGATTCAGCAAGGAGGTACGCCCATGCCCTTTGAACGCGCCATCATCAAGCAGCTCCGCCCCAACGTCCACCTGATCGACGACGCGGGTGACAGCACCTGCTACCTCATCACCGGCAGCGAAAGCGCTCTGCTGGTGGACACCGCCAACGGTTACGAAGACCTGCATGCCATCGTCCGCAGCCTGACCGATCTGCCGGTCATCGTGGTCAACACTCACGGCCACGGCGATCACATTTTCGGCAACGTGTTCTTTGCGGAGGCCTGGCTGCACCCGGCGGACAACGGCCTGTACGACATGTTCTTCGGCTATGCCAAGGAGGAAATGGACAAGCACGGGCTGAAACCCTGCCCCGTCAAGCCGCTGGAAATCGGCCAGGTCTTTGATCTGGGCGGCGTACAGCTGGAAGTGGTCGACCTCAAGGGACACACCGCCGGCTCCATCGGGCTGCTGGACAAAGCCGGGCGCATCATCTACACGGGCGACGGCCTCAACACCCACCTGTGGATGCAGCTGGATCACAGCCTCCCCATCGCGACTATGCTGGAGACCTTCCGCGCGCTGAAGCAGCAACACGGCGACGATTTCGATTACGTCGCCCACGGCCATGCCAAGGAGCTGCGCGGCAAGGAAATCCTGGACTGGATGATCCAGGGCTGCGAGGACATCCTCGCCGGCCGCACGGAGAACGACCAGCCCTACCAGTTCTTCGGCGGCACAGCCCGTCAGCACCCCATCAGCGAGACCCCCGGCGAGGTCATCGTTTATTGATCGTTCGCAAAGAAACATCCCCCGCTTCCAACCGGAAACGGGGGATTTCGCATACCTTACAGCGTCACGGAGCCCACATAGGTCTGTCCATCCAGCGTGGGAGCCTTCTCCTCCCGCCAGAAGCGGAAGGTGTCGGAGTGCGTCACATAGAGGTGGCACAGGGCGATGCCCATGTCGATCTTGTTCATCCGGCCATGGGTGCGCTGCTTGATCAGCCCCAGCTCCTCGCGCCAGATGTGCAGCGTGTCGCCGTCATGGGTGACGTACCAGGGCTGGCTGTTGGTGGCGGAGGGCGCCAGGCGCAGGGCCTCCAGGCGGTCATCAAGCTGATCGGTCAGGTCGGCCATGGCCTTGCGCTTGAAGTCCGCGCTCGTGCGCTCCGGCACATCATCCGGGACGCCGATGGCCATCATCACCGCCAGCTTCATGCCCTCGGGGACGCTCTCCTCCCCTGTCAGGCTGCCCAGACCCACCCAGCAGGTGCCAAGGCCGATGGACTGGGCATACAGATCCAGCTGCTGATACATGAAACCCGCATTGAGCAGTCCGTCATCGCTGCCGTCGGAGAAAATCGCGATGAAATGGGGCGTCTTCCACTTCTGCAGGAAGCTGCCGTGGTCAGTGGGGATGATGCGGCCCGCCACCTTCGCGCCGGGGATGAGGGGCACGAGGGCCTCCATACGGCGCAGCAGGTCAGCGAGAACGGCGTTGTCGATGCGCTCGGCGCGGTAGGCGCGCACGGAGCGGCGGCGGGGGATCATGTCTGCAAGTCTCATTGAGAAAACCCCTTTCCGGATTATGTATAGAATACATACAGGTTCAATATGCACAAAGCCAGCAGCAAGCCGAACAGGATCAGCCGCAGCACCAGCATTCCCTTGTCCATCGCCTGCCAGCGGGTCATCTGCGTCACGCGGTACATCTCGTCCAGCACAGCCTTCGCACCGCCGTCCAGATTCTCCCGATCACGCCACAGTTCCCGCATGCGCGACGGGCGGTCATCGGCGAAGATGGACAGGATGTACAATCCAAACATCAGCAGGACATACAGCCACTGTAGAGGCTCCAGCCAATCAATGGATGAAAGCCAGTCGGAAGCCCCCTTCAAGACAAAGCAGATCGCCACAGCCCCGACAACGCCCAGGAGGTTCTCCAGGCCCTCCGATAGCCTGCTCGGCTTGGCGATGGCGCAGGTGTCCGCAAGGGCAGATGGGGCATTTTCTCCGCAATGCTCGGTGAGGAAGTCCGTTACAGCGGCCTTCTCTTCATCCTTCAACTTGTCCCAGGCCTCGTTACCGTTCTTCGCACTAAACATACCGTTCAGCACCACCAGCAGCACCTGCTGCCAGGCAGGGAGGTGCTTTCGCTTCATGAACAGGCCCCTTTCATCTTGCGTTTTTCCTTTCGTCAGATCATTATTTCCACAGTACCAAACCAATCCACAGAAGCCACATCACCAGGTAGAAAATAAAATCCCCTTTATTCATACGTTCTGCTCTTGGCAGTGTGTAGAGGCGGTGCATATCGTTCAGCGCGCGCGTTGTTCCTTCATAGGTTTCCTCTTGTTTCTTCCACGCTTGCTGCGCCTTTCCTCTTGGATCTCCCTGCCAGGCAGAATACATCTTCAACGGGCACAGCACCAGCCACAGGTAGGGCACAACACGCGCACCCCGCACCTCCTCGAGCCAAGTCATGAGCAGGAGCCCTATGACCATAAGCGCCACGAGAGACATGATCGCCCAGCACATCATCCACCATTCGGGATGCTTAATCTTCGCGCAGGTTTCTTCCAGCTTCGCCTGTGCCTCATCCCCGCAATGAGCCGCAAGGTAATCCATGATTGCAGCCTGTTCCGCCGGGTTGAGCCTTTGCCACGCATCAGCGCCGTTATCATGCTCTGGCACGCTTTCCAGCGCCACCAGCAGCACCTGCTGCCAGGCAGGGACCGTTTTCTTTGCCATAGGCAGCCTCCTTTGCATTTCCTTCATCTATAAGACGCGCTGCAGGCTCGAAATATTTCATCCGCGGCAAAAAAACCGCCGCAGTCTTTCATGCGGCGGACGGCAAGCGGGGAATCAATAGCCGCCGCTCATTTCGGTCAGGTTCTCGACTTCGCAGAGGGTGCCGGCAGCATAGCGGGCCTCGGCCTCCTCCATGATCTTGGCGGTGGCGGACACGCCGCAGCGGCTCGCGCCCACCGCCCGGGCAGACAGCACGGTGTCCAGGTCGCGGATGCCGCCGGAGCCCTTCACGCGCACATGCTCGGACACGGCAGCGCGCATCAGCTTCAGGTCGTCGATGGTGCAGCCCTTGGAGCCGTAGCCGGTGGAGGTCTTGACGAAGTCCGCGCCGGCAGCCTCGGCCAGCTTGCAGCATTCGATCTTCTGCTCGTCGGTCAGGTAGCAGGTCTCCAGGATGACCTTCAGGATCGCGCCGTGCTGATGGGCCAGATCCGCCAGCAGCTTGATCTCGTTCTTCACATACAGCGCATCGCCGGCGATCATCTTGCCGATGTTGATGACCATGTCCAGCTCGGTGCAGCCTTCTTCCAGGGCCAGCTTGGCCTCGGCGACCTTGATGGCGGTCTCGTGGCTGCCGTGGGGGAAGCCGATGACGGTGCAGACCTTCACGTCGGAGCCCTTGAGCATTTCGGCGAGGATCGGCACGTCGCAGGGGCGGGCGCAGACGGACGCGCAATCGTACTTCAGCGCCAGCTCGCAGCCCTTGCGGATGTCAGCCTCCGTCAGGAAGGGCTGCAGGGTGGAATGATCCAGCATTTTGGCGATGTCATGGGGCGTAATGGCCATGGGTGTATCCTCCTTATATGTACAATGGGGTCAATCACAGATTCCGTATCTATCTATATTCGCCGCCGGAGCCGGAATCCCTGCTTGACAGTGCCGCAGAAGCATGGTATCATCGCCAAAACACGCAAAAGGGGCGATTTTCATGGCCGAATCCTTCCTGACCCTGATGGCAGACTACTGCACCGAGGACCAGCAGCGCATCTCTGTCTGGTACGACGCGCTGCAAGCCGCGGGCTTCACCGGAACCCAGACGCCGGGACTCAACCACCACATCAGCCTGGCGACCTTCCCCCTTGACCAGGAGGAGGAAGCCATCGCCCTGACGAAGCGCGTCGCCGCGGAATTCGCGCCCGTTTATGCGGATATCCGTCATGTGGGCGTTTTTCCCGGCGGGAAAGTGCTCTTCGCCGCGCCGGACATGAGTCCGGAGCTGACGGCGCTCCAGCAGGCCTGCAGCATCGGCCCCGTGAACGGCTATCCCTGGACGCCCCACACCACCATGCTCATCGACACGCCGGAACGCATCGGTGCGGCGCTGCCGGTGCTGATGCAGCATTTCGTCCCCCTTCGCGCGAAGATCACCCATCTGCACCTGTGCGCCTTCTGGCCCACGCGGGAGATCCTCACCGTAGAGCTGACGGGGACAAAATAATTCCACAATTTTGCAAGGAATTGATGCACTGCATCGTTGTATTTGCAAAGGAGTTGATGACGATGCGGCGCTTTTTCTGCGCATTGCTGCTGATGCTGCTCTGCCTGCCCGCCCATGCCGAGGACGACTGGCGCGTTGCCAAGGGCCTGCCGACACTGCGCATCACCTGGCGCGACACCGGGGAATCCACGGGAAACGACCTTCGCCCCTACCTGCTGGCGGCGGACATCGTTGCGGAGGATGGTTCCTTCACCCAAACCGTCACCTGGGAATCCAACGAACAGTCCGACCGCCTCGCAGCCCACGTCCGCCTGGTGGACTACAACTTCGACGGCTTCAAGGATCTGCAGCTGCTCACCGCCCAGGGCGCACGGAACGTTTTCTACGCCGTGGCTCTGTGGGATGAAGCGAAGGGCTGCTTCCGCGACGTGGAGCGGCACTGCCTGCATCTGCCCGGCGGAAAAATCGCACAGGAAGTCACCCAGACGGAATTCTGCAACCCGGAATTTTTCCCGCAGGATCTCCGAGGGATGATCTATTCTGTTGAGGCTGATGGCTACGCTTATCGCACGGAGTACGTCTATGGCTGGGAATCCCGCTATGGCCTGACACCCTGTTTTGTTGCCTCCGTGTACGACGCAGGGGATGGGCTCATCGGCGAATCCCTTAAGCAATGGGGTACCGGACTCTGCTACTGGTGGAACCAGACCTACCCTGAGGATTGGTACTACGGCACGGGTGGCCCCGGTGCGCACGGTAAGCGCATTGAAGCCCGCCGGCTGCTGATGCTGGGCCGCGGCACGGTGGATGGTTACTGGATGCAGGTTGCGAATGTGGATTGGGTCAACCTGCGCCAGCTGGACAGCAAGGACTCCCCCTCCCTGGCGAAACTGAACCGGGGCTCGTCCGTGCAGGTGCTGGCCACCGGCTGCGGCGAGGACGGCGGGTGGGTGCTGGTTTACGTTCATGGCGACGGTACCAGCGACGATGACCGCGAGGTGGAGAGCATGACCGGCTACATCTGGCACAGCTACCTGGAGCCCGCCTTCCTGCGTGTGGCCAATGTGGACTGGGTGAACGTCCGCGCAGAGGCGGACAAAGCCTCGCCGGTGATCGCAACGCTGAACGCAGGACATCATGTGCATCGCGACTTTGAAACAGACGGCTGGATCCGTGTCAGCGGCTGGCACGAGGTGGAAGGTGGCGATCGCGCACCCTTCCGGGGCTACATCTGGCACAGCTATCTCGAGCCGGAGGAGTTCACCCCCTGGAAACCAACAGAATAAACACAACCCCCGCCGCACCTTCGCGATGCAGCGGGGGCTATATTTACTTCTTCTGCACTTCCTCGATCATCTCCAGCACTCTCATCGTGCCGTCAGCCGGGGGAGCAGCCTTGACCGCAGAGGTCAGCTGCTCCCGGTCAGCCCAGGTCTGCAGCAGCGCCTCGGTCAGCGTCTGCGCGGTCATGTTCTCCTGCAGGAGCACGCGGCACAGCCCGCGCTTTTCAAGGCTCTGGGCATTGAGAATCTGGTCGCCGCGGCTGGCTCCCTTGGGGTACGGCACCAGCAGCAGAGGCCGCGCCAACGCCTGGAACTCCATCAGGGCGTTGCTGCCCGCGCGGGACAGCACCAGATCAGCACAGGCGAAGATGTCCGGCAGCTCCGCGGAAACAAACTCCAGCTGGGTGTAACCGGCCGTGCCTTCCAGCGCAGCGTCCAGGTTGCCCTTGCCGCAGATGTGGACGACATCGAAAGTTTTCAGCAGCTCCGGCAGGGCCTCGCGCAGGGCCTTGTTGACTGCTTGGGCGCCCAGGGAGCCGCCCATCATCATCAGGACGGGCTTTTCGCCGGTGAAGCCAAGCAGCTTCAGGCCCGCTGCCTTATCGCCCGCGAACAGCTCGGGGCGCAGGGGCGTGCCGACACATTCCGCCTTGTCGCCCAGGGCCGCGGCGCACTCCGGGAAGGTCGTGGCGACCTTCTTTGCAAAGGGCGTGCACAGCTTGTTGGCCAGGCCGGGGGTGAGGTCGCTCTCGTGGCAGACCACGGGAATGCGGTGCAGCCACGCGCCGAACACCACCGGCACCGCCACGAAACCGCCCTTAGAGAAGCACACGTCGGGCTTGATCTTGCCCATCAGGTGGGCGGACTGGAACGCGCCCGCGATGACGCGGAAGGGGTCGGTGAAGTTCTTCCAGTCGAAGTAGCGGCGCAGCTTGCCAGATTTGACGGCATGGTAGTTGATGCCCTCGATGGCGGTCAGTTTATCGGCCTCCACGCCCTTTTCGGTGCCGATGTAATGCACCTCGTAGCCCTTTTCCAGCAGGTGGGGCAGCAGCGCCAGGTTCGGGGTGACGTGGCCCATCGTGCCGCCGCCGGTCAGGACGATCTTCTTGCTCATATGAGAATACCTGCCTTTCAGGTGGATTGTCTTTTGCACAGTCTATGATAAACCGGACGGGGAAATGTGTCAAGATGCAAGAACCGCACAGCGCTCCTTGCGGGTTTTGATGCTTCATGGTATACTGATTCAAACAGGCGCATGCCAAGTTCGTTTCATGGAAGGTGGTTTCTTAAATGAAGTTTCTCTCTTTTGACAACTGCGGTCAGCAGCTCAAGACGCTGTCGAAAGTGCTGCGGTGGCTTGCAGTGATTGCAGGCCTGATTCTGGCTGTTGTCGGTCTGGTCCAGTCCTTTTCCGGCTATTCCGCTGAGGCGGCGGCAGGCATTGCCATGCTGATCGGCGGACTGACGCTGGTGCTCACCGGCTGGATCGGCAGTCTGTTCCTGTATGGCTTTGGCATCATTGTCGCTGCGAATGAAGAGAAGACAGAAGGTGCCTCTGCGTCACCTGCCCTCAGTCAGGCACATGCCATTGAACCCATTTTCAAAGATCAGCCTGCCTACACCCGCAAGCCCACAAATTCCTCCGGCTGGCGTTGCAGCCGTTGTGACACGATGAACCCCAACCACTTGGGCACCTGCCCCCAGTGCGGCGAAGTCAAGCCGGCAAAGAACTAATATCATCCCCGGCCTCCACAACGGAAGCCGGGGCCGCTTTATGTCCGTCAGTTTTCCAGCACCTTCGCCAGGAACACCAGCGCCAGGCCCTGTCCCCAGCCCTGGGTCCAGCGGCGGGAAATGCCCCGGTAACCCTCGCGATCCTTCATCACCGCCGTGCCGCCGGAGACGTTCAGCACCCGTCCCTCGGGGCTGATGTTGGCCAGCACGCCCTCCAGCGCGCGGCTGACATACTTCTGGTGCAGCGGGTTCCCCTTGGACGCCATCGCCGCCGCGATCGCGCAGGACGCGCTGACTTCCTCGTAGGAGTCTTCATCATCCACAATGGTACGCCACAGACCATTTTCCGTCTGCAGGAGCTTGAGGGCTGCCAGCTGCTCTGTCAGGGAGCCATCCACGTCCATGCACTGGGGATGCAAATACCACTGAGGCAGCACCCGGTTCACCTGTGACATGGTATAGGCGGCCCAACCGTTGGCCCGGCCCCAGTAGAAGCCGGACATGTGATCCTTGTGGATGTTGTTGTAGCCATGGTACCACAGGCCAGTTGATTTGTCCTGCAGGCACTCGATATGCCAGTAGTACTGGTTGAGGGCGTCCTCCACCAGCGCGGCGTCGTCAAGCATCACGCCGGCCCGCAGCATGAAATACGCCGCCATCATCAGCGTATCCGCCCAGGCCTGCTCCGGGAAATCATTCCCCGCAGACACGGTATGCTGCAGCACGCCGTCGCCGAAGCGCTCCGCCTTGTTGCGCAGATAATCCAGCTTGGAGAGGGCGATCTCCTTGTACTTTTCTTCGCCGTACTTCTCATACAGGCTCAGCAGGCAATGACCCATGGAGCAGGTATTGACCGTCCAAATGGGCAGGCCGAGCGCGATGTATTCATCCACCCGCGCCTTGACCATTTCGATATACTTGTCCTCCCCTGTCACCCTTGCGAGCTCGCACATGCCATAATAGGCCACGCCGCAGGGCCAATCCCAGGTGAGATCCATGCGCATGGTCATTCCCGCCACGGCATCGGCTGCTGCCAGCACCCGCGCACGGTCAATCATGAGGCTTGTCATCTACATCATACTCCTTGAAAACGCAGATTTTCATACATTATAGCAGGTTTTCGCTCCCATGGGAAGAGAAATGTCCAATCCATCGGCTGAAAGAAATTCAGCAAAAACAAAAAAAGGGCTTGCATCCCCTCCCCAACTGTGCTATAATGATTTGCGTGCCTGAATGGGCGCAAGGGTATTATGGGGCATTAGCACAGTTGGTAGAACGAACTACCGCTTGCGCATCCCCGGCACCCACCCCGCAAGTTGGTGAACTTGCACAAAAAATCAATACAAAATTTGGGGCATTAGCACAGTTGGTAGCGCGCTACATTCGCATTGTAGAGGTCACCGGTTCGAATCCGGTATGCTCCACCACAAATCCTGCATTTCGATGCAGGATTTTTTGCTTTTGTGCTCGTTTTTGCAGGATTTGATGTGTCAAAATTACGAGTTTGTAAAGCTTGTAAAGGTTTTGACCCCAATTTTGACCCCAACGTAAACGAAATCAGAGGAACTTTTCCATACAGTTCATGGCCTTCATTTTGGTCTCTACAGTCGAGTGAGCATACAACTGCAGCGTGAGCGAACTGTTGGCGTGTCCCAGGATTTCTGAGAGCGTTCTGAGGTCCATGCCAGCCTCCAATGCACGTGTAGCGAAAGTGTGTCTCAAAGCGTGGACGCCGAGTTGCCCGATGCCTTCCTCCCTCAAGATTCTGTGCAGTGTACGGGTCATATTCCTGCCTTCATAAGGGGTGCCGACCTCTGTTGTGAAAACCAGATCCATTGGGTGCCAGAGCGGCCCTACCTTTTTGCGGAGTTCCTTTTGATGTTCCCGCTGTATGTCCAGGATCTCTTTGAGCTTTGGCGTCAGGGGGATGCTACGACGACCGGCAGTGGTCTTGGGTGTGCTGACTTGCAATGATGTGCGGCGGGGATCGTCATCATCGAAGTTCCTGTTGCGGCGGATGGTCTGCCGGATGGTGAAGTACTCATCATGAATATCACTCCATCGCAAGCCTGAAAGCTCTGCCAGTCTGATGCCGGTTCCCAGAATGAAGTACAAGGCGCGGCCAGAGGTATCGTCAGGCAAACCGTTGATGAAGCGCTGCTGCTCATCCACAGTGAAGAAATGAATCTCCTTCTGACTTTTCTTCGGAAGCACAATCTTGACTGCGGGATTGCGGGCCAGGAGTCCATTGGTGACTGCCTGTTCACAGGCCATGTGAATGATCGCGTAGGCCTTACGGATTGTGGCAGATGCCTTCTTTTCTGCTACTAGCGCGTTGATGACGGACTGGACGTGCTCTGTGCGCAATTCTTGGAGTTGCCGCTTGCCGATGTAGGGAACGATGTGCCACACGATGGTGGATTCATAGCCCGTACACGTGGATTGCTTCTTGAAAGGAAGGCAGTAGATCTTCCACCATTCATGCAGCCACGCGGCGACAGTCAGTTTTTGTGGAGCAACATATTCATCCATCTCAACGGCTTGCAGGGCCACCTTTAGCTTCTCTTTCAACTCCTTTCTTGATGTGGCGTAGATGGATCGGCGGATGGGCGTCCCATCCGCTTCATGATCGACAATGAAGCGGCCTTCCCACCTTCCGTCAGCTCTGCGCCGGATGCTGCCTTCGTTGTTGTCGCGCTTTTTTGATTTGCTTGTTGCCATTATCTTTGTCCTTTCTGCACCAAGCAAAGCTCCTATTCAGTTCTATTATAATCCAGCAATGCGGCAAGCACAATGATTCACGGAATTATGTAAAGGATAAGTCGCAATATATTAGCCAGCCGCAACGCGACTGGCTATTTGTGTATACTCACTGTTCGGATTTATAGCGCTTGATCATTTTCTCCATCATCTTCCGCATCTGATCACGCACCTCCACCGGGCCGACAATTTCCGCATTTTCTCCAAGGCCAAAGATCCAGGCAAAGAATTGCGGACTCACGGCGATGGGTTCAGTAATGGTGAAGTGCGTGTCACCATCCTTTACCAACATGATATCGTGGCCGAAACGATCCAATACCATGCTGACCAGGTTATTGTCGAAGCGCATCGTCACGCGTTCAACTTTGCCTTTGCCATACATGGAGAAGGTGTACTTGGTGTAAGTCTCGAGATCAACCTTTGCACTGTTTCTTTCCAGCGAAAAACCATGTTTGAGAACTTGCACCTGCTCCATGCGGTCAACACGGAAATGACGTTTTGTATCCCATTTGTCAAAGGCAAGGAGGTAGTAGTTGTTGTCTACATAGATCAGCGCGTAAGGCATCATGCGATAAGCGCGGCCACCATAACTATACTTTTTCTTCTTGTTGACGTCGTAATAATAATACTTGAAATCCACCCAGCGCTGTTTTGCGATTGCCTCGTTCAGTGCATTGATATTGTAATGAACTTGTGTATTCTGCGTCTTGGCACGATCAGTAACAATAATCTGCCGGTGAAGTGTAGCGCGTTCATGTTTGCTACAGAGCTTCTTCAGTTTTTCAATCAACTGTGAGGACATTTTCTCAGATAGGGTCTTACAAGATGATACAGCATCAATGATCAGCTTCAGTTCGGAGAACTCAAAATCATGTGCCTCCAGCGAGTAGGTTCGACCGCCATCTGCATGGTAAATGGGAAGGCCATACTCTTCCTGAAGCAGACGGATATCATCATAAATGCTCTTTCGTTCCGCAGGAACACCGTGTTTATCGAGTTCTTCAACGATTTTCGGCATTGAAATAGCATGTTCATTGTCCGTTTCTTCTTCAAATATCTCTTTCAAGTACAAAAGTTTAAGCTTTTGGGTGGTTCCGCGCATCTTCGGGTCATCTCCTGATATGTTGTGGGGGCAAACGAACAAGTATGGGTGTCTGCATTATGTCTTTAGGGGTTCCGGGGATAGTTTTGCGACTGAGATTACAACTTGTTGGACTAAGTCTACATCTTGTGAGGAATTGCAGTCAAGGCAACCGGCGAATCAAGCCTCCACCGTTATCCTTCAACCACTTTCTCTGTACCTTATACCCAGGCAGTACCTTTTCGACTTCTGCCCAGAAACGCGGGGAGTGGTTGAGTTCCTTGCGATGGCAGAGCTCATGCACCACCACATAATCCCGCACCTCCTCCGGGCAGAACATCAGCAGACAGTTGAAGTTCAGGTTACCCTTCCCGGAACAGGAACCCCAGCGGCTCTTCTGCGCCCGGATGGTGATGCGGCCATAGGTGATGCCGACAAGTGCGGCAAAGCGTGCTACACGTCGGGGAATATCTTGTTTTGCCGCGTCTGCCAACTGGTGCAGTTGCTCCATGGTAAACGCAGCTTCTGCAGGTTGCTGCCTCTGTTGGATGATAGCAAGATGCTTCTCCATCCATTCAGACTTTGATTCAACGAAGCGTTGTATATCCCCGTCCGCCATCCGTAGCGGCGCTCTCACGATAATGCGGCCATCGCCCATGATCTGGACGGCGATGGTTTTTCTATTGGAGCGGATCACTTCGTACATTTAATCACCTCTGCATCTGTCCCTGTTAGGATGGATTTCGGCATGCCGCATGAAAATCCTGCCTGACCATGAAAACGGCACAGGATGAATCGTGCAGCAATAGCATTATCTGAATTGTCCACATCCTACTGAGCGCTATTGATCTCTGCCGTAAAGAAGGATTCCGCGCCGATCTGTCTAATTGTACTGTTACATCAGCGAAATACCAAAAAGTTTTCAACTGCTACTACAAGCAGAAATGCCTGAAAGGAGCACAAATATGGACTACTTCGATCTTGGCCGCCGTGTAAAAGAACTCCGGCGACAACAGAATATGACGCAGGAAGAACTGGCCGAGAAAATCGATGTGTCTGCGTCTTTCCTGGGGCACATTGAACGCGGCACACGCATTGCCAGTCTGGAAACACTGGTGAAGCTTTGTCAGGCTCTGGACACAGATCCTAACTATCTGCTGGCAGCCAACACCAGTTCGATTACGCGTCGGTTTCCCACAGATATGCCAGAAGAAACCCGCAAGCAACTGGCAGCCCTGTTCTATCAGGGATATCAGATCCTGAAATCAGAATAAGAAAACAGCCCTGGAACGCTTGAAATTCCAGGGTTATTTTGTTGAAGCCAACAAGCAAAGGGTATGCATTCCTTGCACATTATTCTTGTTTATTGCAGTTTCATATGGTACGATGAATGTACACCTTACGTTATCTGAAACAAATGAACTAAAGGAGAGAACCTTGGTGAACAGATATCACTGGCTCGAAGATCTTCATGCTGCCCATTACGCAACACTGCTGCGGCTGGCGCAGAACCGATTACGGCGTCTGACCGGCAACATAGATGACGCCGAGGATGTGGTGCAGGACGTCTTCCTGCTTGCGGCTGAGAAGGACATACGTCGCCTGGATAATCCACTGGCTTGGCTGATGAAAACCACATCCAACCTATGCCTGCAGCGCATGGATCGGGCCAAGCGTGATACCGGCAAGCAGCAACGCTTTATACAGCACAAACTGGATAACAGTGCAGATCGCTCGGTATACGCGGTTGAACGTCAGGAAAGCGAGACCGACACTCTGTTATGGTTGCTGATGCTGGAGCAAAGCTTGTCCCCCGATGAATGGGAGCTCTTGCACAAATACTGCCTTGAGGGCGTCCCCATCGAATCGCTGGCGGCAGAGTTAGGTGTGCCAGTCAACCGACTAAAGGTCAAAATACACCGAATCAGAAAGAAACTTGAAAAAATTCGTCGGGATGTGTAACTTTTCCCCCGTAACTCTGATATAGATATGGAGCGTGAAAACGATGATGAATCGTAACGAGAAACTGGAAATCGCCAAGCGCTTACGCCTTTCTACGGAAAGCGAGTTGAGCCGTGATGACTTAGAGCAGATGCTGGATGCCGAATTGAGCAAGCCGGAAGCCGAGATGGACACCGAGCTCGTGCAGCAGATCCTGGACTTGTTGGAGGAAACGCCTTCCCAGGCGCAGCAGCGCGAAGCTTGGCGAAAGACCGACAAGCGGCTGAAGCTCAAGCAGTGGCAGCCTGTTGTAACCGGGCTGACGAGGATTGCCGCTGTCGGCGTGATTCTGGTTGCACTGATGTTTGCAACCTACGGTACAGCCCAAGCCCTGAACTGGGAATTCCTGCTGCGGTTGATGAAGCCCTTCGCGGAAACCTTCATGATCTACTCGGGCGATACTCCGGAACCAACTCCGGTGCCCGTGACCAGTGAAGTATACAGCGACATGGGCATGGAGTTTATCCAACAGGAATTTGCCACCCTTGCTGATTGCCCTGATAAGGTGGATAGTTATCCCGCCAAACCGGTATGGATGCCGGAGCGGTTTACGTATTTGCAGGGAAGCATGTATTCTGATGTCATGATTACTTCCATTACTCATGTGTTCCGAAGTGATTCAGGAAACTGTATCGTTGATATCTCTATGCTTGCAGATGAGAATCTTTCAGACGCCTATCAATTTGAACAGTTGCCTGCAGAGAACGCCTCAATGTATGTAGCAGGCTATCAGATTACATTCTATCGCAATTCTGATAATGCTACCCTAATCGCTTCTTGGACGTCCGATAACGTACACTATACTATTGCAGGTTCAGTCAACGAGGAGGAAATCGCGAAAATCATTGATTCTATGATGAAATGAGGATAATCCAATGAAAAACGTATTGAGCCTTCTCTTAGTAATTGCACTTTTGTGCTCCAGCCTGTTTTCCTTTGTTTACGCAGAAGAAAACGCAGCCCGTTCGAGTAACTATTTCATCAGCTACGGCGCTTCCTTGTCCGCCCCCGGCAGTGGTCGCATTGGTATCACCTTCAAGGCCGTCGGCACCGACATCTGCAACCAGATCGGCGTGGCGACCTATCATGTGCAGAAATGGCACGAAGACGGTTACTGGATCGACGTCTCCGGCACCCTCTCCGGCCAGACGGGCACCAACGTGGCCTCCTACACCTTCGGGCGGTACTTCCAGGGCGTTGCCGGGGAGACGTACCGGATCCAGGTGACGTTCGTGTGCGCCATCGGCACAGGCATGGAATTCAAGTCCTACACCAGCGGCCGTATCACCGCAAAATAAGCAAGAAGGAAGATCGCACATATGGCTAAACGACCTGACATGCAGGTGGTTGGCGCGAAGATCGCTCACCTGCGCCGGGAGAAGGGGCTGTGCGCCGCCGCTTTTTCCCGGGAGATTGAGCAGCCAGTCTGGCTGATCATGCTGTTAGAGAGCGCGCACATGGAGCAGTCGAAACAATTGATCGACCTGCTCCCGGACTCAGTGATCGAGGAGCTCCTGCGGGAGATTCGCGAGGTCTACGGCGTAAGCCACCGCTGGCTGACCACCCGGTACCAGTCGCCCAAGCATCCGCCGCTACCCGACACAGAGCCTTCTCCTGCACCGCTGCTTCTCCCCATCACCATCTGCCCCGAGGACACCATGGCGTTCCTGGACGATCTGATGGCGCTGATCCTGCCGGATCCCCGCAACCTGCTGCAGAATGACAGCTTCTTCCGTCAGAGTCTCAAGGCCGCAACGATGCTGCAGCAGCTTCAACTGGCTCAGCTAAAACAGAGCGGACAGGCGGAACTGGCTGAGCAGCACCGTCAGCGGTTCAAGCAGCTTCGGGAAGAGCGCATTACCTACTGGGCGAACAAGCTCCACATCACTGCGCCTGACCTGAACGATACCAACGTAAGCTTTTGATCTTCCTTCTCCTGTCTGCTATAGTTGAATCCCGATACTTTCAGCGATGGTGCAAAGCCATCGCTGATTCTACGAATGCCCGCTTACCATACAGCACGATGGCATCTTTTCCAGAAATGAGAAGCTTTATGAACACACGCCAAATTCACGAATTACTCTACACCCTCGGAATTGGTCGGCATTATCTTGGACACAACATCACCGTTCACGCGATTCAGCTCATCCTCTGTGACAAAGACTGCCTTCAGCACGTAAAGGATGGAGTTCTCGTTCCAATCGCTGCGCAGCACCAGTGTGACTGGCGTGCTGTCGAGCGCAATATCCGTACTGTCATTCATCGGGCGTGGACGCTCAATCGCCCTCTGGTTGAACATATGGCACTCTACCCGCTGGATCACGAACCCACGGTCACAGAGTTCCTCGACATATTTGCCGAGTATGTGGGGCAGGGCTCGAGGTAAACATTCAGGGATTATGGTCCATCGCAGCAACATTCAAATACTGCCGCCTGCGCAATGACCGGGAGACTGGTCAAAACGCAGGCGGGTTTTTTGAATTTGAAATTTTGCTGTGAGAACTTTATCTTTGGAGTTCATCACACATCGGAGGCAAAATTTGTCTTATGCAAAATTTTATAGTATAATAAGTATAGAAAAAGGGGCAGTGCCTCAAGGGAGTGAAACAGCACATATGAAGTTTACGAAAATCAGCGCTTTCCGCACAATGATGTAGCATCGCGGAAGTATTCCGAACAACCCCTATCATGACCAGCATATCCAGGAGTTTGCGCAGTGTATGGAGGAAGTGGTTACTGACCTTCAGTTCTATTACGACGGCATCCTCCTGAAGCAGAATGAGATGATTGAGTCCCTTGTTCAACGAGTGGAGAAGTTGGAGCAAACCGTTCCCACCAAGCGTAATCTGTTTGAGGTGGATGTTGTAGCAACCAAGGAATCCTTACGCAAACTGAGGGAAACCATCATGGGTATTTTCCGATAAGAATGTAGTGTCGGTTATGTTGACCAATGCGTGGCATAACGCAGAACCTTCGGACTCTATTTCTACCTAGTGTAACGGAACAGATCATCAGCGTGTGATCTGTTCCGTTTTGCTTTTTTCTTGGATATAGACATTCTATTTGTGGTGTAGAAAATGAACTCACTCGATATTAAAGAAATCACTGTACATTTCTTTTATGCTTCAGAAGGACTTGGATTTTTGTGCCAGTGTGATATACTATGAGTAGCACCATGACGCAATACTAATCACTCATGGAGTTATGGAGGATAAAAGCATATGGCGGAGGTGGTTTTTCGACGTTTCCATCTGGATGAAGAAGAACTGAAAGAATACCGCGAAGATCCTATAGCAGTCAAAAAGCGGCTTAGTGAAATTGACAAGGAAGTGCGTAAAGAAGCAAAGGCAGAGAACTGTTATTACTGCAAAAAGCAGGTAGATGGTTTTTGCAATTCACATTCTGTCCCACGATTCTGCTTGAAAAGAATTGCGACAAATGGAGACGTGTACTTATCCAGTAAACTCATTGATGTACCCTTCATTGAGATGGAAGAGGGCGTAAAAAAGGCGGGGACTTTTCAGATTATTTGCAGGAAGTGCGATAGCAGGGTTTTTCAACAATATGAATCTCCTGAGGCTTATAGCCAGACTCCGAATGGGCAGGTGCTCGCACAAATCGCAATGAAGAATCTCTTGCAGCTTATAGCAAAACGCAGGTATGAACTAGTGCAGAATCGCGCGCTCTCAGAAAAAGATCCATGGTTTTGGATGCTTGAAGGGGTGGATACAGCGCAGACAAAGGGGTTGGATCTTGGAGAGTATGAAGTAGCATTCTTTCGTGCAAAGGTAGGCAGCTATGGAAAACATAATAGTAATTACCGAATACTCTTTGCACGAGCAGTTGATTATGTGGTCCCAGTGGCGGCGCAAACTGCGATCACCATGATTTGCGACTTTGAAGGAAACGTGATAAACAACATTTACAATTTAGACAATCGGTACCATACCGAGATGATACATATCGCGATATTTCCGCTTGAATCCTCAAGTGTCATACTTGCATTTGTCGATTCGCGACACACGCGATATAGGCGTTTTGCGCAGCAACTGAATGCTCTTGAACCCGATGATCAATTGCTTGCAGTCCTGTACATTATTCTAATCTATTCGGAAAATGTATTCTTCTCAAAGGAAATTGAAACACTCCTTTCAGAGGATCAAGGATTGAGAGCGGCAGCTCAAATGGATACATCAGTCGATTTGGACAGCCCAGTACACAAGCGCTTATCAGCAGCTTGCGCAGAATTTGATCTGTCGAGGAGACATACAATACCAAATCTATTATCAGAGGAATACGCCTTGTTCATGAATAAGCAGGCGTTGTAAGCAACTGGATAATATCCATCCACGCAAAAGGGCAGCAGAACCAATCTGCTGCCCTTTTCATGTGCGGCTAAGTAGGAAGTCGCTTCCAACTACCTGTGCGTCCTGGAGATAAGGTCTGACGGAACAAGCCTCCACCAGCATCGCCAAGTCTGCCTGATCCCTGTCCGTCAAGCCATACAACGCCTCAAAGCGCTTCAACATTTCGTCTGAATAGTGGCCGCCAGGAGTGGCCTTGTATGCCTGATTATTATCGAAGTTTGGAGCCATCCGCAGAATCTTGCCGGTCTTCGCAGAACGAATGACGCCGTAATTGCGCATATGGCGGTCAGTATTCATGAAGAGCGCATCTGCCAAAAGAATGCGGCGGAATTGCTTCTCAAAATCCGATCCAAGAGAGGCAATGTTTTCATAGATTACCAGATCGTTGTCGCTCTTGTCAGCAAACATGAAGCGCAGCGAATCATAGGGTTCGAAGAACTCATCCTTGCCCACAAAATTGCGGGACTTGATGCGTGTGCGGTATCTTCCGCAATACTGATACTCCGCAGCATCCCAGCCACAGGCCAGCAACGCATGGCTGATTTCCCGCTCGCTACGTGTAGCTACTGTGGACTGAAGCTTATACAGCCACCAGGAACCATCCTCATACTTCCAGGTCTTCGGGAAGCTTCCATCGGCAGAGGCATTTGGCGTAGAAATACCGGAGATGGACAACGCGGCGCTGCCAGACGTCAAAATGAAGTTTGCCACGCACTCCTGGTCTTCCGCCTTGCACAGCTCCCTGTGGGGAATAAACTCACCATCGGGGAAGCAGGTAAACGCATCCGTCATACTGAACATGTGCGTCAGGATGGCAGCAGCGGTCTTGTCGCGGGTGCCAAGCAATTCATAGACCAGGCGGCGATGGATGGGCGTGTTCAGATCAATGGTGCGGGCGCGGAACCAATGCGTGAAGCCCTCGGCAGATGCTTGCCTGAGTTGCATAGGAAGAAGATGCTCCTGGATGACCTCGAATTCTGAGATCGTGCCTTTGTCATAGGAAAAGGCCGCAACTGGTTGGTCTGCGTTATAGAGTTGATAAAGCATTGCGGCCCTCCTTTCGTGAAACCGATGCTCAAAAGAGAATCTCGCGGTAGTTGTGGTGGTGGCGGCCCTTTTTGAAAGGCGTGGTAGCGCACATCCTGAAACCTATCCCCACTATGACAGAAGGGAACAGACCACCCAAATGTGGCTGTTCCCTTTAATGTATCAGATTTTTGTACCGTCTTCGAACTCGTAGCCAAAGAAGTACTTAGCCCCAAGAGCTTCGCCGATCTTCTCCAGCTCTTCCACGGAGAAAGTTCCACGTTTCATTTTCTGGTTGAAGTTGGAAGGCGTCTGCCCCAACATGCGAGCCAGCGCTGCTTGGCTAATCTGCTTGTATGCCAGCGCCATGCTGATTTTTTGCTCCAGTGTCATATAATCACCTCATAGCTATTGTATCACAGAAACGAAAATAAAGCAAATGCTGTATGTTGAGATCGTTTTCGTAAAAGAAATTTACATAAGCGTTGATATTTCTATTGACAATGTTAAGCAAATGCTGTATAATAATAAGTGAGAACAGGGCCGTGAGTCCTGAAGAAAAAGGAGGAAACTCAAATGTGTAACCCCAACATGGAAGCAAAAGTCCACGAACTGATGGAACTGAAGCGGATGAAGGAAGAGCTTGAAGCCGAAATCGCCGCCGCAGAAGATGCCATCAAGGCAGTCATGGGAGACGAAGAACTCCTCACCGCTGGTGCTTACAAGGTTAGTTGGAAGACCTTCACCAGCAGCCGCGTTGATACTACCGCGCTAAAGAAAGCCCTGCCGGAAGTAGCAGCAGCCTACACAAAGACCACCACGGGCCGCCGCTTCTCCATAAACTAAAAGCCGGAACACCTACCACAGCATTCCGGCAACGCCCACCCTGAACTTCCTACAGAACCGGGGAGCAAGGATATTCTACCACAAGTCCTTGCTCCCCACAAGATGAAAGGAGCAAGAAAATGGACATTTACGCAGCCGTTACTGACCGCATTATCGAACAGATGGAACAGGGCATCATCCCGTGGCAGAAGCCGTGGGTGGCCAGTGGCAAGGCCGTCAGCCACGCAACCGGCAAGCCCTACAGCCTCCTGAACCAGCTCATGCTGGGCCGCCCCGGCGAGTATCTGACTTTCAAGCAGTGCCAGCAGGCTGGCGGCAAGGTCAAGCGCGGTGAAAAGGCCAGCATGGTGGTCTTCTGGAAGTTCATCGAACAGGAAGACGAAGAAACCCGCGAAAAGAAAGAGATACCCTTCCTCCGCTATTACAACGTGTTCCACATTGACCAATGCGAAGGCGTCAGCGCGAAATACACCACCGAAGCCGCCTTCCCTGATGGAGCTGATACGCTGGCAGCCGCGCAGGATATCATCTATGACTACCTCAGCCGCGAGGGCGTGAAGCTCTCCCATGAAGAAGGCGACCGGGCCTTCTACAGACCCTCCACCGATGAAGTTGTTCTCCCCATTCGCAAGCAGTTCATGAGCACCGCAGAGTATTACAGCACCGTTTTCCATGAACTGACCCACAGCACCGGCCACCCCTCCCGCCTGAACCGGCTGACGCGGCCTTCCTTCTTCGGAACGGAAGAATACAGCAAGGAAGAACTGGTCGCAGAGATTGGCGCAGCCACCCTGGTCAATCATGTCGGCCTTGAAACGGCCAGCAGCTTCCGCAACAGCACCGCTTACATTCAGAACTGGCTGGGTGTCCTGAAGGGCGACAAGCGGTTCATCGTAAGCGCAGCGGGCCGCGCGGAAAAGGCCGTTAACCTGATTCTGAACCAGTGAGGACAACGAAACCCGACGGGGAGCAGTCCCCGTCGGGCATGGAGGGCATTTATGAACATTGAGGATGATTTCATGTGGATAACCAGCCATGCTTTCAGCGAAATGCGGCTGATGGTCGAAGGAGCTGTGATGCTGTTTGAAGAGGACGCTGGCATCCTGTGTCGGCTGGCGAAGGATGCAGAGAAATGGGAGGCTCACAGCGCGCTGAATGATATCGGCACGGCCTTGTATGACTTCCGGCGGCAAATCATCATGCTGCAAGAAGAACACCGCAAAGAGACGCAGCGGCAGAGCCAGTCGCATGCGTAAAATAAAACAACTGATATAAATGACATTTTTTCGCGAGACTCGAAATCCTTGATTTTCGCGGCTTGCAAAGCCCGAAAAACTGTAAAATGGGCATTTGACCCTTTTCTTTACAACTGGAGGCAAAACAATGATATACGGATATGCACGTTGTTCAACGAGCGAGAGCAAGCAGGACATCAACAGGCAGATAAAGGAATTGAAGGCAGCGGGAGCTGAAGAAGTAATCTTCGAGTATGAACATGGTGATGCAAAGACGAAACCAGAGCTGGCAATGCTGCTGGAGCTTACCAAATCTGGAGATACCATCATAACCACAGAGGTCAGTCGCTTAAGCCGCAGCACACAGCAGCTGTGTGAAATCGTGGAGATTGTCAAGCAGAAGCGGCTGCGTCTGATGATCCTCGGTAGTATCACGGTGGATTGTCGCAAGGGTAAGATTGATCCCATGAGTCAGGCCTTCATTCAGATGAGTGCTGTGTTCAGTGAACTGGAGCTGTCGATGATTCGTGCCCGCGTGAAGTCGGGCATGGAGAACGCAAAAGCAAAGGGCAGTCGCATCGGACGTCCGGAATTTAAGAAGGAGGATATACCAACTAACTTCCTCAAGCACTACGCTTCATACAAGGAAGGGCAGATGAACTTAAGCGAGCTGGCCAGGGTTTGTGGGCTGAGCAGACCTACGGTGTACAAGTATTTGAAGTTGATGGAATGATTTGTAGCTACTCTCGCCTAATTGGTGTGAGTAGCTTTATTGATCCTCTTGATGTTTTCTCCGTTCACCAGTATAATAGGAGCAAAGCTAACCGACTACGAATAGAAGGTGAGTATATGAACAGGCGGAATCTCGACATAATCATCAATGAGTATGTTCGCCGTTTTGATGTGCTGAACGAAATTGCTGGTAATGATGAAGGCTACAAGTGGCGGGCGGAAACTTGCTTCAAGCAGCATTGGAACATTGATGCGGAAGACTTTCCGGCAATGTTCAAGCAGGCGATGAAGGAAACCAGCAACCTGATTGATAATGCCATTGTACAGCCGATTGGCGGCATTCTGCTGCTTTTGAAGCATGAATCGGAAGTAGAGTATGTCCGCGAGTGTTTCCGCAATCTGTTCTCTGATGACGGAGGCAATTTGATCAAGCGTCAGGAGCGCATTGAGGAGTTCGCTGCGAATATCAACGCTCGCCTGGATCGTTATGTAGCAGGTTCCTGGAAGTATCCACAGAAGATCAACAATGTAATTTACTACCTGAATCTGTGGAAGCCGGAGGAGAACTATATTTTCAAGTCCACGGAAGCTACGGCCTGGGCATATTGCATTGAATATGAGGATGATTTCGGCAGCGGCGCAACCTTCTCTCTGCGGAAATATTACAGAATGTGCGATGAACTGTTGGGCGAGCTTCCGAACTATCCGGAATTGATGAGGTTACATCAGGAACGTGCCGCGCGAGAAATGCAGGGATATGACGATCAGCTTCACATCCTTGTGTATGATATCATCTACTGTGCCCATGCTTACGATCTGTACTATGGCATGCAGATTGAGAAGGTTCCCGCAAAGGAACGAATCAAGAACGCACAGTTTCGTGAAGCAAAGGAGGCGCTGCAGCAGCAGATTGTCATGAAGCAACAAGAACTGTTGGCGTTGTCCTCTGATGCTATTGAGATTCCTGACCTGGTGGGCAAGCAGATGCGGAGCAAAGCATATGGTATCGGAACTGTAGTATCCTGCACCGGGGACATCCTGGCATTGGACTTTTCCGGGGTTCAGAAGAAGTTCAAGTATCCTGGAGCATTGACGCAGGGTTTCCTTGTGTATGAGGATACAGCACTGCTTGAAAGCCTTAAGAGAGCAGAAGAAGCAGCCAAGCAAAGAGCGCGGATCGAAAAAGAGATCGAAGCGCTTCAGAACCGTCTGGCAAGTATGTAACATAAGCGTCCCCTGCGATTTATGGTCGCAGGGGACATCATTATTATGCTGGATTATAATGCATCAACTTCAGCACACCGGAGGGAAGATTATAGACTGTAATAGTACTCGCGGATCTTCTTTGCCATCATCGTCCGGCGCAGACGCAGAAATTCAGGGTAATCAGCAGGTTCCATATCCATAACGTTTGCAGGAATGCAGTTGACAGCAAGGTTATCCAAGAATGCCTGATGGTCGGTGATTGTACCAACTTTAATCACACCGGTATCGCATTGCTCCTGAGCATCAGAGAAATACTTGTTAGGAGCGCTCATTCCAATAGAGATATTCACACCCGTATCCAGATAGGCGTAGTTGGCAACCTGGTTGTACATCGATCGATCATTGAAACCATTCTTCTTCAGATACTCCCTGGGGAAGATATGGTGTACATCGCCGGTGACGGAGATCAGATCGGAAACCTTTGAGCTATTGGAAAGCAGTGAACGATCACCAGCAAAAATCTGTGCAGCAATGAACGTGTTGAAATAAGGACTGTTGATGGAGGACGTCTCCAGATTCTGCACCAGGCGCACATTCCAGAAGGCGTCAGAAAGCAGTGCACTCTCGTTCTCTTCAAGGAATGCCCTGAAGCCCTTCGCGTCAATGGATCGCAGATCTCTGTCCATCTGAGACTCAGGCGAACCAATATATCGGCTCGTAAGCGTCGAGAGAACAAACCACTTCTGAATGCACCGCTTGATCTCAATCTTCGGAACCTCGCCACTGTGTTGAAGGATCAGGAACAGCGTATATGCGAAGTCCAACGTCATCTGAGAGTTCAGCAATTTGGAAGAAATGAAACCAGCGGCCTTGATAGCCAGGACAAACTGTTCAAAGTTGTACTGGTTCATGAAGTTCTTGACGCCAACACTCAGCTTCTCAAAACTCTCCTTTGCGATTTCTTCTTTGAAGGTTCGATCAGCAAAGTCGCGGCCCGACAGCAGACTGACAAGATCGCCCAGTTTGCCTCTGCCAAACATATGCATGAAGGAAACACGGAGCATATCATTGTAGTCAGGATCGTAAATGTCCTCGCGGTCATCTTTCAGCCATTGAAGCTTCTGAGCGTATTCAGTGCTCATGAACTCCTTGTCGCCATGAGACAGTTGGCCGTAGAAAGCGGGATCAACCGCCAGATGGCAGAAATAGTCGATAGCCTTTCGCAGGGTGTTGCCGCCATACTGTTCATCAGCAGCAATCTTCGACATAGCAAAGTCGGCTTCATTCAGTCGCTTGCCCTGGGAATTAATTCGCACGAAGATCTCTGTGACCTCGCTGATATCCAGTTGTGGCACAAGAATGATGGCACCCAGCTGACAGCTCTTGATCGCCAGCAATTGAGTGATCGCCTGATTGACGGTCTTCTTGCTGACGTCGGGATTCTTCTCAGCATACTGGTCTACAAACTCATAGCTGTCGAAGTCAGGCTTGAACAGTTCAGCAATATCAGGAATCCAGAAGGAGCTGTTGATATGCGCCGGTGTCTGAACCGCAAATCGTTCCTCATCGCCTTTAGCGAGCGGATTAAAAGCGATACGAATCGTCTTCTCCTCATAGTCTTCCGTGAGGATTTGATGACCAGCAATCGCCGTCATCAGAGCCGTGATTCGCTGCTGGCCGTCGATCAGTACCTTCTTGCCGACGGCGCTGCCACCATCCTTGAGCTTGACATCAGGATTTTGCCAGATGATGAGATAGCCAGTGGGATAACCATTATACAGCGAGTCAATCAGATCTCTAACCTGACGTCCCTTCCAAACGAAAGGACGCTGTATTTCAGGAATCGCAATGTCCCCAGCTTCAATATACCCCAGGATTGAACTCACGGAGTATTGCGTCACAGAATACTTGTCATATGCTACGGCCATTGTGTCCTCCTCAAAATGCGTTTCTATATTACGCGAATCAACAAGATCTTTTCTTTGTTGACACGGATTATCTCAGGTTATTCGTACACACATTATATCCGGTTTTGTATAGTTGGTCAAACTTTTTATGCTGTAAAACTAGCTTTGTTGAGCACATCAAGCATGCAAACAGATGGCCCCTGCGATGGTAAGTCGCAGGGGCTTTGCGCTGAAGCTCTCAACTAAATACTGCACATCTGTGTTTTTTCATGGCGTGTTCCTTGGGCATCTTCCCACTCCGTGACAATCCTGAATTTGACATCGGATGCGCCTCCAACAAATAAGGTTAGCTCGTACCCTTTGGCGGGATCTAATTCTTCATACGGTTGTTTTCCGTTATCAAACAATATGATCTTCGGGTCATCAGCAAATCGAGCAGAAACATTGAAAGCGGTTGCATTGCCTGAGTTCCACACCTTGAGACGATACTTGCTTTGACCAAGCGAGATAGCACGTGCTTCAACGCAGGAACGCTCCGCTTCTGCTTTTGTTTGCTCGATCTTATCCACCTCATACTGCTTAATTTGGAGTTCCAACTCGTTGATACGGTTCTGGAGTTTCTGTGCTTTTGAGGATTTTCTAAGGGCGATAATTGAAACAATCAAAGCTGCCCCTGCAATACACATATCTCCCCAATCCTCAAGAAAAGGGAGAATGTGCCATTCGAAAAGATCTGCAATTATCTCCATTTTGAAAACCTCCTTTTCAAATCCTTTAATACATCATCGATGAGCTCTTGTTTGGCATTCTCAAGAGCCTCTGTATTCGCTTCTATCAGTTCCCCCTTAGTATATATGGAACCACAATCTGAGCAACGAAACAAAATGGTGTCTGTTGCATCGATCATATCTTCATGGTCATGGTCAACACGTGAGAACTGATCATTGCCGCAAAGTGGACATAGCATTTTCACATCTCGCTTAGCATCTTTCATGACAACACCTCGCTTTACCTGAACGCATTCAAGCAAACTATTTTTGCTGGAAATGAAGGGGGTATTCCGCCGTATATAACGGAATTCTCCTTCCGTATACCTAGTCGGTATTTTAACGTGATAAATGGTTTGAGTCAAGAAAATCAATAGTGATTTTGTAAATAAGGATATTGTGGAAGAACCGACACATGATGGTAATACAATGACACCAACGAGGCAGAGGACATACAGATGATGGGGTGAGAAAGCCCTTAAGACATTAAGTCATAGGGGCAAGGTCTTGGAAGATCGCCATGCAATATTCAATTCATGACCTTGTCCAGTAGGGCCTGATAGCTATCTACATGATCATACTTAACCGCACCTGTAGAGAGTGTAGCAAAAAGTTTTTTCGCACAGTCAATCTTCGCCTTCTCGATAGGCCGCAGGTTCATGGTATCCATAGCACCCTTGGTTTCTGCAACGAAGTAGATGTGCTTGACAGTGCCTTCGTGGAAGACAATAGCCCAGTCAGGAGAGTAGTGACCAACCGGCGTCGGGATAGCGAAACCGCGCGGCAGCTTCGCATATATGTTGACTTCCTGTGCACCATCCAGGTTCTCAACAAATCGACGTTCAACACTCTTCTCAGCAGTACCATCTGTGAAGACATAATCCTGAATTGCTTTGGTCGCGTGGAAGGCTTGATCGAAAGACTTACCATGCTTCTCAGCAGTAAAGATACTGCTATCATATGCACCTTCAATCTGGTTATAGGTGATATGCTCAACAATCGTTGTGGCCTTTTGCTCTTTGATCAAGCGCGTTACCTTGGATATAAATTCCTCAGGGTTATTCTGGAACATGTCGAACTTGAAAGGATCAATTCCCTTCAAAATCGCAGCTATCGTCTTTCTGGTTAATACAGTGCCTTCAGCGATTTTGCCAATCAGGTCATACTTCACCTGGCTGATCTCTGCATGCTTCAGCGTTTCCGTCTTGGTCTTTACTGTTCCGAAACTGTCATTGGCACGCATCATGTCGGCACTGAGAGTATCCTTCTGACCCGCAAAAGAAACAGTGTACTGCAACCGACTCACGGAAAGGTTATCATTGATTGCCTTGATCGCATTTCTGATTAGTTCCTCAGAATCGAAGTCCACCGTGTAGGCATAGCGATGATTGATGGCAGTCCAAAGCTTCTGGAATTCCGCTCTGTAGAATCGTTCGTTGAGGGGATTCTCCGGCGGCTTTGTCTTATTGGCGTCAGCAAACATTTCCTTGAGAACACTGTCATCAAAGATAGCCTGCACCAGCTTGTGCACACCTTCTTCCAATAGTTTGAGGCTGTCGGGCAGAGGAACCAGTGTACCAGCAGCAACATCATTCCGATATTCCTGAGTTACAAGATCATCCGTATCAATGTAGTCGTTCTTCAGCAGATACTTGTAAATCTCCTTCGCCTGACGGATATCAAGCACAATCTGCTGCGAGCCAACCATGATGCTCTTACCCTCGAAGTATTCGATGGATGCCTTGCGCGGCCGGTCATACAGGATCTCTCGCGTTTGCTCCTGAAGATCTTTAACAAATGTAGCATAGCCTTCACTTGCAATGACCGTCAGAACATTGATGCCGTGCACCTGCGCACCAACAGCGTCCTGATCGATACGTTCACCAGCCTGGTTAACGCACAGTCGCAATCCACGCCCCACTTCCTGACGCTTATGTGCTTTGTTATCGCCACCATGTTTTAGCGTACAAATCTGGAATACATTCGGGTTGTCCCAACCCTCACGCAGCGCTGAATGGGAGAAGATGAATCGAGTTGGCTCGTCAAAACTCAGCAACCGTTCTTTATTCTTGAGGATCAGATCATATGCCGAGATATCATCCGAAAACTCACTGCCCTTTTTAAGAGCACTATCAACAACACGACCAGTCTTTTTATCAATGCTGAAATATCCTTTGTGCGTAGCAGAGGCCTCAATGCCGTCAAGATAACGCATGTATTCCAGGTTCAGGAATTGACGCCGTTCATTGAGCACCGCAATATACTCTTGTTCGAAGATTCTTCCATACTCGCCCAGCAGCTCATTCCCATCTTCATCGTACTGGCGGTATTTGGCTACCTCATCGATGAAGAAAAGTGAAAGAGTCTTGATGCCCTGGTTGAACAACTGCTCTTCTTTCTCAAAATGGGAGATGATTGTCTCACGGATCTGAACACGGCGCATATCCATCTCAGACACATCACCCACAACATCACCCTTGCGAATGATATCGCCATTAGTGAATGTTACTGTACCGGCAATGGGATCAATTTCGGAGATGACAAATCCACGATACTGTTCCATCTCATTTGACACATAGAACAAGTTGTCGCCGACACCGAGCACTCGGAATTCGCGGTTGATGGACTTATTGTAGGAAACCTCTAACTCCAGGCGTACCTTGGGTGGTGCCTTCGGAGACAGAACAATACTCTCCATATAGAGGTACTGATCAGTGCCCCGGAAGTTTTTCACTTCAAAGCCCTTTACCTCAATCTTTTTGACCAAACGCTTATTGTAGGCATCCAGCGCATCTAGCACATATACCAGATTGTGCTGCTTAGCGTGCGTGGCGGAGTAATTCAGGCAAAATAGCGGATTGAACTTGGCTAGTGTCTTCTGCGTCACAATGCCGCCCATCTTCTGCGGCTCATCCATGATGATAATTGGGCGGTTAGCCGCAATGACATCAATCGGGCGACGGGAGCCAAACTCATCGCGCTTGGAAAAAATGATACGCGCGGCCTGATCACCCTTGCGGCCTTCCACGTTCTTGTCTTCGTTCATGGACGCAGCAAAAGCCTGGGTATTGATGATCATGACATTGATGCCACTATCGGAAGAGAAGCTATCCAGCTGATTGAGGTTGCCGCTGTTGTAGATGAAGTAGCGCGCCTTCTTGCCATAGTGTTGCATGAAGTGTTCTTCAGTCACTTCAAAGGACTTCTTCACACCTTCACGGATGGCGATAGACGGCACCACAACAATGAACTTGCTCCAGCCATATTGCTTGTTCAGCTCAAACATGGTCTTGATGTAGACATAGGTTTTGCCAGTGCCTGTCTCCATTTCCACGTCAAGTGAACAGCGGCCATGTCCATCGACAAGTCCGTCAGACAATGTGATGTTGTTCTCACTCTGGATCTTGCGGATATTCGCCAACAACTGCTGATCATTCAGATACAAGTATTCGTTACAGAATCCAGTATCGTCAATCTCCTCTGTGATGGTTTGCTGCTCCGCAAGGAAATTCATCTGCGTATAGGCAAGCGGTTTTCTCGGCGGCTCAATACCCAGATCGCGGCGATATGAAATACCATTGCTGTAGGGTTGTCCGCTAAAGACGCGAACCACACTATCTACAGCTTCTGTCTGGTATTGCTGTATCTTAAAGTGGAATCTCATGGATTAATTCATCCCTATCTTGAATTCTCTTAGAACTTTGTCGATTGGGTGCGGACAATTGATAAATCTCCCCAACATGTAGTTCGGACGAAATACTCGACTGATTGCGTACGCTGCTGGATCAAGGCGATCAAATAGTAGTGCAATCTCCTTGATTGCTTCAATCCCATTGTGCGCCAATTGAACATTTTCTTGGAGCGCCTGATTCGCTTCCTTAACTACTTTCCGTTCGTATTCGGGACACAACAGATATTCTGAGTTGTGATCGGTATTGCGCTGACACTCTTGTTTTCGCTCTTGTGTATTAAGCCCTCGACTTTTGCTGTGAATTCGTTCGTTGCGAGCCCTGATCAGTTCCTTGAGGCGGCAATAGTACAATTTATCTTTTTCGACTTTGTGCTTCAGAATGAATGAGCAAATCAGCTTTAACTTACCTTCCGGCGGTAGCATGTCGAAACTATCATAGAATTCTTTATCGCCCAAGCATGCTGCAGCATAGTCATTGAGGAAGGATTCTATGCACATTCCTGAAAACACAATAGAAATCGTCGCCTTGCGTTCAAGTTTTATGCATTCGGCAGTCCATTCCTCCGTTATCTCTTCAATCTGTTGGAGTTTTGCCAGGCAGTCTTTAGCTTCATAGTAGTTCTCCATTGCAATGTGAGCATAATCAGCAAATCGACAATCATATCTCACGCCTGCAGGATATATACCACGATTCTCATCCACCTTACAGCACCTTCCTCACTGTGCTCGGAGAATACGTCTCGAAGATCTGATCGAAGTTGGTCGCCACGCTGTCGTTTGCCATAGAGCTATCGCGGAACACTGCGTAGTAGGGCTGTTTCTTGGCAATGGCAGTCACAGTTTCCGTGGTGACGTCGGTGTCAAAGCATGCCAGCAGGAACCCATCGGCCACATCAAAGACCTTCTTACCGGCAATTTCCGTCTCAACAATCTTGCTGGATAGAAGAACGCCAAGGTCAAGCATCACCTGGAAGAGCAGGTCTTCAGGGGTGCGGTCAGGCTTGATGTTGTCAGTGGTCAGGTCGAGCAGGGACTGTGTTGTGGCAGCAGGGTTGTAGTAGACATCCTGCATGTTGCTGCTATCCAGTCGCAGAACGCGAAAACCAATGTCGAGATTTCGTGCTTCAGGGCCTCCTTCTTCTTTGATCTTCTTACCAGCACGGCGGATGCGCTCTTTGCCAATCTCACAAATAGTTGCATAGCCTGCTTTATATGCTTCTGATTTGTCATCGCAGATCTCTTGTAGCTGAACCATGATGAACTTTCGGTTTCCTTGATCTTCAGAATTGTACTGCATCACTGCATGGGCAGTTGTAGCTGAACCAGAGAAAAAGTCAAGGATAATGCAATCCCTTTGGGCTCTGCAAATGTATCTAATCAGGTTTCGAATATCCGAAATGGCCTTGGGATTCTCAAACACTCGCAGATTATCGAAAATCTTGTTAAACTCCAATGTTGCTGTCTGAGCATAGCTAAAGTGAACACTTCTCATCACTTGCTCGTCATAATCAAATAGGTTTCGCCTAATCCGAGGAAGTGTAGTTTCATCTACACCAAAAACTACGCGTCCACTATCAATCTCCTCCTGCATTCTAGTCATAGTTGGAAATCTCCATCCAGCATCTGGACATTTGCAAACTTTTCCTGTTACAGGATGAATTACATCGTATTTCGGGCCCCCGCCGCCAGGCCAGCTGATATTGCCATCATCTCGATAGGGGCCATATTCGTCAACTTTCGTGAATCTTGCCAAGGGTTTTCTCTCGTCATCTTTACTCCACGAGGTATACAGTTTCTTTAGTCCGTCTCCAATTAGTTCCCAGTCATCGCCATGCAACTTGCGTAATCTGGCAAACTCATCCTTTACCTCATCAACGCCTTCTTTTGGTTCGCGGAAAATGATACCAGCATCGCTAATGGCTTGTATACTCTTAAAGTATACGAGCATGTACTCATGTCCTACAGAAAAGTATTTTGCGTCATTCTTTCTGTTCTTATCATACACAAGACATGCAACGAAGTTTATCTCCCCAAATACTTCGTCACATATCTTCTTTAGATTGGCTTGCTCAGCATCATCGATAGAAATGAAAATAATGCCATCTTCTGTAAGAAGATCCTTTGCCAGTCGTAATCTAGGGTATAGCATATTCAGCCAGTCAGTATGGTATCGGCCGTTACTATCAGCATTAGTAACTAGTCGATTACCTTGCTCATCATATTGACCGCTGCGTCCTAGATAACTAGCGGTATCTTCTGAAAAATCGTCCTCGTAAATAAAGTCGCTACCTGTGTTATACGGCGGATCAATATAGATCATCTTGATCTTGCCCAGATACGTCTCCTGCAGGAGCTTGAGCACCTCCAGGTTATCACCCTCGATATAGAGGTTCTCCGTGGTATCAAAATCAACGCTGTCCTCCCGTACAGGGCGCAGCGTTGCAGAAATAGGCGCATTGGCCGCCAGCATGGCCTTCTTCTTATCCGGCCAGGTGAATTGATAACGCTCCTCACGGCCTTCCACCACCACGGCAGAAATCTCCTGCTGCAGCACATCCTTATCAATCGCGCGAACAACCTGGCCATCCACGATTGTCTCCGTCACTGCATTGGGGAACAGCGCAGCGAGCTTGCGGAAGTTCTCATCAGCGATGTTCGGGGTATGCATCTTGAGCTTGTCCATGTTGGTATCTCCTTTTTCTGCGATCGGTAATCTCATTGAATAGAACCAGTCCGACCATCCTAATCCTCATACTCATCTGGTGCGTTCATCAATAGATTTTCCGGTCATTTTGGCACTCAAATAGGCTTGAATAGTGTTTAGATTATTGAGTAGCATCTGATCTGTTGCTTGCTGAAAAGTCACAAATCCTGGTAGCATTGGGGAATTGTATGCTGCAATAGCAGGATCAGACGCATTATGCTTACGGATGATATCTTCTGCTTTCTTACGGTCAAGGGGATATCCAGCTTTAACATGATCGAACACTCTTTGAATCTCGGCGATGTCATCCACGAACTTTATGACGTCCATTTCGCTCAGCATGTAGACCCTCCTTCTGCCGCTTATAAGCAATCGTACAGTAATTACATCAGTTCACTATGGAGTTGCTTGATTTTTTGCACCAACTCAAACTTCTTTTTCGGTTGTTTTTCTGCCCACGCAGCCTTTTCGAGTTTCGCAATTTCCTTCTGAAGCTTCTCCCGCTTGGCTTGTAGAGCAATCTGCTCATCGAGCGTGCCGCTTTGCTGTAGCTCTATTCCGGCAATTCCGGCAACTGCATGTGCCCAGACAGTATCCAGGTCAAGACCAGTTAGCTCAATGCGCAAACTATCAGGAGACGCCCATTCTCCCATCAGCAGCTTTGTCTGCCAGACAGCAAGGCGCTGCTGTCCTTCATATTCTAACACAATCAGCAGCTTTTGGCCAAACATCTTTGAAATAAAGGCGATATTTTGCTGGTCAAAATCCTTTTGCCGCAACTGAACAAGCACCACAAAGAACGCCTTGACTTTATCGCCCTGTGCCAGGTTCACAGAAACGGTTGAGATTTCGTTCATCAGCGTGATGCGCGCAATGTCGCCATCAAAGCTTTTGCGACGGTCCACGCTCATCTCCATGCCGAAATGCTCATAGACTTTCTTCTTGGTGATGATCTTCTTGATCTCAGTTGCATGCGGCAAACCCAGCATATGTTCTTCTCCTTTACTTCACAACCAGGAAGCAGATGAGTTCAAAGTCTTCCAGCCCCGATATTTCTCCTGAAAGGAAACTTGTCTGACGACCTCTGAGGAAACTATCAATATCACTTTCTGCTTTCACTTCGATGATAGAATCAATCGCTTCGGACAGCAGCTCAGAGTAGGACTCCATATTCTTGCCATCGTTCGTCTCCAGGTTAAAACGTTGATACAGACTCTTGTATGGCTGATCCTTACCTTTGCATAGCAGACGCATTCTATCCAGCATATCCTTGGGAGACAGGTGATTGCAGACAACCTCTCCGTCTTCGCTGATGTACACCATATAGAAAGGATGCAAGCGGTTCTGGTTGCCGATGTTCACCTCGTTGCTGATGTTTTTGAGCACAAAGATGACGCCAGCGGGCATATCTTCCGACGCCGGAACGATGGAGTGCATGCCAAGAGGTGTATTTTCCAAGTCCCTGTGTTGCCGGATGTACTCAAGCAAATCCATACGGAAATCATTCAGGCCCAGATCCATGATAGAAATGCCGCTCTGCATGTCCTCAATATCAACAACCTCGTTTTTGAGTCGAGTCAACTGTTGCTTGCGGTATTCCAGGTCGCCTTTCTCCTCAGCGTTGATCAAGTCATCATCACCTGTAGACGTCAACACAGAGATACGCATACGGGTTTCGACGCGTTCTTTCAGCTTGATATACTCATCCAGATCGACATCCGGCCAGAAATTAACCAACTGAATACAGGCGTTCTTGCTGCCAATTCGATCTACGCGGCCAAAGCGCTGAATGATGCGAACCGGATTCCAGTGAATATCATAATTTACCAGATAATCGCAATCCTGAAGATTCTGACCTTCGGAAATACAGTCGGTTGCAATCAGGATATCAATCTCTGCCTGGCTACCAGGCATTAGGACGTCTCTTCCCTTTGCTATCGGGGAGAAACAAGTCAACACCGTATTCAGATCGCAGCGTAGACGCGGAATGGTGGTTTTGCTATCCACTACGCCGGTAATCTCCGCTGAATGAAGGCCAAACTCCTTAAGGGCATACTGACTAACGTGCTCATACAAGTAGTCTGCCGTATCGGAGAATGCGGTGAAGATGATCATCTTACGATTTCCAGGGTTGATGGGACTTTCTACCTTCTGGCGAATCAGCGAAAGAAGCTCCTGCAACTTCAGGTCGTGTTCAGGTGTGATATCTGCAACCATAGAAATCAGAATTTCCAGCGTAAACGCGTCTTTTTCCAAGTCGTGCAGCCACAGCTTGTAGTCCATATCCGCAAGATCGATCTTCACTTTCTTACCTACCTGGAAGAGTGTAGCATTCTGATCATCGTCATCCAGGTCGCCATGGATAGAGACGTCCTCCAACTCCATCATGCAGCTTCCGTTTTCATACGCAAGGATCTTGTTAATGGTATCTTGAATCAATGCACGAATGCGTTCCAGGGTCATCCTGAATGACGAAACTGAGCTTTCCAAGCGTTTGAGCAGATTAATGCTCATAAGTTTTCGAATGCCTTCTTCACGGCCCCGCTGTGTCAAGCCTGTCCCCTTATTATGGGTCAAATCCAGGTATTTGGCCATGCGCGACGGCAGTATGAAGTTGGAAGGGGTATAGATTGTCAGCATTAAATCGTTCAATTGCCCATAGATCTCGCTATAGTTGATCGCATTCGGCAGATCAGTCAGGCTCGGCTGAATTGAAAGCGGCTTACGACGCTCCGGGAATTTCCCGATATCTGCTGTAGAGTAGTATCTCTCGATATGCTTGCGCGAGCGTGCTATTGTGACACTATCCAGGACTTCAAAGAAATCGAAGTCCAGCGTCTGCAGAAGCGCATCCGTCGTGCGCTCTTCAATTGGCAGCTTGCTCCACTGATTAAATGCTTTCTGCGCATTTCGGAAAATTTCGTCTATTGTTTTTGTGGTATTCAGTTGGGCATCGATCAGCTCAGAATTTCCTTCATACGCGAGTGCTAACTGGTTTTTGAGATCATTAAAGCGGTTATTTACTGGCGTCGCAGAGAGCATAAGTACCTTAGTAGGCACACCCGCTTGGATCACCTTATGCATCAATCGATTATATCGGTTTTCACGCTCATCTTCACCATAGGTCTGCCCACCATTCCTAAAGTTATGACTTTCATCAATAACTACAAGATCATATGCACCCCAGTTGATATAATCCAAGTCGATTTCTCCGGACTTGCCATGTTCTCTGGAAAGATCGGTATGGTAAAGCACATCATAACGCAAACGATCTTCGGCAATAGGGTTATTCTTGTAGTTGTGCTTATAGGTGCTCCAGTTCGCTGCAAGCTTCTTTGGACATAGAACTAGAACGGCACGGTTTTTGTTCTCATAGTACTTGATGACCGCCAGCGAAGTGAATGTTTTACCTAGACCAACACTATCAGCCAAGATGCATCCGTTGTACTTTTCCAGCTTATTAATGATAGCCAGTACAGCATCGCGCTGGAAGTCGTAAAGCATACTCCAGATCTTGCTCTGCTTAAATCCGAGCGCCTCGTTTGGAAGAACGTCCTCAGAAATGTCTTCAAGGAATTCATTGAAGATGTTATACAGGGTAAAGAAATAGATGAAGTCTGGCGAATTCTCCTTATAGGCCGTGGAGATGCTCTCCAGGACCAGTTCTGTGACATCCTGCATCTTCTTTGAATCATTCCATACCTGGTCAAATAGATTCAAGAAATGTCGCCCGTTTTCATAGGACTCTTGTCTGACTGCAAATGAGTAGGCGTTATTTCCGCGTTCGCAACCCAAATCCACAGTTGTAAAACCGTTGATTGGGAAATATGTGCTCTCATCGACATTGATAAATCCCTGCATTGCCTCCTGAGACACATTGGAGCGGAAAGACACCTTCCGACGAATCCAATCAGCACACTCCTTAGCAATGGCCTTCTGATTGAGTTCATTGCGTAGCTTTACCTCAAACGCAGAACCATAGAGACTACGTTCGCGCTCGATACGAGGGATATAGAACTCGCGCTTCTCCTTGGGCGTCTTTTCTTGGACAAAGGTCGGGGACGTGAAAATGAAACGGACTTCTTCAGTAGATTCAAGTTGTTTCTTTAATTCCTGATACGCATAGATTGAGAAACAAGCAGCGGCAATGGATACCTTGCTACCCCTCTTAATCGTATCTTGAAGGTCATCTCGAACCGTGTTGAGGATATTATCCAGATTCTTCATAAGTACGCCCTCACCAGTTGAAATTTCTCATGAATGCAAATTTTATTATAGCACTTTTCCTTTTCACCATCAACTGCGGCCTTGCGCCAAAATTTGTTTTCTCACGAAATTCGGGTTATAATATTCATAGAGAAAGTGATTAAGAGCTTTCCAAACAAACAATAGAAAAATGGAGGATAATCCATATGTACGAAACAAGTTTCAAAGCACCCTCACTACACTTCAACGGATCAAAAGATTAGGACAACAAGACCGGACAAAGCTACCTGATCCCGCAGCGACTCGCGGATATCATTTTCAATCACTTGGGCAACTCGTCCGCACAGCTCAGAATCATGATGGTACTGTGCGGCACCAAGGAAGGATTCTTTATCAGCGGCAAATGGATGCAAGGCCGCACCGGCCTCTCCCCTCAATCATACTCTGCGGCCCTGAAGAAGCTTGTAAAGCGTGGCTGGGTAAGTCATCGCAACTATCAAACTATACGGGTAAACTTTGATAAGATCTATGAAGATGGCCGGGAATATGATGAAAACATGCAAGATCCCCGTTACACATCAGATTCATCCCGCTCAATGCCAGATGAAGATTGCTATTCAATGTCAGATTAAGAAAAAGTGAATCCCGCATTGTGGATAATAGATAAGAATAGATAATTGAAAAAATATACTGGTAACAAATATACTATCGCCGGTTCACCGGCGACAAAGAAAACGTTGAGGAAAAAGCAAAAATGCTTATGAGGGGTAAGCCGTGCTGTGGCTCTGCGAGCCAAACCACGGCGCGGCACTACGTGCCGCCCTTCGAAAGCGGCAAAGGTGGAACCACAAAAATCACCCGCTGATTTCATGTCAGCGGGTGTTCGTTTTGCCCTGAGGCCGCTATTACTTAGATATTATTCTTCTCCTTCTTCGTTCTCTCTTTTTGCAGATGTAGCGGGGCCGCAGCTTCTTAAAGAGTTTTCTTCTGGTGAAAAAAGAAGGAGCTATGCAGCCCCTCCTTAAAACCATTCTACAGGTTGTGCGCCTTTGAATTTGACGTCTCCCTTGAATTGTCTTCCCCAGTATTCATCAACATGCTCGCGGTAGTAAATTTGACCAATTGTCCAGTCACCATCTTGACTGGTTGGAATGAACTTGACGTCAATGACATTGCCGCTAACAGGCAGAATGTCTGTGCTGATGAATGGCTCACCCTCTGGATTTTCTTCGTCATCATCAAACGTCTCATGATAGTCTGCGTCCAAACTGTATACCAATTGACCATTCTCATAGACTTCTGCGCCACAGAAACCCATGCTTGATTCATCATACACATATCGGAAGGCGGCTTCAGGAAACCGTTTCGCCAGTGCCTCCACCGCATGACTGCAAGGCGTCCATGCAGTAACAAAGGTATAGCCGGTGTTATTAACACACACTTCATCAACGTTGCTGCAGGAACCCCATACTTCATGAAGGGGCACGTTATCGTCGCTATCAATAGGGATAATACGATTCAGGTCGAGCACTTTCTCATCGCCCTGAACATAAGTGCGAATGGTCTCACGTTGTTCCTCAGAGCAGGTAATTATCAAAGAGCCGAAACACCAATTAGGCATAATAGATCCCATCCTTTCTTATTCTTGAAAACCGCCCATGCGGTCAGCATAGTAATAGCATTCATCCCACAGCAGACAATCATGGAAGTATGTTGCCTGTTCTTCAAGCATGGCATCGCCATCTTCACAAGCATAATATAGTGCGTCGAAATTGTCTTCTTTATGATCTGCAACAAGATCATAAACATAGCCCCGCCAATCTTCTTCGTTCAGCATTGCCTTGTTTCTCAGGATTTCAGCAATCAGTTCCTCATTACGCGGCCCCGGCACCAGTACAACTTTCATCGTTTTTCCTTTCTGCGCGTTGGCGCTGTCCCATCCAGTTTTCTGTTTTATTCCTTATCCAATCAGCTTCTCTGCCAGGATGCTGTAATCATCCATGACATGAAGGATGACTGTAGCCGCAGTGGTGATATACTCTTCGGGCATATCATGGAAATCCGGCACTCTTTCCTGGCCGTCCAGCGCCAGTGCGATTCTCTGGCCCGCAACATCCAGGCCCTCCCAATACAGGAAAAAGAGATTTTCCGTATCGACGTTATCACCATAGTATTCGGCAAACAATTTCTTGTCTTCCAGATAGTAGCTCACACTGTACTGCAAGTCCCGGTTGTAGAAACTAATGAAGGGGCTCTCAATCTCCAGGCTATTCAGTACACAATCAGCCAGGTCTAAGGTATTTCCGTGTTCAGTCGCTAAGTTAAACATAGTGCTATTTCACTCCTTTATGGTTTTTTTCTTGGTGGGTTCAATCACTAACCTTGTAATATAATTATAACTTTTAATTTGAGAAAAGACAAATTTTAACTGCGCCAAATTACCTGAACCGATGGTGCTACGCCGTTCTGCTACGCGTGCCGCCGCACGCTCAAAAGCAGTGTTCTGCCCATACCTCCCATAGGGCGTCCTCTTCTTCGCGTTGTGCTTCCAACTCTTCCAGCAATTCAATCAAATCATCCGGTGCAGAGTGATCGATATAGTAGCTTGCTTCAGCAATGTCGGCATCCGTATATTCGTAGTAGCCAACCAGTTCTTCATAAGGCATGTTATCTAGCAGCAGCTCAACGAGAATGATGTCAATAACCAGCTTCATGGGTCTATCCTCCTTATTCATCAATGGGCAATGTCCTGCCGTCATGTATTGGAATGTGGGATCAGGCCGACGCCTTATCGGCCTGATTGTCCACTGCGGTTTCTACTGCCTTGGCCGCAACACGCGCGTCAGCTTCTGCGGCAGCCTTCTTGTAACTGTCCAGGGCATCCCACATGATTTCGCCGGTTTCCTTGTCCACAACCAGCAGCTTGCCATAGTGCGGGAACTTCTCCTTGAACCATTCGGAGACGAATTTGTAGGCACTGCGGTGGGCACGGCTCTGCAGCTTGATCCGCTTGTATTCTGCAAAGTTGGCTGCCGCATCAGGCATGGCGCGGATGAAGTCTTCCATCATTTTGTAGGTGACCAGGCTGTTGGTCTTGGATTTGTAGACCTTTAGGGTGGCGTTGGGGAACTTGGCCAGGATGCGGTTCATCAAGTGGTATTCATTGGTGCCATAGGCGTTGCTGTTCTTCTCGAACTCAGCGGTCATGTACAGGGTGGCGGTAGCGAAGTCGTAGTAGTAGCCAGCGTTCTTCAGGGCGGCGGTAACAACACTCTTATTAGTCATGGTGGTGTCCTCTCTTTCTCTTGTCGGTTGAGTAATCAGGCAGCAGGGTTGGGATTGTGGACGATGCGGTAGTCCTCATCGAATTCCGGCACTGCATCGTAGCGGGGGAAGGTGGCGCGGAACCAGGCATTGACGTACTGGGTGCGGTCTTTGCGGCTCTTGGAGCTTTCGCGAACGGACTCGAATTCCTTCTGCATATCCTCTGCATCGTCCAGCATGGCGATGTAGTCCTGCATCATCTTGTAGGTCAGCAGCGGGAGCTTGCCAGCCTTCGGCTTGGGGTGACGCTTGCGGTTTTCCACCAGGACGCGAAGGCCCATGTCGCTGAACCGGGTCAGCAGGTCGAATTCATCGGAATTGATCTGGGTGGCGGCGTCCATGAACTTGCGGGAGACGGTGACGGTTTTGTTGAGGTAGTTGACCTCATATACGCGAGTGCGCTTCATGTTGCGTGTCCTCCTTATTCTTCGTCGTCGGGGTTGTAGAGCAGATGAGCATCGGAAGCAACCTTTTTGGCCTTCTGGGCATCCTGGAACTTTTTGAAGTCCTCACCGTACTTGTCCAGGAACCACTTCTTCACCAGGGCGTAGGTGCCGCGCATGGTCTTGGCGACCTTTTGAACGGCTTCGAACTCAGCCAGGGCGTCGTCCAGGGTTTCGGGTGCCTCAGTACCTTTGATGTAGTTGCGCATGTTGTCGTAAGTCAGGTCGCCGTAGTCGCGCTTGTTGGGGTTGCGGGTGATGGTGCGGATCTGGATGTCGTAGCCGGGGTGGTTTTGCTGCAGCTCGTTCAGGATCTCGAACTCCTGGGTGTCGAACTGTCCGGCGAGAATCATGAATTCCTTGGTAACGGTAATGGTCTTCTTCTGGCGATTAATCACGGGCGTCTTCATGGTGGGTGTTCCTCCTTTTTAGTTCAGGGCTTTGGTGTTTCCCTCACCCTGTGCCTATATAATACGAAATGTTAAGTCCACATGTATGGACTCAAAACGTTTTAGATGTTAACTATATAAAAATTTTGCAGTTCTAAAACATCAAAACTGCAAATTCGGTATCAAAGTTCAGAAAAAATGCGGATTATTTGCTTGAAAATGAATGGTGGATGTAGAAATTCAAAGAATCTTGCAAAAATTCAAAACACACGCCGCGCGCAAAATGCTGAAATTTTATGGACTCTGAACAAACTCACCTTCGACATGTTGGTTGAGATGCATAAAATCATCGAATAAACGGATTTTCGCATCTGCACTAATTTGTTGCGACTATTTGAGCCTTCCGAGATGTATCGCCAGCCTCATTTTGATCCCGAAGACTGACAAACATGTGCGTAATCACCCGAAAGACATACCCCTGGGCTGCGGAGTTGTCTTTTCAACTGAAGAAGATGTAAGATGAGTCCTCAATCAAACAACTTAACGCAAAATCAGGAGGACATTGCGCGGGAATGAACGTGTTATTTCTGCTTAGATGCAGTGTTAATGCGGCGTTGCATAGTTATGAGGCCACAAAAACAGACTGGCAGCAAGACTGCCAGTCTAGGTGAGGGAATCAACGTATGTTGTAGATTTGGAGTCCGTCGTGATTACCACGTTTGATGGGCATCTCACGTCTTACCCGATCCGTCTCCGAAATACTGGATGTATGCGGATGTTCATTCCGCCCACGTGATGTCTGGCGAACCAGACTATAATGCTTGTCGATAGTAGCCTCCTTTCTTCTATATGCTAGAACATGATCAAGGATGGAGTCGCTACCATCCCTTAGGGTTAATCCTTACTTGCGCTTGTTCTTGCGATTGCGGAGCGGGAACGCATCATAGCCATAGTCCTTGGCATGGATTACCCGACCGTTACGAAGTGTAATGCTAGCAGCGAAACCGTCAGTGGCTTGCTGCGTCTTCTTCTTGCCCATTATGTGTCCTCCTTCCTCTTCAAGTCTTTTCGAAAAGAATCCGAAAAGCTCTTGCGTCGAAAGAATTTTGCTGCTATACTGGTCTTGCTTTGTGAAGTATAGGCGACTCAGCCATATGCTTTCGACGTATTGCTGCAGGATGGGGAGATCCTGCAGCTTTTTGTGTCCCAAGTACTCGGCTGGACACTACACGCAGGCGTTTGGGGAATGCACGTTTCCGTATTTCTCCTGCGTGCGTGATATACTACCATACTGTTGTGGGCTTGACAATGGCATATGTGGTAGAAATCAAAGCCATGTCTATCAATCTCTTGTGCTTTCTGCGTTTTATGATGAAAAAAATATCTATATATTGTGCTTGGCCATTTGGTCGACTTCAAAATACCGTTAACTGAGTGTGATTTGACAAAACCGAGAGGTGATACGGGCTCTGTAAACTGATTTGAAATAAACAGCACTCTAGCAGAGAAGACTGCCAGAGTGCTCTGAAAGTAATGAGAATAGGAGCTTTTGCTGGTTCTTTTGATTACATGTAAACCCTGACCCCAATCGGGACCCCAAACACGTGTAAAATCTAGTCTGAGACTATGTTAAACAATTCCTGAACGCATTTCCGCGTATTCGAACATGTAATGAAGGAATCTTTTGCGCAGCACTGGTGACGTCTCTTCACAAAACAAGAACACCCGTTCGCATTGTAGAGGTCACCGGTTCGAATCCGGTATGCTCCACCACAAATCCTGCATTTCGATGCAGGATTTTTTGCTTTTTGTGCTCGTTTTTGCAGGATTTTAGGTGTCAAAACTACATCTAAATACATCTTTGTATTTGAGCCGATAGAAATAAGTTGGAGATTTTCCATAGGTGATACTAATGTAGTGTAACAGAGTGAAATCTGTGAGCATCTATGAACGGACTATATGCAAGGTGGTAAACCACGCCTCCATCAGAGCCGTGGTTTTTTGTCTTTACAATGACCACCCGGTAAACTTCTGAGAGCAGCCACCGTCGCACATCGCTTTTCTTTGCATCCAGTGCTTGACAGAAACGGCAGGTTGGTATATCGTGATAGAAAGATATTCTCGCAACGTTTATCATGTAATAATCTTCATCAAAGGAGTAGCAGGTATGGAACGATTTGCATGGAAAGGCCGCATTAAGCCCGGAATGCAGGCAGAATACAAGCGCCGTCATGACGAGATCTGGCCGGAAATGGTGGAGCTGCTTAAAGCCGCCGGCATCCGCAACTACACCATCTGGTCGGACGGCGATGTGCTCTTTGGCTACTACGAATGCGAAAAGGGCATCGAGTTTGCCGAGAAGGCCCAGGCCGGCAGCCCCATCGTTGACAGGTGGAACGCGTACATGGACGATGTGCTGGAGCTGGAAATGGATCCCGTCACCGGCGCACAGCCCAAAATGACCTGCATGTTCCTGATGGAGTGATTTGTGATGAAAACCTATCTTGCAATCGACATCGGCGCGTCCAGCGGACGACATATCGTGGCCTGGCTGGAAAACGGGAAGATCGAAACCCGTGAGGTATACCGCTTCCCCAACGGCGCAGAACTCAAGAACGGTCATCTTTGCTGGGACATTGAAGGCCTGAAGCAGCACGTCGTCGCAGGCCTCAAGGCCGCCGGGGAACAAGGCTACACCCCGGCTTATGTCGGCATCGACACCTGGGGCGTGGATTTTGTCCTCCTGGATAAGGCCGGTCAGCGCGTGGGCGACGCCGTTGCCTACCGCGACAGCCGCACAGACGGCATGGATACCCGGCTGGAGCAGGCACTGCCCTTCCCCTTTCACTTTGGGCTCTGCGGCATCGCCAAGCAGCCCTTCAACACCGTATACCAGATGATGGCAGTGCTGAAGGAGCATCCCGAATACGCCGAAGAGGCCGCCGACTTCCTGATGATGCCGGAGTACCTCTCATACATCCTCACCGGCAAAAAGGCCCACGAGTGGACAAACTGCACCACCGGCGCGCTGTGCAACGCAGAATCCGGCACCTGGTCGGAGACCATCCGTGCGGCAGCGGGCATACCGGAGCGGTGGTTCCGCACGCCCATGGTGAAGCCCGGCACGGTGCTGGGCCCGCTGACGGACGCGGTCGTGGCAGAGGTGGGCTACCAGGCCACCGTGATCCTGCCCGCCACCCACGACACCGGCAGTGCCTACATGGCCGTCCCCGCCAGGGACGACGGCGCAGCCTTCCTGTCCTCCGGTACCTGGTCGCTGCTGGGCACGGAGCTTCCCGCCCCTGTCACCAGTCAGGCCGCGCTGGACGCTGGTTTCACCAACGAGGGCGGCTACAACGGCACCACCCGCTTCCTCAAGAACATCATGGGCATGTGGATGCTCCAGTGCATCCACAAGGAGATCGATAAGGCCCACTCCTTCGCCGAAATGGCGCAGCTGGCGGCTGAATCGACCTACACCGCGTATGTGGACGCGACGGACAACCGCTTCCTGGCTCCCGAAAGCATGCTGGCCGAGGTCAAGGCTGCCCTGGCGGATGCCGGCTCCCCCAAACCTGCCGGCCTGAGCGATATCCTCCGGGCAGTGACGGTGGGTCTGGCGGTGTGCTATGACAAGTCCATTCAGGAAATGAGCGAAATCACCGGCAAGAATTTCACCAGCATCAACATCGTCGGCGGTGGCAGCGCAAATGTGGTGTTGAACCAGATGACCGCTGACGTCACCGGTCTGCCCGTCTACGCTGGCCCCACCGAGGGCACCGCGCTTGGCAACCTGGCCGCGCAGATGATCGCAGACGGTGCGTTTGCTGATCTGGCGGCCTTCCGCGCGGCGCTCCCCCGCAGCTTTGAGATCAGGGAGTATCTGCCCAAAGTATAAGCACCACCTATATATAGAAAGGACTGACCTGCATGACCCTGTACGAACAGGCCAAGGACCGTTACGAAGCCCTCGGCATCGACGTGGAAGCCGCGATGGACAAGCTGGCGAAGGTTCCCGTGTCCCTGCACTGCTGGCAGGGCGATGACGTCCGCGGCTTTGACGGCGATCCCAATGCGCCCCTGACCGGCGGCATCCAGACCACCGGCAACTATCCCGGCCGCGCCCGCACCCCCGATGAACTGATGGCTGATCTGGACATGGCGATGTCCATGTGCCCCGGCACCCCCAAGATGAATCTGCACGCCTGCTACGCCATCTTCGACGAAGAGAACCCTTGGGTGGATCGTGACAAGCTGGATCCCAAGCACTTCAAGAAGTGGGTGGATTTCTGCAAGAAACGCGGCCTGGGCTGCGACTTCAACCCCACCTTCTTCTCCCACCCCAAGTGCGATCCGCTGACCCTGTCCTCCCCCAACGAGGAGACCCGCAAATTCTGGATCGAGCACGGCAAGGCTTCTATCCGCATCAGCCAGTACCTGGCCGAGGAGCTGGGTCAGCCCTGCATCATGAACATGTGGACCGGCGACGGCTTCAAGGACATCCCTGCTGACCGTCTGGGCCCCCGTGTGCGCTACAAGGAGGCCATGGACGAGATCCTGCGGGAGCCCTTTGACTTCAACAAGGTCAAACCCTGCGTGGAATCGAAGGTGTTCGGCATCGGCGTGGAGGCCTACACCGTGGGCAGCGCGCAGTATTCCCTGGCCTATGCAGCCATGAACCCCGGCAAGTGCATCCCGCTGATGGACAACGGTCACTATCATCCCACCGAGGTAGTGAGCGACAAGATCCCCGCGCTGTTGGCCTTCTTCCCGGAGCTGGCGCTGCACATCACCCGTCCCATCCGCTGGGACTCCGACCACGTTGTCCTGCTGGACGATGAAACCAAGGAGATCTGCAAGGAGATCGTCCGCTGCGGCGGTCTGGACGGCAAGGTGCACATGGCGCTGGACTACTTCGACGCCAGTATCAACCGCGTGAGCGCGTGGGTCGTGGGCTTCCGCAATGTGCAGAAGGCCCTGCTGATGGCGCTGCTGACCCCCGCCCGCTGCCATAAGGCCATGCAGGACAAGGACGACTGGACGGCCCTGATGGTCGCTCAGGAGGAAATGAAGACCCTGCCCTTCGGCGAGATCTGGAATGAATACTGCCGCCGCTGCGGCAAGCCGGAGGACGGCCAGTGGTTCCAGAAGGTGCTGGATTACGAGAAGGAAGTCCAGCTGAAGCGCGGGTAATCCCCTTAGCCACTTAAAAATTCCTCATTTAAAATGGGGGATCCGAAGGGGTGGCGGGGGCGATCGGAAAGCCCCCGCCTCGCCTCCGCAGAGGCGAAACCTCTCCATGCACCAGGATTTCGCGCCTGCGGGCGCGACCAAAGAGCAAGAAAACCCACGCTGTGGGCGATCTCCCTTTGGAAACCTTCAGGATACATAAAGAATTGGAGGACAAAGACTATGGGCATGCTCGACATCTCTATCGTCAAGAAATACATCCGCATGGCAGATGACGGCTGGCATCAGGGCTGGCATGAGCGCAACGGCGGCAACCTGACCTACCGTCTCACCGACGCCGAAGTCGCCGAAATCACCCCCTTCCTCGACGCTGAGCCCCGTCCCTGGGTCGCCATGGGCGTCACCGGCGAAAACCTGGCCGGCTCCTACTTCCTGTCCACCGGCAGCGGCAAGTTCTTCTGCAACGTCATCACCGATCCCGAGGACAGCATCTGCGTCGTCGAAATCAACGACAAGGGCGACTCCTACCGCATCCGCTGGGGCTTGGTCAACGGCGGCAAGCCCACCAGCGAGTTCCCCAGCCACTACATGAACCACTGCGTCCGCGCCAAGGCCACGAACGGCGAGCATCGCGTGATCTACCACGCTCACCCCGCCAACATCATCGCGATGACCTTCGTGCTGCCCCTGACGGACCGCGATTTCACCCGCGCCCTGTGGAAGAGCGCCACCGAGTGCCCCGTGGTATTCCCCGGCGGCGTAGGCGTTGTACCGTGGATGGTTCCCGGTGGCGCCGACATCGCTCTGGCCACCTGCAAGAAAATGGAGGAGTTCGATGCGGCGGTCTGGGCACATCACGGCCTGTTTGCCTCCGGCCCCGACTTCGACATCACCTTCGGCCTGATGCACACCATCGAAAAGGCTGCGGAGATCTGGGTGCTGCAGAAGTCCACCGGCCTGCCCGAGCTTTCTACCATCCAGGACGATGAGCTGCGCGCCATCGCCCGGGACTTCAGGGTACAGCTCCGCGAGGACTTCCTGGACTGAGGAGGATGAACATGAACTGGACTGCCAAATGGATTGCCCCCGCCAGCGACATGGGCAGCAAGGCACCCTGCTTTGCCAGGGCATTCACCGTGGATAAGCCCCTGACCCGCGCCACGCTGCGCATGACCGCTCTGGGCGTGTATGAGGCTGCCATCAACGGGCAGCCGGTGACCGACACCGTGCTCAATCCCGGCTGGACGGCCTACACCAAGCGCCTGCAGGTGCAGACCTACGACGTGACAGCGCTGCTCCGCGCGAACAACGAACTCACCGTGCTGGTGGGCAAGGGCTGGTATCGCAGTCCGCTGCTGACCTGGCAGGACGGTACCATCCAGAAGGAGCTGATGCAGCATCCTGCCGCCATCACGGCGGAGCTTACGCTGCATTATGCAGACGGCACGCAGGATGTCCTCTGCACCGATGAGAGCTGGACGGCCTGCGAGAGCAGCATCCGCTTCTCCGAGCTGTATGATGGCGAGGTGTTCGATGCGACCTTCTCCCCCGCAGAGAAACCCCGCGCCATCCTTTACGACGGCCCGACAGACACCCTCATCCCCCATGAGGGTGTGCCTGTCCGCGAGCAGGAGCGCATCCATGCCGCGCGTATCTTCGTAACGCCCTGCGGGGAGACCGTCATTGATTTCGGCCAGGAGCTGACCGGCTTCCTAGAGGTCACGCTGGATGCCCATGCCGGCGATGCGGTGGACGTTTCCTTTGCCGAGGTAATGGACAAGAACGGCAACTTCTACACCGACAACTACCGCAGCGCCAAGTGCCAGTACCGCTACATCTGCCGCGACGGCCGCCAAACCTACAAGACCCGCCTGACATTTTACGGATTCCGCTACATCCGGGTGAATGCCTTCCCGGGGGATGTCACGCTGGACAGCTTCACTGGTATTGCCGTGCATTCCGACATGCAGCGCACCGGCCATATCGCCACCTCCGAGCCGATGCTGAATCAGCTCTTCTCCAACATTATCTGGGGACAGAAGTCCAACTTCCTGGACGTCCCCACCGACTGTCCCCAGCGCGACGAGCGCCTGGGATGGATGGGCGACGCCCAGGTCTTTGCCCGCACTGCCTGCATGAATTACGACGCAGAGCAGTTCTTCCGCAAGTGGCTGAGCGATCTCGCTGCCGACCAGCATGAAGACGGCTATGTGGGCTCTGTCATCCCGGACGTATGGACCCATGTGCATGACCGCGGCAACGCAGCAGCCGCCTGGGGCGACGCAGCAACCATCGTCCCCTGGGAAGTCTATCGCGCCTACGGCAGCGTCGATCTGCTGCGCCGCCAGTTCCCCAGCATGAGAAAATGGGTGGATTACATCGCCAGCGCCACGGAGAGCTTCCCGCTATGGACGGGCGGCTGGCAATGGGGGGACTGGCTTGGTCTGGATGCGCCCAGCGGCAGCTATAAAGGCTCCAGCCGCGACGCCTTTGTGGCCACCTCCTTCTTCGCCCACTCCACAGAGCTGGTCATCAAGGCAGGCCATATCCTGAGTGAAGACGTCACCGCCTATGAACAGCTCTACGATACCGTATTGACGGCCTTCCGAAAGGCCTTCCCCGAATATCTGACCCAGACCGAGTGCGTCCTCGCGGCTCATTTCCGCCTGGCGGAGGATCCGCAAAAAGCTGCAGATCTCCTGGCGGAAAAGGTGCGTTCCTCTGGCAGAGCGCAGCTCCAAACCGGCTTTGTGGGCACGCCCTACATCCTCCACGTACTGAGCGATTACGGTTATGCCGACCTGGCCTGGGAGCTGCTGCTGCGCCGGGAATACCCCTCCTGGCTGTACCCCATCACCAAGGGTGCAACCACCATCTGGGAGCACTGGGACGGGATCATGCCCGACGGCGGCTTCTGGAGCCGGGACATGAACTCCTTCAACCATTACGCCTATGGCTCCGTCGCAGACTGGATCTACGGCGTAGCCGCGGGCATCCAGGTGCTGGAGGCTGCGCCGGGCTATGCGCGCCTCCGCATTGCACCTCATCCCACGGAGCGGCTGGATTGGCTGGAGGCCTCCATCGACACCCGCCATGGCCTTATGTCCTCCAGGTGGACGAAGGCGGACGGCGGCTGGCGATTCGACATTACCACGCCTGTGGACGCAGAGATCATGCTGCCGGGCAAGCGGCTGACCGTCCACGCGGGCCGGTACGTGTTCTTCGCCCCTGCGCACAACGGTTAAGCATGCAGCGCCTGCTTTCTCCCTCGCAGAGAAGGCAGGCGCTCTTGCATCGAAAAAGACAGGGATGCCGCCGGAAAGCAGCATCCCCTTTATGTTACTTGTTCACCATCCTGCACAGGTCACACACGGACCAGCAGCGGGACAAATTAACCTTGATCCCCCGCTTTTCCGCCAGCGCCAGCAGTCCGGGCACGCCCTGGGCAGCAGCACGCATGCCCTCGTCCGCATAGGGATCGTACCGGGCGATGATGTCCCGCATGGTTTCCTTGCAGATATTGCCGATCACGAAACCGCAGACAGTCACGTCGCCGCTGGGCTCAATGGACAGGGAGGTCTGGTTCGTCAGCGGCTCGGTGTAGGGCATGGAGCCGCAGCAGTCCTGCACCGCCAGCTTCGCCGCTGGATAATAGTGGCTCAGGTGCTCGATGGCGTTGCCGGCCATGAAGATGTCGTTGCCCTCGTGCACCGGGAGTCCGGTGTCGGCGAGGCTCGCGAGGATCTCGCGGGTGCGGGTGTTCTCCGGGCAATCGAAGGCCTCGTTCACCACCCACGCTGGGGAAAAGCGCGCCTTCTCAATGCCCGCAGACTTCACTGCCAGCGCAAAATAGCGCACCGGCTCCAGCGGGATGGTCTCTTGGTGGAACGCATCCACCGAAATGAGCACGTCATTCACGCCCGCGTCAGCCAGCGCCTGAGCGACATCGCGCATGCGCATGATGTCCCGGCTGAAGAAGCCATTGGTGATCAGCTGACGCTTGGGGATACCAGCCTCCGTCGCCGCGCGGTGGATAGTGCAGGTGACTTCCGGATAGAGCAGCGGTTCACCGCCGAAGGTCATGACGGACTGCACATCATAGAGGTTCTTCAGCTCCCGGATAGCATGCACAGCAGCCTCCTGCGGGACGTGGGTGCCGTCGGGGCACTTCACCATGCCGCCCACGGAGCAATGTTTGCAGCGCCCCGTGCAGCGCTGGGTCAGGATGAATTCAAGCCGGTTGATGTTCAGATAAGGGTTCATAAGGTTGCCTCCATTCGTAATCTTTCACACTAAGGTCGAGCTTGCTCGACGAGCGCTGTCAATGCTCGCATTGATGGCGCGAAGCCCGCAGCAGCCTTTGGGCTGATGTGGGCCGACATACACGAACGGTGCAATGGGCAGTCAAATACATCCGATACAGCCTGCCTCACTGCACCGGGAGGTTACCTCGCATGGTCTGCCGCATGGCATTCACCAACCTTTCGGCTACTATATTATCACACTTTGCAAGGCGCGTAAAGTGTGGTATAATGAGTGAAGGGCCTCATCCGTCTTCCCCAGAGGGGAAGGTTTGGTTACTGCCCTGTCATTATCAGCCACATTCTTGGCCTTCCCCTTTGGGGAAGGTGGCGCCGAGCTTGCTCGGGGACGGATGAGGCCATACCACTCCGACACGCAGCAGACGGAGCAATCCCCGCCTTTTCAACCATTTATCCAGTATTCCGTAGGGGCGACCATTGGTCGCCCGCACCACCCTCGCATGCAACCGGGCGAGTAATGCTCGCCCCTACGATAGGAGACACGCCAACCATGAGCAAAACCAAGGAACGCATCCGCGACAGCCAGCTGCGCTACAAGCAGGGGCTGGGCCAGAATTTCATCTACGACGAGGACCTGCTGGCGTCCCTCGTAGCCGCCGCCGGCGTGACCAAGGAGGACGACGTCCTCGAGGTCGGCCCCGGCGCAGGCAGCATGACCAAGCATCTGTGCAAAGCCGCGCACCACGTCATGTCCGTGGAGCTGGACGACCGCCTCATCCCCCTGCTGAACGGCTTCATGGCGGAGTACGACAACTTCACCCTCATCCACGGGGACGTGATGACCGTCAACCTGCCGGAGATCACCGCAAATCTGCGCAAGCCCCTGTCCGTCGTGGCGAACATCCCCTACTACATCACCACGCCGCTGATGACGATGCTGCTGACCTCGCCTCTGGACATCAAGCAAATGGCCCTGATGGTGCAGAAGGAGGTCGCCGACAAGGTGCTCGCCCAGCCCGGCGACGACAACTGGGGCCCCCTCGCATTGCGCTGCCAGTTCTACTGCGACCCCTACCTGGCCATGGACGTGCCCGCCGCCTGCTTCACCCCCGCACCCAAGGTGGACAGCGCCTTCATCGTGCTGCCCCGCCGCGAAAAGCCGCTGGTGGACGTGAAGTGCGAGGAGGACTTCTTCCGCGTGGCCCAGGCGGGCTTCGCGCTGCGCCGCAAGACCATGACCAACGGCCTGTGCGCCGCGTTCCACATGGAACGCGCCGAGGCAGTCGAGCTGATGCAAAAGGCCGGCCTGGACGAGCGCGTCCGCTGCGAGAAGCTCACCTTTGAGGAGCTGGCCCGCCTGGCCGACGTGTACACCGACTGGAGGGCGAGCAAATGACCGCCATCGCGAAATTCATGCATGTGAGCGAGGAGCAGTACGCATCCTCCGCGCCGCCGGACGCGCTGCCGTTGAATGACATTCCCCTGCCCCGGCGCGCTACGTCAGGCAGCGCTGGCTACGACTTCATCTGCCCGGCGGACGTGACGCTGCAGCCGGGCGACGCCATCACCATTTCGACCGGCGTCCGCTGCGAGATGCAGCCCGGCTGGGTGCTGATGCTCTTCCCCCGCAGCGGGTTGGGCTTCAAGCATCAGGTGCGGCTGGCGAACACCGTGGGCGTGATCGACGCGGATTACTTCCACGCGACCAACGAGGGACACATCATGGTGCGCCTGGCCAACGGCCAGAGCCCCTGCACGGTGGACAGCCATGCGGTAACCATCGCCAAGGGCGAGCGCTTCTGCCAGGGGGTATTCCTGCCCCACGGGCTGGCGGAAGAGGAAACGGTGCTGGCAGACCGCGAGGGCGGCTTCGGCAGCACGGGAAAATGATACGCAAAACGGCTCCCCAGATGGGGAGCCGTTCTTTATGCCGCTATCCACCCGCGGGTATCCGCTTGCACATCACATCATAGCAGAGATAATCTCCGGATGGCGTATGGATTGCATGATATTCAGTCTGCACATAGCCCTTCTTCATATAGATGGCCTTCGCTGGCAAAGAAGCATCCAGAACAATGGCATCGTACTTCGCAGACACCGCATTTTCCGCAAACCGCAGCAGGTCACGTCCATAGCCATTGCCCTGCGCATCCGGCAGAACAAACAGGCGACATATCTCATTGCCTTTGACTGTAACAGTTCCAACCGCTCTGTTGCTGTCAAAGCACAGGTATACGTCTCCCGCATCTATATCTTTTACAATATTCCCTTCATTGTGGTGCTGCAGGAAAAACTCCACGGCCCCACTTGGATAGTAATGTGGATAAATGTCCTTTATCGTTACTTCTACAATGTACTGAACAGTTTTAATATCCGCAGCACTTGCCCTAACAACGCACATTTACGCATCCTCCCCGATGAACCTTTCAAAGTTCCGGTGCAGGATCATCTCCCGCTCCTCATCCGTGAGGGGCAGGGCCATGAAGCGGGCAATTTCCTCCTGGGGCGTCCACATGGGGTAATCGGTGCCGAAGAAAACGCGGTCTGCGCCGTAATGCCGGATGACGGCGGCCGCTTCCTCCGTCCCCAGCGCGTACAGGCTGGAGGAGCAGTCCACATACACATTTTCCCGGCCGGCAAGCACCTGCCAGGCCTTATCCCAGCGGGACCAGCCGCCCAGGTGCGCGCAGATCGCCGTCAGGCCGGGGACAGCATCCAGTGCGCGGGCCATGCGCTCCGGCTCGCTGTAAGGGTAGCGGGTGTCGCCGGTGTGCACCAGCAGAGGCAGATTGCGCTCCGCCATGGCTTCAAACAGGCGGATGGCCTGGGGATCATCCAGCAGGAAGTGCTGGAAATCCGGGTGGAGCTTCACGCCGCGAAGGCCGCGGGACAGCATGTAATCCAGTTCCTTCTCCATTTCCGGGTGATCGGGGTGGATGGCGCCGTAGCCGATGAACTTGTCCGGATGGGCCGCCACGGCAGAAGCGATAAAGTCGTTGATAGAGCGGGCGCGCTCCCAGGTCACGGCAACGGAATGCACCAGCCAGCGGCTGATGCCCGCATCTTCTCCCACCTTGAGGAGCGAGGATACTGTGCCGTCCAAATGCATGTCGATCTCATAAAACTCGCCGATGCTCTTGGCCGCCTTCAGAGCGATCTTGTCCGGGTAAATATGCGCGTGGGTATCAATGATGGTCATGGGGTTGATTCCTCCATGTTTGTGTCAAATGGAGAATGGGGCAGGAACACAAGCCTGCCCCATTTGATGTGCTTTAGTCCTCCACGCAGACGTGCCAGTTGCCGTAGGGATCGGCCACCTTGCCGGTCTGGATGCCGGTGACGGTGTCGTACAGCTTCTGGGACAGCTCGCCGATGCCGCCGTCGCCGATGGTCATCACCTCGTCCACATAGCGGAGCTTGCCGACGGGGGAAATGACCGCCGCGGTGCCGGTACCGAAGACTTCTTCGAGGGTGCCGTTCTTCTGGGCCTCGATCAGCTCATCCACGGAGATCTTGCGCTCCTCCACCTCGTAGCCCCAGTCGCGGCACAGCGTCAGGACGGAGTTGCGGGTGATGCCCGGCAGGATAGAGCCGGACAGGGCGGGGGTCACGATCTTGCCGGCGATCTTGAAGAAGATGTTCATCGCGCCGACTTCCTCGATGTACTTGCGCTCCACGCCGTCCAGCCACAGCACCTGGCTGAAGCCCGCGTCATGGGCCTTCACCTGGGCCTTGAGGGAGGCCGCGTAGTTGCCGCCGGTCTTGGCAAAGCCGATGCCGCCGCGCACCGCACGGACGAATTCATCCTCGATCCAGATGCCCACGGGGTTCAGGCCGCTGGCGTAGTAAGCGCCGGAGGGAGAGAGGATGATGATGAACAGGTAGTTCTTGGAGGGAGCCACGCCCAGGAACTCGTCGGTGGCGATGACGAAGGGGCGGACGTAGAGGCTGGTGCCGGGCTCGGAGGGGATCCAGTCCTTATCCACGTTCACGACAGCCTTCACAGCCTGCACGAAGTCCTCCTCCGGGATGCGGGGGATGCACAGACGGTCGTTGGACTCATTGGCGCGCTTGGCGTTCATGTCCGGGCGGAAGAGGTAGGCCTTGCCGTCCTCGCCCTTGTAGGCCTTCAGGCCCTCGAACATCTCCTGGCCGTAATGGAACACCATCGCGGAGGGGTACAGGGCGATCTTGTCATAGGGCACAATGCGGGCGTCGTACCAGCCCTTGCCCTCGGTGTAGTTCATCACGAACATGTGGTCCGTGAAGATTTTGCCAAAGCCCAGGGGCTTGCCGGCCTCAGGCTTCTGCTGCGGATGATCGGTCAGGGTAATCTTGATATCCAGCATTTCACTCACCCCTTATAATTCTTGCCCAGGTTGAGGCCTTCAATGTTCTTTTCCAGCAGCCAGGCGTGGCGGGCGGAAACGACCTTCTCCAGCGCGGGACGGATCATCTCCTCCGGGATGACGCCGGTCTTTTCGATCACATGGCCCAGCAGGATCATGTTGGCCAGGGTGTCCAGGCCGTTATCGGTGGACATCTGGGTGGCGGGGATGTAGTACACATTCACATCCGTGCGCTCGACCTTGCGGGAGATGAGGGAGGTGTCCACAAAGATGGACGCGCCGGGCTTGGCTTCCTTCTCATACTTGTCCAGGGAGGGCAGGTTCATGGCGATGAGGATGTCCGGCTTGGACACGATGGGAGAACCCACCTGCACGTCGGACAGGATGATGGAGCAGTTGGCGGTGCCGCCGCGCATCTCCGGGCCGTAGGAAGGCAGCCAGGAGACGTTGCGGTTCTGCAGCAGGGCGGCATAGGCCAGGAACTTGCCCGCGAAGAGGATGCCCTGACCACCGAAACCGGCGATCAATACTTCAGTCGTGCTCATTTGGCTTCCTCCTCTGCAAACTTATCCTTGTACACGCCCAGGGGGTAGTAGGGCAGCATGTTCTCCTCCAGCCACTCCAGTGCGCCCTGAGGCGTCTTGCCCCAGTTGGTGGGACAGGTGGAAACGACCTCGATCAGGGAGAAGCCCTTGCCCTCCACCTGATTGCGGAAGGCCTTCTCGATGGCCTTCTTGGCAGCCTTGACGTTCTTGACGTTGTTGACCGCCACGCGCTCGATGTAGCCAGCGCCATCCAGGGTGGACAGCAGCTCGCAGACCTTTACGGGGAAGCCCACGGTGTTGGTGTCGCGGCCGTAGGGGCTGGTCTGGGTCACCTGACCGGGCAGGGAGGTGGGGGCCATCTGGCCGCCGGTCATGCCGTAAATGGCGTTGTTGACGAAGATGACGGTGATGTTCTCGCCGCGGGCAGCGGAATGAACAGTCTCGGCCATGCCGATGGAGGCCAGGTCGCCGTCGCCCTGGTAGGTGAAGACGATCTTGGAGGGATCGGCGCGCTTCACGCCGGTCGCCACAGCGGGGGCACGGCCATGGGCGGCCTGCACCATATCCACGTTGAAATAATTGTAGGTGAACACGGAGCAGCCAACGGAGGCCACGCCGATGGTCTCGCCGGCGATGCCGAGGGAATCAATGGCCTCGGCCACCAGGCGGTGGATGATACCGTGGGTGCAGCCGGGGCAGTAGTGCAGCGGTGCATCCGTCAGGGCCTTGGGCTTGTCAAATACGATCATGGCTTACTTGCCCTCCTTCTGCATGTTTTCGATGGCGACCAGCACCTCTTCGGGGCTGGGGATCATGCCGCCGGTGCGGTAGCACAGGTCAACAGGCTTCTTGCAGTCGATGGCCAGCTTCACGTCCTTGATCATCTGGCCCATGTTCAATTCGACCGTCAGGAAGGACTTGCACTGTTCCGCCGCAGCCTTGAGCACCTTCTCAGGGAAGGGCCACAGGGTGATGGGGCGGATCATACCGACCTTGATGCCCTTGGCGCGGGCAGCGTCCACGGCGTTCTGGCTCACGCGGGCCGCGATGCCGAAGGCCACCACGCAGTACTCCGCGTCGTCCATCAGGTAGGTTTCGGCCATCTGCTCGTTCTCTTCGATCACGGCGTAGCGGGCGAAACGATCCTCGTTCCACTTTTCCAGCTCCTGGGGCTGCAGCGCCAGGGAGTTGATGATGTTGGGCTTGCGCTCGCCCTTGGTGCCGGTCAGGGCCCAGGACTTGTCGTGCGCCTCGGTCTTGGTTTCGGTCAGGGAGACAGGCTCCATCATCTGGCCCATGGTGCCGTCCGCCAGCAGCATGCAGGGGATGCGGTACTTTTCCGCCAGGTCGAAGCCCTTGGCGACCAGGTCGGCCATCTCCTGCACAGAGGAGGGAGCCAGCACCAGCAGGTGGAAGTCGCCGTGACCGCCGCCGCAGGTGGCCTGGAAGTAGTCGCTCTGGCTGGGCTGGATGCCGCCCAGGCCGGGGCCGCCGCGCTGGACGTTGACGATCAGCGCAGGCAGATCGCAGCCCGCCAGGTAGGAAATGCCCTCGCTCTTGAGGGAAATTCCGGGGCTGGAGGAAGAGGTCATGGCACGCTTGCCGGCAGCGGCAGCGCCGATGACCATGTTGATCGCGGCGATCTCACTCTCCGCCTGCAGGAAGACGCCGCCGATCTTGGGCATGCGCTTGGCCATGTAGGCCGCCACTTCCGTCTGGGGGGTGATGGGGTAGCCGAAATAGTGACGGCAGCCCGCCATGATCGCGGCCTCCGCCAGGGCTTCGTTGCCCTTCATCAGAATCTTGTCAGCCATGGTATTCCCTCCTCACTTCTCAACCGTGATCACGCAGTCAGGGCACATGGTCGCGCAGAACGCGCAGCCGATGCACTTCTCCTGGTCGGTGATCTCCGCAGGGTGATGACCCTTCTGATTGATCTCATCCTTGCTCAGCGCAATGATCTTCTTGGGACAGGCCGTGATGCACAGGCCGCAGCCCTTGCACAGGTCCTTTTTGAAAGTTACCTTTGCCATAATTGCATCTCCTTTCACCAGATGGTTTTCTGAAGCGTCAGGGGGAAGTAGTTTTCATTCTCCCTGTATTGGGGCGGCAGCACGCTTTTCTCCACCGAGGTGAAGAGCAGGGGCAAACCGCTGATCTGGGACAGCTTTTCCGCCTCAGCGCAGGAGGCTGCGACGGTTTCCCAGTCCGTCTCCTTGCCGAGGTTGGTGTTGTTGATAATGGCCGTAAAGGGGATCCCGCCGGCCGTCTCGATCTCCTGCATGATCTCCAGCGCCGCTTCCGCCGTGCGGCTCAGGGGCCGGGATGCATTGAAGACGTAGACCATGTGGTAATCATTCTCCTGAAGGATGGCCGGAGCGTATCGGCCCAGCGCCAGCGCGCCGCGGTCATCGCCGCCAACATCCAGCACGGCGTAGCGGGAGGTATCCTCCGTCACGCTGTACATTTCCTGGGGCAGGGCGGGCACGTCCACGTTGGTGTTGGCGTAGGCGGAGGCGATGACCTTCACGCCCGCGCTTTCCAGCTCCTTCGCGGAATCCTTGGAGCGATAATAGGGGTTGACGATGTCCATATCCGCCAGCGTGACGGCCTTTCCCTGGGCCGCCAGATGCAGGGCGAAATTCACCGCCACATTGGTTTTGCCGCTGCCGTAATGCCCGGCAAAGAGGGTGACGCGTTTTGCTTGCATATTCGCCTCCATCACAGCTTGTTGCGCTGAATCTTGCCGGAGGTCGTCTTGGGCAGGCTGTCACGGAACACCACGATGCGGGGGTATTTGTAGGGTGCGGTGTGGGTCTTGACGTAGTTCTGGATCTCCTTCTTGAGCTCCTCCGTGCCCTCGGTGCCCTTGGTCAGCACGATGGACGCCTTGACCACCTGACCGCGCAGGGGATCGGGCTCGGCAGACACGCCGCATTCCAGCACATAGGGCAGCTCCATGATGACGTTCTCGATCTCGAACGGGCCGATGCGGTAGCCGGAGGACTTGATCACGTCGTCAATGCGGCTGACGTACCAGAAGTAGCCTTCCTCGTCCTTGTAGGCCACGTCGCCGGTGTGGTAGAGGCCATTGCGGAAGACCTCGTCGGTCTTTTCCTTGTTGCCGTAGTACTCGCGCACCAGGCCGCAGGGATGACCCTTGTCCATCCGGATGCAGATCTCGCCGCTGTCGCCGACCGCGCAGGGCTTGCCGTCCGCATCGAAGATATCGATATCATAGGAAGCAACCGGCTTGCCCATGGAGCCCAGGCGGGGCGTCATGCCCACGGTGTTGGCCACCAGCACGGTGCCCTCGGTCTGGCCGAAGCCCTCCATGATGGACAGGCCTGTGGCCTCCAGGAAGCGGCGGTACACCTCGGGGTTGAGGGCCTCGCCGGCGGTGGTCATGTGCTTGACAGAGGACAGATCGTACTTGGAGAGGTCCTCGCGGATCATCATGCGCAGCATCGTGGGCGGTGCGCAGAAGGTCGTGATCTTGTGCTTGGCGAACAGGGGCAGGATCTTCTCCTCATGGAAGCGCTCGAAGTCATACACGAAGATGGCTGCCTCGCACAGCCACTGGCCGTAGAGCTTGCCCCACATGCTCTTGGCCCAGCCGGTATCGGAAATGGAGAAATGCAGGCCGTCCGGGTCGACCTGGTGCCAGTAGCGGGCCGTGACAAAGTGGCCCAGGGGGTACTTGTAGTTATGCGCCGCGATCTTGGGATAGCCGGAGGTGCCCGAAGTGAAGAACATCAGCATCAGGTCGTCACCGCCGGGGCAATCCTCGGGTCGGTCATAATGGGTGGAGTAGGCCAGGTGCTCCTCATCGAAGCAGCGCCAGCCGTCGCGCTTGCCGTTGACGATGATCTTGTATTCCACCGTGGGGCAGTGCAGCGCCGCAGCCTCGGCCTCGGCAGCCACGCTGCCTTCCGCCGTGCAGAGGATGGCCTTCACGCCCGCCGCCTCGAAGCGGTAGGCAATATCCTTTTCCAGCAGCTGGTTGGGGGCCAGGATGACCACCGCGCCCAGCTTGTGCAGGGCATTGATGATGTACCAGAACTGGTAATGCCGCTTGAGGATGAGCATCACCTTGTCGCCCCGCTTGATGCCGATGGAGCGGAAGTAATTGCAGGCCTGATTGGACTTTCGCTTGACGTCCTTGAAGGTGATGCGGCGCTCGGTGCCGTCCTCGGAGACGTGCATGAGCGCGGTCTTCTCCGGCTCCTTGTCGGCGATGGCGTCCACCACGTCGAAGGCGAAGTTGAAGTGCTCGGTGTTTTTGTAGGTCAGACTTTGAAGCGCGCCGGTCTCATCCTCCACGGGGACGATGTAGTTCTCCCACACGCGTTTCTCGCTGTCCTTCTCCCGCTTGGGGGCCACAGGCGCCGCCAGCTGGGTGCCGGTGTGGGCGATATAATCCGCGGGATTCAGCACGATGGCGTAGAACTCGCAGTCCTCGCCGCCCACTGCCAGCAGGCCGTGGGGGGTGTTGGAGTCATAATAGATGGTATCGCCGGGGCCGAGGATCTCATAATGGGTGCCAATCTGCACCTTCAGGTGGCCCTTGAGCACCAGGTCAAACTCCTGGCCCTCATGGGTCGTCAGGGGGATCTCCTCGCGCTGGGCGGCCTCATCGTACTCCGCCTTGACGTACAGGGGCTCGGCGATACGGTTGCGGTAGGCTGCGGCCATGTTGTAATAGGTCATGCCGTTGGCCTTCTCGATGCGCTGGCCGTCGCCTGCACGGGTCAGGTCATAGGTGGTCAGCGTGGGGCTGGAACCCTGGATCAGGTCCGTCACGTCAACGCCCAGCACCTGCGCGCAGCGGTACAGGAACGCGAAGTTCAGATCCCTTTCGCCGCTTTCGCAGGCCAGGTAATCCGCCACGGACACGCCGGTACGCAGCGCCATCTGCGCAGGCGTATAGCCCTCGATCTGCCGCAGCTCTTTTATTCGGTTGGCCATTTCCATGATCGTCAGATCAAGGCCGGTAATCTGCTTTTCCATTTTTCCTCCCCCGGGGACGCAAAAACCCGTCCCAAAGAAAACTGTTCTTTGAGACGGGCATTACATACCCGCGGTACCACTCAAATTACGCAATTTCTTGCGTCCCTCACGCCCTCCTGGGGGCGTTCAGCTTTCACGCAGCCATACGGGAAGGTTCTACTTGCGCCATTGCGCTTTCTTCCTTCCGGCTCGGAAGCTACAAGCGGCAGGTCTTTCCCGGCAGCTTTCACCAAATGCTGCCTCTCTGTGGGGAAAGCGCTCCGGCGCCCTTCTTCGTCACAGCCTTTACTCGGTCGATTATACCACAACTCTCAAAGCTTGTGTGTATTTTATTTGTACTTTTATCGGATACGGCCGCGGCCCGGCGCGCTTTACAGCTGATTGCGCTGGATCTTGCCGGAGATGGTCTTGGGCAGGCTGTCGCGGAAGACCACGATGCGCGGATACTTGTAGGGCGCAGTGTGGCTCTTGACGTAGGCCTGGATATCCTTCTTGAGCTCCTCCGTGCCCTCGGTGCCCTTGGTCAGCACGATGCTGGCCTTGACGACCTGGCCGCGGATGGGGTCGGGCGCAGCGGAAACGCCGCACTCCAGCACATAGGGCAGCTCCATGATGACGTTTTCGATCTCGAACGGGCCGATGCGGTAGCCAGAGGACTTGATCACATCGTCCACGCGGCCGACGTACCACAGGTAGCCGTCCTCGTCCATCCAGGCGGTGTCGCCGGTGTGGTAGAGGCCGTCATGCAGCACCTCGCGGGTCTTCTCCTCGTCGCGGTAGTAGCCCTTGAAGAGGCCGCAGGGGATGCCGTTTTCCAGGCTGATGGCGATCTCGCCGGTCTCGCCCACAGGGACGGGATTGCCGTCAGCGTCCACCACGCGCACGTCGTACATGGGGGACGGCTTGCCCATGGAGCCGGGACGCACCTGCGCGCCGTAGAGGTTGCAGATGGTCAGCGTGGTTTCGGTCTGGCCGAAGCCCTCCATGATCTCGTGGCCCGTGGCCTCCTTGAAGATGCGGAAGACCTCGGGGTTGAGGGCCTCGCCGGCGGTGGTGATGTTGCGCACGGAGGAGAAATCATACATGCTGATGTCCTCGCGCACCATCATGCGCAGCATGGTGGGCGGCGCGCAGAAGGTGGTGATGCCGTACTTGGCGAACATGGGCAGGATTTGATGGGCGTCGAAACGGTCAAAGTCGTAGGTGAAGACCGCGCCTTCGCACAGCCACTGGCCGTAGAACTTGCCCCACAGTGCCTTGCCCCAGCCGGTATCGGAGATGGTGAAGTGGAGGCCGTCGCGCTCGCACTGATGCCAGTAGCGGGCAGTGATGAAGTGGCCCAGGGCGTACTTGTGGCTGTGCTCGGCGATTTTGGGATAGCCGGTGGTGCCGGAGGTGAAGAACATCAGCGCGGTATCGTCGCCACAGGGGGATTCCTCGGTGCGGTAGTAGTGGGCAGAGAACAGGGAGCACTCGCTGTCGTAATCATGCCAGCCCTCGCGCTCGCCGCCCACGAGGATCTTCAGCTTCAGCGTATCGCAGGAAGCTTCCGCCTTCTCGACCTCAGCCGCAGCCTTGCCCGCGGAGGTGCATACGATGGCCTTCACGCCCGCAGCGTTGAAGCGGTACTCATAGTCATGGGCCAGCAGCTGGTCGGTGGCGGGGATGGCCACAGCGCCCAGCTTGTGCAGCGCCAGCATGCACAGCCAGAACTGGTAGCGGCGGCGCAGCACCAGCATGACCCGGTCGCCCTTCTTGATGCCCAGGGAGCGGAAGTAGTTCACCGTCTGGTTGGAGAAACGCTTCATATCAGTAAAGGTGAAGCGGCGCTCGGTGCCGTCCTCGGCGATATGGAGCATGGCCAGCTTATCCGGGTAAGCCTTGGCGATCTCGTCCACGGTGTCGAAGGCGAAGTTGTACTTGTCCGCGTTCTCAAAGGAGATCTTCTGCAGCTCGCCGCGATCGTTCTCCACGCACTTGACGAACTTCTCCGCCAGCAGGCTCTCGCGCTTCATCGCGCGGACGATGGACTGGGCCTGATCCTTCTTCTCCAGGCCCTCGCCGGAGAGCACCAGCGCCAGGAAGGTGCACTCGCTGCCGCCCACGGCGATCATGCCATGGGGCGTGCCGGAATCGTAGAGGATGGAGTCGCCAGGGCCCAGCACCTCGGTGTGAGCGCCCACCTGCACCTTCAATTTGCCGGAGAGAACGTAGTCAAACTCCTGGCCGGAGTGAACGTCGGTGTGGATGGGGCGGTTCTGCTGCATCTCGTCGTACTGGTAGCGGACGAAATAGGGCTCGGCCATCTTGTCACGGAACTGGGCCGCCAGGTTGCTGATGAGGATGCCGTCGTCATCAACGGTGGTCTGGCCCTCGCCTGCGCGGGTGACCTGGTAGTGCCGCAGCATAGCAGACTTGCCTTCCAGCAGGTCGATCATATCGACATTGAAGGCCAGGGAGCAATTATGAATGAAGGAGAAGGGCAGATCATCCTGACCCTCTTCATACGCCAGATACTTTTCCACAGAGAAGCCGGTCTTCTCCGCTGCTTCTTCCACAGAGATGCCCAGGATGACGCGCAATTCGCGAATTCGCTGCGCCACCTCGCCCAGTTTCATTTCCATCGTGCTTGCCATCTGAATGCCTCCCTTTCTTGAAAAAAATAAACCCGCCCCAATGATCATCATTGAGACGGGTGAAAATCACTCGCGGTACCACTCAATTTGCACGCTTTCGCATGCCCCTCACGCTCCAACAAGCGCTATGCCTTTACGCAGCAGTCACGGAGAAAACTACTTGCCCCTGCGGGCGTTTGCCTTCTCAGCTCGGAAGGGATAAGCGTCCGGCTGCATCCGCCTGCTTTCACCATCCGCAGGCTCTCTGTGGGATACAAATCCTTAGCCGTCTTCGTCACAGCTTTTTATTCGATTGTGGCTATTTTATACCCATCCGTACGCCTTGTCAACCCTGTTTTATCAACTTTTTTCGCGGCCGGTTTGTATTTTCCATGTTTTCCCGCCGACATTGTATTTTCCCTGTTTTCCGTGCGTCCTGGCTTGACAAACAGCGGACGGCATGTTATCTTTTCATCCATAACAAATGCGATGACGATGCTACGCAGTCCTCACCGTTTTCAGAGAGCCGGCGGTTGGTGTGAGCCGGCAGCAGGAAGGAATTGCGGTCTCCCATCTGAGCAGAACGGCTGAAAGCAGTAGGCTGTTCCGGCTCCGCCCCGTTACGGCGTCTTGAGCGGCTGCTGATGATGGTCGGCAGCAATCAGGGTGGTACCACGGTTTATTTGTGTATAAATCGTCCCTGCAGTCACCATGGCTGCAGGGACGATTTTTTCTACTTTATTATTCCCCCCGAAAGGAAGCGAACACCATGAAGAAGATCTGCATCACCGACATGACGCTGCGCCGGGCGGCCGAGAACCGCCTGCTGGGTTTCAAGGAGCGCGTTGAGCTGGCCAAGCTGCTGGACAAGCTCAACATCAGCGCCCTGGAGCTACCCATGCTATCGGGCAGCAAGGCGGACAGCATCTTCGTCAAGACGCTGTGCAGCGTGATCACAAACACCACGCTGGCCCAGCCCGCAGGCCTGACCGCCGAGGAGGCGGACGCTGCCTGGAAGGCTCTTGAAAAGGCCCGCCGTCCCCGCCTGGTCATCGACGCGCCCATCTCCAGCGTGCAGATGGAGTACATCGCCCGCAAGAAGCCCCCGCAGATGCTCGCCGCCATTGAGGCGCAGGTGAAGTACTGCGCCGCGCTGTGCAAGGACGTGGAGATCAGCTTCCAGGACGCCACCCGCGCCGAGCCTGAGTTCCTGTGCCAGGCCATCCGCATCGCCATCGCCGGCGGCGCGTCCAGCATCACCCTGTGCGACACGGCCGGCGTGATGCTGCCTGATGAGTTCGCCGCTTTCCTTGCCGGCCTCTACGAGCAGGTGCCCGAGATGAAGGACGCCTTCATCAAGGTCTCCTGCAACGACGCCATGGAGCTGGCCGGCGCCTGCGCTGTGAAGGCCTTCGAGCTGGGCGCAGCGGGCGTCAAGACCTGCTTCATCGGCACCCAGGCCCCCAAGCTCTCCACCATCTGCCATATCCTGAAGGTGCGCGGCGAGTCCATCGGGCTGTACACCACCGCCCGCATCACCGAGCTGGAGCGCACCGTGGGCCGCATCCTGAATCTGCTGGGCACGGAGGCTCCCGAGGTCCCCGGTGCTGTCCGCAGCGAGGACGAGGGCGTGACCTACGACGCCGGCGATTCCCTGCCCGCCATCGCTGACGCCGTCCGCAAGCTGGGCTACGAGCTCACCGACGATGACATGGTGCGCGTGTACGAGGAGTTCCTGACCCTGGCCGCCAAGCGCTCTGTCACCGCCAAGGAGCTGGACGCCATCGTCGCTGCCAGCGCCATGCAGGTGCCCGCCGCCTATCAGCTGCAGAGCTTTGTGATCAACTCCGGCAACATCATCACCTCCACCGCGTCCGTGCGGCTGGAGAAGGACGGGGAAAGCATCGAGGGCATCTCCTTTGGCGACGGCCCCATCGACGCGGCCTTCAAGGCCATGGAGCAGGTCACCGGCCGCCATTATGAGCTGGAGGACTTCCGCATCGACGCTGTCACCGAGGGCAAGGAGGCCATCGGCCGCGCCATCGTCAAGCTCCGCTACGACGGCCGCCTCTACTCCGGCCGCGGCGTGTCCACCGATATCATCGGCGCTTCCATCCGCGCTTACCTGGGCGCAATGAACAAGATCGTTTATGAGGAGAATGAAGCATGAGATTCTCATTTTCAACCAAGGGCTGGCACGGCGTATCCTGGCAGGAGTTTGTAGACACCGCCGCCGACCTCGCCTTTGAGGGCATCGAGATCCACAACCTCTTCTCCTCCGCCATGGCGGAGAAGGGTTGCCCGGCGGATAAGCAGGCCGGCGCGGCCACCTATCGCGCGCTGTTTGACCGCAAGCTGTCCATCCCCTGCATCAACACCACCGCGGATATTGCTGACGAAGCCACCTTTGCCAAGATCACGGCGGAGATCGACGACTGCATCGAGGCCGCGGTTCGCCTGAAGGCCCCCTTCGTCCGCCTGCACACCACGATGGGCAAGGATGGCTATTCCGAGGAGGCCGTGCGCAAGGTGCTGGCCTACGCCCTGCCCAAGGCGGAAAGTGCCCATGTGGTGCTGGTGATCGAGACCATGGGCGCCTATGCGGACACCGCCCTGCTGCGCGACCTGCTGGACAGCTACGCCTCCGACAACCTGGCCGCCCTGTGGGACATGCATGAGACCCACCTGCTGCAGGGGGAATCCAGCCAGCTTTCCATCACCAACCTGGGCGCGTACATCCGCCATGTGCACATCAAGGACGCCTCCCGCAATGCTGACGACTCCCAGGCCTACCAGCTCATCGGCGAGGGCGACATGCCCCTGGAGCAGATGGTCAACGCCCTGCATTCCGTCAATTACGACGGCTTTATCTCCCTGGAGTGGGATCCCAGATGGATGGATGAGCTCAACGATCTGACCATCATCATGTCCCACTTCATCAACACCATTTCCTCCATCGGCAAGAAGGAGGAAACGAAGTCCCTGTACTACAACTACGCCCACACCGGCAATTTCGTCTGGGAAAAGGAGAGCCTCATTTCGCTCACCTTCTCCCAGGTGCTGGACCGCATGGTGGAGGAATTCCCCGACCAGTACGCCTTCAAGTATACGACCCTGGACTATACCCGCACCTACGCCCAGTTCCGCGACGATGTGGACGCCTGCGCCCGCGCGTTTGTGTCCATGGGCGTGACGGCGGGCACCAAGGTGGCCGTCTGGGCGACCAACATCCCCGCCTGGTTCATTTCCTTCTGGGCGGCGACCAAGATCGGCGCGATCCTCGTCACCGTCAACACCGCCTACAAGATCCACGAGGCGGAATACCTCCTGCGCCAGAGCGACACCCACACGCTGGTGATGATCGAGTCCTGCCAGGATTCCCCCTATGCGCAGATCATCCAGGAGCTGTGTCCGGAGCTGGCCACCACCACGCCCGGCGCGCCCCTGCATGCCCGCAAACTGCCCTTCCTGCGCAACGTCGTCACCGTGGGCTTCAAGATGCCCGGCTGCCTCACCTGGGAGCAGATGATGGACCGCGCTTCCTCCGTGCCCATGGAGACCGTCACCCGCATGGCCGCCAAGGTGGATATCCACGATGTGTGCAACATGCAGTACACCTCCGGCACCACCGGCTTCCCCAAGGGCGTGATGCTGACCCATCACAGCGTGGTCAACAACGGCAAGTGCATCGGCGACCGTCTCGATCTTTCCACTGCGGACCGCATGATGATCCAGGTGCCCATGTTCCACTGCTTCGGCATGGTGCTGTCGATGACTGCCTCCATGACCCATGGCGCGACCATCTGCCCCATGCCCTATTTCTCCGCCAAGAACAGCCTGGCCTGCATCAACCAGGAGCGCATCACCTGCTTCAACGGCGTGCCGACCATGTTCATCGCCATGTTCAACCACCCCGACTACCGCAAGACGGATTTCTCCTACATGCGCACCGGCATCATGGCCGGCGCGGGCTGCCCGCCGGAGCTGATGCGCCGCGCTGCCCAGCCGGATGAAATGAACATGCGCTGCATCCTCTCCGTGTACGGCCAGACGGAGGCCTCCCCCGGCTGCACGATGGGCGAAGTCACCCAGACGCTGGACGAGCGCTGCGACACCGTCGGCTTTGCCTTCCCCCATGTGGAGTGCAAGGTCATCGACCCGGAGACCGGCCTGGACTGCCCGGACAATGTCAACGGCGAATTCGTCGCCCGCGGCTACAACGTGATGAAGGGCTACTACAAGATGCCCGAGGCCACCGCGGCCGCCATCGACAAGGACGGCTGGCTCCACTCCGGCGACCTGGCCTGCCGCACCCCCGAGGGCAACTACAAGATCACCGGCCGCCTCAAGGATATGATCATCCGCGGCGGCGAGAACATCTACCCCAAGGAGATCGAGGAATTCATCTACACCCACCCCAAGGTCCAGGACGTGCAGGTCATCGGCGTGCCCGACAAGCAGTACGGCGAGGAAATCTGCGCCTGCATCATCCTCAAGGAGGGTGAGAGCATGACCATCGAAGAAATGAAGGCCTTCGTGCTTTCCCACATGGCCAAGCACAAGGTGCCCAAGTATGTGGATTTCGTCGACAGCTTCCCCATGAACGCCGCCGGCAAGATCCTCAAGTACAAAATGCGCGAGGAAGCGCAGAAGAAGTTCTGCCCCGCGTAACGCAAACAGCCTCCGGAGGAATTCTCCGGAGGCTGCGTTTGTTTTGGGCATCAGGCGTACACGCCGATGAACTTCACCGTCGGGGCCACGCGGGCATCCAGGATGCGGATGCGCAGCGCGGCGGTGCAAACGTCCTGAAGCACCACGATGCGTTTGTGTCCGATGACGGTCCCCTCGGCGATTTGCCGCCATTCGCCGCCTGCCAGCGCGTCGATGGCGAAGCGCTCCACCCGCTGGCTGAGGGCGATCTGCTCCTGCAGCACCACCCGGCGGATATCCTGCTCCGCCTGCCAGCGCAGGATGATCGCTGCCGTGCCGTTTTCTTCGGCAGGGAGATAATAACTCTCATCGTCCGTGCGGGCGCACTCGATATCGTGGCCCTCTGCCGCAGGGGACGCGGTCAGCACCGCGCCGTCCGCCAGGTTCGCGCCGTAGCTGCGGCGGATGTATTCGCCCAGCTCGTGCAGCCGGGCCACGTCATTTTCGTGGAAGAGGCCTTCCCTGGTCGGCGGGATGTTCAGCAGGAAGGTGGCGTTGCCGCCCACGGATTTCTCGTAAATGTCGACGAGCTTCTCCAAGGGGCGCACCTGATCATTCTCGCTCTCATGCCAGAACCAGCCGGGCCGGATGGAGGTGTTGACCTCCGCCGGGTACCAGATGAGATCGGGCTCGTCCGCGACGATGGCGCGGCTGCCCAAATCACGGTCCCAGGCATGGATCCTGCGCTGGCGGAATTCATCGCTGTCCTCCTGCTGGCTGGCGGATTGCACCTTTTCCGTATCCGCCGTGCGGGCGGGAACGACGCTCCATTCCGCCTCACGGGTATCGCCGGCCTCATTGCCGCACCAGCGCACGTCCGGCCCGCAGACATGGATGCAGGCTTCCGGCTGCAATTCGCGGATGACCGCGTAGTAGCGATCCCAATCATAGTGCTGCTTTTTGCCGTTGGGGCCCTCGCCGCAGGCCCCGTCGAACCACACGGAGCATACCTCGCCGTAGTCCGTCAGCAGCTCGGTCAGCTGCGCGACGAAGTAGTCGTCATAGGGCCTGCCCGTGCCGTACAGCGGGTGGTTGCGATCCCAGGGGGACAGGTACACGCCAAAGCGAAGGCCCCCCTCCCGGCAGGCCTCAGCCACCTCGCCCACCACATCCCGCCGGCAGGGGCTGGCTGCCACGCTGTGCCGGGTATGTTTGCTGGGCCACAGGCAGAAGCCGTCGTGGTGCTTGCAGGTGAGGATCAGCCCCTTCATGCCCGCATCCCGGATGGCATCCACCCACTGGCGGGCGTCGAGCTTCACGGGATCGAAGATGGCCGGGCTTTCCGTGCCGTCGCCCCACTCCCTGTCCGTAAAGGTGTTGACGGTGAAATGCACGAAGGCATAGAATTCCATCCGCTGCAGCGCCAGCTGCCGGGGCGCGGGGACAACCTGAATCAGCCGGCGATCCAGTTCACTCATGGGCTATACCTCTCTCCTAACGCTCATGTCTTCATCACGTTCCGGTTCCATGCGCCATTATATCAGCGGGCGGCGCTTCCCGTCAAGGCAGGCAGAACTTATGCACATCAAGCATTTCCCCCTTGACCATCTGCGCCGGACGCGGTACAATAGAGGCAGCGAAATCGTTTTAAGGAGGAATCTCCCATGGCCATTATTTCCAAGCCCTATGGCGTGACCAAGAAGGGCGACGCCGTCACCATGTTCACCATGACCAACAAGCAGGGCGCGTCCGTGTCCGTGATCGAGCTGGGCGCGATCATCACCAGCATCATCGTGCCGGACAAGAACGGCGTGATGGCGGACGTCACCCTGGGCTTTGATACCCTGGAGCGCTACGAGGGCGATCATGCCTTCATGGGCGACATCGTGGGCCGCTACGGCAACCGCATCGCCAAGGCGAAGTTCACCCTGGACGGCGTAGAGTACAACCTGGCCGTCAACGACAACCAGAATCACCTCCACGGCGGCAAGGAGGGCTTCAACACCAAGCTGTGGAAGCTCGCCGAGGCCACCGAGGGCGAAGGCGTGGACAGCATCAAGCTCCACTACCTCTCCCCCGACATGGAGGAGAACTACCCCGGCAATCTGGACATGTACGTCACCTATTCCTGGGATGACGACTGCAATCTGTCCATCCGCTACGAAGCCACCACCGACAAGGCCACCCACTGCAACCTGACCAACCACACCTACTTCAATCTGGCCGGTCACGACCACGGCACGGTGCTGGATCATGTTGTGTTCATCGACGCGGACGTGGTGACTGCGGTGGATTCCGAGCTTATCCCCACCGGCGGCTACATGCCCGTAGTGGGCACGCCCCTGGATCTGCGCGAGGGCATGCTCCTGGCGGACGGCATCGAAGCCAAGGACACCTGCACCCCCATGGTCTGGGCCGGCGGCTACGACCACAACTTCGTCCTGCGCAAGGGCAGCGCGATGGCCCTGTGCGCCTTCGTGTACCACGAGGATTCCGGCCGCTCGATGGAGGTCATCACCGATCAGCCCGGCGTGCAGCTCTACACCGCCTGCACCACCAACTGCGAAGGCGGCCGCGGCGGCGCGCACTACGGCAACTTCTCCGGTCTGTGCCTGGAGACCCAGCACTTCCCTGATACCCCCACTCACAGCAATTTCCCCACCACCGTGCTGCGCCCCGGCGAAAAGTACGACACCACCACCATCTATGCTTTCCGCGTGGAAGAGGATGACGACGAAGAGTAATCATTCCGTGCCTGTCCAATATGGGCAGGCACTTTTTCGGAGGAACACATGAACTGCACTTTCCATCGGATGACGGCTGATGATCTGGCCACAGTGCTGGAGATGAACCGCACCTTCCGCCCAGACTTTATCACAAGAGAAGGGGCCTCCGGCTTTCTTGCAGATGGCCGCAACTGGCTTTGGGCAGGCGTTACAGATGGGCGCATCATTGCCTTCGCCTACGGATACACTCTGGACAGACTGGATGGCCGCAGGATGCTATACCTCCATGAGGTCGGCGTGGCGGATTCTTACCAGCGGCAAGGCATTGGTACAGCAATGCTCGAAGCCATCAAAACCGAGTGCCGGGCACAAGGCTTTCACCGGATCTTTCTGATCACGCACCGATGCAACACCGCAGCCAATGCGCTGTATCGCAAATGCGGTGGCGAGGTATCCTGCGACTCCGATGGCAATGACACAACCTATATATTTTTTCTGTAAAAGCACGACGGCCTGCTGAAAACCAGCAGGCCGTCATGTTGGATGCTGTTTACTTTTTCTCTTCCAGCAGCTTCTGCAGCTCCTGCATGAAGTCGCCGATATCGGTAAAGAGGCGGTACACCGCGGCAAAGCGGACGTAGGCCACGTCGTTGACGCCCTTGAGCTCCTTCATGACCATGTCGCCGATGCGCTGGGAGGCGATCTCGCCGTCCATGGTGGCGTAGGCAGCCTGCTCAATGCGCAAGGTCATGGCTTCGATCTGATTCATGGAGACAGGCAGCTTCTCGCAGGCATGAATGATGCCGGTCTTGATCTTCTGCGCGTCGAAGGGCTCACGGCGGCCGTCGCGCTTGACGACCATCAGCGGCAGCATTTCGATCTTCTCGTAAGTGGTGAAGCGCTTGCCGCAATTCATGCACTCACGGCGGCGGCGGATGCTGCTGCCTTCCTCCGTGGGGCGGGAGTCGATCACCTTGCTGTCGATGCAGTTACAGTATTGGCATTTCATCGGAAGCGCCCTCCTGTGGTCATGCGTTGTGTATACTTGTATATCATTATACCATATTTGGTGGACGGCGTAAAGGGGGAATTTCTCAGCCTCACTTGAAGCCCAAGCTGATCATTTTCACATGGGGCTTGCCATTTTCGATCTCCAGCAGGGCGCAGCAGTCGTCCTGCGCTGCGCCGGGATTGATCATCCAGGGCTGGGTGTACTCCACGTTGGCGCGGTGGGTGTGGCCGTACAGGGCGATGTCAGCGTCCTCCGCCCGGGCTGCGCCGTAAAGGTAGTCCAGGCCCGACTTCACCCGGTGGATGTGCCCGTGGGTCATGTAGATCTTCAGCCCGCCCAGGTGGATGACCAGCCGGTCGGGGTGATTTGCGGTGAAATCGCAGTTGCCCCGCACGGCATACATAGTCGCATGGGGGTCGCGTTCCCGGATGAAGGCTTCCGCATGGTCGAAGTCCCGCACGCCGTCGCCCAGGCAGATGTAGGCGTCGATGGGGCCGACCTGCTTCCATACCTCCTCCAGCAGCCAGCGGAGGTTGTTCGCTTCCCCGTGGATGTCGGAGAGGATCAGCGCGCGGATCATGCGTTGATCTCCTTCATGATCTCCAGCATCTTCTCGCAGGCGCGGGCGCGGTGGGAGATGGCGTTCTTCTCCTCCTCGGTGACCTCGGCGAAGGTCTTGTTCAGGGGCTCGTAGAGGAACAGCGGGTCGTAGCCGAAGCCGCCGGCACCGCGCTCCTCCTCCAACAGCACGCCGGGGCAGGAGCCTTCTGCGATCAGGGTCTCCTCACCGGGACGGGCCAGGGCGATGGCGCACTGGAACGCGCAGGCACGGCGGGTCTTGCCCTTCATGCGGCGCACGAGCAGGTTGTTGTTGTCCTTGTCGCCCTCGCCCTCGTTGTTCATCAGGGCGTAGCGGGCGGAGTACACGCCAGGCTCGTCATCCAGAGCTTCCACGGTGAGGCCGCTGTCGTCCGCAATGGTGGGCAGGCCGGTGGCCTCGCAGACAGCCTCCGCCTTGATGGCGGCGTTGCCCGCAAAGGTGGTGGCGTTCTCGTCGATGGCGGCGCTGAAGCCGGCGGCGTACATGCTCACCACGTTGTAGTAATCGCCGAAGATGTGCTGCAGCTCCTTGAGCTTGTGGGCGTTGCCGGTGGCGGCGACCAGCAGGGGCTTGGGGCAGATGTGGCGGGCAGCCTCGCCCAGGGCCTCGCGCTGGGCAGCCATCAGCTGCTCGATGCCGCACTTGCCATAGTGCAGTAGGCTGCTGAGCTCATCGGCGGTGAAGGCGCGGCCCTCGCCGGTGCCCTGCAGCTCAATGAACTCGCCCTGCTCGTTCATGACCAGGTTCATATCCACCTGCGCGGAGGAATCCTCCACATAGCACAGGTCGCAGCAGGGGGTATCGTTCACCACGCCCACGGAAACCGCCGCCACCTGGTGCACAATGGGGCTCTGGAGCAGCTTGCCCTCGCTGACCAGCTTATCGATGGCCAGGGTCAGGGCGACCATTGCCCCAGTGATGGACGCAGTACGGGTGCCGCCGTCGGCCTCCAGCACGTCGCAGTCCAGGGTAATGGTGCGCTCGCCCAGCTTGGTCAGGTCGATGGCCTGGCGGAGGCTGCGGCCGATCAGGCGCTGGATCTCGACGCTGCGGCCGTCCTTCTTGATGCCGTCGCGCTTCTTGCGCTGACCGGTGGATGCGGGCAGCATGGCATATTCCGCCGTGACCCAGCCCTGGCCCTTGCCGCGCAGGAAGGGAGGCACGCCCTCCTCCACCGAGGCGGTGCAGATCACGCGGGTATTACCGGTGGCGATCAGGCAGGAGCCCGCCGCCGTGCGGACAAAATTGGTCTGAATGGAAACAGGACGAGCCTGCTCAGGCAGTCGGCCGTCAAAACGCATATACTATATCTCCTTTCAACGCAGCAGTTGTACTGCACATATCAATCCAAGTTGATTAATTCTTCGTCCAGCTCCTTTTTTCCTGCAATCTTCACGGATAATTGAGGATAAATCAGGCCATTGCCACTGGAATTTTCCATTTGATTGTGGTATCATATTCCCTGTGCATAATCTCCTTCCTGTATGGGGATCATACACCGGGAATCCATTGGGTCGGAGCCAGTGCAGCTTTTCCGCACTTCATGTCGAATTCATCTGGAGCTCCTATCATAAAATCACGAAGAAGCGTCCGCTTCCGTACATACCGCCGGGTCTCCCGGACGGAGAAAGGTCTTGTTCCCGTGAGCAGTTTCCGTCAAAAGTATCTGACAAATATCTGGAATGTCCCCAATGTCCTGACGATGATCCGTCTGGCGCTGATCCCCGTCTTCGTCGTCCTGCATGCCATGTCCATGGAAAAGCTGGCGCTGCTGACCTTCTGCGTCGCCTCCTTCACCGACTGGCTGGACGGCCACATCGCCCGCAAGTATAACCTGATCACCGACTTCGGCAAGCTGATGGATCCCCTGGCTGACAAGCTGATGGTCTGCACGGCGCTGATCATGCAGGGCCTGAACGGCACCTTCCCGGTGATCGCCATCATCATCGTGATCATCAAGGAGCTGGTGATGATCTACGGCTCCTCCTACATGCTGGCCCATGACATCGTGGTGTACGCCAACATCTGGGGCAAGCTGGCCCAGTGCAGCTTCATCCTGGCGCTGGTGCTGTCCTTCTGGCATAAGGATTTCGCCGCGATGGCCTTCCCCATTGACCGCGTATGCCTGTGGATCGCCGTGGTGATCGCGGTGATCGCGCTGGTGGATTACACCCGCGCCGCGCTGAAGACCCTTAAGGAAATGAAGGAACGCAAGTGACCCATCGCCGCCTCCTGTACGGGAGCGCGGCTTTTTTCATGCAAAAAGCCCGCCAGATCGCTCTGACGGGCCCATTTTTAGTTGATCTTGATGCCGTAAATGTAGGAAGTGCCCTTGCCGGTGGTGCCGATGACCAGGGTGTCACCGTAAACGGCGGGAGAACCCTCGATCACGCCGTTGACCTGCAGGGTGTTGATGACGCTGCCGGTCAGGCCGTCCATGAGGTAGATCGTTCCGTTGGAGCAGGCCTGGATGATCCAGCCCTTTCCGTTTTCATCGTACACGGCCACGGGAGAGGAGTAGCAGTAGGCCTCCATGGCCTTGTGCCAGGCAACCTTGCCGGTGGCCTTGTCAAGGGCGATGATCACGCCGGGAACCGCCGCGCCTTCCTCCAGCCCCGCTGCGCCGGTGGCGCTGATGGAGGACAGGGTGAAGTACACCAGATCGCCCAGACCCTGCTGACCAATGACGGGAGACGCCATCGCGCCGGGGGTGATGGTGGCGTTGAAGGTCACGTCCTTCTTCTTGGTGTCAGCACAATGGATGGCAAACGCCCAATCCTCCTCGCCGGTCATGGCGTTGAAGCGGCGGATGGTCACATTGCCCTTGGTGCGCCCGGTGTTGACCAGGTTGGCGGTGTAGAGCCACAGGGTGTTGGTGCCGTCGCCTTCCTCCAGGTCAAGGGCGATGGCAGCACGCACCGCGTCGCCGGTATCGACCGCCCAGGCGGTGGTCATGGTGGTGGTGTCCACGCAGCGCAGGATGCCGTCCAGATCAGCGTAGTAGGCGTAGCTGCCGTACATCGCCAGGGAGGATTCCACCGCGGCGTAGCTGTCGTTCTGGCCCTTGGTGTGGCTCATCATCATCACGACCTCGTCCGGCTCCTTGAACTCGTACTCCAGCAGGCCCGTATCCTTGTCAAGATGCAGGTCCATTTCCATCTTTTCGGTGTAGAGCATGCCGTTGGTGCCGATGGCGATAAGGGTATGCGTCTTGTTGACCGTATCGCTGTAGATCAGTGCGGAGGTATCGAAGGCGCCCACGGCGTTGTAGGGACGCTCGTACTTGCGGTCGATGCCGTCGATCATCCGCAGCTCCTTCTGGTCCATCAGGTTGTAGTAGTACAGGCCGATCTCCTTGCTGGTGCCAGTCTTGAGCTTGCGGGCATACTGTCCCACGGTCATCATGGGGTAGAAGAGCGGGTGCACGCTGGGCGTGGAGCGCATGGGATAGCCGAAGTCGATGGCGTCGCGGGTGGCGCTGCCGTCCAGCAGATCCAGGAAGTAGATCTTGCCGTCCATGCCGGCGATGATGACCTCCTTGAGATTTTTCTGATCCTTGCGGATCTGCTCCAGATCCATGCTCTTGCGGATATCGGAGGGCCAGCGGACGATCACAGGCTGACCCGTCCAGCCGATGCCGTAGTAATTGCGGCTGCTGCCGGCCACGCTGCCGGCCTCCACCGTCCACTCCAGGGACAGGCTGGTGGGATTCTCCACCGTGCCCGTCGCTGCATTCTGGCGGAACGCATTGCCGCGGAAGGTCATCACGCCATAGGGCTGCAGCATGTAATCATCCGCAGCGGGCATGTTGATGGGCTCCTTGCGCTCGTAGCTGGTCACCTTGCGGTCATCCTTGTAGATGACGGTGGTAGAGATAAGGGCGGGATCAGCGCTGTCATCGGCCAGTGCCTCCAGGAGGGGGGTGGCCTCCGGGGTGGG
>JAZNSI010000021.1:0-22925 GCA_045591175.1 Clostridia bacterium
GAAGGCTCCGTGCAGTTCAGCGGCACGAAGACGCTGACTGGCAAGGCGCTGGCGGCAGACGACTTCAGCTTCGAACTGATCAACGCTGAGGGCAAGACCATCGAGACGGTGAAGAACGACGCCAACGGCAAGTTCGTCTTCTCCGCGATCAAGTACGAGCTGGCTGACGCAGGCAAGACCTTCACTTACACGGTGAAGGAAGTGAACGACGGCAAGTCCGGCATCACCTACGACGCTACGGTTTACACCGTGACGGTCGAGGTTGCGGACAACGGCGACGGCACGCTGAGTGCGACCGCCTCCGACAACGCCACCAAGCTGAACTTCAAGAACACCTACGCAGCGGAAGGCTCCGTGCAGTTCGCGGGCACGAAGACGCTGACCGGCAAGGCGCTAGCGGCAGACGACTTCAGCTTCGAACTGATCGACTCTGAGGGCAAGACCATCGAGACGGTGAAGAACGCCGCCAACGGCAAGTTCGCCTTCTCCGCGATCGAGTACGAGCTGGCTGACGCGGGCAAGACCTTCACTTACACTGTGAAGGAAGTGAACGACGGCAAGTCCGGCATCACCTATGACGCTACGGTTTACACCGTGACGGTCGAGGTTGCGGACAACGGCGACGGCACGCTGACTGTGACCGCCTCCGACAACGCCGCCGAGCTTGACTTCGTGAACACCTACGCAGCGGAAGGCTCCGTGCAGTTCAGCGGCACGAAGACGCTGACTGGCAAGGCACTCGCGGCTGACGACTTCAGCTTCGAACTGACCAACGCTGAGGGCAAGGTCATCGAGACGGTGACGAACGCCGCCGACGGCAAGTTCGTCTTCTCCGCGATCGAGTACGAGTTGGCTGACGCGGGCAAGACCTTCACCTACACGGTGAAGGAAGTGAACGACGGCAAGGCGGGCATCACCTACGACGATACGGTTTACACCGTGACGGTCGAGGTTGCGGACAACGGCGACGGTAAGCTGACTGTGACCGTTTCCGACAACGCCACCAAGCTTGACTTCATCAATACTTACGCAGCAGAAGGCGAGATCACCTTCGCAGGCACGAAGACCATTGATGGTCGTGAAATGACTGCGAATGATGTGTTCACCTTCGAGATCAAGGAAGGCGAGAAGGTCGTCGCGACCGTGCAGAACGACGCGACCGGCAAGATCGCCTACCCGACGATCAAGTACACGCTGGCGGATGTTGGTACTCACACCTACACGGTGAAGGAGACCAGCAAGAGCGGCAACGGCATCACGATCGATACCACTGAGTACACCGTGACGGTCGAGGTTGCGGACAACGGCGACGGCACCGTGAAGGTGACCGCTTCCAACAACGCTACCAAGCTGGACTTCGTCAACAAGTACACGGCTGTTGCGCAGCTGCGCCTCAATGCGGTCAAGACCGTCGATGGCGCAGAACCCACTGAGGATCAGGTCTTCGACTTCGTTCTGAAGGGCGAGGATCTGGAGCTCAAGGCCCAGAACGTCAAGGGCAGCATCGAGTTCGGTACCATCTACTTCGATCTGGAGGATGCGGGCAAGACCTTCACCTACACCATCGAGGAGACCACCGAATCCTCCCTGCTGATGATTGCGGACAAGAGCGTCTACAAGGCCACCGTGACCGTTACTGACAACGGCGACGGCAACCTGAAGCTCGAAACCGTCATCACTCGCGACGGCGAACCGGTCAACGGTGTTATCTTCGATAACAAGCAGATCGGTACGCTGACCATCTCCAAGAAGGTCGAGGGCAAGAAGACCGACGAGGCCTTCAACATGATCGTTACCCTGTACGACGCGGAGGGCAATGAGCTCACCGGCGAGTACGATTACACCGGCAATGTGACTGGCAAGATCACCAGCGGCGGCACCATCGCCCTGGCGGACGGCCAGAGCGTCACCATCCAGGGCCTGCCCGAGGGTGCGAAGTACATTGTTGAGGAAGATGTCAGCGGCGTCTACACCACCACGGTGAATGGCGCGGCCGGCACCAAGGCCGAGGGCGCCGTCAATGGCGACACGGCCCGTGTGGACTTCGTCAACACGATGGAGACCACCACCTTCTCCGTCACAAAGGTCTGGGAAGGCACTGACCTGGGTGCCATCAGCCTGATCCTGTACGCCAACGGCGAGGAGATCGTGCCTCAGCCCGAGGTTGTCCGTGCAGGCAGCCTGTACACCTACTACGACCTGCCCAAGTACGATGAGGATGGCAACGAGATCGTCTACACCGCTAAGGAACGTGGCATCGAGGGCTACATCCGCATCTACAAGAACGTCGCGCCTTACGAGGACGTGACCAAGGCCCTGCATGACGGCGCTACGGTCATCAACCGTGCGGAGCCCAAGCTCTCCTTCAAGGTGCAGAAGCTTTGGACCGGCATGGCCGAGGGCGAAGAACTGCCGGCGATCACCCTGACGCTGCTGTGCAACGGCGAGGTGATGGAAGTGCCCACGCCCAAGCCTGACAGCGATGGCTGGTACAAGTACTACGACCTGCCCGAGACCGTGAATGGTCAGCCCGCAGTCTACACGGTGGTTGAGGAGCCCATGGATGGCTTCGCGGCGACCTACCAGCTGCGTTCGGGTGAGGAAGCGGACTACGCTGAGAACGGCGGCACCATTACCAACGCGAAGATCCCGCAGACCGGTGACACCACGTCTCTGGCCCTGTGGACGACGCTGATGGCTGGCGCTTCCCTCGCGCTGATGGCGATGCTCCTGCGTCGCAAGAAGGCGCACTGATCCCAATAAAGCGGGGCTGCTGCAGCTTACATGCTGCAGCAGCCCTTTGCTCATCAATGCAAGGAGTTGCTATGAAACGAGTTTTGTTTGTGTGCCACGGCAATATCTGCCGCAGCCCCATGGCGGAGATGATCCTCAAGCACCTGGTGCGCGAGCGGGGGCTCAAGGGCTATGTGATCGACTCTGCGGCTGTCAGCCGGGAGGAGATCGGCAATAGCGTGTACCCGCCGGCAAAGCGGGAACTGGCTGCGCATGGCGTGCGTTGCGATGAGCATCGGGCACGGCAGATCATCGCGGCGGACTATGATGCGTGGGATTACCTCATTGGCATGGATCTGTCCAACATCGCGCGGATGCTGCGGATCTTCGGCGGCGATCCTGACGGCAAGGTACACCGGCTGCTGGATTTCACCGGCCATCCGGCGGATGTGGCGGATCCCTGGTATTCCGATCGGTTTGACATTGCGTATAGGGACATCCTGCGGGGCTGTGAGGCCCTTCTGGATCATTTGGAGCGTAACTGATCCCTGGGCTCGCGGTGAGTTCCGCGGGCCCTTTTTGCACGAAAAAAGCGGACAGCTGGTTGCTGTCCGCTGATCGGGTTTCGTTGATTGAAGATGTGGAAGCTGGCAGGAATCAGCTGTGGTGCTGTTTATTGATCCGTGCTGCAGCTTGCCGGGCGGGAAGGTCAATCTTCGTCGTCCGCTTCCTCGTCGCTGTTGAGCTTCATGGAGGCAATCTCCATCAGCTTGGCTTCAAGGGCCTGATCCTCCACGGGGACGAACTCTTCCAGCTCCTCGCCGGATTCATCCGTCGTGGCCACGATCTTCATCACGTAGCAGGCGATGCCTTCATCCTCAGCATCCGCATCGGCCGTGTCCTCGTCGTTGGAGTCGGTCAGGATGGCGTATTCCTCGCCGTTGTAGAAGAAATAATCAATGATAGAGAACAGGATGGTGTTGCCTTCCTCGTCGGTCATTTCGATCACGTCTTCCATGACGCCCTCATCCAGACCATCCTGCTCGAAGAATTCTTCGTTGTTCATTGGAGACACCTCTTTCTTTGTGAAACTGCCGCTCGCGGGCGGCTTTTTCTTCCTTGATCGTGGCTTCATTATACACGATACATATGTGAATTGCAATAGGTTTTGCGAAAGTTTTACCCCTTGACTTTGTCGTAAATGGGTGATATACTGGACATGTTGGGGGCTTCCGCGAGACGCGGAAGCCCTTTTGCGTACCGTTACATTTGTGCGGGCAGCGTGACGCTGCACCCGGCTCGCGATTGAACTGCGCACCTCCGGCTGGAGTACATGCTCGTGTTAGTTGAATCATATATCGCAGTTGACTGTCCGCGCTCGTAATCGCGCGGGCTTTTTGTTGTCTTTATTGTTACATCTGCGCGGCCTTGCCGACCTCCACACCCGGCTTGATGGTCTGCGCAGGCTCGTGCCACGCGCCCAGGTGGCGGCCGTCCCAGGCCCAGTATTCAACACCGCCTGCCGTGCGGACGGCGCCGACCTTGCGCATTAGCTCGTCCACCGGGAGGCCGCTGTCCACCAGCGACGCATCTTTGAGCACGTTGCGGATATGACACAGGAACACGGTGCTGCCCTCCGCCTCGTTGGTGGGGATGATTTTGTCCACCTCCAGCTCGAAGGAGAAGGGACAATCCGTCAGCACGGGCACGTCCAGCACCTGGCCGCGCTCCCACTTGAAGGGGACGTCCATCTTGTCCGCGTCGTGACCGTCCGCCGTGCCGAAGTAGTCGCTGAGGGCCAGGTTGCTCTCGGTGACCAGGTTGGCGGAGAACACGCGGGTGGCCAGAATGCGGTCCTGGGTCTGCTTGGGCGCGCCGATGCAGCACATCACGCTCAGGTCATCCAGCCAGCAATAGCTGAACCAGCAGAACAGCCCGAAATTCGGCGTGCCGTCTTCCTTGAAGGTGCCGAAGGTGAAGAGCGTCTGGGGGCAAAGGTCGTTGGTGATCGGGACGGAAACCTTGTTACTCATGGTCAAATCCTCCTTGCAGGTTGTCGAGTACGCGTTGCAGATAGCTTTCAAACTGGCGGATCTCCGCCTCCGTGAAGCCAAGGTAGTACATCTCGTTCATCCGCTGGGAGATGCGGTCGTAGTCCTGCTGAAGGGCGCGAGCCTTGTCTGTCAGGCGGATGAGCAGCGCCCGGCGGTCGGAGGGCGAGGGCTCGCGCTGAATCAGCCCGGATTGCTCCATACGGTCGAGCATGGAGGTCAACGTGGTATTGGCGAGGCTGGTCTGCGCAGACAGCTGACTGATGGTCAGTCCGTCGCCCTGCCAGAGAACGTACAGGATGCGCCCCTGCGCGCCGTTGAATGCGTCGATATCTGCCTCAGCGAGCATGCGGTCAAACAGCCGCCCGCCTACCTGTTTGATGCGGGAGATCAGGAATCCGCCCTTTGTTTCCACGGTAGACACCTCCAATGTTTCTAAATAGAATATTACCATATAGGAATATATTTGTCAATAGAAAAACCTCCGTAAAAACGGAGGCTTTTTGTATCAGTGCTTCACCGTCGGCGCCTTCTTCTTCAGGGGCTCGGTGGTGCCGTCGGGGCGCTGGATGACCACGCCGTCCAGCATGGCGCGCATGTTCTCGCGCCACTCGTTGATGTACTGCTGGCGCAGGGCAGCCTGCTCGGCGGCCTCGGCCTCGGTCAGGCCCTCGGCCTTCTTCTTGCGGGCCAGCTCGTTGATGCGGTCAATTTGCTTCTTGTCCATGCTTATTCCTCCGCGGCCTTGCGCAGCGCGAAGGCCATGTGACCAATGATGTACAGATTTGCGGCCATGATGCCGTAGACGAAGAACAGCCGGTGGTCGCCGGTGTCCACCGTGCGCTCAACGAGGAGCGCCAGCGCTGCGGCCACTGCCACGCAGGGGATCGCCGCGGCGGGCTTGCCGTGCTTCTTCCAGGTGAAGAACCAGGTGACGCACACGATCACCAGTGCTGCGGCCAGCAGACCGGATACCAGCGTCAGGCTGAAGTAGGGGTTTTCATCGCCGTCAGCGGCGAACTCCTGCACCACGCCGAAGCCGATGCACACCGCCGCCGTCAGCCAGGAGATGATGGCTTCCCGCTTGCCGCCGCGCTTGAAGCAGCGGATGCTCCAGACAATCAGCACCGACACGGCCATCACGATAGCCGCCACCTGGTTGATGCGCACGAAGTGGATGACTTTCATGTGGCCGTCGTTACGCAGGCTTTCCAGCACCGTCTGGCTGCAGCCGTAGAGGACGAGGAAGAACCCCAAAGCGTCGCCGCTGACTGCCGTGTGCTTGCGGAAGTACACGATCATCGCGACGCCAATGAGGACTGCGATAAAGGCCTCGTAAGCAAAGACGGGATGCATGCCCTGGGTCAGGTCCGTCATGAAGTTGAAGGCGGGGGACTGCAGGTACTTGCCCCAGCCCATCTCGCACAGGGGCTCAGCCAGGCGCTCGATCACCAGCGCGGCGGGCATGCCGAAAGCAACGGCGTCCAGCATCGTGCCGGCGGGGAGCTTGCTCCACTTCGCGGCGAGCAGGGCGGCGAGAATCACGCCGATCATCGCGCCGGTCATGGAGGCACCGCCCTCCCAAACCTTCAGCATCAGCGCGGGATCGCCGATGGTTTCCAGATAGTAAGCAAGGTTGGAAAGGCAGAAGGTGATCCGGCTTCCAAGGAAGGCAAGGGGGATCGCCAGCACGGCCAGGCGGATGAACGCCTCATAGCCTGCGCCCCTCTTCCTCAGCGTGAGGAAGGATACGGCCAGCAGCACGGCCAGAGACAGGGCTGCCAGTGCGCCATAAAGGGTGAACATGCTTTACTCCTCCTCGGGCTTCACAGCGGTGGAGACGTAGATGAAGTCGGACACGGTGCGCTCGTTCTTGGTGGTCTTGTCGGAGTAGTTCTCGCCGCCGAACCACATCAGTGCGCTGTTGCCGCCGTCCAGGTTGTAGGCCTGCACGCAGCCCTGCTCGAACATCCACTGGCCCAGCTCAGCGGTGGAGCAGCCGTTGCTGTCCTTGCGGCGGCCGTCAACGACCACGAACATGTACTCCAGTTCGCCCAGCTGACCGATGGCGCAGCGGGGTTCGGACTTGGACTTGATATTGTAGCGGTTGCCGTTGTCGATGTAGTACTGGGGGCTCTCCAGCAGCACGCCGTCCTTGATCAAAGCGGGGCCGAAGTTAAAGATGTTGGGGAAGGTCAGCTCCTCGCTGGTCAGCAGCGCCTTGAGTTCCTCAGGATCAGACTGCAGGACAATGTGGAAGTTGCCGTTGTTGTCCACCAGCAGCATGTCGTACACGGACTTGGGGCTCTTGCGGAACTCCTTGTACTGGCGGACGATGTAGCCGTTCTTGGCGTCGGCGAAGAAGTCGCCGCCGATAGCCACGACCGCGTTGTGCTTCTTGGCCATGGTGGAGATCTTGTTGTTCTTGGTGCCCTTTTCGTTGGCCAGGCCGGTACGGAGCTGGCTGGGATGGGCAATCTTCACGCGGGCCGCGTTGAAGGTGGAATCGCCGACCTTCACGCGCTCCACGGTGACGGTCAGTGACTCGTCCTGATACCCCTGCAGGACGCCGTTGGCTTCATCGGCCTCGATGTAGCAGTCGGGGTTGGGAGCGTAGCCGCCGCTCAGGTCGACGGGCAGGGGTGTGATGTTGGCGGAGATAGCATCCTCAGCAGAGATGTCGATGGGTGCATCGAAGTCCTCGGCCATCGCGCCGGGGACGAGCATCGTCAGCAGCAGGAGAAGGGAAATAAGCTTGCGCACGGTGAATTCCTCCGATATGGTATGGCGTTAGTCGAACAGGAAGGCGTATTCGTCGTCGACGCCCTCGTTCATATGGGCCTCGCGGGCCTCCTCGGTGATGGACGGGCTCGGCACGGCTGCAGCGAAACCGACCAGCATCAGCACGGCGATCACTGTCAGCAGGATGCTTTTCCAGTTTTTCATTTGGACTCCTTATCGGGCGCGAAGACCCACTTGTTCTGCACGCGGTAGCTGACAAGGTAGAGCACCACGTCCACCACGATACCCACCAGGCCGATGATGGCCGTGGGGAACTTCAGCCAGTTCATGATGCCGTCAACACCCAGCGCGGACACCAGCATGATGCCCACGGCCAGGATGATGTAGCGGATGAAGGTGGTCCGGCTCATCTTCTTTTCGAACACGTACTTGCTGTTCATGAAGAAATTGCAGGGCGCAGACACGCAGCGGGCCAGAACCTTGGCGAAGAAGGCGCCGTGGGCGACCTTGGCAAACACCAGATTGCCCAGCAGCGTCAGCAGCACGAAGTCGATCACGAAGGACAGGATGGACGCCCCCATGAACTTCACGAAGTTGCCCAGGATGACCTTGTAGATGCGGTAGCTGTCGCGGATGGGATGGAAGTGGGTGCCCTCGTTTTCGTTCTCGTACACGGTTTCGATGGTGATGGGCACCATATCGATGCCGGCGCGGGCACAGGCGATGAGCACCTGCATCTCATACTCGAAGCGCTCGCCGGGCACGTCGATCATGAACTGCAGGTCTTCCCGGCGGAAGGCGCGCAGTCCGGTCTGGGTGTCGGGCAGCCACTGGCCGTAGAGCAGCTTGAACACGGCGCTGGTGGTCTTGTTGCCGAAGCGGGACTTGGGCGGCACGTTGGGCAGGTTGAAATCGCGGCTGCCCAGGTACATGGCGCGCTTGCTGTCTGTCAGGGCCTCGGCCAGCTTCCAGCAGTCTTCCACCGTGTGCTGACCGTCCGCGTCGGCGGTGATCACGCCGGAAGCGTCGGGCATGTGGTCGCGGATGTAGGTGTAGCCGGTCTTCAGGCCGCAGCCCTTGCCGCGGTTGACTTCATGCTTGAGGACGGTCACGCCATCCATCGCGGCCAGCTCGTCGAAGATGGGCTGGTACTTCTCGCTGCTGCCGTCGTTGACGATGACGGCGCGGGTGAAGCCGCGCTCACGCAGCTTGCGGACATAAGCAGGCAGACGGTCATCCGGCTCCAGGGAGGGGATGAGGATCACCGCGGAAGCAGGGGTGTACTCCATATATGGTCATTCCTTTCACAGGCGTGTGGCTTTTGCATTGGTACATAACATACCATCATTTATTATACAACAAAATAACGCAGGAAGCAATGATTTCCCTGCGTTATGAATGTAAATTTCCGGTGAACAGCCTTATTCCCTGCACAGCTCGGCAAACTTCGCGCCGGTACAGCGGGCGAGCGCATCCACCGCCAGGATGACCTGACAGCCCCGCACGCCTGCAGATACGCTGATGCGATCCAGCGCCTGTGCATCCTGCTGGATAAAGGTGGGGAAGGCTTTCTTCATGCCGATGGGGCTGCACCCGCCCCGCAGATAGCCGGTCAGGGGCAGCAGATCCTTTTGAGGCAGCATGGCGACGGATTTATTCCCTGTGGCGCGGGCAACGGCCTTGAGGTTCAGCTCCATTTCCACGGGGATCACGCAGACCAGGTACTGGGACTTGCTGCCCACGGGGCTCCGATCGCCGGTGAGGACGAGAGTCTTGTAGATCATATCAGCGGGCAGCTTGACCTTATCCGCGACCAGCTTGCCGTCGTAATTTTCGTCGGATACATCGTATTCGCGGGTCTCATAGGGGATCTTCTGCGCGTCCAGGTGGCGCAGGACATTGGTTTTGATTGCTTTGGCCATGGGGATCGCCTCCGGATGTGGATTCCTGCATATTGTAACATGTTTCGCCGGAGGGCGCAAGCAGCGCGTTTTTCATTGACATCAGCCGCATAATGCAGTAAAATAGAAGGGATGATAACCACAAAGGAGGCACTCCCAATGGCATCTGACAACAAGAATCTCGAGTCCCAGCGCCGGGAAGAAAACGGCGTTGTGTATTTTGACCGCGGCACCCGTGACGGCCGCGACGGCAAGAAGTACGACCGCTTCGCCATCCAGACCCACTTCGTTGAGGTGGGCGAGGATGCTTCCGCCCTGCTGGAAAAGTACGTCCGTCCCCTGTATCAGGAGGGTGACTGCGTGGCCATCACCGCCAAGGTCATGGCCATGTGCACCGGCAATGTCAAGAAGATGGAGGACATGAAGCTGGGCTTCTTCGCTAAGCTGATGGCCCGTTTTGCCGGCATCAACTCCACCGGCGTCGGCATGCATGAGCCCTACAAGCTCCAGCTGGTCATCGATATGGTGGGCCTGCCCCGCGTGCTGTTTGCGGGCTTCGTCAGCGCCATCACCCGTCCCTTCGGCATCAAGGGCCTGTTCTACAAGATCTGCGGCCACGGCGTGGCGGGCATCGACGGCTTCTACTTCCGCTCCTCCTTCGAGCGCTACAAGACCCTGGCCCTCATCAACCCGGAGAACCCCGTGGAGCTCTCCAATGAGATGACTGCCAACACCGGCATCCCCGTGGTCATCATGGACGCCAACGACATCGACCAGAACCAGCTGGGCAAGTGCGATTCCTTCCCCCTGACCGACGACCAGATTCAGGACGCGCTGAAGGACAATCCCTGCGGCCAGGGCGATGAGATGACCCCCATCATCCTCATCCGTCCCATCAAGTGAGGTTGCAGATGAAGAAACTCCTCTCCCTGCTATTTGTACTGATGATGATGCTTCCTGCGGCCTTCGCGGAAGAGGAGAGCGCACCCCTGATGGAGGTGCACCAGATGGCTGTCGGCTACGCGGACGCATACTTCATCCGCGTGGGCGACATTGAGCTTGTGATCGACGGCGGAAACCCCAACCCCAGGTGGCCCAAGGATGATGTGGTCAACTACCTGCGCGATGTGGGTGCAACCACGTTGGATGCCTGCATCATGACTCACTGGCACCTGGATCATTGCATGAACATGAATGAGGTGCTGGAGGCTTTCGGCGATGACAGCACCGTGACCTATGGCCCCTCCGAGCAGCCGGTGGATACCCTCACATACGAGGATCGCTATGGCAAAACCGAGATCGAGATCGGCCCGGTGGTGAAGGGCACTTACGCCCAGATGAAGGTGGATGACGTCATCCAGATCGGCCCGCTGACCATCACCTGTGTCGGTCCGGGATACCTCAAGCAGGATGGCCGGGTCAACGGCGATTCGCTGAACTTCGTTCTCCAGTACGGTGAGCGCCGCATCCTCTTCACCGGCGATTGCACCCGCACGGAGGATATCCTCGCCCATGAGGAGATCTGCAGTCAGGTGGATGTGCTCAAGTTCCCCCACCACGGCAGCGAGCCCTACGAGCTCAAGCCCAATGCCATGCGCGTGGTGGCCCCCACCTATGTTCTCATTCCCAGCACCTTCAATAACCACAAGGTGTTCAATTATTTCAAGGATCATGAAGTGCCGGTTATCCGGGAGAACGTGCTGACCCAGCGGGAAGGCCATATCGTCATTGTGACTGACGGCGGCGATTTGCTGGAAGCCCGCACGCAGCAGAATCCTGCGGATTATGCCCCGAAAGCAGAATAACCCAAGCAACAAAAAAGCGGCCTGAGCTCAGGTCGCTTTTTTGTATGCTTTATTCCTGCACCATAGTCAGTGCCTTGGAGACATAGCCGATCTTGCCGTCTACGTCGATCATGTACCAGATGCCGTTTTCGCCCAGGAAGGGGAAGGTCTGTCCCTGCTTGGCGACGCACAGCACGGCGCTGTCCTGGGAGGGGCCGCTGCGGACGTTTACACCTACGTGGGTGACGATCAGCGTGCTGCCGGTGGCCTGGGGGTAGATGACGCCGGCTTCCCGCAGCGAGGCGGCAATAGCAAGCAGCTGAGCCTCCGCGTCGGCGGCGGTGAGGCTGCTGTTTTTCACCCGCATTTCAAAGACGTAGCCCTCGCCGCGGGTCTGGTTGTACAGCGTCAGCAGGAAATATCCCCTGGCCGGATCGCTGCCCAGAACGAAATCGCGGTAGTCGCCCTCGGGACGGGCGGTGTGGCCCTTGATGCTGTGGCCGTAGTAGCTGCAGATCATCTCAAACAGGCCGTGGGCGGGGTTGACGCTGGCGTCAACGCGGTGACGCTCGTCGCTGGGGAAGTCGTACAGGGAGATCAGCAGGCTGTACTGCTCATTTTCGCCCTGGATGATGATAGGCTTGAGCAGGTGGCTGAGGAAGGAATAATCCTCGCGGGCATACACGTCCAGATCGGGGTTCAAACTGGCGGGCATGTCAATGGTGAATAGCTCGGTTTCGATGCGCTGAGTTTCCTCCGCCGCGGCGAAGGGCATGGCCAGCAGCAGGGCCAGGATGAGAAGGATCAGTCTGCGCATAGGGCCTCCTGTGTGAGAAAGTATTGGGGCAGCATCAGGGCGCTGCATCCAGAATGACCAGGGTGTTGAAGAATGCCCGGCCCATCTCCGTATCAACGGCGCTGATGGTATATACGCCGTCCAGGGTAAAGATAGCGAGCACGCGGGTCGCGACGGGGCCGTAGCCCTCGGGATAGCGGGCGTCGATTTCCATGGCTTCAAAGGCATACATGCCGTCTGCCAGCTTGCGGATCTCATATTCGCGGATGATGCCCTCCGCCTGCATAGACTGGGCGGTGTTCTCGGCCAAGGCGGACAGCAGGGCATCCTCGTCCATATTCAGGGACAGCATGAAGCGCAAATCGGCCTGCATGTGCTCCAGGGCGATGTAGCCATAGTCGCGGGTAAAGGCCTCGTAGAGCCAGTAGCCGGTGTCCAGGGTGGCCAGGGGTTCCTCGGGGAAGGTGAGCTGCACGCGGCCAGCAGAGACGGTATGGGGGTCGTCCTGCTGGAAGGCGGCGGCCTTTTCAGCGGTGACGGGGCGCATGGCGTTCAGCGCGGCCAGGTTGGCCTCGTCCGCCTGCACCATCATCACCACGGCCAGATTGCCGTCCATGAAGCCGCGGCCCCGGTATTCCACGCCGGGTGCGTCGGGGTAGGTGTAGCCGAATTGAAGCTCCACGAAGGTGCGGTCGCCTGCTTTTGCGAGGATCGGCTGCACATCGTCCGTCACATTGCCCTTGTGGATGGCCAGGTAGAAGGTGATCATGTTCATCAGGGCGTTGAGCTGATACTGGACTTCGTCCTCGCCGGGGCGATCCTCCCGCATCCACTCGATGGAGGGCGTCAGGTCGGCGATATGCACCTGGAATTCGCCATCCATCGCGCCGGAGCCCATCAGCTGAAGCTTGTTCAGCCAGGCGCAGTAGGTCCCCTCAAGCTCGCGGGCGGGCAGGTCCTCCTCGTGGATGATCTGCGGATATCCCGGCAGCGCCAGGGAGATCATCCCTGCCTGGCAGCGGAAAAACTCATCCACCAGCGCCTCCTGCGCGCAGGCGCAGAGGCTGGTCAGGCAAAGCAGCAGGGCGAGGAAACAGCATGTCATCTTCTTCATGGCGGCCTCCTGTTATTCGGTCTCGGTGGTCAGGCGGGTGAAGAGCTGGCGCTGGACGGGGTAAACCACCAGCTGGAACCACTCCGGATGCTCGCGGATGATGAGCTTCCACAGCTCAGTCTCCGTGGGCAGATCGCCCCGCTGGTTGAGGAAGGTGAGGCAGCGGGCCTCCATCTCCCTGGCCAGGGTGAGGATCAGCTTGTCCGGGACGACGAACATCGTCGGGTCGGGTTCGCCGTTCACCATGGCGATCATGATGCGATCCGTGCATACCTGCTGGAAGCGGAAGGCCGTACCCGCATAGAGGGGGAACTGTACGCAGTCAGCGTCCAGCCAGATGTAGTGGCTGTGGGTGAGCTCACGGTCGCGGGCCTTGGCGAGGATCGCCGCCTTGGAGAGCTTCTGCAGCAGTTGGGGCGCGTCCACAGGCAGCTCCATCATGTACCGGGCCTTGAACTCCATCACATTGGGCAGGAAGTCGGTGATCCGGCGCAACTGCATGGGATCGGCATAGGCCAGCAGAGGCAGGTTGCGCAGCTCAGCCAGCCGCTTGAGCCAGCGCAGGGTTTCGGCGGGCATATCCTGGGTGTAGAGGGTCACGCACAGGGGCTGGGGCGCCTTCCCGGCGGCTTGCTGGCGCTGCTGCCTCCACAGGCGCAGCTTCTCCTGCAGCTTCACGGGGACGGGCACCTTCAACCGGAAATTGAGCTCCTCCGACACCATGCCGCGGCGGCTCTGGGCGCTGAGGCTGCCGGTGCGGAAGTCCACGCCAAAGACCTGCATGAAGTCCTCGCACAGGGGATCATCCGGGCTGACCCGGCAGGGCTGGACGGGGATGTCCCACACCAGGCGGATGACGGGCGCGGGCAGGGTATACAGGTGCCAGCCGCCCTCAAAGGCGCGCAGGAACAGGGGCTTGTCGCTTTCTTCGGCCATCTGGCGGAAGAAGCCCGCCGGGGCAAAGGCGAAGTCCGGGTGCAGGAAGGGGCCGCGCTCCAGACCGGTGGTGTATTTCAGCGGCGTGCCGTGGCGGAAGGTGAGTTCGCCGTCCACGGTGAAGGCGTCCGCGCCAACGGGGCAGACTGCGTCCAGCGGATCCTCCCGCACGGGCAGGCAGCCGGTGAGGACGTTGGCGCCATTGTCGGTCTCCGGGCAGCGGCGCAGGGTCTTGAGCAGCGCCTTGTCCCAGCCGGTGGTGAAGCGCATGGCGGGATGAGCCATCAGCACATGGCTCTCGCCCTGCCACAATTCCGGCATGGAGCGCCAGGCGTCCGCCTCCGGGCAGAGGAACTGGATATTCCCCAGCGCCGCCATCAGCGCCTGGGATTCCTCGTCCGGTTCGTTTTCAAGCGTCACGCCGAAGGACAGCACGGCAGGGTTCGCGGCGTTTTCCTTCGCGGAATACAGCGCGGTCTGCGCGTCCAGGAAATCCACGGCGGACATGAGGATCAGGATGCGATCCATATGGGTCAACCTCCTTTGGAGGAATTATTTGATGAAGCGGCGCAATGCCAGGGAGATAAAGTAGCATGCCGCTGCGTACAGCACGATGGCTGCGCCGGCGGAGGTATCCCAGGCGTAGGCGCTGAGTAGTCCCGCAACGCCGCTGAACATGGCGATGCCGACGCTCCACAGCGCGTGGCTGCGGCTGGAGCGGGCCAGGTTGCGTCCGGCGGCAGCAGGGAGGATCAGCAGCGCGTTGATGAGCATCACGCCCACCCACTTGATGGCCAGCATGACCGCCACGGCCACCAGCACCACAAAGAGACACTCCACCACGCGGGTGTGTACGCCGCGGGTGCGGGCCAGGGATGCATTGACGGAGCCCAGCAGCAGGGCGTTGTACATCACCGCCCACAGGGCCGTACCGGCGATCAGCGCGATGAGCAGGTATGCAAGATCATTCGGGGTAACGGCCAGCACATCGCCCACCAGCAGGGTCGAGTACTTCGCAAATCCGCCGCCGCGGGACAGAATCAGCAGGCCCGCCGCGATGGACGTGGAGGAAAACACGCTGATGACCGTATCGGTGGAGGCAGCGCCGGTCTGCTTGATGCGGCTGATCAGCAGCGCCCAGATGACGCCGAAGACCAGCATCGCCAGCAGATCGCTGCTGACGCCCAGCACGATGCCCAGGCCGATGCCGGTCAGGGCGCTGTGGCCCAGCGCGTCAGAGAAGAAAGCCATCTGCTGGTTGACGGCCATCGTGCCCAGCAATCCCAGCAGGGGCGTGAGCAGCAAAATGGCCAGGAATGCGTTCTTCATGAAGGTGAAGGACAGCGCCTCGATGGGCAGAATGGCGTCGATGATGGTGTAGATCAGCTCCATCAGCTTTCGCCTCCTTCCTGGGGATCGCTGGTGACGCGGGGCGTCCAGCGTTCCACGCCGTGGTGGCGGGTGGAGGTCAGGTTGCGCGCGCCCACCGCGAAGGCCTTCTGGAACTCAGGGGAGGCGTACACATAATCCGGCGGCCCCTGCACCTGCACGGTCTTGTCCAGCAGCACGACGTGGTCGGCGTACTGGCGCACCAGGTTCAGGTCATGGCTGACCAGCAATATGGCCATATGGTGCTGCTCCTTGAGCCGGGTGACGGTGTCCAGGAACATCTTCAGGCCGTTCTGATCCACGCCGGAGACGGGCTCGTCCAGCACCAGCAGGTCGGGGGCGGGGGAGATCGCCAGGGCCAGCAGTACGCGCTGCAGTTCGCCGCCGGAACAGCGCCCCAGGGGACGCTTCAGCAGATCTTCGCCGTTCACGTCAGCCAGCGCGGCGCGCACCTTTTCGCGGGTGCGCTTGCTCACGCCCGTCCACACCGGGCGCCTGGTGAAGGCTGCCGCCATGAAGTCCTCCACGGTGACGGGCATTTCCTTGTCAAAATCCAGGTGCTGGGGGACGTAGCCGGTGCGCAACCGGGGGATGTTTCGCCCGTGGTCATCCACATGGCGGATCGCGCCGCCGTGGGGAAGCTCCCCCAGCAGAGCGCGGATGAGGGTCGTTTTGCCGGCGCCGTTCTGGCCGATGAGCACGGTCAGCTGGCCGCAATGGATGTGCATGGACACATCCTGCAAAAGGGTCTGCCCGCCGCGCACGACATTGACCTTGTCCAGCGCGATGCGGCACAGGGAACAAACTTGATTGGGCATGCTTGCCTCCGGGAATCACGTCAAAAATGGGCATAATCCTACAAATACATTATACCATGCCCGTCAAGGGTTTTGCACAGGAAAAGAAGGAATCGGCAGATTTTTCGCGTATATATTCATGTGAGAAATGATCCGGCTTGACCGGTTATGAGGAGGATATGCATATGATCGCACTGGCGAGCGACCACACCGGTATTGAAATGAAGAAGGAGATCATGAAGCTGCTGGACGAGATGGGCCTGGAATGGAAGGACTTCGGCACCAACGAGCTGGTCTCCTGCGACTACCCCATCTACGGCTATCGCGCTGCCAAGGCTGTTGCTGACGGCGAGTGCGACCGCGGCATCCTCATCTGCGGCACGGGCATCGGCATCGGCATTGCGGCCAGCAAGGTCAAGGGCATCCGCGTATGCACCTGCTCCGATGTGTACTCCGCCGAGCTGTCCAAGCGCCACAACAATTCCCAGATCCTGACCATGGGCGCCCGCGTGGTGGGCGTTGACCTGGCTAAGATGATCGCCACCCATTGGCTGACCGCTGAGTTTGAGGGCGGCCGCCACCAGCGCCGGGTGGATATGATCGCTGCGATCGAGAACGGCGAAGTGCTGTAAGGGGCACATGACGGGTTTTACACAGAACGGCTCTCCCGAAAGGGAGAGCCGTTTTGCTTGTCAGGGCGTGCCAATGACGCTGACAATGGCGTCCATCATTTCGCGCAGAGGTGCGTCGGAAACGGCTGGGGCATCATCATCCTGGATGTTCAGCCATGCATAACTGAGGTTCTCCTCGATGATGAAGTTGAGGTTCAGCGGGCTCCAGGGCAGAATGATGTCCCAGAAGTCCGAATAGTTGTTGCGATAGTAGTATGCGCTGACTCTCAGCGACGAGGCGGGATCAGCGAGCCTGTCAGCAGCGTTGGGAAAGAAGCGGATGTTGGCAAATTCATAGTCTGGATTACCGATGTATTCTATCAGGATATCATCATCCCTGACATCGACCTCGAACAGATCTGGCTGTGCCGCCAATTCATCCACATGCTTGATGATATGCAGCAGCATTTCCTTGCTGGGCGCACTGCCCGAAATGTCAATGTCGCCGCTGCACAGGTTATCATACCACAGCTTTACGCCGACGCAGGCCAGCACGATCACCGCCACGATCACCAGCCACTTGGGAATCCTCCGCATCATGAACACGCTCCTTCCGTACTGCTGTTATGATAGCACCCTCCCGCCGCCTTGAAAAGCGAACGCGGGGGAACAAATTGTAACAATTTGGGGCAAAAAAAGCACCCGCGTTGCACGGGCGCGAATCAACATGTTAAGAGTTCGGCAGCAGCGTCAGGATCTCCTTGATGCTCATGCACAGCTTGTCCGCTTCCTTGCTGCGGCCATTCTCCAAAATGGACCTGGCCGTGGCCTGCATGGCCGGGAAGGCGCTGCGGATCAGGTGGTTGGCGTGGATCACCACGTTGATGCCGTGGGCCGCCAGCTGCTCCTCGGTTTCGCCGTTGTAGGTGGTGGGCACGACGATGATGGGCGTCTTGGCGTCCACCGTGCGGAAGGCGTCGCAGAAGGCGTACACCTCGTCCGGGGTCTTCGACTTGGAGTGGATCATCACGCCGTCCGCGCCGGCCTTGACGTAGGCGTGACAGCGCTCCAGCGCGTCCTCCAGCCCCTGCTCCAGGATCAGGCTCTCGCAGCGGGCGATGATCATGAAGTCGCGGGTCTTCTGGGCGTTCTTGCCAGCCGCGATCTTCGCGCAGAAGCCCTCGATGGAGTCCTGCATCTGGCCCACGCCGGTGCCGAAAAGGCTGTTCTTTTTCAGGCCCTTCTTGTCCTCAATGATGATGGCGGAAATGCCCATGCGCTCCAGCGTCTGCACGTTGTAGACGAAATGCTCGATCTGACCGCCGGTGTCGCCGTCCAAAATGATGGGCTTGGTGGTGACCTCCATGATCTCCTCCAGCGTGTTGAGGCGGCTGGTCATGTCCACCAGCTCGATGTCCGGCTTGCCCTTGGCGGTGGAGTCGCAAAGAGAGCTGACCCACATCGCATCAAACTGCTTGCGGCCGTTGGGGGTGTCCACCGCGGTCTTTTCCACGATCAGTCCGGTGATGCCGTTGTGGGCCTCGCAGACGCTCAGGCAGGGCTTGTAGGCCATGAGCTTGCGCAGGCGGCTGCGGCGGGTCTCCGGCAGGGAGAGCAGCGCGTCCAGGTTGGACAGCGTCTCCTCGGTGGGCGTGTGGGTGTAGGGGAACTCCACCAACGTGCCGCCCCACTGCTTCAGGGTCTCAATGACCTTCGCGCGGATGTTGGCCTGGTAGCCTACCAGCCAGTCATCGCCGTGGACGACGATATCGGGCTTCAGCTGCTCCAGCACGTCGGTATAATCGAGGGACTCCTGCACCACCACGCGGCGGACGTACTTGAGACTCTCGAACATGGCGATGCGCTCATCCAGGGGGATCAGCGGATAATGCTTGTAGCTCGCCACCACCTCATCGGTCAGGATGCCGACGGTCACTTCGCCCAGGTCGGCGGCCTTCTTGAGGATGGAAAGGTGGCCGTTGTGGATGATGTCGGTGGAGAAGCAAATATAGACCTGCTTCATGATTGCACCTCTTTCGCAAAGCGCGCGCACACAGCGGCGCGGTCTTCCTGATTGTCGATCTCCGCGCAGAGCAGCCCCTGCACGTCCAGCGGGTACACGGGGATCTCTTCCCACGCGGCGTTGAAGGCGTTCTCGGCGTACACGCGGTCATTGCCTTCTGCGATAAAGCGGCTGATCTCCTGCATCCAGCGGTCGAAATCCCTGGCGAGGATGCGGTAGGCGGGCTGCAGTTCGACGCAGGGGTCTTCGACCCATTTTGCGCGATCCGGCAGATTCCCTTCGGTCCAGGCAGAGCGCGCGTGGAGGGTAGGGCCGAACACGTTCACCCCGACCTCCATCAGCCGCCCCTTGCGGATGCGGCCCTTGAAGTCCTTTTCCGGCAGGGGCAGCGTGGTATCCACCGTCACGGCGGACACGGGGGAGGCCGCCAGCTTGTCCATCACGGCGGGGTGCATCACCAGGTCGCCGTGCAGGGACAGCACGTCATGGCCGGCCAGCAGCTCCTTCGCCAGATACATGCTGTAAATGTAGTTGGTCTCGCGGTAGCGCGGGTTATGCACGAAATGGAAGCGGATGGGCGTGTCCAGCGAGAGGAGGTAATCCTCCAGCATGGCGCTGAGATGGCCGGTGGTGACTACCGCCTCCGTCACGCCGATGCGTTCGAGGCACTTCACCTGCCAGGAGATGATGGTCTCCGTCTCGGTGATTTTCGTCATACATTTCGGGTGCTCTTTGGTCTCGTCGCCCATGCGGGAGCCGAGGCCGGAGTTGAGGAGCAATGCGATCATATCAGCTCTCCTGAATGAATTTCATCAGCGCGTCGCGGTTCTGCTGGGGCGTGGTGGTGGGACGGCCCAGGTCGTCGCGGGCGCCTACTGCGCACATGACCTCAATGAAGGCCAATTCGCCTGCGGTCATGGCAGCGTCCACCGCCTGATACAGCTCCATTTCGCTGGCGGCGCGGGATACATGCCGGTATCCGGCGGCCATCGCCATGCCGGTCAGGTTCATATTGCCCTCGCATACGGGCATGCCGCCGACGGTCTCATGGGCGGCGTTGTTGATCACCACATGCACCAGGTTTGCGGGCTTCTTCTGCCCGAGGACGGCCATCGCGCCCAGGTGCATCAGGGCTGCGCCGTCGCCGTCCAGGCACCAGACGCGGCGATCGGGATGCTCCAGGGCGATGCCCAGGGCGATCATGCTCGCATGGCCCATGCTGCCCACGGTGAGGAAATCCCGCTCGTGGCCGTCGCCCATTGCTTCCCGCAGCTCGAACAGTTCCCGGCTCAGCTTGCCGGTGGTGGAGACGATCACGTCCCGCTTGCCTGCCAGCCGCGCGATGACGCCGACGGCTTCCTCGCGGGTCATAGCGTTCGCGTTGCCGTACTTGGGCTTCATGGAGCAGGTCAGGCCGCCCTTCTTCACCACGATGGCGGCGGTGCGGCCTGCGTCCAAATGGGCGCGGATCTCCGCGAAGGCCGCGTCGAATTCGTCCTCCGTCATGGCCTTGTCCAGCACCATGTAGGGTACGTCCAGCAGCTCCAGCTGGGTCAGGGTGATCTGTCCCTGCTTCACGTGCTGGGGCTCGTCATGCACGCCGGGCTCGCCGCGCCAGCCCACCACCAGCAGACAGGGCAGGCCATACACCTGGCCGTCCATCAGGGAGGCAATGGGGTTGACGGCGTTGCCCAGACCGGAATTCTGCATATAGCACAGCCCGGGGCGGCCCGTCGCCAGATAATGCCCGGCACACAGGCCGATGGCGTTGCCCTCGTTGGCGGCGACGATATGCTGCTTGCCCGTCACGCCATAGGTGGCGAAGAGGGTGTCGCACAGGCCCTTGAGCTGGGAATCCGGCACGCCGGTGAAAAAGTCAATACCCGCGTCCTTGCAGGCGGACAGAAGATGCTGAGCGTCCATGGCGGTTCTCCTTTGGTTGATTCTATTCATTATACCATGATTCGCGGGGAAGGGCAATAAGAAAAACCGCCGTGCGGCATGCACAGCGGTTGTTGGATTTACTTCGTCACCGGCCACGCCAGCGGATACTCATCCACCGCATAGTCGCAATGCTTGCGGCCGTTCTCCTTCAGCGTGTTCAGGATGCCGTCGATGGTGGATTCCTTCGTCAGCACGGTGGGGATGAAGTCATTCTTGTCCGCGCGGGAGGAAATGCGGATGGGGATGATGATGAAGCCCTCGTTGCTGATCTCCTGACCGTTCTCGCCCTCGCGGATGCGGAAGCGGGTCTGGAACAAGTAGGAGGTCATGTCACTGGGCTTGGAATGGCCCGCGAAGCAGAAATTGCCCAGGCTGTAGCAGATGTACACGCCCTTGTACTGCTCGATGGGCTGGATACGGTGGCTGTGATGGCCCAGCACCAGGTCAGCGCCGGAATCCACTGCCAGGCGGCCCATTTTGATCTGATTGTCCGTGGGGTAGTACCATTTTTCGTTGCCCCAGTGGAAGTTGACGATCACGATGGGGTAGAGCGCCTTGGCGGCCTGGATGTCCGCGGGCACCGTATCCCATAGCTGCTCGTAACGGTCGATGCACAGATAGGACAGCATGGCAATTTGAACGCCCTTGACCTCGATCACGCCCAGCTCGCCGCCGCCGGACCACACCACGCCCGCGTTGGACAGATGGGTCTGGGTCTCAATGTAGGCGTCCTCGCCATGATCCATGGTGTGGTTGTTGTCCAGCGCCACGGCCTCAATGCCGTTCTCCGTCAGCATATTGACGTACTCCGGCGGCGCGGAGAAGAGGAACTGGTTGTTCTTCTTGGAGGAGGGCACATAGGTGCTCTCGGTCAGCGTGCCTTCGAAGTTGACGATGGTCAGGTCGTCCGCCAGCAGAACATCGCGGATGTTCTTCATCGCGAACTGGTAATCGCCGCCGTGCTTCTTCAGCTCGGTGTCCCAGATATTGGAGGACTTGCGGGAGTCGCCGCCGACGGTGAAGTCGCCGGCAGCGGTGATGGTGATGAGGATGGAGCCGTCCGCCTCGTAGATGCTTTCCACTGCGGGCGCATCCACATCGACGGCTTCATCCACGTCGATGAAGATGTCCGCCGCAAAGGAGGGGTCGATCTCGCTCAGCGCGCCCTCCAGCGTCCAGTCGTCCTCCTCGGCAAAGGCGGAGCAGCACAGCAGCATCAGGGCGATCAGCAGCAGGGTGAATTTACGCATTGGTGGTTTTACCTCCGGAAAGGGATTTGCAGCCGGATCACTTGAGGCCCTTGACGAAGGCCTCCATGCGCTCCAGGGCGATGTTGAGCTTGTCGATGCCGGTGGCGTAGGAGCAGCGGATATGGCCCTCGCCGGATGCGCCGAAGGCCGTGCCGGGCACACAGGCGATCTTGTGCTCCATCAGCAGGCGATTGCAGAATTCCTCGCTGGTCAGTCCGGTGGACTTGATGGACGGGAACACATAGAATGCGCCGCGGGGCTCGAAGCAGTCAAGGCCCATCGCGCGGAAGCCCTCGACCATCAGCCTGCGGCGTCGGTCGTAGCTCTCGCGCATCTTGCGCACGTCCTCATAGTCGTTCAGGCGGCCGTTTTGAAGCGCCTCCAGCGCGGCCACCTGGCTCATACGGCTGGCGCACATAATGCCGTACTGGTGGATCTTGAGCATCACGGAGATGATCGCCTCCGGGCCGCAGGCGAAGCCCACACGCCAGCCGGTCATGGCAAAGGCCTTCGAAAAGCCGTTGAGGGTGATGGTGTAGTCCCACATGCCGGGCAGGGAGGCAAAGGACACATGCTGCCGCCCGCCGTAGGTGAGCTCGGCGTAGATCTCGTCGTTGAGCACCATGATCTGCTTTTCCCGGACGACCTCGGCGATGGCCTCGAGGTCTTCCTTCTCCATGATGCCGCCGGTGGGGTTGTTAGGGTAGGGCAGGATGAGGCACTTTGTCCTCGGGGTGATGGCCTTGCGCAGGGCCTCGGGGGTCAGCCGGAACTCGTCCTCCGCCTTGGTTTCGATGCCCACGGGGGTGCCGCCTGCGAAAATGACGCTGGGGGAGTAGCTGACATAGCTGGGC
>JAZNSI010000022.1:0-36779 GCA_045591175.1 Clostridia bacterium
GCTCTACCATCTTCAGAATTGCTGGTAATAGTTCCTTTACCTGTGTGTAGTTTCTTTTGGTCATGACAATACCCCCTATGTAGTTATTATCCTACATAGGGGGCTTTTTGTCTATTGTCCGTTTTTACTGGTTCAGTCTATACTGGAATCAGGCGTTTTTGTGTGGCGTTATTCCGCCACGCCCCAAAGGGCCTCGCCGTCGGCGGAAATGAGCGAGCAGGCGATCTGGTCGCCCTGGCGGAAGACAAAGCCCCCCCAATCCTTGCAGAATAGTGTCAGGCGGAGGCGCTCGCCCTCATGGACGGGCTGAGCATCGGCGATATCCACCGGGCGGCCATACACCACGCCGGTATTGTAGCGGCACAGGTACACGAAGCGCCACTTCTCCGGCAGGGTTTCCACTGGGGCAAGGTCGTGCTCATCCCGGGTGAGGGGCCAGGCCAAGCAGCGGCCTTCGTCGTTCAGCAGCAGCTGGCGCACCTGCAGGAAGGGCCTCCGCCGGTCGCCCTCGGGACGGGCGTGGTGCACAAGCCACAAGCCGCGATGATCCTGCATGAGGCTGTTGTGACCGGTGGCCATCACGCCGGGCAGCCCCTCCAGGTCGAAATTGTACCCGCCCACCAGCTTGTCGCCGGGGACGTGGATGGGGTCAGAGTCGGTCATGTCGTAGCCCTGGGAATCCATATAGGGGCCGGTGACCTCCTTCGAATAGGCCACGCGGATGTGGTAGTCCACGCCCAGATCGCCCCAGGAGGTGAAAAGCACATAGCGGTCGCGGGGCGCATCGTACCAGCAGTAGGCACCCTCGCAGGCCTTGTGCCCCCCGGCGGCGATGAGCTTACCCTCGTCATAAGCGTCGCGGAAGCCATTCTCCTTCAGCGGCAGGATGCGGATGCCGCCGAAAAAGCTGCCGTAGATCAGCCAGTCCTTGCCCTCGCGGTCGGCGATGACGCAGGGGTCAATGGCGTTGGTATGGTTGTGATCGGGGCTGTGCTGGCTGGCGATCACGTCGCCCTTGTAGGTGTAGGGGCCCTTGGGATCGGCGGATTCCGCCAGGCCAATGACGCTCTGTGTCTTGCCGGGGCGGCTGGCGCAGCAATAGAGTCGCCAGGCATCGCCGCGCTTGACCAGCTCCGGCGCCCAGAAGAACTTCGTGCCCACGAGGTTCAGGACGGAGGCCGGCGTCTCCGGCAGGAGCGGGAAGGGCTCCGACCAGTTCACCAGGTCGGTGGAGGTGCGGGTCATCACGCCAGAAAAGCGCAGATCCGTGCACAGGGCCATGTATTCGTTCTCCAGGGGGATGATCAGCGGGTCATGGAAGGGTGCTCGCATCGGGAGGCCTCCTGTTTCGATTGTGCTTGGTGCAATTATTATACCCCCAGCGATGGGCGCTGTCAACGCTTGACGCGTCCTGCGGGACGTGTTACAATGTCAGCGTCAACTGAATATGCGGAGTACGGTCCGGCGCTCTTCGGGGCGCGGGTTAATAGGGAATCCGGTGCAAAACCGGAGCAGCCGCCACTACTGTAAGCGATCAGAAGGCGCGAATCACCCATTGGGGAGCAATCCCTGAGAAGGGCGCGCCATCACGGGCAACCGTGTCGTCACAAGCCAGGAGACCTGCCGTAGCATCCGCGTGTAGCACAGCTTGGCGAGAGGTGTGCAGCCGGCCAGACGCAGCGTCCATCAGGGCGCGGCGCGGTTTTGCTGTACGCTCCCGACCATGGTGTCGGGTGTTTTTGTTTGCAGCCGGTCAGGGCGTGTTGACCGGCGACAACGACGGCCAAAGGAGGTCGATTTCCCATGAAGAAGATCCTTTCAACCCTGCTTGCCCTTGTAATGCTGGTCTCACTCACCGCATTCGCCGAGGAAGCGCGCACTGTGTATGTGTCCATCTCCACTGACACTGGTGCGCTGGTGCTGGCCTATGCGCCTGTGACCCTCACCGATGCGGACGGCGACGGCGCGCTGACCATCTGCGATGCGCTGATGGCGGCCCATACGGCCTATCATCCCGATGGCGCGGAGGCTTTCCTCGCGGAGGACACCGAGTGGGGCAAGTCCATGTATCGGCTGTGGGGCGTGGAGAACGGCGGCAGCTACGGCTACTGCGTCAACGATGCGTCCGCGATGAGCATGGTGGACCCCGTCAAAGCGGGCGACCATATCAAGGCCTATGCTTACACTGATCTGACGAATTTCAGCGATACTTACTCGTACTTCAACGCGCCTGTGGCGGCAGCTGCGGTGAATACTGAGATCACGCTGACCCTGTCTGCCAGCGGCTACGACGAAGCATGGAATCCTGTGACCTACGCGGTGCAGGGGGCTTTCCTCATCGTGGACGGCGAGGTGTACGACGATGTCGTGACCGATACGGAGGGCCAATTTGTGCTGACCTTCCCGGAGGCGGGGGTATATACCATTTCCGCTGTGAGCAACGACCTGACCCTGGTGCCCCCTGTGTGCATCGTGACCGTAACGGAGTAAACCATGCTGAAACGCGTTTTTGCGCTGCTCTGCGCCCTGCTGCTGGCCTTCGCGCTGGCGGCGGGCGCGGAGCCCTCGATCCTGGATTTCAAGGCGGCCCAGTCCGGCGCGGGCGACTGGGTGGAAAACGGCCTTCCTGACTTGATGGGCAAGGGCGGCGAGTGGTACGCCATCGCGCTCAGCCAGGCCGGCGGGTATGACCTGTCCGCCTGTCGTGTGGCGTTGGAGGAATACGCCGCTTCCGCCACCGTGCGCTCGGCGACCACCCGGCAGAAGCTCGCCCTGACGCTGCTGGCGCTGGGCAGCGAGTCTCCCTTTGTGGAGGCGACGCTGGCGGATTCCATTGGCCAGCAGGGTGTGATGAGCTGGGCCTGGGGGCTGCACCTGCTGAACAATGTCTGCCAGGGGCCGACATACACCGATGACGAGGTCGTCAGCATCCTTTTGTCCCTCCGCAAGGCGGACGGCGGCTGGGCCATTACCGGCAATTATGCCGATGTGGACGCCACCGCCATGGTGCTGCAGGCCCTTGCGCCCCACCGGGATGACGGGGAAGTCACTGCCGCCATCGATGCTGCGGTGGCGCTGCTGGCCTCCCGGCAGACGGAAAACGGCGGCTTCGCTTCCTATGGCGTGGAGAACGCCGAGAGCGCCGCGCAGGTCATCATCGCCCTGTGCGCGCTGAACATCGACCCGGAGGACGAACGCTTCGTCAAGAATGGCATGTCGCCGCTGGATGCGCTGGCTGCCTTCCGCCTGGCGGACGGCTCCTATGCCCACGAAATGGGCGGCGCGTACAACGAGAACGCCACGGCCCAGGCCTTCCTGGCAGAGACCGCCTATGCCCGCTTCAAGGCGGGGGAGGGCAGCATCTTCCTGTTGGACGGCGATGCGCAGCCCGGCGAGATCAAAGCGCAGCTGAGCTACCGGGCGGTGGCGGTTGTGATCATCGCCGGCGCGGCGGTGCTGGCATGCATCGTGCTGCTGATCATCGGCAAGCGCCACTGGAAGAATTTCGTCGCGGTGGTGATCATCGCGACGGCGCTGGTTGCGGCGGTGATGATGGTGGACGTGCAGTCTGCGGAGGACTACTACTCCGTCGCAGTCACCAAGGAGGACGCTGTCGGCAGTGTCGCCCTAAGCATCCGCTGCGACAAGGTGGCAGGCCGGGCAACCCATATCCCGGAAAGCGGCGTGATCCTCGCGGCTGCTGAAATGCCCATCGCGCAGGGCGACACGGTTTACACCGTCCTCACCGATGCGGTCCGTGTCCACGGCGTCCACATGGAGGCCAGCGGCGCGCAGGGGATGATGTACATCCACGGCATCGGCAACATCTACGAGTTCGACTTTGGCGATCTGTCCGGCTGGCTGTACACGGTGAATGGCGAATCCGCTTCGGTGGGCGTTGATCAGTATGTACTCAAGCCCGGAGATCGGGTGGAGTTCCATTACACGCTCGAGCTGGGCAAAGACATTGACTAAATTGACGGAAAGGAGCGGGTGACCGGTGCGCAAGTTTGCTGACCACAATCCAGTGGCCGTAGCCGTGTATTTCCTGTGCGCGGCGGGCGTGACCATGTTCACGATGGAGCCGGTCATCCTCGCGATCTCCCTCGTCGGCGCGGTGGTCAGCCTGGGCGTGACGGGGCTGCTCTGGCAATGGAAGACCCACCTGTACACGCTGGCGCTCTTCCTGGGCATGGCGCTGATCAACCCGCTCATTGCCCACAATGGCGTGACGGTGCTCTTCGTCATCAACCACAACCCGGTCACTCTGGAGGCCTTCGTCTACGGCGTAGCGGCGGGCGGGATGATCGTCACGGTGATGACCTGGTTCCGCGCCTTCACCGCCGTCATGACCAGCGACAAGCTGCTGTACATCTTCGGCTCTCTGTCACCCAAGCTGGCGCTGATGCTCTCCATGGCGCTGCGCTATGTGCCGCTGTTCGGGCGGCAGATCCGCGCCGTCAGCCAGAGCCAGAAGGCCCTGGGCCTGTACAAGGAGGACAACATCGTTGACCGGATGCGCGGCGGCATGCGGATTTTCTCCGTCATGGTGACCTGGACGCTGGAAAACGGCATCATCACCGCGGACAGCATGACCGCCCGCGGCTACGGGATCGGGCGCAGGACGCGCTTTTCCATCTTCCGCTGGACGAGGGAGGACGTGCTGCTGCTGGCATCGTCCCTGCTGCTGACGGCATGCACCCTGTGGGGCCTCATGGATCACAGCTTCACCTACTACCCGGCCATCACCGCTGCGCCCGTCACGGCGCGGACGCTGGCTGGCTTCATTGCCTACGGGCTGCTGACCTGGCTGCCCGCCATCATCACCGGAAAGGAGGCTCTCAAATGGCGCATCTTGCGGTCAAAAATATGACCTTCACCTACCCAAATTGTATGGTGCCCGCCATTGAGGGCGTGAGCCTGACGGTGGAGAAGGGCGAATTTCTGGCGGTCTGCGGCCCGACGGGCTGCGGAAAATCGACGCTGCTGCGGCTGATGAAGCGCGAACTGGCCCCGCTGGGGACGCTGTCGGGTGAGATCACGGTGGACGGTGCGGCGCAGTCTGTCCTCACTGAGCGGGAGGCCGCCTGCCGCATTGGCTATGTCATGCAGCGCCCGGAGCAGCAAATCGTGACGGACAAGGTCTGGCATGAGCTGGCCTTCGGGCTGGAGAATATGGGCCTGCCCCAGCCTGTGATCGCCCGCCGCGTGGCGGAAATGGCGGCTTATTTCGGCATCGAGGGCTGGTTCGACAAGGCGGTGGACACCCTTTCCGGCGGCCAGAAGCAGCTGCTAAACCTGGCTTCTGTGATGGTCATGCAGCCGGAGATCCTCATCCTGGACGAGCCCACGGCACAGCTGGATCCCATCGCCGCGGCGGATTTCATTGCCACGGTACGCAAGGTGAATCGCGAGCTGGGGCTGACGGTCATCATCACCGAGCACCGGCTGGAGGAGGTTATCCCCCTTTGCGACCGGCTGCTGGTGCTGCGGGACGGCCGCGTGCTGGACTGCGGAGCGCCCCGCGCGGTGGTCGGCCGTCTGGCGGATGATCCGGAGCTGCTGTGCTTCATGCCGGCGGCTGCGCGGCTGTTCCACGCTGTTAGGGGGAAGGGCGAGTGCCCACTGGACGTCCGCGAGGGCCGCGCCTTCATTGAGGCGCGCGGCTGCACCGGCAGCCTCCCGGAGGAAGCCCTGCTGGGGGACTCCGCCGAACCGGCGCTGTCCTTCCGCAACGTGTACTTCCGATATGGCAGAAACCTGCCGGATGTGCTCTCTGGCATGAGCTTCACCGTGCGCACGGGGGAGATTTGCTGCGTTCTCGGCGGAAACGGCTCGGGCAAATCCACCACGCTGAGCGTCGCGGCGGCGCTGAACAGGGCGTACAGCGGCGAGGTGCGGGTCTTCGGCAGGAAGCTGCGCGAGTACAAGAATCAGGCCCTGTACCGCAACTGCCTGACGCTGCTGCCCCAGGATGTGCAGAGCGTGTTCCTGTGCAACACCGTTCGCGAGGAACTGGCGGAGTGCGGCGCGTCCGCAGATTTGCTGCCCTTTGACTTCGCGCCGCTGATGGACAAGCACCCCTACGACCTCTCCGGCGGCGAGCAGCAACTGGTGGCGCTGGCGAAGGTGCTGGCGACGAATCCACGACTGCTTCTGCTGGACGAGCCCACCAAGGGCGTCGACGCGGCGGCGAAGCAGCGCCTCATCGGCGTTTTGAAGGCTCTCAAGGCCCAGGGCATGACCCTCGTCATCGTCACCCACGACGTGGAATTTGCCGCTGAATGTGCGGACCGCTGCTGCTTCGTGTTCCGCGGGCAGATCATTTCCGATGGCACGCCCCGCAGCTGCTTCAGCCAGAACAGCTTCTATACCACCGCCGTCAGCCGCATGGCGCGGGGGCTGATCGACGGCGCAGTCACGGTGGCGGATGCAGCGGCCTTCCTGCGAGGGGAGGGCGGAGCATGATCGTCATCCGGTCAAAGCGCGTCCGCGATGTGCTGCGGGTGGCGCTGCCCTTCATCGTGATGCCGGCGCTGGTCATCCTTGGCGCGATGGTGTTCAGCGAGAAGCAGCACCTGATCGTTTCCTTCGGCACGGCCTGCATGGCGCTGCTGTTCTTCCTGACCGGCTTTGAAAAGCGCAAGACCGGCGGCCGGCGGATGGTCATCGTGTCGGTGATGACGGCGCTGTGCATCGTGGGGCGGTTCATTCCGCTGTTCAAGCCGGTGACGGCGCTGACCATCATCACTGCCATGTACCTGGGCGGCGAGGCGGGCTTCCTGACGGGGGCGCTGGCGGCGCTGCTGAGCAATTTCTACTTTGGCCAGGGGCCGTGGACGCCGTTCCAGATGCTGGCCTGGGGCTTCATCGGCCTCATCGCCGGATGGCTGGCGGAGCCGCTGAAAAAGCACCGCTGGCTGCTGCTGATCTTCGGCGTGCTGGCGGGCGCGGCGTATTCCCTTGTGATGGATGTGTGGAATGTGCTGTGGTATGGCGGCGGCTTCGACTGGTCGCTGTACGCGGCCTCGGTAGCGACGGCGCTGCCTCATACGCTGCTGTACGCGGCGAGCAATTTCGTGTTCCTGTACTTCCTGGCGCGGCCCTTTGGGGAGAAAATGGCGCGGGTGAAGGTGAAATACGGGGTGTGAGGGCTGAAAGAGCCGTTTGGCGGGGAAAATCGCGGAATTTGCAGCGAAAACCCCTTGCAAAATCCGGATTCTTCGACTATAATAGGTCGTAACGTTCACGCAGATGGGGACGGCAAGGCAGCGCGCCTTCAGCGAGCCGGTGGTTGGTGAAAGACCGGCAGGATAGTGCACCTTTGCAGATCACCCCGGAGTGAGGTTGTCCGAACAAAGTAGGATGGCCCGGGCGCTCCCGATACAGGGCGAGCATGTGAGGGATTTCATCCCGTTTTCATCTTGCATGCGATGAGTGGGCGGCTCTGCCGTCAAACTTGGGTGGTACCGCGGATTGAGTGATAACAGTCCGTCCCAGTGATGTTTGCTGGGGCGGACTTTTTACATTTCGGCCCCGAAGGTTTCCAAAGGGCGATCGGAAAGCCCTTTGGTCGCGTCCGCAGACGCGAAATCCCCTTGCACAGACAAGGCGTCAAAGGGAGTCTGTCCGAAACATTTCAGGAGGGAACACACATGTACAAGAAAGTAGCAACTGACATGAACTTCCCCGCGCGTGAGAAAGAGATCACCGCGCTGTGGAAGCAGAACGACGTGATCCGCCGTTCCTTCGGGCACCGCAAGGATGGCGAGACCTTCACCTTCTACGATGGCCCGCCGACCGCCAACGGCAAGCCCCACATCGGCCACATCGAGACCCGCGTCATCAAGGACCTCTTCCCCCGCTTCCACACCATGAAGGGCAAGAATGTTCTGCGCAAGGCCGGCTGGGATACCCACGGTCTGCCCGTTGAGCTGGAGGTCGAGAAGATCCTCGGTCTGGACGGCAAGCCGCAGATTGAGAAGTACGGCATCGAGCCCTTCATCGGCGAGTGCAAGAAGTCCGTCTGGAAGTATCTGCATGACTGGGAGGAGATGTCCGACCAGGTCGGCTACTGGGTCGACATGGAGCATCCCTACATCACCTATCAGGATAACTACATCGAGTCCGAGTGGTGGTCCCTCAAGACCATCCATGAGAAGGGCCTGCTGTACCAGGGCCACAAGATCGTGCCCTACTGCCCCCGCTGCGGCACCGCGCTGTCCTCCCACGAGGTGGCGCAGGGCTACAAGCTGGTGAAGGAAGTCTCCGCCTACGTGCGCTTCAAGGTCGCGGGTGAGGAGAACACCTACCTGCTGGCCTGGACCACCACCCCCTGGACCCTGCCCTCCAACCTGGCGCTGTGCGTCAACCCCACCGACCTGTACGCCAAGTTCAAGGCGGAGGACGGCAAGGTCTACATCATGGCCAAGACCCTGATCGAAGCCTGCTTCCCCGGCCAGGAGGTCGAGGTTATCGAGGAGATGCCCGGTCAGGCTCTGTGCGGCATGCACTACGAGCCCCTGTTCGACTTCGCCAAGGGCAAGGTCGATAAGGACGCCTGGTTCGTCGTGGCGGACAACTACGTCACCATGACCGACGGTACCGGCATCGTGCACATCGCTCCCGCCTTCGGTGAGGACGATAACCGCGTCTGCCGTGAGAACAATGTGCCCTTCGTCAACTTCGTGGACAACCAGGGCTGCATGACCGAGGAAACCAAGTGGCCCGGCGTGTTCGTGAAGAAGGCAGATCCCATGGTGCTGGAAGACCTGAAGGAGCGTGATCTGCTCTTCAAGCCCCAGCCCTTCGAGCATGATTATCCCTTCTGCTGGCGCTGCGACACCCCCCTGCTGTACTACGCCCGCCCCACCTGGTTCATCGAGATGACCAAGGTGCGCGACCAGCTGGTGGCGAACAACCGCACCATCAACTGGATGCCCGAAAACATCAAGGAAGGCCGCATGGGCACCTGGCTGGAGAACGTCCACGACTGGGGCCTCTCCCGCGAGCGCTACTGGGGCACCCCCCTGCCCGTGTGGCAGTGCGGCTGCGGCCACATGCACGTGGTCGGCTCCCGCGCGGAACTCCGCGAGATGGCCACTGTTGATCCCGGTGAGAACATCGAGCTGCACCGTCCCTTCATCGACGAGGTGAAGCTCCGCTGCGAGAAGTGCGGCGGCGAAATGCAGCGCGTCAAGGAAGTCATCGACTGCTGGTACGATTCCGGCTCCATGCCCTTCGCCCAGTGGCACTACCCCTTCGAGAACAAGGAGATGTTCGAGAAGAACTTCCCCGCCAACTTCATCTCCGAGGCCATCGACCAGACCCGCGGCTGGTTCTACACCCTGGAAGCCATCAGCACGCTGCTGTTTGACCGCGCTCCCTTCAAGAACTGCATCGTCATGGGTCACGTTCAGGACGCTGAGGGCCGCAAGATGTCCAAGCACCTGGGCAATGTCGTGAACCCCTTCGAGGCCCTGGACACCTACGGCGCCGACGCCCTGCGCTGGTACTTCTACACCACCGCTGCGCCCTGGCTGCCCAAGCGCTTCTCCAAGGACGCCGTGCAGGAAGTGCAGCGCAAGTTCCTGGCCACCCTGCAGAACGTGCACTCCTTCTTCTCCATGTACGCCCAGATCGACGGCTTCGATCCCATGGCCCACAAGCTGGAGGACGTGGAGCTCAGCCTGATGGACAAGTGGATCCTCAGCAAGCTGAACAGCCTGATCCAGAAGGTCGACGAGGACCTGAACGCCTACCGCATCGTCGAGCCCGCCACCGCCATCCAGGACTTCGTGGATGAGCTGTCCAACTGGTACGTCCGCCGCGGCCGCGAACGCTTCTGGGGCAAGGGCATGGCCGGCGACAAGGAAGCCGCCTTCGCCACCCTGTACCACGTGCTGGTGACCCTGGCGAAGGTTTGCGCGCCCTTCATCCCCTTCATGGCGGAGGATATCTACCAGAACCTCGTCGTGGCGAATGTCCCCGGCGCGATCGACTCCGTGCACCTGTGCGACTTCCCCGTGGCGGACGAAGCCCGCATCGACAAGGAGATGGAGGAGCAGATGGATGCGCTGGTGGAGGCCGTCCAGCTGGGCCGAGCCTGCCGCGCGCTGGCCAACATGAAGACCCGCCAACCTGCCGCCCGCCTGTTCGTCAAGGGCGCGACCTTTGGCGCGGACTATCAGGCCCTGTGCGAGGATGAGCTGAACGTGAAGGAAGTCGTCTTTACCGACGACACCCGCGACTACACCACCTACCAGCTCAAGCCCCAGATGCGCACCCTGGGCCGCAAGTACGGCAAGCTCCTGGGCAAGATCGGCCAGCAGCTGGCGTCCATGGACGGCAACGAGGTCGTTGACGCCTTCGCCCGCGGCGAGATCGTGTCCTTCGAGCTGGACGGCACCCTGGTGGAGCTGGCTCAGGAGGACGTGCTGACTGCGCCCATGCAGAAGCCCGGCTTCGTCGCCCAGGAGGATCGCGGCGTGATGGTGGTGCTGGACACCAACCTGACCGAGGCGCTGATCCAGGAGGGCTATGTCCGCGAGGTCATCAGCAAGATCCAGACCATGCGCAAGGACGCCGGCTTCGAGGTCACCGACCGCATCGAGGTGCTCTACACCTGCGGCGATGTGCTGGATACCGCCATCAAGTCCGGCCTGGACATGATCAAGAACGGCACCCTGGCCCTGACCGTTGAGGCGGGCGAGGCCGACGATACCTACACTGCCCAGGAGTGGAAGATCAACGGCCAGAAGGCTGTGATCGCTGTTCGCGTGAGCAAATAATCCCATATTTACACCGGAGGAGGCTCGGATTTCGGGCCCCCTCCCGGTTTGCGTTTAGATAACCATAGAAAGGCGGCTTTATGATATGAAGAAAGCACTGCTCGTGCTGTTGCTTGCGTCTTTGTTGCCGCTCGCTGGCTGTATCTCATCAGAGGATCTCGCCGTGATGAGAGCAAAATTTGCACCAGATGATGCCTATACCCAAAACTGTCAGCATGCTACGGGAACGAACATATATGGACGCGGAGTTGAGCAGTCTATCGGACTGGACGTTGTGCTGACCGAGGGGTATGTGGACGTTGCTGTCAAAGACCAAAATAAGAATATCGTATATCAGGCTACCATAGTGGAAACGACCACTCTTGTGGTGGAGGTCCCTGAACGTGGCATGTACAATGTTTATCTTGATCTGTACGGCTTTACTGGTAGCTATACCATCGACTGGAGCAAATAACGGAGGAACCATGAAAATAGCCCTGATCGGCCAAGACATCCCCACCCTGCTCCCGACCCTGCTGACCGACCTGCTCTTCGTCGGCAAGCAGTCCGCCGAGGTCGCCCTCGAAGAAAAGAACGCCGCCATGCAGGATGTGCTGCAGCGCTACGGCGAGGCCGTCATCCGCGACGCGCAAAGCCGTCATCCTGGGTTGACTGCGTCCATCAGCGTCACCGGCAGCCGCCGCGAGGTGCTGGAAGGCGCGGACTGCGTTATCTACGCCGGCGACTGCATGGCTGCCAGCCGCTTCAAGATGGACCGCGAGGCCCTCTCCGGCGTGGAGGAGGACGATCCCGGCCTGACCGAGCAGGCCCGCGTCAACGGCGGCATCGGCGGTCTGCTCCATACCCTGCGTCAGGGCGAAATGGTGCTCGACCTGTGTGAGGCCATGCAGGACTACTGCCCCGATGCGGTGGTAGTGAACCTCGGCCAGCCCGTCGCCCGCACGACGATCATGTTCGAGAACGCGGGCTTCCGCTGCTACGGCCTGGGCCGCACGCCCCTGCGCGGCGCCAATGGCCTGGACAGCCTGGTGAAGAAGCTCTCCTGCAAGCTGGACGACGTGAAGGCTACCATCGCGGGCCTGCCGGGCTTCAGCTTCCTGCTGGAGCTGACGGACGCCAACACCGGCGACGACCTGCTGCCCCTGCTGACGGACATCGCCGAGGAGGAAGAGCTGGGCCGCCTGACCAAGCGCTGGTACGACTGGTACAACGCCATCGCCATCGGCGACGTGACCGACCACGCGGAATGGCTGCCTGCTCAGGACGACTACATCCCGGAAGCAGAGCCGGAGTTCGGCGAGGGCGTGGAGCGCCGCAAGGAGCGCATCCTGTGGATGAACGCCGTGGGCGCAAAGGGTGCGCAGGAGAAGGAAGGCCAAATGGCTCAGCTGCTGCTGCTGTCGAAGGCCCCGCCCATCCGCCCGATGCAGCTGGCGCTGGCCCTGCTGCGCGGCGACGACTGCGACATCCCCGCCGTCACCCGCGTGAACAATGGGGAGTTGCGCCAACTTGCAAAATCTGCTATGATAGAGGCAGAGCTGACCCAGCGCGGCGGCAAGATCATCCCCCATGGGACGATGCTGCCCCTGCCGCTGATGGAGATCTGCGGCGAGATCGACGAGACGAATCACCTGGCTGCGAAGGCCGCCACCGGCGATTGGTCTGCCCTGCGCGAATGCGTGGAGATCGATCCTGCGCTGGCCGGCCTTGATCGCCTGTATGTGCAGGACGTGGTCGAGAAGATGATCGGCCTGCACTCCGACGTGCTCAGCCGCTTTGACGAGGAAGAGACGTAAGCCCTCTCAGTCAGCCTGACGGCTGCCAGCTCTCCCAGAGGGAGAGCCTTTGGCTCGAGTATATCCCGTACCCTTCCGCAGGAAGGGGCCGCCTCTCACTACAATGAGAGAGAAGACAACTTTGCGCGACGCGAGGACTCTGTGAACTTGTTCACAGATCCGAGCCAAAGCTCACGCAGCAACGCGCTCAGTAGAAAAAACGCCGCACAATCGTGTAAGCCGGTAGCCCGCGCGATAGCGAGCGCGGCCCGTCAACCTCACCACCACGCGCAGCCGCATGCGCGCCCAACCCCAAAAGAACCACTCAACTCAATCGCGAAACGGGTTTCGAAAGGGTCGAAGACCCTTCGCGGGTGCAGGGCAGAGCCCGCCCGCCGGAGGTCGGAGCCCGACTGGCAGCCCCCTCGTAAAGGAGTACAACCATGTTCTTAGCCAACACCTGGGAAGATTACGAAGTCCTCGATACCGGCGACGGTGAAAAGCTGGAGCGCTGGGGCAATGTCATTTTGCGCCGGCCTGATCCGCAAACCATCTGGCCCAAGGCCAATCCGGAATTGTGGCGCAAGGCGCAGGCCCATTACCACCGATCTGAAAAGGGCGGCGGCGAGTGGGAGTTTTTGACGCGCCTGCCGGAGAGGTGGACGATCCGCCATCAGGAATTGGAGTTCTATGTCCGGCCCACCAGCTTCAAGCACACGGGCCTGTTCCCGGAGCAGGCCGCCAACTGGGTGTGGATGCAGGAGCTGATCCGCAATTCCGGCCGCACGGACGTGAAGGTGCTCAACCTCTTTGGCTACACCGGCGCGGCGACCATCGCCTGTGCTGCCGCTGGCGCGCATGTCACCCATGTGGACGCGTCCAAGGGCATCGTGCAGTGGGCGAAGGAGAACCGCGATCTCAGCGGTCTGCCGGAGAACCGCTTCCGCTTCATTGTCGAGGACGCGCTGCGCTTTGTGCAGAGGGAGATCCGCCGGGGCAACAAGTACGACGGCATCCTGATGGATCCCCCCAGCTATGGCCGCGGCCCTTCCGGCGAGGTTTGGAAGCTGGAGAACGAGCTCTTCGGCCTGATCGACACCTGCGCGCAGGTACTCAGCGATCAGCCACTGTTCTACCTGATCAACTCCTACACGACGGGCTTCCAGGCCAGCGTCCTCAGCAACATGCTGGAGAAGTGCGTCGTCAGCCGTCACGGCGGCAAGATCGACTCCCAGGAGCTGTGCCTGCCTGTCACCTCCGGCGGCGTCCTGCCCGCCGGCGCCAGCGGAAGGTGGTACCATGATTAACATCGTTTATGAAGACAACCACGTCATCGTGGCGGTCAAGCCCCCGAATATGCTCTCCCAGGCGGACAAGACCAAGGATGCGGACATCCTCTCCATGGTGAAGGAGTACATCAAGGTCAAGTACAACAAGCCCGGCAACGTGTATGTGGGCCTGGTGCACCGGCTGGATCGTCCTGTCGGCGGCCTGATGGTCTTCGCCCGTACGTCCAAGGCGGCGGCACGCCTCTCTGCCCAGATGCGCGAGCATGAGATGGGCCGCGAGTACCTCTGCGTCACCGAGGGCCAGGTGAAGGACAAGTTCACCCTGATCAACTACCTCATCCAGAATGAGCGCATGAACCGCGTGATGGTCTGCGATGCGGACGAGCGCGGCGCCCAGGAGGCGATCCTCCACGGGCACTGCCTGGCGCGGAAGAACGGCACGTCCCTGTGCTCGCTGCGGCTGGAAACGGGCCGCAAGCACCAAATCCGTGTGCAGATGAAGGAAATGGGTGCACCCCTGTGGGGCGATCACCGCTACGGCCACGGCATCCCCGGCCAGCAGATCGCCCTGTGGGGCTACAAGCTCACCTTTGAGCATCCCACGACGAAGAACATCATGACCTTCCAGCACTTGCCCTGCGGCTCGGTGTGGAATAACTATGCGGACGAGCTGACCGACATGGCGATCCGTTTCGCCAATTCCGCGGCGACCATCCTGCAGCCGGAGGCCGCACCTGCCCCGGAGGCTCCCGCTGAATCCAACGAGAATCTTGCCCCCAACCCTGATGGAGGTGCTCAATGAGCAAGCCCTTTTCCTATGAGCTGCTGCACGTTTGCAAGCAGTCCGGTGCGCGCCTCGGCGTGCTCCACACCCCCCACGGCGACATCCAGACGCCCATCTACATGCCAGTGGGCACCGCTGCCTGCGTGAAGGCCATGACTCCCCGCGAGATGGAGGAGATCGGCACCCAGATCATGCTGAGCAACACCTACCACCTGCACCTGCGTCCAGGCGAGGACCTGGTGAAGGAAGCCGGCGGTCTGCACAAGTTCATGAACTGGAACAAGCCGATTTTGACGGACTCCGGCGGATTCCAGGTGTTTTCCCTGGCGGGCATCCGCACCATCAAGGAGGAGGGCGTGACCTTCCAGAGCCATCTGGACGGCAGCCGTCACTTCATCGGCCCGGAGGAGTCGATGGACATCCAGCAGGCCCTGGGTGCGGACATCGCCATGGCCTTCGACGTGTGCAGCCCCTATCCCTGCGACTACGAAACCGCCAAGGTCAACATGGAGCGCACCCACCGCTGGGCCGAGCGCTGCAAGAAGCACCACACCCGCGAGGATCAGGCGCTGTTCGGCATCGTGCAGGGCGCGTTCTACGAGGATCTGCGCATCGAGAGCGCCAAGACATTGGCGGACATGGACTTCATCGGTTACGGCATCGGCGGCCTCTCCGTGGGCGAGCCCAAGCCCATCATGTACGACATGCTGGAGAAGATCCAGCCTTACATGCCGGTGAACAAGCCCCGCTACCTGATGGGCGTCGGCAGTGCCGACTGCCTGGTGGAGGGCGTGCTGCGCGGCGTGGACATGTTTGACTGCGTGCTGGCGACCCGCGTGGCCCGCAACGGCACCGCCATGACCAGCAAGGGCCGCGTCGTCATCAAGAACGCCCAGTACGCCCGTGACTGGGGTCCCCTGGATGACGAGTGCGACTGCTACACCTGCCGCAACTTTAGCCGCGGCTACATCCGTCACCTGCTGCGCTCGGGCGAGATCACCGGCGGCCGCCTGGTGTCCATCCACAACCTGCGGTTCCTGCTGCACCTGATGGAGCAGATCCGCGAGGCGATCAAGGAGGACCGCTTCCTGGACTTCCGCAACGAGTTCTACTCGAAGTACGATATGTCCCGAAACTTCTGATGACAAGTTAAAAGGCTCTCCCGCTGGGAGAGCCTTTTGATATGCGTTATTTCATGTCGCGTATGGCCATGACCACCTGCTGCGCGATGCTGCCTTCCCGCAGAGACGAAATCGCCTCTTCCGGCGTGCACCACCGGGACGACACCACCTCGCTGGAGGCAGGGCGGGCGTCGCCCTCCGCTGTGGCGGTGAAGCCCAGCATCAGCATGTTGCCGTCCATGTGCGGATAGGATGCAACGTACCGCAGCGCCGTCACGGTCAGGCCGGTTTCCTCGGCGATCTCGCGGCAGGCGGCGTCCTCGGCGGATTCGCCGGGCTTCATGTAGCCGGCTACCAGCACCTCGCGGTCCGGGCGGCGGGTCTCCCGCTGGAGCAGAATATTGCCCTCGGCGTTCATCACCGCTGCGATGATGCAGGTGGAGAAGGCGTCAAACCAGGGACGTCCGCAGCCATCGCACCACGGGACGAGGCCTTCGTCCCCGATGGGACGGGAGGTCAGACGCTGCCCGCAGTCGGGGCAGAATGTGTAGCGCATGGTTACTCCTTTCTGCGGGCGATCCGGTGGCACACCCACCACAGTCCCGCGCCAACCATGCTTCCGGCAAAGTTGAGGATCAGGTCATCCACGTCCACCGTGCGGCCGATGAAAAGCTGGGTGAACTCGATGAAGCAGGTCAGGCCCAGGCACATGCCCGCGATGGGGAAGAACCGGCGGAATCGCTGCCACAAAAGCGGCAGGAAGAATCCCCAAGGCAGGAACAGCAGCGTGTTGCCCAGCAGCTGGGTGCGGGACTCGTCCGTGTCGATGGTGGAGAACTGCTGGCGGATGGTCTCAAAGGGAATGAAACGCAGGCCCTCGCCGGTGGAAAGACGCTCGCGGGCGCTGGCCAGCATCGCGGCAGGGGAGTCCCAGCTGCCCTCCAGCGCCATCACCAGCAACGCGACGATGTACATCACGAACAGGCCCAGGGCGACTTCTCGTCCGGCAGGACGCTTCCAGGGCTTGCGGATGATGAGCCACACTGGCAGCACGCACAGGCAGATCAGCGCGAAACGGGTCAGCTTTTCGGTCACTTGACGGCCTCCAGCGCCTGGGCGATGTCAGCGATCAGATCCTCTGCGCCCTCCAGGCCGCAGGAGATGCGAACCAGGCCCGCGGGGATGCCGGCGGCAGCCAGCTGCTCCTCGCTCATCTGGCGATGAGTGGAGGTGGCGGGATTCAGGCAGCAGGTGCGGGCGTCCGCCACGTGGGTCTCGATGGCGGCCAGCTTGAGGTTCTTCATGAAGGCCTCCGCAGCGGCGCGTCCGCCCTTGAGCTCGAAGGACACCACGCCGCAGCCGCCCTTGGGCATATATTTCATGGCGACGTCATAGTACTTGTCGCCGGGCAGGTGGGGGAAGGCCACGGCCTTGACCGCAGGATGCTCCTTCAGGAAGGAAGCCACCGCCAGGCCGTTCTCGCAGTGCTTGGGCATGCGGACGTGCAGGCTCTCCAGGCCCAGGTTGAGGTAGAAGGCATGCTGGGGGCTCTGGATGCAGCCCAGGTCGCGCATCAGCTGGCTGGTGCACTTGGTGATGAAGGCGCCCTCCTTGCCGAACTTCTCAGCATAGGTGATGCCGTGGTAGCTCTCGTCGGGGGTGCACAGACCGGGGTACTTGTCCGCATGGGCCATCCAGTCGAACTTGCCCGCGTCGATGATCGCGCCGCCCACCGCCACGCCATGGCCGTCCATGTACTTGGTGGTGGAGTGGGTCACGATATCCGCGCCCCACTCGATGGGACGGCAGTTGACGGGGGTGGGGAAGGTGTTGTCGATGATCAGCGGCACGCCGTGGCGATGGGCTGCATCGGCGAATTTCTCGATATCCAACACGGTCAGGGCGGGGTTGGCGATGGTTTCGCCGAACATGGCGCGGGTGTTGGGCTGGAAGGCCGCGTCCAGCTCTTCCGCCGTCGCATCGGGGGATACGAAGGTGGAAGTGATGCCCATCTTGGCCAGCGTCACGCTGATGAGGTTGAAGGTGCCGCCGTAGATGGAGGAGGACGCGACGATGTGGTCGCCGGCGTTGCAGATGTTGAAGAGGGCGAAGAAGTTCGCCGCCTGACCGGAGGAGGTCAGCATGGCTGCGGTGCCGCCTTCGAGGGCCGCGATCTTGGCGGCGACGTAATCGTTGGTGGGGTTCTGCAGGCGGGTATAGAAGTAGCCGCTGGCTTCGAGGTCAAAGAGTTTGCCCATGTCCTCGGAGGTGGCATACTTGAAGGTGGTGGACTGTACGATGGGGATCTGACGGGGTTCGCCATTGCCGGGCGTATACCCAGCCTGTACACAACGGGTATCAATAGAAGACATATATATCATCCTTTCACAAAAAATCAACTCACAAGGAAGCGGAAAAAAGGGTGTCGAGAGGGCCGATGGCCCTTCGCGGGGTCAAGGGGCAGGGCCCCTTGCCGTCGGAGACCTCCGTCCGCAGACGGAAAAACCTCCACGCGCCTTTCACGAATCCGCGAGGATTCGTCGAAACAGCTCGCCCAGCCGCAAAGGAAAAGACAATAGAGCACACTAACCAACCAGTTGCTCGTGAAAAGTGCCGGCAAGGACGCCTTTTCAGTCGCTGTCAAGGCTGATGAACTCCGGCGAATCCGGCAGGGAGAAGATGCGCTCCTTGAGGAAAATCGGGAAGAAGGACATTTCGCGCAGCTCCTCAAACTTCACCCAGCGGAAGTGATGCACCTCGCAGCCCTCCGCCCGGGTGAAGCGGTCGCCGCGACGCAGCAGCTCCGGCGGTGCTTCCGTCAGGTAGTACAGGCACATTTCATGGTAGCGGGTGCCCATCAGCGTGAAGAACGACTCGGCCATGAAAGCCAAACGGTGCGGCGGCAGGCTGATGTCCAGCTCCTCGCGAAGCTCGCGGGCGAGAGCAGCTTCTGCCGGTTCGCCCAGATGAACGCGTCCGCCGGGGAGGTAGTCATGGGGGATTCCCTCATCCTGCAGGACGAGCAGTTTGCCATCGTGCACAATGATCGCTGCGGCGCGGTAGTTGAACGCGCCCTCGGTGGTCTTGAAGGAAATATCCATGGAAATCCCTCCCTTCGCACAACAGAAAAAGTATAGCACGCCGGACGAATGGGTGTCAATCCAGCGTGCTCTTTGTATTGAATTAGGTACAATTTCAGCCGATGTGAAGCGCGGAAAACACCTTGCCCACGCTGTCGTGGATGACCAGGGAAGCCTGATCGTCCATGGGCGTTACGTCGCGGTTGATGAGGATGAGGTGCTTGCCCCGGAAGTAATGCACCAGCCCTGCCGCCGGGTACACGGTCAGGCTGGTTCCGGCGATGATCATCGTGTCCGCCTGGCGGATGTGGTGCACGGACGCAGCCAGCACGTCGTCGTCAAGCCCCTCCTCGTAAAGGACTACCTCCGGCTTGATCACGCCGCCGCACTCACACTTCGGGATGCCCTTGCTGTCCCGGATGTACTCCGGGGGGAAGAACTTCGCGCACTTCAGGCACCTGTTGCGGTGGATGGAGCCGTGCAGCTCCAGCACGGTTTTGCTGCCTGCTGCCTGGTGCAGCCCGTCGATGTTCTGGGTGATGACGGCGGTGAGCTTGCCTGCCTGCTCCAGCTCTGCGAGGAAGCCGTGCGCGGCGTTGGGCTGGGCATCAAGGGGGAGCATCTTGTCGCGGTAGAAGCGGTAGAATTCCTCCGTGCAGCGGCGGAAGAAGGTGGCGGACAGGATCGTTTCCGGCGGGAAGGCGTAGTGCTGGTTGTACAATCCATCTACGCTGCGGAAGTCAGGGATGCCGGATTCGGTGCTTACGCCCGCGCCGCCGAAGAATACGATGCGGCGGGAGGAATCAATGATCTGCTGAAGTTCGGAGTACATGGAGGCCTCCTTCGTGAATGCTGTTCCCATTGTATCACGCCGGCCGCCGGTGTGCAATCCCTGTGCGGCGCGGATGCATGTATTTTTGTCGTGAATCATTGCCCGGAAAGCGCATGTCCCTCTTGCAAAATCCGTCTGTTGCCAGTATAATGGTAATTGTATGATTACGCCCCGTCATCGGGGACTCCAACGAATATTACAGGAGGACAAAATCATGGACGTTATGACCGCTTACGAGCAGTGGCTCAAGGACTTCGCTGCCGACGCTGATACCATCGCCGACCTCAAGGCCATCGCTGATGATCCCAAGGAGATCGAGGATCGCTTCTATACCGAGCTGAGCTTCGGTACCGCCGGCATGCGTGGTGTGCTGGGCGCCGGCATGAACCGCATGAACCGCTACAATGTCCGCCGTGCCACCAAGGGCCTGGCCCAGTACCTGCTCAAGACCCCCGAGCAGGCTGCCCGCGGCGTGGTCATCGCCTATGACTCCCGCCGTTTCTCCGCTGAGTTCGCCAAAGACACCGCGCTGGTGCTGGCTCAGGAGGGCGTGCCCGCGTTCCTGTTCGACGCGCTGCGTCCGGTGCCCGTGCTGAGCTATGCCGTGCGTCATCTGAACGCCATCGCCGGCATCGTCATCACCGCGTCCCACAATCCGCCCCAGTACAATGGCTACAAGGTCTACGGTGAGGACGGCGCGCAGGTCGGTCCCGAGGCTGCCGAGGGCATTACCCAGATCATCCGCGCCACCAAGTACACCGACTGCACCCTGATGGACGAGCAGGAAGCCATCGAGAAGGGCCTGCTGAAGTACATCGGCAACAAGGAAGTTGACGACGACTACATCGCCGAGGTCAAGACCCTGTGCGTCCAGCCCGAAATGCTGGAGAAGATGGGCGCCGAGCTGTCCATCGTGTACACGCCCGTGCACGGCTCCGGCAATGTGCCTGTCCGCCGCATCCTCAAGGAGATCGGCATCTCCAACGTCTCCGTCGTGATGGAGCAGGAGCTGCCCGATCCCGCATTCCCCACCGTCAAGGTGCCCAACCCCGAAGAGCCCGATACCTTCCGCCTGGCCATCAAGCTCGCGGACGAGAAGGGCGCGAAGGTCATCTTCGCCACCGACCCCGACTGTGACCGTCTGGGCGTGGCCGTCAAGACCAGCGCTGGTGACTGGCAGCTGTTGACCGGCAACCAGATCGGCTGCGTGCTGCTGCACTACATCCTGTCCGCCAAGAAGAAGCAGGGTACCCTGCCCCAGAACGGCGCGGCGGTGAAGTCCATCGTGTCCACCAGCCTGTCCAACAAGATCGCTGCGTCCTTCGGCGTGGAGATGTTCGAGACCCTGACCGGCTTCAAGTTCATCGGCGAAAAGATCCAGCAGTTCCAGGATACCGGCAGCCACACCTTCCTCTTCGGCTTCGAGGAGAGCTACGGCTTCCTTTCCTCCACCTTCGTGCGCGACAAGGACGGCGTTAACGCCTCCATGCTGATCGCCGAGGTTGCCTGCGCCTGCGCCGCCCAGGGCATCACCCTGTATGACTATGTGCAGTCCATCTTCGCGGAGTACGGCTACTTTGTGGAGAAGGTCGTGTCCGTCACCCTGCCCGGCAAGGAAGGCCTGGGCCGCATGAAGGAAATCATGGCTGGCCTGCGCGCGAATCCCCCGGCGGAGATCTGCGGCATGAAGGTCACTGCTGTGCGCGACTACAAGACTGGCCTGCGCACTGCCAATGGCGTGTCCGAGCCCACCGGTTTGCCCACCTCCGACGTGCTGTACTTCGAGCTGGAGAACGGCAACTGGGTCTGCGTGCGCCCCTCCGGCACCGAGCCCAAGATCAAGCTCTACGTCAACACCAACGCCGCCGACAAGGCCACTGCTGAGCAGCTGAATGCTGATCTGCGCGTCGCTTCCGAGGCTCTGCTGAAGTAAGCGTACCATACGCCCGCTCCCGAATGGGGGCGGGCTTTTTGCTGTGTCCGGGGGATTTGAGGCGGCCTGGCGTATATTCATGCATGTATACAGCATGTTCGGATTGTGTTTTTGATGTTTTTCCGAAACGAAGCAAAATGGTCGAAAAGCCGCAAAGCCTTGAAAATACTGGGTTTGCGAGAAGAATAACGAAAATTTTCCGCTGATGGGGGAGCGTTGACAGCGTTGAAAATATGTGGTATTGTCTTATCAATCACATTCGGAACGGGCGAAATCACCTGACCGGATATTTGAAGGAGGAAACTACTATGAAGAAGCTGCTGAGCCTTGCGCTGGCTATCGCAATGCTGCTCTCCATGGCGACCTTCGCCGTGGCTGAGGAAGGCAACTGGAAGATCGCTATCCTGACCGGTACCGTGTCTCAGGGCGAGGAAGAATTCCGCGCTGCCGAGAAGGCCATCGCCACCTGGGGCGCTGAGCACATCATCACCGACACCTACCCCGACAACTTCATGGCCGAGATGGAGACCACCGTTTCCAAGATCGTGGCTTTCGCCGCTGATCCCGAAGTCAAGGCCATCGTGGTTTGCCAGGCTGTCCCCGGCACCAAGGCTGCTTTCGACAAGGTTCGCGAGCTGCGCGGTGACGAGGTCCTGCTGATCGCCGGCACCCCCCAGGAAGACCCCGCTGTTATCTCCGCCGCTGCTGACGTTGTCATGTACGCTGACGAGATCGCTCAGGGCGACACCATCATGGAAAAGTGCGACGAGTGGGGCATCGAAGTGTTCATCCACTACTCCTTCCCCCGTCACATGGCCATGGAGCTGATCGTTGGCCGTCACACCCTGATGAAGGAAAATGCCGACATGCTGGGCATCGAGTTCGTTGACGTGACCGCTCCCGACCCCACCGCTGAGGCCGGCCTGTCCGCTTCCCAGCAGTTCATCCTGGAGGACGTCCCCCAGCAGATGGCTAAGTACGAGGGCAAGAAGGTTGCCTTCTTCACCACCAACTGCGGCATGCAGCCCTCTCTGCAGACTGCTGTTCTGTCCCAGCCCAACGCCTACTATCCCCAGCCCTGCTGCCCCTCTCCCTACCACGCCTTCCCCGCGACCCTGGGTCTGGAGCTGGCTGTTGGCGGCGATGACGAGGCCGCTCTGAAGCAGATCGCTGCCAAGCTGGAAGAGCACGGTGCTACCGGCCGCTACTCCACCTGGGCTTCCCCCGTTGCCATGACCATCATCGAGATCGGTGTTGAGTATGGCAAGGCCTACATCGACGGCCAGCTGACCAGCGCGAACGACTCTGCCAAGCTGTCTGAGCTGCTGAATGCCAAGATCGCCGGTGCTAAGGTTGCCAACTACACCAACGCTGAAGGCACCACCTTCGACAACTACTACACCATCCTGCTGGCTCCCGTTGATTTCAACGACTACCTGCAGTAATCTGTAAGGCGATTCAGAGCCCGCCCGTTTCGGGCGGGCTCAACTTTTGCAAAGGAGGTTCACCGAATTGAGCGCTGAGTATGTTCTGGAAATGAGAAATATCAGCAAGAATTATGGTGAAAATACCGTTCTCAACGATGTGACGCTCAAGGTGCGTCCGGGCGAGATCCACGCGCTGCTGGGCGAAAACGGTGCGGGCAAGTCCACGCTGATGAACGTACTGTTCGGTATGCCGGTTATTCATGCTACGGGCGGCTTTGGCGGCGAGGTGCTGCTGGATGGCGAAAAGACGAGTATCTCTTCTCCCCATGACGCGATGACCAAGGGCATCGGCATGGTGCATCAGGAGTTTATGCTGTTGCCGGGCTTCACCGTTACCGAGAATATCAAGCTGAACCGCGAGGTTACCAAGAAGAACCTCGTCAGCCGCATGCTGGGCCATAATCTTGAAACGCTGAATATGGACGCCATGTCCTCCGCCGCGCGTAAGGCGCTGGACAGCGTTGGCATGTCCATTGACGAGTATACCCGCGTGGAAGGCATGCCCGTGGGTTACATGCAGTTCGTCGAGATCGCCCGCGAGATCGACAAGACCGGCATCAAGCTGCTGGTGTTTGACGAGCCCACCGCTGTCCTCACCGAGAGCGAGGCCAAGCAGCTGGTCAGCGTGATGAAGGCCATCGCGGAGAGCGGCATCGCCATTATCTTCATTACTCACCGTCTGGATGAGGTCATGGAGGCGGCGGATTCCATCACCATCCTGCGCGACGGCAAGCTGGTCACCTGCCTGGACAAGAAGGACACCAGCATCATTGAGCTGGCCGAGCTGATGATCGGCCGTAAGGGCGAGGCCATGGTCAGCACCGAGCCCCGCGAGGTTCCCCATGACAATGTGGCGCTGGAGGTCAAGGACCTGTACGTCAACATGTCCGGCGAGGAAGTGCGCGGTGTGTCCTTCGACGTGTTCGAGGGCGAGATCCTGGGTATCGGCGGCCTGGCCGGCCAGGGCAAGCTGGGCATCCCCAATGGCGTGATGAGCCTGTATTCCTCCTCCGGCGAAGTGAAAATCTTCGGCGAGGAGCTGAAGCTGGGAAACGCGGCGGACGCACTGCGCGCCGGCATCGCCATGGTGTCTGAGGACCGCAAGGGCGTGGGTCTGCTGCTGGATCAGTCCATTGAGGACAACATTGCCTTCACGGCCATGCAGGTCAACGGCGAGTTCCTGCGCAAGATCGGCCCCTTCACCCTCAAGAGCGGCGGCGCCATCCGCCATCAGGCGGAAACGATGATCAAGGAGCTGGACATCCGCTGCTTCGGCCCGACGCAGCATTCCGGCACCCTCTCCGGCGGCAATCAGCAGAAGGTCTGCATTGCCCGTGCCCTGACGATGAATCCGCGCTTCCTCTTCGTTTCCGAGCCGACCCGCGGCATTGACATCGGCGCGAAGAAGCTGGTGCTGGAGACCCTGGTCAAGCTGAACCGCGAGAAGGGGATGACCATCGTGATGGTCTCCTCCGAGCTGCAGGAGCTGCGCAGCATCTGTGACCGCATTATGATCGTTTCCGAGGGCAAGCTGGTCGACACCCTGCCGCCGGACGCCAGCGATGCGGACTTCGGCCTGGCGATGAGCGGCATCAAGCCCGGCGAACACAAGTGAGTGAGGTGAGATACAGTGACGAAGAATAAGATACAGCGGATCCTTGCCATCGTGCTGGTGGCAGCGGCCGTTGTGATGGCTGTCGTGGGCGGTATCCACCTGCCCAAGCGCGACAGCGAGACGGCTGTGCGCACCGTTGAGGAACTGCGTATCCGTACCCTGCTGGACGTGACCGGCGACGGCCTGGTGGAAACCTACGTTGAGCTGGCCCGCAAGGAAGCGATGCAGGTGGCCAAGGCTAACGGCGGCACCATGGCAGAGCGCCGTGCCGCTGCGGACAAGGCGGAGGAAGAAACCCGCGCCAAGTACGCCAACACCGAGACGGATTACAGCACGATCGATGTATCTGCGCTGAAGCCCGCCGTGGCGGATTACGCCGCCAAGATGGAAACCTACTACACCCTGAAGGCGGACGCCGAACAGGCTTATATCGACGCCCATATTGCCGAGGCGGAGGCCAAGGCCGAAGCGGAGCGTCAGGCGAAGATCGACGCGGGCCAGGAGGTCGGCGAGGAACAGCCTGTCCAGGTGGACATGTCCGGCTTCAAGGCGACGGAAGAGATGCAGGCTGCCCAGGCGGAGGCGGATGAAGCCTTCAACGCTGTGGGCGCTGCGCTCAAGGAGATCTATCCCGCTCTGGATGATGACGCCCTCAAGACGCTGAAGGGCACCATCAGCAGCGTTGTGCTGCAGCAGGGCGAAACCTTTACCGATCTGTATGACCGCTACATGGCGGCGGGCAGCGGCGATGCGGTGACTGCACCCACCACCGCGGCGCTCATCCGCTATGCGGACGACCTGCTCTACGGCGCGCTGGCGCTGGTGGTGGCCGCGCTGGTCATCCTGTATTACGAGCTGCTGAGCAAGAAGCTGGGCATCCCGCGCATCGTGCTGGGCGTGTTCTTCATCCTGCTGTGCTTCATGTGCCTGTGGTTCGACCTGAGCCTGGCGGCGCTGCTGTCCAACTCTCTGGTCCGTATGGGCATGAACGCCGTGATGGTTCTGGCCATGGTGCCCGGCATCCAGTGCGGCATCAGCCTGAACCTGGGCCTGCCTATCGGTCTGGTTGCGGGCCTGATCGGCGGTCTGGTGACCATCGAATGGGGCATCCCCGGCGTGTGGGGCTTCATCGTGGCTATCCTGGTGGGCGTGGTGATCGCGGCTATCTGCGGCTGGCTGTACTCCAAGCTCCTCAACCGCCTCAAGGGCGAGGAGATGTCCGTGACGACCTACGTCGGATTCTCCATCGTGTCCCTGATGTGCATTGCCTGGCTGGTGCTGCCCTTCAAGAGCCTGAAGCTGCGCTGGCCCATGGGTACCGGCCTGCGCAACACCATCGGCCTGGATTCCACCAACTTCAAGCATGTGCTGGATGACTTCCTGGCCTTTGAGATCGGCGATTTCGTGGTTCCCACGGGCTTGCTGCTCTTCATGCTGCTGATGTGCTTCCTGGTGTGGCTCTTCACCCGCACCAAGACCGGCGTGGCCATGCAGGCTGTGGGCAACAACCCCCGTTTTGCGGAGGCCACCGGCATCAATGTGGACAAGATGCGCGTCATCGGTACCGTGCTGTCCACGGTCCTGGGCGCCATCGGTATTCTGGTGTATTCCCAGAGCTACGGCTTCATGCAGCTGTACACTGCGCCCCGTCAGATGGGCTTCATCGCGGCCTCCGCGATCCTCATCGGCGGCGCGTCCACGTCCCGCTGCAAGATCAGCCATGTGCTCATCGGTACCTTCCTGTTCCAGGGCGTTCTGACCCTTGGCATGCCTGTGGCGAACGTGCTGGTGCCCGGCTCCACCATTTCCGAGACCCTGCGCATCCTGATCTCCAACGGCATCATCCTCTATGCCCTGACCAAGTCCGGAGGTGGTTCGCGTGCGTAAGTATAATTGGAGCAAGATCCTGCGTGAAAACGCCGTGACGATCATGTTCATCGTGATGTGTATCGTCTGTCTGGCCTGCAGCGGTCAGTCCCTGAGTTTCGTGATGTACGAACTCTTTGGCCGCCTGAGCCGCAATGCCTTCATTGTTCTGGCGCTGATCATCCCCATCGTTGCGGGCATGGGCATCAACTTCGCCATCACCATCGGCGCCATGGCGGCCCAGATTGCCGTGCTGTGGGTGATCGAGTGGGGCGTGAGCGGCCTGCCCGGCATGGCCCTGGCTGCCCTGATGACCGTGCCGCTGGCTGCCTTCTTCGGCTTCCTGATCGGCAAACTCCTCAACAAGATGAAGGGCCAGGAAATGATCGGCGGCCTGATCCTTGGCTACTTCGCCAACGGTCTGTACCAGCTGCTGTTCCTGTTCATCTTCGGCAACCTGATCCCCCTGAAGGCCCCGGGCCTTGTCATCAAGGGCTCCACCGGCGTTGCCAACACCATCGACCTGTCCACCGAGCGCGGCTTCAAGTACGCGCTGGACGGCCTGTGGAGCGTTGACTTCGGTACCGCGATGTACATCCTCTTCGGCGTGCTGGCGGTGCTGACGGTCGCTCTGCTGCTGATGAAGAAGATGAAGATCAAGCGCGGCCTGGTCTACCTGGGCGTGATGGTGGCCTCCGTGCTGCTGTACCAGATCCCCGCGGTGGCCTCCGCCTTCTCCATGGTCAAGGTGCCCATGGTCACCTTCATCGTGGTGGGCGTGCTGTGCATCTTCAACTCCGCGCTGCTCAAGACCCGTCTGGGCCAGCAGTTCCGCGCGGTGGGCCAGAACCGTACGGTGGCCAACGCCTCCGGTATCAATGTGGATAAGGTGCGCGTGATCGCCATCATGATCTCCACCGTGCTGGCTGGCTGGGGTCAGCTGATCTTCGTGCAGAACATGGGCTCCTTCCAGACCTATGGCGCACACGAGCAGGTCGGCCTGTACGCAGGCGCGGCCATCCTGGTTGGCGGCGCGGGCATCCGCAAGGCCACCAACGGCCAGGCGATCCTGGGCTGTATCCTCTTCCACCTGCTGTTCATCGTGGCGCCCGCCGCTGGCAAGAACCTCTTCGGCGACGCGGCCATCGGCGAATACTTCCGCGTGTTCATCTCCTACGGCGTTATCGCGCTGGCACTGGTGATGCATGCGTGGAGCGGCGTGCAGAAGAAACTGTCCGCCAAGGAAGCGCTGAGCGAGTGATTTCCCTGTTATTTCCGCCCCGGAAGACGCAGAAATGTGTCCTCCGGGGCTTTTTTTGATTGGCAAATTCGACAACCTATGATATAATATATTGATTCAGTCTGTCTTTCGACAGATGATGGTGGCACATTACGGGGCTCTGGCCCCTGGCAGGAGGAATCCACATGTTCGGCAAGTTTATGAACAACTACTACTATGGCAAGTCCGGCAAGGGCGACTATACCCCCGAGGACCTGCCCAAGACCCGGATGCAGCTCTTCTTTGAGATGCTGCGGGTGCGCCTCAACGGCCTGTGCCGCATGAACCTGATCTACATGCTGTCCTGGATCCCCACGATGCTGGTCATCGGCATGCTGGTGATGTTCGTGCTGTCCATCGGCACCATCCCCACGGAGGAAGTGACCGTCACCAATGAGGATGGCACCGTCACCACCGAGTATGTTGCCCAGGACATTTCCGACGAGGAAATGCAGGCGATGATCGCCGAACAGGTCGAGGTGGTGCCTACGCTGATCTACTGGACGCTGATCCTGCTGGTGCCCTGCATTGCCATCACCGGCCCCTGGACGGCGGGCGTAGCCTACGTCACCCGCAACTGGGCCCGCGATGAGCATGCCTTCATCTGGTCCGACATGAAGGATGCGATGAAGGAAAACTGGAAGCAGGCGCTGGGCCTGAGTGCCATCACCTCCATCATGCCTCTGCTGGCGTATCTGTGCTGGGAGTTCTACGGCGGCCTGGCGGTGGGCAACTGGTTCATGATCGTCCCGCAGATGTTCACGGTGATGATCGCCGGCGTGTGGTTCCTGGCTGTTACCTATGCGTATCCCATGTTGGTGACCTACAGGATGAGCTTCGGTACCATCATCAAGAACAGCCTGCTGCTGGCCATCGGCCGCCTGCCCCTGAGCGTGGGCGTGCGTCTGCTGCACCTGGTTCCCGCGGCGCTGACGGTGCTGTTCACGCTGCTGTTCAACAGCATCTGGGTGCCGCTGGTGCTCTTCGGATACTATATGCTGATCGGCTTTGCCCTGTCCCGCTTCACCACGGCTTCCTACACCAATGCGCAGTTTGATAAATACATCAACAGCCGCATCGAGGGCGCGCAGGTCAACCGCGGCCTGGCCGAGGAAGACGACGATGACTACGAGGACGAGGAAGAAGAACGCGAGCTCAAGCCCTGGGAGAACGGCTACGCAAGTCAGGACAAATAAAGAAACGACACGAAGTGTCCCCTGGGAGAACGGCTACGCAAGTAGGGCAAGTAAGCATGAAAGCGTCCGCCGATGTGCATCCTATCCGCAATGAAAAACGCGGAGGTGCAGGGGATGACGTGGCGGCTTTCTACCCAACAAAAACGGAAATATGAGGCGGCGGAAGCCCTCGGACTCACGCAGCGGCTGCGGGAATGCGGCTGGGCGGGCCTCTCGGCCAAGGAGACCGGGCGCGTGGGTGCGGCAATGCGCCGCATGCCGCAAAAACAGGAGTAACAGGAATTGTACACGAGTTTTGCTGAAGTATACGACCAGCTCATGGACAATGTGAACTATGAGCGCTGGGCGGATCTCTACGCGGAAATGCTGCGGGTCAATGGCATTGGTCCAGGCGGCAAGGTCTGCGAGTGCGCGTGCGGTACCGGCGGATTGACGCTGCCGCTGGTGCGCCGCGGGTTCCAGATGACCGGCGTTGATCTCTCCCAGGAAATGCTGTGGATCGCCGCGCAGAAGGCCCGCAGGCAGGGCATCGGTTTGCCCTTCATCCAGCAGGATATGCGCAAGCTCCACCTGCACCGGCAGATGGATGCGGTCATCGCGACCTGCGACGGCGTGAATTATCTGCTGACGGACGAGGACGTGTGCGCCTTCTTCCGGGCGGCCTACGCGGCGATGCGTCCCGGCGGTGCGCTGATCTTCGACGTATCGACCCCGTGGAAACTGGAAAACGTGCTGGGTGACGAGCTGATCGTGGAGGATCGCGAGGACGTGACCTACATGTGGCAGAACAGCTTCAACAAAAAGACCGGCGTGTGCGACATGGCGCTGTGCTTCTTCCTGCTGGAGAAGGACGGCCGCTACCGCCGCATCGACGAGAGTCAAAAGCAGCGCGCCCACACTCGCGAGGGCCTGACGGCGCTGCTAACGAGCTGCGGCTTCGTGGATGTGCACGTTTACGGCAACAGCCGCATGGAATCCCCCCGGGACAAGGAGCAGCGCTGGCACTTCACCGCCCGCCGCTCCGAAGAGGCATGACATAAGCAAGGAGAACATAAACATGGATGCTGAGAAGAACATTTCCATTGAGCGCCGCGAAGGCGACGAGATGATCCGCGGCACGCTGATGGGTGGTCAGGTGCGCGTGATGATGTGCGAAACCACAGCCATGGTGCAGCGCGCGGCGGATATCCACCACGCGACACCTGTGTGCACTGCCGCCATGGGCCGCCTGATGACCGCGACCAGCATGCTGGGCGTGATGATGAAGGGCGAGAACGAGTCCGTGACCGTCAACATCAAGGGCGGCGGCCCGATGGGCACCGTCGTGGCGGTGGCCAACCACGGCGACATCAAGGTCTGCGCGGACGATCCGCAGGTCGAGCTGCCTCTGCGCGAGGACGGCAAGCTGAACGTCGGCGCGGCCATCGGCAAGGACGGCTACATGACCGTCATCAAGGATCTGGGCCTGCGCGAGCCCTACATCGGCCAGATCGAGCTGGTGAGCGGCGAACTGGGCATTGACTTTGCGAATTACTACACCGTCTCCGAGCAGCAGCCGTCCCTGGTGGCGCTGGGCGTGCTGGTGGCGGGCGATACGGTGCTCAAGGCCGGAGGGCTGCTGATCCAGCCCCTGCCCGGCTGCCCGGACGAGGTCATCGACCAGATCGAGCTGCGCAGCCCGATGTTCTCCGACATCAGCCGCGAAATGACCTTCGCCCCCAAGGAGGAGCTGCTGGAGGACTGGTTCCGCGGCATGGATTTGCAGGTGCTGGAGCGCACTCCGCTGCGCTACCACTGTGCCTGCTCCCGCTACCGCATGGAGAAGGCACTGATCTCTCTGGGCCGCCGCGAGCTGCAGACCATCATCGACGAGGACACCGGCGCGGAGCTGGGCTGCCATTTCTGCCACAGCCAGTACGCCTTCTCCACCGACGACCTGAAGGAGCTGCTGGAGCGGGCCACCCGCGACTAATATCCGGAACTCAAGGAGTTTGAATGAGTCAGAACGAACAGGGCGTGCTTTATCCCTTTCGCCTGTCCGGCAGCCGGATGCGGCAAAGTGCGGTGAACCTGCACCGCCGGGGACAGGCGGTGGATGCGCTGGCCCTTGTGCGCCGCGCTGCGGAGCAGGATGACACGCCCTCCGCCTGGCAGGCCCTGGCGGCGGAACTGCGGCAGACGGGCAACTGGGAGGCGGCCTCCAGGCTGCTGGCCCGGGTGCTTTCCCGTGCGCCGCAGCAGATGGGCGCCTGGGCGGATATGGCCCGGTGCATGCAGGCGCTGGGGCAGAATGCCGTGGCGGTGGACTGCGCGTACCACCAGCTTCAGGAGGATCCCTGGGGCAGGGATGGCGATGCGGCCCGCGACGTCCTTGCGGCGCTGGATACCATGCCGGACGCCAAGGAACCCCACCGCACCCAGCGGATGATCCACCGGGGACTGACTGCCTGGCAGTCCGGCGACCGGGAGATGGGGGAGCGCTGCGTACGCCGGGCGCTGCGCATTGCTGCCGACAAACAGCGGCTGCTGGTCACCACGGCCATGCTGTGCATGCTGGAAATGGATTTTGACGGCGCGCTGCGCTATCTGTGCCGCGCGCTGCGCTGTGATCCGCAGGATCCCCGCACGCTGACGGCGCTTTCAACGCTGTTCCACCAGCGGGGCAAAAGGCGGCTGGCGCGGGGGCTGCTTGTCCGGGCAGGGAAGTATGCTGACTCCGTGATGGCGGAGGACGGCTTCCTGACTGCCGCCTGGGCGCAGGACGCCTGGCCCGAAATGCAGGAATACCTCGCTGCCCGCATGAAGCGGCAGCCCCATCGCATCCCCCTGATGGCGGCGAAGGCCACCATGCACTGCGAAATGGGGGATACGGAAACTGCCCGTCAACTGTGGCGGGAGATCATTGCCATTGACCCGGATGACCGCAGCGCGGCAACGATGCTTGCCGCTGCCCAGCAGGGGCAGGAGCGCTTCATGGTCATCCCGGGGATGCTGCCCCGGGCGGAGCGTCAGCGACAGCTGACGGAGCTTCGCATGGCGGCGGAAAGCCTGCCGATGGCGGCCATGCTGCGTCCCGGAAGCCGGGAACGGCGGCTGATCGACTGGTGCCTGACCTCCGCGGAAGTGGTGGAACGGCAGGTCGTCCAGATGCTGCTTAGCGGGGATGACGCGGCGTTCATCCCGTATTTGAAGGAGCTGCTCTGCCAGCCCTTCCTGCGTCACGACGTGCGCCAGTGGGCGCTCGTCCGCCTGGCGGAAATGGGTTGCCGGGAGGAGATGCTCATCCTTGCGGGAGATCATTACACCCTTATTGCCTGCCAAAAGGTGGAGGAAAGCGGGCAGCCGTCCTCCTGGGCGAGCTTCCTGGGGGCGCTGCTGACGGAAACCCGCCGGCATGGACAAAGCCGCGAGATCGCCCAGATGGCTGCGGCCCTGTGGAAATGCATGAACGACCATGAGCGCGCCCACGCTGGCAGCGCAGGACAATCCCTGTGGTGCAAGGCGGTGGAAATCTACTTCCTGTGCATGCAAGGGGCGGACGCGGTTGCCCTGCGTGCGATGGAGGATGCGGCTCAGCCCCAGCGGCGCATCCGGCGGATCCTGCGGCGGATCCACCGCTACATGACGAAATCATCCCGGCCTGCGCCGGAGAAGGAGATACAGCATGAAGTGCATTAACTTTGACGATAAGTTTGCGGATTTTGCCTCCCAGTGGATGAAGGATCACGGCAAGGAGTACCGCAACTACGACGCGATGGAAGCAGATATGCCCCGCGTGTACATGATGTTCCTCAACACGCCTGCCAAGTGGCTGGACGGCGTCACCCCCGGCGCGTACTTCTCCCAGTTTGAGGACGCGAAGGATCTGGTGGACTGGCTGGTGGAGTACACCGACAGGGAGATCCCTGTGCCGGACCTGCTGTTGGAGCAGATCACGGCTGTCGGCAAGCCTTGCGAGAAGCGTCTGGTGGCGCTGCTCAAGGACGAGAGCCCTGCCATCAACGAGGAGGCCCGCATGACCGCCATCGGTCTGCTGCGGGAGATGGAGTCTCCGCTGCCCAAGATGCTGTACATCCAGTGGCAGGTGAACCGCGCTGATCACGACGAGCTGGCGGATAATGCGCTGGACAGTCTGCGGGACATGGGCAAGGTGGTCGTGCAGCCCATTCTGCAGGAGCTGCCCCACGCGAATCGTGCCGGCCAGGAGGCTTTCCTTGATATTTTGGTGAATTATCCGGGAAATGAGCAGGTTTTTGAGCTTGCGGTTCGTTTATTTAAGGAGAACCCCATGCGCCGGGCGCTGTTTGCGAGTTATCTGGCGAAGCTGGGGGACGAGCGTGCGCTGCCGGTGCTGATGGAAGCGGCGATGGATGAGAAGTGTAAGTACATGGATTTCATCGAACTGCGCAATGCGATCGAGATGCTGGGCGGTGAAGCGCCGAAGAAGGAATTCTTCGAGGATGAGGAATACGCCGCCCTGCGTGCCATGGAAGGCGACGACTAAGGCACAGACAAGCAGAAAAAAGGGTTAAGGGCCGATTGGCCCTTACGGGGTCCAGGGCCGCGGAGGCCCTGGTGGGGTACAGGGGCAACGCCCCTGTTCCGGCCCGCAGGCCAAAGAAACGCGCGCCTTTCGCGGAATCTCTGATTCCGCCGAAACAGCTCGCCCAGCTGCAAAGGAAGCCACCTTCTGCAGCATGATTGCCCAGCCGTAAAGCCCCCTCCAGCTGCATACTCGCATAGCTGCGGCAATCCGCATGTGCGGGTTCCGCGTTCTCCCTCAGTCAGCCGACGAGCGGCTGACAGCTCCCTCCCGGAGGGAGCCTCTGGTAGCGTCCCTTGACGCAGGATATCCCATGTGGCGCGAGCGGAGCGTTAGTTCCCAATTCTCCAGGAAGGAGTCCCTATGATCACATTACAGGAAATCAAGCAGAATGAGTCCATCCGCGTGCTGATCAAGGCGGGCAACCGCTACCTTGAAAGCATGGGCTATACCGAGCATGGCCCCCGCCATGTGGGCTATGTCAGCAAGACGGCCAGCGGGATCCTCAAGGCGCTGGGGTATTCCCCGCGCGAGGTGGAACTGGCAGCCATCGCGGGCTGGGTGCATGACGTGGGCAACTCCGTCAATCGCCATGACCACGGCCCACTGGGCGCGGTGCTGCTGCTGCCCATCCTGCGGGAGACCGGCATGGATATGGCGGACATCATGGAGATCATCACCGCGGTGGGCAACCACGAGGAGCAAAGCGGCTTTATCTCCAGCAACGTGAGCGCCGCGCTGGCGCTGGGTGATAAATCCGACGCCCACAAGAGCCGCGTGCGCAACGGCCGGCCGGATGAAACCGACATCCATGACCGGGTGAATTTCTCCATCCAGGAGAACAAGGTCACCGTGGACCGGGAAAACCGCGTCATCCACCATGAACTGACGATGGACGATTCCTCCTCGGTGATGGAGTATTTGCAGATCTACATGAGCCGCATCGTCATGTGCGAGAAGGCCGCGGCGTTCCTCAAGTGCTCCTTCGATCTGGTCATCAACGGCCAGTCCATCAACAACCGCCCCGATAAAGACTGACACAGGAGGTGAAGCGCATGCTTTGCCCGGATTGCAATACCTATGCCGCGGAGGACGAGATCGTCTGCCCCCGGTGCGGAAAGCTGCTGGATCGCCAGGCCACGGAGGAAGAGGAGCTGATGAGCTTCCGCCAGGGCCGGCATCTGCGCAAGGTGGAGAGCGAACTGCCTCCGCCGCCCGCAGCCCCGGGCAGCACCGGCGCGAGCCGTTCCTTTGAGGACGTGCGTCCTCGCGAAACGGCGGAGGATACCGGCGCGTTCTATTCCCGCCGGGAGACCCTTGCCAGCACGGGCCGCTTCTATGGACTGGAGGACGGCGCGGTGGATAATTCCCCCCTGTCCTACGGCATAAACGAGAATCCCACCATCATGGCGCTGCATCAGCGCAACAGCCGCGCCAAGCGTACCATCCGCATGAAGCGGCTGGTCAACTGGGCGTGGGTGCTGATTGGCTGCATCGTGCTGGTGATCGCCCTGGTGATCGGCACCTATGTGTATCTGACCAAGACGCCCTCAGGCCAGGTGCTGATGGCCCGCATGGGCCAGGATGCCACCTCTGCCGCGATGTGGCAGGTGGGTCAGGAATACCTGCATACCGGCGACATCGACCGGGCCATTGAGTACTTCCTCATCGCCCGGGCGAAGGACGACGAGGCGAAGGAGCCCAATGTCACGGGCCTCCTGCAGCTGGGCAGCGCCTATGAAGCGGATGACCGGCTGGCTGAGGCAGAGGAGGTCTACGCCTACATCTACACTGAAGTGGCCAAGAGCTCCCAGGATGCGTACCGTTCCCAGGTGCGCGTGCTGCTGGCGATGGGCCGTGAGGCAGAGGCTGCAGCGCTGCTGGCGGTGGCCTATAAGGAAACCGGCAATGTGTCCTTCCGCAACCAGCGCCTGGAGATATTGCCTCAGGTGCCGGCAGCCAGCGTCATGGCGGGCTATTACAACGCCGCCCAGACGATCGAACTGCTGCAGGGTCAGGACTGCGAGGTGTGGTACACGCTGGATAAATTCGCGGTGCTGCCCCAGGACGGCATCCTCTATGAGGGGCCGCTGACCTTCAGCGAGGGCGAGCATCAGCTGCGGGCTGTCGCCGTCAATGGCGACCTGGTCAGCGACGTCATGGTCTCCACCTACCAGATCTACCTGCCCACCCCCCTTCAGCCGGACAGCAACCTGGCACCCAAGACCTATCCCAAGAAGCGCGCTGTCACGCTGCGCCCCGGCAAGCTGAGCGATGAGGATCTGGAGAAGAACCCCGGCTACAAGGCGACCCTGGATGATCCTGTGGCCCAGACCATCACCATCTACTATACCATTGATGGCTCCCAGCCCGATCAGGACAGTCCGATCTGGGACGGCACGCCCTTCAACATGGGCATTTATGGCGGCTATCAGGTGCTCAAGGCCGTGTCCGTCAACGGCTACGGCAAGCAGGGCAATATGCTGGAGCGCACCTATAAGTTTGAGTCCAGCCCCGGCTATCGCAAGGTGTTCGCGGTGGAGGATACCATCGCGGATCTCAAGCTGGGCACCACCACCCGCGAGGCCTTCCGCACCAAATACGGCGACGGCAAGGGCCCGGAGATGGTCATCCTCAACACCGTGGAGGGCCAGTGCGAGCAGTACACCTACGATTGGGGCTATGCCTCCTTCATGAAGACCAAGAGCGGCTGGGTGCTGGCAGATCTCTGCTTCACCACGAATCAGTTTGAAGGCCCCCGCGGCACCAAGATCGGCATGGAGGAAAGCAAGATCACCGGTCAGTACAAGGATTTCGGACAGGTGGTGGGCGCAACGGGCATCAAGCGCGGCTTGTACTATGAAAATGAGGACAAGCAGGGCGTGATCTCCATTCTGCCCACGGGGGAGAAGACAATCTACTACCGCGCCAACACGGCGGACGGCCATGTCTGGCAGCTGGAATACCAGCTGGACAAGAGCGGCAAGTGTACGTCGATCCGCTGGTTCTACGAGAGATAACGCATATGAAAAGAGGTCGTCCGGCGAAATAGACTGAACCAGTAAAAACGGACAATAGACAAAAAGCCCCCTATGTAGGATAATAACTACATAGGGGGTATTGTCATGACCAAAAGAAACTACACACAGGTAAAGGAACTATTACCAGCAATTCTGAAGATGGTAGAGC
>JAZNSI010000023.1:0-65721 GCA_045591175.1 Clostridia bacterium
AGGATATTCAGACGGATGCAAAAAAGAACGTCCCGGTTATTCGGGGCGTGCTTGCTTTATTATGTAGTCGTGAAGGCTTTGGCAACAGCGATGTGTGTCCTGACTTTCTGCAGCAGCTGATTTACCGCCATTATTCGATGAAGCCCTGTTTATATTGTATCAGCGGCACGAATCGCTTCAGGATGCAGTCTTCGTTCAGCAATATTGCCATCGCCTCGACAGGATAGTCGGTATTCATCCCATTTCCCTCGCTGTCAGGCGTTCTTCTCCAATTCATGACGATGGATCTGCTCATTGAGCATATTCACGTCGCCGCAGCCCATGGTGATCGCCAGATCGCCGGGTTTGAGATGCGCGCGCAGATAGGCCTCCGTGTCATCGAAGGATGGCGTCCAGACGGCGTTCAAACCATGCGCCTTCATGCCCTCCACCAGCATGCCGCTGTTCAGGTCGCCGGGATCCTTCTCGCGGGCCGCGCAGATGTCCATTACGACGGTGACGTCCGCCTGCTCGGTACAGGTGAGATAATCGTTGAACAGCGTGCGCACACGGCTGAAGGTATGGGGCTGCATGACCGCATAGAGCGTACCCTTGCAGCGCTTGCGGGCGACGGACACCGCATTGCGCATCTCCGCAGGATTGTGGCCGTAATCATGGAAGATCTCTGCGCCGTCGATCACGTCTGTCAGCTCAAACCGACGGTGGGCGCCGATGAAGCGCCCCAGGCTGTCAGCAGCCATCTGCATATCCGCACCCAGCACATACGCGCAGGTCAGCGCCGCAAGACCGTTCTCCACGTTGAAATCACCGGGGACAGCCATCTTCACGTGCGCCAGTTTCTTGCCTTCGCCGATCAGGTCATAGGAGGCATATCCACGGTCGTCCTCCACCAGATTTTCGGGGTGGAAATCACATTCCGCCGTCATACCAAAGGTCAGCGTGCGGCAGGAAAGCGTCTTCATCTGCCGCAGGACGCGCTCGTCGTTGCCCTTGCCGATACACACGCCGTCCTCCGGAAGCAGATGCATGAACTGGCCGAAAGTCGCTTCGATCTCGTCGATATCCTTGTAGCAGTCCAGATGATCAGCATCAATGTTGAGCACCACAGCAATGGTGGGCTTCATTTCCAAGAAGGAACGGCGGAACTCGCAGGCCTCCGCCAGGAAAGCGTCGCCTGTGCCGATGCGGGTGGAGCCGCCAATGGCGTCCAGCTTGCCACCGATGTGAACGGAGGGATCCAGACCGCATTCCACCAGCATCTGGGAGAGCATGGAGGTGGTGCTGGTCTTGCCATGGGCGCCGCAGATGCCGATGGCCTGAGGGTAACCTTCCATCAGCTGGCCCAGAAGTACACTGCGCTCAATAGAAGGGATGCCAAGACGCTCCGCCTCGACGCGCTCGGGATTATCGCTGGCCGCAGCGCCGGTATAGACCACCAGGTCAGCGCCGTGCACCTGCTCTGCCGCATGGCCGATGTACACCTTCGCGCCTGCCGCGCGGACGTCGCCGATCAGGTACCCCTCCGTACGGTCGGAGCCGGATACCTGATACCCCTTCGAGATAAGCATCTGCGCCAAGCCCGACATGCTGCTGCCGCCGATGCCGATCATATGGATGTGCTTGCCGACATAATCGCGGATATGTGCAATCTTCATATATACACTCCTGTTGCTGGCGGGACGTCGTCCCGATTCTCCCCTATTATACGCCAATTTCATCCACAACATCAAGCGAACATTTTTTCGTGTTCGCGTTGACAATCACCCAGCATCCCATTACAATATTCCCAGGAGGTGATACGGATGGAGACGCTCAAAGCCAAGCATCTGCTGACGGCCGTTCATGGCAGCATGGAGGACTTCTTTTACGCCGACTGGAACATGAACATCTACCGTGGCTGCTCCCACGGCTGCATTTACTGCGATTCCCGCTCTGCCTGCTACCAGATCGACCGTTTTGACACCGTTCGCCCCAAGGAAAACGCGCTGATACTGCTGGATACCGAACTGCGGAGCAAACGCTCTGCGGGTGTCATCACCATGGGCAGCATGAGCGATCCCTACAACCCGCTGGAGAAGGAGCTGCAATTCACCCGCGGCGCCCTTGAGCTGATCCGGCAGCATCGCTTCGGCACTGCCTACACCACAAAATCTGCGCTGTGTGCCAGGGACGCCGATATTCTGGCGGACATCAGCCGTCATGCACCCGTCTGTGCGCGCTTGACCATCACCTGCGCGGATGATGCCCTCTGCCGCAGGATCGAACCGAGGGTCTCGCCGTCCTCCGATAGATTCGCCGCTATGCATACCCTTGCGAAGCACGGTGTATTCACCGGCACATGGCTCAATCCGCTGCTGCCCCACATCACGGATACGGAGTACAATATCCGCCGCATCGTACGCATGACCGCCGACGCAGGCGGACGCTTCGTGGTGTGCTTCTTCGGCATGACGCTGCGCACCGGCAACCGCGAATACTACTTCGCCGCCCTGGAACGTGACTTTCCCGGCGTGCGGGAGAAATACCTGCGCAGATACGGCAACGCCTACGAGCTGACTGTATCGGATGCAGACCGCCTTTACGACATCTTCCGGGATGAATGTGTAAAGAGCGGTCTCCATTGGAAATTCGCCGACATCAACCGGGAAATGTTCGCGCGGATGCCGCAGCAAACCAGCTTTCTTTGATGACAGGCCCGCCTTTATGTGCTATTATGCTGCTGAAAGGATGTGAGTGCAATGTCGATCGCTGACAAGACCGTTGTGAAGGATCAGTATGCCACCAGCGCACGACTGGAGACGCGGATCAGCATCCACGAGAAATACAGCCGCAACAAGCAGCCCTTTAGTAAATGGATCGTCAGTCATTATGATCTCCAGCCCGGCGAAAAGGTGCTGGAGCTGGGCTGCGGCACGGGCAGCATGTGGCAGGGCGTGGTTTTGCCTGATGCCTGCCATGTCACCCTGACCGACCTGTCTGCCGGCATGCTGGAAACCGCCCGACAGAATACCGCCCATCTCTGCGCGGATTACGCCGTTTGTGACGCGATGGCGCTGCCCTATGGGGATGCCACATTCGATGTGGTGATCGCCAATATGATGCTCTACCATGTGCCGGACATTGACCGGGCGCTCAGCGAGATCCGCCGGGTGCTGAAACCCAAAGGTCGCTTTTTCGCCGCGACATTTGGCGAGCACGGCGCTGTGGAGGCAGTGCTGGATATGCTGGGGCTCCCCTGCACAGCGAACCACCGCTTCACACTGCAAAACGGAACGGCACAGCTGGAGAAGCACTTCGGCGACGTTCGCATCGCAAGCCGCAAGGACGCGCTGGATGTTACCCACCTGCCCGATTTGATCGCCTATCTGCGTTCTATGCAAGGAATGACCGTTCTGGCAGACATCCCGGATGAGCAGCTGCTTGCCGCATTCGCCGCCCACCAGAAGGACGGCATTCTCTCCCTCCCCAAGGAATATGGGCTGTTTATCTGCCAATGACCGCTCTGCACAAATACAGGTCGGTTTCTCTGTCCCTGTCGTCGCTTGACAGGGACATTTTTTATGCGGTATAATCGTTGCATGTGCAACAATTCCTGCTGAAAGGTTGTGATATCATGCCCCGCAAGCTTCATCCCTTTATGCGGCAGATCTCCATTACCTACCGCTGCGCGATGCGCTTCCGTGAAAACGCCCTGGCGGACACCGGACTCGCCGGATGCCAGACGCCCTACCTGACCACGCTGTACCGCCAGCCGGGCATCTCTCAGGAGGAAATGGCCCGTCAGCTGAACGTGAATAAGTCGTCTGTCACGCGGCAGCTGGCTATTTTGGAGGAAAAGGGCTACATCCGCCGAGAGCCCTCCGCAACGGATAAGCGCATCCTGCTGGTATATCCCACCGACAGGGCGCTGGACGTGAAGGAACGGCTCTACCGCTGCTATCATGACTGGAACTCCTACCTCACCCAGGATTTCACCGACGAAGAGCAGGAGCTGCTCTCCCGGCTGATGGTGCGCATTGCTGACCGCGCCGAGGATTACGTCAAAGGAGGCGACTGCGCTTGCGAACGCTGGGACAATACATAAAGCCCTACGGCTGGCGCATCGCCCTGCAGATGTGCGTAAAGATCAGCGGCACGGTGATCGAGCTGTTCCTGCCCAGCATGCTGTCCATCATCCTGGACGAGTATGCCCCCGTTGGCGACAGGACCGGCGTATGGGTGATGGGTCTGGGCATGATCCTCTGCGCATTCCTGGCCTGGCTGGGCAACTGCTGTGCCAACCGCATGTCCACCAACATTTCCCGCGAGATCACGCGGAAGCTCCGCTTTGACCTGTTCCGCAAGGTGACTTCCCTTTCCGCTGCGCAGCAGGACGCCGCAACCGACGCTTCCCTCGTGTCCCGCCTGACCTCCGACACCTATAATGTGCACAACATGATTGACCGCCTGCAGCGCCTTGGTATCCGCGCGCCCATGCTGCTGCTGGGCGGCATCATCGTGTCGCTGCTGCTGGAGCCGGTGCTGACGCTGGTGCTGATTGCCACACTGCCGCTGCTGGCTGCCATCACCGTCTGGTCGTCCAGGAAGGGTGTGCCCCTCTTCACCCGCGTGCAGGAGGGACAGGACAAGATGGTCCGCAAGGTGCAGGAAAACATGTCTGGTGCGCGGGTCATTCGTGCATTGTCCCGCACCCAGTATGAACGGGATGACTTCGGCATGGTCAACGATGACCTGGCCGCCCGTCAGCGCACCGCCGACCTCACCATGGCGAAGGTCAGCCCTGCCACCAGCTTCATCCTGAATGCGGGTCTGGCCATCGTGGTGCTGGTAGGCGCATACCGCGTGCACAGCGGCGCATCGGAACCCGGCACGATCATCGCATTTCTGTCCTACTTCACCATCATCCTGAACGCGCTGCTGATGGTCACCCGTATTTTCGTGATGTACTCAAAAGGCAGCGCCAGCGCGCGGCGCATTGAGGAGATCCTCCATATGCCCGTTGACCTGCAGCAGGAGGACGCTGCCACATCTGCTGACCGCGAGCATATCGTCTTCGATCACGTCAGCTTCTCCTACAACAAGAATTACGACAATGTCACCGATCTGACCTTCCGCCTTGGCTACGGCGAAACACTGGGCATCATTGGCCCCACGGGCAGCGGCAAATCCACGCTGCTGTCGCTGCTGATGCGCCAGTACGACGTGGACAAGGGTGAGATCCGCATTGGCGGCAAGCCGATCAAGACGCTCACCCCGGAAGAGCTCCACAGCCGTCTGGGCGTGGTGTTCCAGTCCGACTTCCTCATGGCGGACACCCTGCGGGAAAACATCCGCTTCGGCCGAAACATCGCCGATCCGGATATCTTTGAGGCCATCGACTGTGCCCAGGCCTCCTTCATCCATCAAAAGGACGGCATGCTGGATCACGAGCTGACCGTCCGCGGACGCAACCTTTCCGGCGGACAGCAGCAGCGGGTGCTGATCAGCCGTGCGCTGGCAGGAGATCCCCGTATCCTGCTGCTGGACGACTGCTCCTCTGCGCTGGATTTCCGCACGGATCGAGAACTCCGCCGCGCTCTGAGGGAACGTCACGGACAGGCTACGACAATCATCGTGGCCCAGCGCGTGTCTGCCGTCATGGCGGCGGATAACATCCTGGTGATGGACAAAGGCCGGATCATCGGCCAGGGCACCCATGACGAACTGGTGGCAAGCTGCCCCATGTACCGGGAGCTCTGCACATTGCAGCTGGGAGGTGACGCAGCATGAACAAGGGACGCGGCCCCGGTCGCGGGCCTGCCTTCGCCAAACCGAAGGAAAAGACCAGCGTCGTGCTGCTGAAGCTGTGGCGGTATCTTGCCAGGTATCAGTGGATCATCGTTTCCGCCTCGCTGCTATCTATCCTGGGAAATGCGCTGGGATTGCTCTCACCACGCCTCTCCGGTGCAGCCATCGACGCCATTGAACACGAAGCCGGCGTGCAGTTCCCGGTGGTGTACAAGTACGTCCTGCTGATGATCCTCCTGGCTGCCTTCACCTCGCTGACCTCCTGGGCGCTGAGCGCGATCATGATCCGTCTGAGCCGCAATGTGGTCAGCAAGATGCGCAAGGATCTATTCGACCACATGACCACGCTGCCCATCTCCTTCTTCGACCAGTATCAGACAGGCGACGTCATCTCCATCCTCTCCTACGACGTGGATACCGTCGGCGCAACGCTCTCCACTGACCTCACGCAGATCCTCTCCAGCCTGATCACCGTGGTCGGCAGCTTCGTGATGATGCTTACCATCGCTCCGGAGATGCTGCTGATCTTCGTGGTGACGATCCCCTGCTCCATCGGCGTGACCCGCTGGCGCGCCAAGATCGTCCGCCCGCTGTTCTCCAAGCGCAGCCGGATGCTGGGCGCCATGAACGGCTATGCCGAGGAAGCCGTCAGCGGATTGAAAACCATCCGCGCCTATCATCAGGAGGAGGAGTTCAACAACCGCTTCCGCACCCACAATGACAACGCTGTCAACGCTACCTGGAAGGCTGATCATACCGCCGCCGTCACCGGCCCCACGGTCAATCTGATCAACAACCTGTCCCTGGCCGCGGTGAGCATCTTTGGTGCGCTGCTGTATATGGCAAGCGGCATCACCCTGGGAAATGTGAGCAGCTTTGTGCTGTACTCCCGCAAGTTCTCCGGACCCATCAACGAGTTCGCCAACATTCTGTCGGAGATCCAGTCCTCGCTGGCCGCCGCTGAGCGCGTCCTTGGCCTGCTGGCCATGGAACCCGAACCTGCGGACGCTGTGGACGCACAGCCCATTACTGACTGCCAGGGCCATGTGGAATTCCGCGATGTATCCTTTGGCTACACGGCGGATACCACGGTGCTGCACCATGTCAGCTACACCGCGGAACCCGGCAAGGTCATGGCCATCGTCGGCGAAACCGGCTGCGGTAAGACCACCATGATCAACCTGCTTATGCGCTTCTACGACGTGACCGAAGGCGCTATTCTGCTGGACGGCGTGGATATTCGCCAGCTGCCCCGCGATGAATTGCGCCGCCAGTTCACCATGGTGCTGCAGGATACGTGGCTGTTTGACGGCACGGTGTTTGAGAACATCGCCTATGGCCGCGACGGCGTGACCCGCGAAGAAGTCGAGCGCGCCGCGAAGGCCGCCCACATCCACGACATGATCCTGTCCCTGCCCCAGGGCTACGACACCATCGTCACCGGCAGCGGCAACAGCATCTCCAAGGGCCAGAAGCAGCTGCTGACCATCGCACGCGCCATGCTGATGGACTCCTCCATGCTCATTCTGGACGAGGCCACCTCCAACGTGGACACCCAGACCGAGCGTCGCATTCAGGATGCAATGCTCCAGCTGATGCATGGGCGTACATGCTTTGTCATCGCCCACCGGCTGTCCACCATCACCGGCGCAGACTGCATCCTGGTGATGGACAAGGGCCGCATTGTGGAGAGCGGCACCCATGAGGAGCTGCTGGCCAAGCGCGGCACGTATTACGAGCTGTATCACGCGCAATTTGACAGACCGAATGAGGCGGCGTAAGGAGGAGCCCCATGCCAAAGAATGATAATGCTCATGCACTCCGGCTACATGCAGCCATCGCAAACAAGCTCAATCCGGTTGAAGCTGATCGTTTTGCAGAAATGCACCCTCTGTCAGCCAGCGCTGATGTAGCGAAAAAGTCCCTCTGGGCCTGTCTAATCTGTGAATCCCTGGAAAAGCAATTTGACGCCGATACAGCCGCCGTCATCCGGCGTGAATGCCGCTGCGGTGATGGCAGAACCATGGCACAGGAGATTGCCGCGTGCATCAGCAAAGGCGGCAATCTTTCTCAAGGATGCATATTGTTTTCACAAAAGAACAAATACGCCTTTCTGGAATATGTCAGCGAAACTGAAGTGATTTTCGGCTATCACAACTGCGTTTGCAGCTGCATCAAGCGCAGCAGCGATCACATTCCTGCCTTGTGGTGCGAATGTTCCGCCGGATATGTCCACGCCATGTTCAGTCACATCTTCGGTGAGAGCGTTGCAGTTACCCTTTTGAGTACAGCCATGTCCGGGTCGACTCGCTGCACGTTCCGCGTGCAGTGGTAACTCAAGACGCGAAAGCACCGAAAGTACAGGCGCTTTCGCGTCTTTTCTCTTGACAAACGACGTTCTTTCAATTATATTATGATACTGGCATGATATGTACATGCCAGTATTTTTGTGTGCCCATTACGCTGATGCTTCAGCTATGATACAAGGAGGAATCCCTATGACCAAGGCCCTCATTTCCGTCACCGGTCAGGACACCACCGGCATCATCGCCCGCGTGGCCACCAAGCTGTCCGACCTGAACATCAACATCCTCGAGATCTCCCAGACCATCCTCTCCGGCTGCTTCACCATGATGATGGTCGTCGACCTGGACGGCGCCGGCATGGAGTACGCCGCCATCGACGAAGCCTTCGACCCCATCCGCAAGGAGAAGAACCTGCACATCCACATGCAGCGCATGGACATCTTTGACGCCATGCACCGCATTTAAGGAGGAACCGTCATGATTGAAACCGGCGAGATCCTCCAAACAATGCAGATGATCCAGGAGCAGAATTTTGATATCCGCACCATCACCCTGGGTATCAACCTCCTGGACTGCGCTCATCCCGTGGCAGAAGCCTGCGCGGCCCGCGTGTACGACAAGATCTGCATGACCGCAAAGGACCTGGTCAAGACCGGTGAAGCCATCGAGCGCGAGCTGGGCATCCCGATCGTCAACAAGCGCATTTCCGTCACCCCCATCAGCCTGATCTGCCAGGGCGATCCCCGCCCCATTGCCAAGGCCCTTGACAAGGCCGCGAAGGAAATGGGCGTCAACTTCCTGGGCGGCTACAGCGCGCTGATGCAGAAGGGCGCCACCAAGGCGGACGAACGCCTGCTGGAGTCCATCCCCGAGGTGCTGGCGACCACCGAGCGCCTGTGCTCCTCCGTGAATGTCGGCAGCACCCGCGCGGGCATCAACATGAATGCCGTGCGCCAAATGGGCCAGATTATCAAGAAGACCGCTGAACTCACCGCGGACAACGACAGCCTCGGCTGCGCGAAGCTGGTGGTGTTCTGCAACGCTGTGGAGGACAACCCCTTCATGGCCGGCGCATTCTGCGGCGTTGGCGAGCCTGAGTGCGCCATCAACGTGGGCGTTTCCGGCCCCGGCGTGGTCAAGACTGCGCTGGAAAAGGTCAAGGGCGAGCCCTTCGATGTGGTGGCTGAGACCATCAAGCGCACCGCCTTCAAGATCACCCGCGTTGGTCAGCTGGTTGCCCGCGAGGCTTCCCAGCGGCTGAATATCCCCTTCGGCATCGTCGACCTGTCCCTGGCCCCCCCCCCCGCCCGCGGCGACTCCGTGGCCCATGTGCTGACCGAGATGGGCCTTGAAATGGCTGGCGCTCCCGGCACCACCGCTGCCCTGGCCCTGCTGAACGACGCTGTCAAGAAGGGCGGCGTGATGGCTTCCAACCACGTCGGCGGCCTGAGCGGCGCTTTCATCCCTGTGTCCGAAGACATCGGCATGATCGAAGCCGCCGCTGCCGGTCAGCTGACCCTGGAAAAGCTTGAGGCCATGACCTGTGTTTGCTCCGTGGGTCTGGATATGATCGCCATCCCCGGCGACACCAGCGCCGAGACCATTTCCGGCATCATCGCTGACGAAGCCGCTATCGGCATGGTCAACAGCAAGACCACCGCAGTGCGCGTCATTCCTGCCGTCGGCAAGAAGGCTGGTGACACCGTTGAATTCGGCGGCCTGCTGGGCTTTGCCCCCGTCATGCCGGTCAATACCTGCTCCAACGCGGAATTCATCGCCCGCGGCGGCCGTATTCCTGCTCCCCTGCAGAGCCTGAAGAACTAACCCCTCTCCCCTGAATTTTGGAGGTAATCATTCTCAATGTCCAACTTCGTAGACCATGTCAAAATCACCTGCAAGGCCGGCAACGGCGGCAACGGCAGCCTGAGCTTCCATCGTGAGAAGTTCGTGCAGGCCGGCGGCCCCGATGGCGGCGACGGCGGCAACGGCGGCGATATCTGCTTCTATGCCGACCCGAATATGCATACCCTGCTGGGTTTCCGCTTCCACCGCAAGTTCCAGGCGGAAAACGGCGCGGACGGCTCTGCCAACCGCTGCACCGGCAAGCGTGGCGAAAACCTGATCATCAAGGTGCCCGTGGGTACCGTCATCCGTGACGAGGACACCGGCGCTGTCGTGGCCGATATGGACACCCCCAATGAAACCCGCACCGTCCTCAAGGGCGGCCGCGGCGGCTGGGGCAACAGCCACTTCGCCACGCCCACCCGTCAGGCGCCCAACTTCGCCAAGCCCGGCACCAAGACCGAGATCCACACCTTCCACCTGGAGCTGAAGACCATCGCGGATGTGGGCCTGGTCGGCTACCCTAACGTGGGCAAATCCACCATCCTCAGCGTGGTAACCGCCGCCCGCCCCAAGATCGGCAACTACCACTTCACCACCCTGACCCCCAATCTGGGTGTCGTCCGCCGTCACGGCAAGGACATCGTGCTGGCGGATATTCCCGGCCTGATCGAAGGCGCTGCTGACGGCGCAGGTCTGGGACATGACTTCCTTCGCCATGTGGAGCGCACCCGTCTGCTGATGCACGTCATCGACATCGCCGGCAGCGAGGGCCGCATTCCCACCGAGGACTTCGACCAGATCAATCACGAGCTGGCCAATTACGGCGAGCTGGCGGATCGTCCGCAGATCGTGGTGTGCAACAAGGCCGATCTGCCCGACGCCGAAGAAGGCGTGAACATGCTGCGCGAGCACATAGCGGAGAAGGGCCTTGACTACCCCATCTTCGTGGTCTCCGCCGCGACCCATCAGGGCTTCGATGCGCTGCTGGACAAGGCCGCCGAGATGCTGGAGACTCTGCCGCCCATCGTCCACTTTGTGGAGGAGGTCACCTTCGACGAGAAGCTGAAGGAAGAGCCCTTCACCATCGTCTTTGACGGCGCGGTGTACGAGGTCATCGGCAAGAGCATGGACAACCTGATCGAATCCGTCAACTTCGACGATGACGAGTCCATTTCCTGGTTCCACCGCACCCTGCGCCGCTGGGGCGTCATCGACGCACTGCGCAAGAAGGGCGCCAAGGAAGGCGATACCGTGCGCATCGTCGATATGGAGTTCGACTTCGTGGAATAAGGACTTCATCCCCTATTTCCCCATTCAAAACCCTGGCATCAGCCATTTACAGGAGAATCACCATGACCAGCAAACAGCGTGCATACCTTCGCTCCATGGCCAACACCATGGAGACCATCCTCTACGTCGGCAAGGACGGCATCGTCCCCGGCACCATCAAGCAGGCCAGCGACGCACTGGAAGCCCGCGAGATCATCAAGTGCGCCATCCAGCAGAACTGCCCCCTCACCGCCAAGGAAGCCCTGAACGAACTTTGCGCGGAGCTGGGTGCAGAGCCCATCCAGTGCATCGGTCGCCGGTTCGTCATGTACCGTCCCAGCAAGGAGAACCCCCGCATCGTTCTGGAATAAAGCGTTATTATTTCTGATCTGTAAAAAACGAGTCGAAGACTCCCCCGTCAGCCATTGCGCGCTGGCGGGTTTTGTGTTATCATGGGAAAATCAATTCCGAAAGCAGGTGATTCCATGCACACCCATGTCATCGAAACCGAGCGGCTCGTCCTGCGTCCCCTGACCTTGGACGATGCTGAAGCCGAGTTCGTTTGGCTGTCCGACCCTGTCGTCAACCGGTACATGCCCTACAATCTGTACACCGACGTCGCCGATGTCGTGAAGTGGCTGGAAACCGCGATCAATGCGGAGAAAGAGCTGCACTTCGGTTTTGTCCGCAAGGAGGATGGTCTGCTGATCGGCGCAGGCTCCATCGGCCCGCATGACCATCAGGACGGTGCATGGGAATTCGGCTACAATCTGCGCCGCGACGCCTGGAACAATGGCTATGCCACCGAGGCTACCAAGGCCATGATCGACCTTGCACGCCGCGAATATGGCGTACGCACCTTTGTTGCAGCTCACGCTGCTGCAAACCCCGCCTCCGGCCGCGTTATGGAGAAGTGCGGCCTACGCTTCGACCATGACGGCGAATACAGCACCTTTGATGGCACGGAAACGTTCAAGGCTAAGTTCTGGAAGATGGTTGTGGAGGACTGAATGCTGCATGTTGAGCACCCCTTCCCGCCCGTGGTGGACGAAAACTGCCGCACACTCATCCTCGGCAGCTTTCCGTCGGTGAAGTCCCGGGAAGACGGTTTCTTTTACGGTCATCCACAGAACCGGTTCTGGCGGATGCTCGCGGCAATCTTTGACGAGGACATCCCCACGGATATTCCCGCAAAGAAGGATCTCCTGCTGCGGCACCACATTGCCCTGTGGGACGTGATCGCATCCTGTGAGATCGAAGGCTCTTCCGACGCTTCGGTGAAGAACGCCGTCCCGGTGGACATCTCCCGCGTTACAAGCACAGCGCATATCGGGCGCGTTCTGTGTAACGGCAGTCTTGCCGCCAAGCTGTATGCGCGGTATCTGGAGCCCATTCTTGACATCAAACCCACTGTGTTGCCTTCTACCAGCCCTGCCAACGCCGCATGGACACTTCCCCGGCTCATTACAGCATGGCGCGAGGCATTGGTGAAATAATCCGCAATTTCTTCGGAAAAAGTGGAATTTCTGCTTGACAATCCCCTCCTGCTGTGATAAGATATAAAAGTCGCCTGACGACGTAGGGGTATGGTGTAATGGTAACACGTGGGTCTCCAAAACCTTTGTTCTGGGTTCGAGTCCTAGTGCCCCTGCCAGAAGAGCCAGTTTCGAAAGAGACTGGTTCTTTTTTATCTCTATATTAAAAAGTGGCGAAGGAGTGCATATTCACCCCTTCGCCTTATGTTACCCCTCCAGCCCCTTGCGTGCAAGCTCCACAAAGCGGTGCACCTTCTTCGCAGAGGAGCCTACCATGTACACATCGCGCTGAATGATCTCGATTTTGCAATCCTTCGCGGCCTTACCAGTCTTGCGGAAGCATGCTAGCGTCGCCTCTTCATCCAGTTCCGGGGTATCCATGCCCAGAATGGTCGCAGGGGGCTTGCGCAGGAAAGTCACTCCCGTTCCACGCAGCCGTTCTCCCATGAATTCCTCGTCACACCAGGGAGAAATCGACACCTTGCGCAGGTGATCAATGCCAGACAGGCACTTATCCCAGATGGGATGGGAAGCCTCACAGCAGCCGTAACTGATCAGGCCGAAATGATCCATCACCTTCTTATAGTATGGGAAAACCAGCTCCTTGTACATCTCAGGAGATACGCCGGAGGTCTCCTGGGAATCCATGAAGAGCCACATGTCCTTCAGTTTGGCATTCGGCTGATCATCGGGTAGTTCATTGGTGAAGCAGTAGGTGCCCTGGCACAGATGCTGCATCCGCGCGGCGGTATGCAGCGTTCCGCTGGCCTCCTGCGCCTTGAAGAATTCGATGTAGTCGTCCGTCAAGCGATCCAGCATGGCAGTAAAGCGATCCTCATCATCGATCATGGCCATGTACATGTCATCCATGTTCATGATGTGGACGATATCCTGCATGGGCGTGCAGTACGCGGCGTTGGAGATACGCTTGACGGGCAGAATATCACCAAAGATCTCCCGCGCTTCATTGACGCGCTGCTGCGCCCAGTCTTCTCGCACGGCAAAGACGGATTTGCCCAGCAGATGCTCGTCCTCCTCCAGGTCGTGCAGGTACGGGATAAAGTGATGCCCCAGCCCTCCGGACTGCTGCACCTTCACCGGCAGATTGAAGGGTGTAAACTGGTAGTGATCCGTCACTTCAAAGTAGTCAGGTACTAGTGTGTCATCTTCAAACTGGGTGAAATTGATGATGGGGCGCAGCATTTGATGCTCAATGCGGCGTGCCTCCTCGCCTTCGCACTTCATCATGGGAGGCATGATCTGATGCTCAAAGGTGTTGATCTCAATGCGGATCAGCGGACGGGTGACCTGCGTCTTGCTGGATCCGTTGGCCAGCCAGTCTGCATAGAGCTGCTTATTGCGGGGGGAGTTGGCCAGCTCCAGTTGATAACGCGCCAGATCCCGGAGAATTTCGCGGTCCTTGGGAGAAATGCTCATGGAATCACCTCCTGTATGTCAAATCATTCATCGTTGTTTATTGACACGATACCCCATCATTTTGTATAATGAAATATCGAAATCCTGCGAAACGAGGTGACAGGATGAAGCTTGATCCCGCCTATTTTGAGGATGCTTCCGTTCATTATTTCGTCCCCCAGCCTGTGGGCCGGGAACACTTGCTGTACTATCCTATCAGCATGGGGTACTTCGACTGCAAGCCCAGCTATGGCGTGCACCGCAACGTATTCTCAAGCTATCTGCTGCTGGTGATGCTGACAGGTTCCATGTCATACCAGACCCGTCGCAGTCGCGGCATCATCCGTGCCGGACAGGTACTGCTCCTGGACTGCAATGCGCCGCACTCCTATGCCGCACAGGGAAAATGTTCCTTCACCTTCGTACATTTTGCCGGCGCGCAAAGCAGGGATATCTACGAAGAGATCGAACGCACCTGCGGCAACCTGATTCCCCTGCGAACGCCCAACGAGCTGCACGAAACCATCGGCGAGATGCTCGCCCGGATGTCCAGCGAGCACCGGCTGAACGAAGGCGATGCATCCGCGATGATCCACAGCATGCTGATGAAGCTGCTTTCTCACATCGGTGCCTCTGGTGACGGTTTGACCGGTAATCCGATAGTGGACAGTGCCATCAGCTATATCCAGTCGCACCTGACCGGAAAGGTTTCGGTGGAGGAGATCGCCGCTAGCGCTGGATATTCCGCCAGCTACTTCTCCCATCTTTTCGCACGGGAGACGGGCATGTCTCCCTATCAATTTGTGATGAAGAGCCGCATCGAACAGTCCCAGCAGCTGCTAAAAACAACGAGCCTGACCGTTCAGGAAATCGCCTTCCAGTGTGGCTTCAACAGCGCGGCAAACTTCTGCTACACCTTTCGCAGAATGACAGGCGCATCCCCTCACGAATACCGCAAGCGTCCTCTTTAATCCTACCACATCAAGCTTGGTTTCCATATCAAAAACAGGCTGACTATTTTAGAAATGCTGCGATTTTCTTGTCAATCCGCAATTGCTGTATGTGGTTTTCGGCCACGTCGTCACCTCATCCAACATTTCATTGCGATACGCCACACAAACACAGCAGCATTTTGATATAGCTGCACATCATTTCGATAGGCAAAATTCTTCAGCAATGCTATACTGCTATTATCCGGGTGCATGCCCGGTCAAGGATGAATAACAAGGAGGCAAACATGATGCTTTCTCAGATTTCTGAACAGCTCCAAAAGGGCAAGGCCAAGGTTGTCAAGCAGCTGGTGCAGGAGGCCATCGACAGCGGCATTTCTGCTCAAGAGATCCTCGAAAAGGGCCTGATCGCGGGCATGGATGTGGTGGGCGAAAAGTTCCGCAACAACGAGATTTTTGTGCCCGAAGTATTGGTGGCTGCCCGCGCACTGAACATGGGCTCTGCGCTTTTGAAGCCCTTGCTGGCCGCTGACGGCGTAAAGGCTTCCGGCCGCGTGTGCATCGGCACCGTTCAGGGCGACCTGCACGACATCGGCAAGAATCTGGTCAAGATGATGATGGAAGGCAAGGGCCTGGAAGTGATCGACCTGGGTACCGACGTGGCCCCCGAGGCCTTCGTGCAGACCGCCATCGAGCAGGATTGCCAGATCATCTGCTGCTCTGCGCTGCTGACCACCACCATGCCGGCCATGGCCGAGGTGGTCAAGGCTGCCGAAGCCGCGGGCATCCGCGACAAGGTCAAAATTATGATCGGCGGCGCCCCTGTGACCGACGAATTCCGCAGCCAGATCGGCGCTGACGCCTACACCGTTGACGCTGCTTCCGCCGCGGAACAGGCTGTGGCCTTCTGCTCCTGAGGTGAAAAGCATGAACATACGCAAGCTGCTTTGGGACGCAGCGGCAGTCGGCCATAAGAAGGCGCTGCCCATTCTCTCCTTCCCTGCTGCGCAGAAACTTGGCGTTTCCGTGGAAACGCTGGTGCAATCTGCTGAACTGCAGGCCCGTGCTATGGAGATCATCGCCAACGACACCACCACCATCGCCGCCGTCAGCCTGATGGATCTGTCCGTAGAAGCAGAAGCCTTTGGCGCACAGGTGCGTTTCAACGCGGACGAGGTGCCCGCAATCATCGGTCAGCTGGTATCCGATGAAGACGAGGCCAATGACCTTGTTGTTCCGGATATGAGCGCAGGCCGCGCTTCCCTGTGCGTTGAAGCCGTCCGTAGGGCGAAGTCTGCCATCACCAATAAGCCCGTCATCGCAGGCATGATCGGCCCCTATTCCCTTGCCGGCCGCCTGATGGACGTGACGGAGATCATGTATCTCTGCTTTGATGAGCCGGAGACCGTCCACACCGTCCTGGACAAGGCATGCACATATCTAATCCGGTACGGCCAGGCCATGAAGGCCGCCGGCGCTGACGGCGTGATGGTCGCTGAGCCCCTGACTGGTATCCTCAGCCCTGATATGGCCGAGGAGTTCTCCATGCCCTACATGCAGCGGATCATCGACGCCGTGCAGGATGAGGACTTCGCCGTCCTTTATCACAACTGCGGCAATTCCGTTCCACAGATGCTGGAAAGCCTCTACGCCATGGGCGCAGCAGCCTACCATTTCGGCAACGCCATTGACATGGAAGCTGTCATGAAGGCCACTCCGGACAACATTCTCGTCATGGGCAATATTGATCCTGCCGGCGAGTTCGCCAGCGGCACGGTAGAATCCATCACCGCCACTACCCGCGAACTGTTGGACAAATGCGGCCGTTACGCCAACTTCGTCCCCTCTTCCGGCTGCGACATCCCTGCCCATGCCAAGTGGGAGAACATCCAGGCCTTCTTCCAGGCCGTGGAAGGCTGACCATGGCAACGCTGCGGATTCATTGCGGTCAGCAATGCATGACCGTTGATTTCACACCACCCAAGCAGCTGTCCGAGCTGCTGGCCCAAGCAGATGCCGCCCTCGCTCACCCTTGCGGCGGCCGGGGACTATGCGGCAAATGCGCCGTCGCCATCCTCGGCAATGTTTCCGACCCCAGTGCGGCAGAACGGCGCTGCGGTGTTCGGTTGAGCTGCCAGGCTGTTATCACCGGTGACGCAGAGGTCACATTACCCTCGTTCCTGCCCATGACAGCCATCGAAGGCGGCAACGCGGCAGACCTTGCTCCTGTTGCGCCCATGGGCGGTCACTATGGCGCCGCCGTTGACATTGGCACTACCACCCTTGCTTTGCAACTGTATGATCTGCATACCGGCCGCTGCCTCGGCGCGGCAACCATGCTCAATCCGCAGACCAGTGTTTCTGCGGATGTGATCGGACGCATTGACGCTGCACTTCACGGAAGACAGGAGGAACTCCGGCAGCAGATACACGCCGCAGTCACGACGCTGCTCTCCTCCGCATGCGCCAATGCAGACATTTCGGTCAGTCAGGTGGATTCCCTGGTCGTAACTGGCAACACCACCATGCTTTATCTGCTGACAGGCCGAAATCCCGATTCCCTTGCCCGTGCGCCTTTCACCGCGGACTGTCTCTTCGGGCAGGACGTCCCGCTGCTGGGGCGCAGCTGCTATCTGCCGCCCTGCCTGCATGCCTTTGTCGGCGCAGATACCGTCTGTGCGCTGCTTGCTTCCGGCATATGCGACAGCAACGAAACAGCCCTCCTGTGCGATGTCGGCACCAACGGCGAGCTGGCTCTTTGGCACCATGGACATCTCTACATCGCCTCCACCGCAGCCGGCCCCGCCTTTGAGGGCGCAGGCATCCGCTGCGGCTGCGCCAGCATCCCCGGCGCGATCGATCGGGTGGAGATTGTCCACGGCAAGCTGTGCTGTCACACGATCGGCGGCAACAAGGCTGCTGGCATTTGCGGCTCCGGTCTGCTGGACGCCATTGCCGTCATGCTGGACATCGGCATCCTGGATGAAACAGGCTTCCTTGAGGGGGATGATTTCTCCCTTGCGGAGACAGTCTCCCTCACACAGAGCGACATCCGCGCCGTGCAGCTGGCCAAGGCTGCCACGCATGCTGGTATCATGTGTCTGCTGGATGCCGCCGGCTGCTCTCCTGAAAACGTATCCGCGCTCTACCTGGCAGGCGGCTTCGGCAGTCACCTGAGTATGCGCAGCGCAGTACGTGTGGGGCTGATTCCCGCAGAGCTGGCTGCCCGTGCATGCAGCATCGGTAATGCGGCCCTTGATGGAGCATCGATGCTCCTGATGAACACCCATCTTCGTCAGAAAGCTGCAGCCCTTGCGAAGAACTGCTGCCACGTCCGCCTTGACGGCAATGCAACCTTCCGTGAACGCTATGTGGATGCCATGCTCTTTGGCGGCGACTGATTTTCTGTGAATTGTAACAATTCAGCCCGTTTTATTGACATTCGATATTTCATTTGCTATGATAAAGTCGCTGGAAACAGATTCCAGCGGCTTTTCCTTACGAAAGGAGCATTCGCATGAAAATCAGTCTAAAACCCGGAAGGATCATCAGCAAGCTGTGGAAGCATTATTCTGCCTCTGCAGTATTCTGCGTGGTGATCTCCATCCTTGCCACGATCGTTGACTTTCTCTGGTGGAACGAAACGACCAGCGCACTGCGCCAAACACTGACCAATGCCAGCAACGCATTTCTGTTTGGCCTTGTGATATCAACGGCCGTTTCCACCCTGCTGAATCGGAAGAAGGCCTCCACGCTGCTGGCATGGGCATGCGGAATCGCTGCTGCGGCCCTGGAGTACTTCTTCCCGAACAGCGATCTCTATGGCGGCGCTGCACTTGCTGCAGTGTGCCTGTGCCTTTGGGCGGCTGCGGGCCGCGAGAAGCCCTCCCTTCGCCTGAATCAGATCTGCGGGTGGTTCTTCGTCTGCCTGGGGATGTCCATCGTCATCTGGCTGGCGCTGAATATCATCCAGTCCGCGATCCTCTCGTTGTTCTTCCCCGGTGCCGCCAGTAATATCAGGACAGGCTTTTCCTCGCTGGTCTCCTACTTCAGCTTCCTGCTATTCGCCCCCTGGATGTTCCTGGGCGGTCTGCCGGACGAATCCACCCCCGATGATAAGCGCCTTGGTTTTCGGAAGTTCAACGCGCGGGTCATGCTGCCCCTGTCGCTGCTGCTGATGGCTGTACTGCTGGCTTACGTTGGCAAGATCGTCCTCACTTGGACGATGCCCGTGGGCACCATGAACGGCTATGCCCTGGCAGCGCTGGCGCTTTTCACCTTCTTCCATTTGACGCTGACGGGCGAGGAAAACAAGATTGCCGCCTTCTTCCGCAAATGGGCAGGCTGGCTGATGCTGCCCATCCTTGCTGCGCAGCAGGTTGGCGTATGGATTCGCGTCAGCGCCTACGGCCTGACTTACGCCCGAATTTGCGGCATCGTGTTTACGGTGTTGTGTGCGGCAGTGGTAGTCACCGCCCTGCTGCGCAAGCGTGCATGCTGGTTCTTCCCTGCGGCAGCCATTGCAGCCGTCATCTTCATCGCGTCCCCGCTGAATGCAGGAAATATCGCCCGCATGAACCAGGAGGATCGCCTGGAAGCCGCCCTGCAGCGCAACAACATGCTGACGGAGGACGGCGCCATCATCCCCAACGCTGATGCAGCTCTGGATGACCGCACCATCATCTACGATTCCATCAGCTACCTGCTGCAGCAGGACGCTCCCGATGCCAGCCTCACCGCCTGGCTGAACGCCTATTTCACCAAGGATGATGGGAATCGTATCTATGCCAGCGCGGACGACCTTTACAAGTTGCTGGGCTTTGCCCGTCCAAGAAAGCAGGCCGACAGCCAGTACAATCGCTGGCATTACTCCGGCACCGCCCAGTCCAACGAGCTGGATACCCGCGGCATTGCCTACGCATCCTGGTTTGGCGCAAGCGCTCACTTTGCCAGCGCTGAAGCATATCAGGAGGCGCGGGCAGCCAACCCGGACATCGACCAGGACTACTTCATCGTGGATGAAGCTGCGCTGCATGCCGCCATCCTGTCCGTCACGACGGACTGCACGCTGCCGGACATTCCCCTGACGCTGGTCATTGATGGCGACGCGATCCTGCTCAATCCCCTGCTGACCGCCACGGAGATCACCCCGGATTATCAGATCAACCTCCGCAATTTCACCCTTGAAAACGACCGCATCCCGCTTTCCTCCGGGCAGATCCTTCATATCGGCAGCCTGGATATCAGCGCTTATTCCTCCGGCACGGTGTACATTCATCTCACCGGCTGGCTCCTCACCCCCGAAACCGAATAATACAAAATCGCCGGACGCTCTCCTTACAGAAGCGTCCGGCGATCCTTATGCCGTATTTTACTTGATGTAACCCCATTCCACGGAGTTTGCGCCCTCAAACAGCGCATCCAGAACGGTGGGCCAGGGAGAAATCGCATCACCGCGGCGATCGATCCAGGCATGACATTCGCCGCCGGAATTACCATTATGGCCGTTGTCCCAAATGACGATCGGGACGCCGAAGCTCGCAGCCTGCTTGCCCATGTGATACGCCCAATTCTCGCGGGCGGTGGGGTTATCCTTGTTGGTCGCACCGGTTTCACCGATCACCACCGGGATGCCTTTGTTCAGGAACAGGCCCTTGATGCTGTAGAAGACCATGTTGATCTCCGTCGTGTGGGTCTGGTAAAGACGGTTGAAGTTCACCTGCGTGTCAGCCAGGCAGAAATCGTAGGGCGTGTAGCTATGCACGGACACAATGATATTCTCCGCATCTGCGCCGTTCCACTGGGGGATCTTGATCGCATTCATCACCGCAGAGGAGCATCCCGCCGCATAGCCGGGGATCATCAGTGCGCGCTCGCCATTGTGACCCTTCGCATCGGTGCGGATGGTATTCACAAATACCTGATTGAGATAATTCACAGCTGCGATACCAGCCGCATTCGCGTTCCATTCGGAGGGAGTTCCCTTCATGCGGGGCTCGTTCATGCCCTCAAAAATGAGATGCTGGTCATAATCCGCGAAGTAGTCAGCAACCTGACGCCAGATCGCAGCAAGCTGAACACCGATCTTCTCATAATCCGTATCCAGCGTCTTGACATTCAGCCACTTGTCTTCATGATGCACGTTGATGATGATGTACAGGCCCTCTTCATAGCACCAGTCGATCACTTCCTTGACACGGGCGAGGAAGTCAGGGTTGATCGTGTAGGCACCATCGTTGGAAAGCTGAGGATACCAGGTCACAGGAATACGGATGGTCTTGAAGCCCGCTTCCTTCACCTTATGGATCAGCTCACGGGTCACCCGCGGATTGCCCCAGGTCGTTTCATGGGAACTGACAGAGACCTTCCTGCCGTTATGAGCGTCGAACGTATTGCCCAGATTCCAGCCAATGCCCATCTGGGACACGATCTCCATCGCAGTCTTGCCGGTCATCTCTTCCGCGGATGCATTCAGAGGCAGGGCTGCCAGCAGCAGCATCGCCGCAAGCAGGGTGCACAGCATCTTCTTCATGGTCGTTCCTCCTTATTTCTCGGCAGGCTTGCGCATCGTCAGAGCAATGCGCTTGCGCTGCATGTCGACGTCCTTGATCCAAACCGTCACAATGTCGCCCACCCGGACAGCCTCGCTGGGGTGGTTGATACGGCGACCCGGGAACTGGCTGATGTGCACCAGGCCATCCTGATGCACGCCGATGTCCACAAACGCGCCGAAGTCCGTCACATTGCGGACGGTGCCCTTCAGCTCCAGGCCAGGCTTCAGGTCCTTCATTTCCATCACGTCGGAGCGCAGGATGGGCGGCGGCAGTTCGTCGCGGGGGTCGCGGCCGGGCTTGGAAAGCTCCGCAGCGATGTCACGCAACGTGGGCTCGCCCACATTCAGCTCCGCAGCAAGCACGGCAAAGCCAACTTCCTCAGCCATCTGATAAAGCGTGCCAACAGCCTTCGCCGGCGTCAAGCCGAATCGCTTGAGCAGCCCCTTGGCGGCATCGTAGCTCTCCGGATGAACGCCGGTGTTCTCGATCAGCTCCTTGCCGCCGGGTACCCGCAGGAAGCCCGCGCACTGCTCGAAGGCCTTCGGGCCCAGGCGCGGCACCTTCTTCAGCTGCGCGCGGCTGGTGAATGCACCGTTCTCCTCACGATAGGCCACAATGTTCTTCGCGATGGTCTTGTTGATGCCCGCCACATGGGACAAAAGCGACACAGAGGCAGTATTGACGTCTACGCCCACAGCATTGACGCAATCTTCCACGACGCCATCCAGGGCAGCATCCAGCTCAGCTGGCTTCAAATCATGCTGATACTGGCCCACGCCAATGGCCTTCGGGTCGATCTTGACCAGCTCGGCCAGCGGATCCTGCAAACGCCTTGCAATGGACACGGCGCTGCGCAGGTTGACGTCGAAGTCGGGGAATTCCTCCGCCGCCAGCTTGGAGGCGGAATATACCGACGCGCCGGACTCGCTGACGATCATGTACGCCAGGCCGTCGCCCATGTCCAGTTCCTTCATCACCTGCACGAAAAACTGCTCCGTCTCGCGGCTGGCAGTGCCGTTACCGATAGCCGCGATGGATACCTGATGCTTGCGGATCAGCCGCTTGACGGTTTCCTTCGCAGTCTGTACCGCCGCAGCGCCCTTGAACACGGGGTAGATCACCGCCGTATCCAGCACACGGCCCGTCTCATCCACCACGGCGATCTTGCAGCCGTGGGCATAGCCGGGGTCAAGGCCGATGGCGGTGCGTCCCTTGACGGGCGGAGCCATCAGCAGCGGCTTCAAATTCAGCGCAAACACGCGGATGGCCGCCGTTTGGGCCTTGTCCGTCAGTTCGCCGCGCAGCTCCGTATCCAGGGAGGGGGCGATCAAACGGGTGTAAGCATCGTCGCAGGCGCGGGCCACATATTCGCAGGCGGAAGATCCGTTATTGCGCACATACCCCGCGCGAACGACCGCCTGAGCCGTGGGTACGCTGACCTCCAGCGCAACCTTGATTGCGCCTTCCTTTTCGGCGCGGTTCATGGCCAGCACACGATGACCGGGCATCATCCGCAGCGGCTCGCGGTGATCGTAGTACATGCGGTAGGTGCTGTTCTCATCCGGCTCGTCCTCGGCAGCACGGGTAGCTACCTGGCACTCGCGGTGATAGTACGCCTTCAAACGGGCGCGCACGCCGGCGTCGTCGCTGACAGTCTCGGCAATGATATCCATCGCGCCCTGCAGAGCATCCTCCGCCGTGGGGACGCCCTTTTCCTCGTCCACGTACTTGGCGGCCATCTCCTCCGGCGCAGCCATGCGGGGCGGCTGCATCATCAGCACGTTGGCCAGCGGCTCCAGGCCGCGCTCCTTGGCGATGGAAGCGCGGGTGCGGCGCTTGGGCCGGTAGGGACGGTACACGTCCTCCAGCTGCGCGAGGGTCGCGGCGTTGTCAAGAGCTGCCTGCAGCTCCTCCGTCCAGACCTCCAGCTTCTTCAGGGACTCGCTGATCTCATTGCGGCGCTGCTCGATATTTCGCAGCGCATTCAGCCGGTCGGAGATATCGCGCAGCTGCTGATCGTCCAGGGAGCCGTGCTGCTCCTTGCGGTAGCGGGCGATGAAGGGCAGCGTCGCGCCCTCGTCCAGCAGAGCGATGACCGCCTCCACCTGCCAGGGCTGGATGCTGAATTCTTTGCAAAGCGTTTCGATAATGGTCAAGTCTCGTTTCCTCCCGATGCCTGGATCGTCAGGCTGATGAGTTCTTCAAAGGCAGCAGAAAAGCGCTGCCGGTCTTCCTCGGTGAATTTTGACGGGCCGCGCAGATGATGCTTTCCCGATGCACGTCTGGCCTTCTTGGCCAAGTGGCGCTCCATGAGCATCATGTCGATGTTGTCGTCCGTATAGCGCTTGCCGGAATGATGGATGGCATACGCGCCCTTCCCCAGCGCCATGGCGGCCACGCCGTAGTCCTGGGTGACCACGATATCTCCCCGGCGGCACAGGTTCATCAGGGCAATATCCACCGCGTCCGCGCCAGAGGACACATGGCGCACCTGCGCATACTCGCTGTGCATGAGGTGGTGCTCATCGCACAGCAGGGTCATAGGCAGCGCGTGTCTGCGAGCTGCGTCCTCCACCTGCCGGACAACGGGACAGGCGTCCGCGTCCACCAGAATGTTCGGCGCGCTCATATGATGACCCCGTTGCAGTGGTCGATCTCATGCTGGATGATCTGCGCAATCCAGCCGGTGTACTTCTGCCGCCTGGGCAGGAAGGCTGCGTCCTGATAGCTGACCTCGATGGTCTTGAAGCGCCTGCACTTGCGCACGCCCATCAAGGACAGGCAGCCTTCCTCCGCCTCGTATTCGCCGGACTTTGCCACGATCTCCGGGTTCACCATCGGCATGGAGATGGGCCCCATCCGCACCACAATGATGCGCTTAAGCACGCCGATCATGTTCGCGGCCATGCCCACGCAGCCGTCCAGGTGGGCATTCAGGGTATCCACCAGGTCGGTGATGACCTGTTGATCCGCAGGCGTTGCCTTTTCACTGGGCTGGGACAGAAACATCATGTCCCGCATGATGGGCCTGATCACCGTTTCTTCACCACCACGCCGCCGGTCTTCCAGATGGACTTCTCCGGCACAACGCCGCGCACGGAGGACAGCGGGTAGATATTGCTTTCGCGGCCGATCACCGTGCCGGGGTTGAGCACGCTGTTGCAGCCGACTTCCACCAGGTCACCCAGCATGGCGCCCATCTTCTTCAGGCCGGTTTCGATGGCTTCCTCACCGCTGCGGACGACCACCAGCGTCTTGTCGCTCTTGACGTTGGAGGTGATGGAGCCCGCGCCCATGTGGCTCTTGTAGCCCAGGATGCTGTCACCCACATAGTTGTAGTGAGGCACCTGCACGCTGTCAAAGATGATGACATTCTTCAGCTCCACGGAATTGCCCACCACGCAGCCCTCGCCCACCAGCGCGCTGCCGCGGACGAATGCGCCATGACGCACCTCGGTTTTGGCGCCAATGATGCAGGGCGCGCCCAGATAAGCAGTGGGGGCGACGGTCGCCGTCACATGCACCCACACCTGAGGTGCGACCTCGGTATACTGAGTCTTGTCAAGGCCCTCGCCCAGGCGGATGATCTCGGCTTTGATGCCCTTGAGGGCTTCCCAGGGATAGGTGTACTGGCGCAGATAGTCAGCGGCCAGGGTGTGCTCCAGAGAATACAAGTCATTGATCGTATACATACATTTCCCTCCAATATAGTGGTATATAAGTATTCGCTTTTAAGCAGGATTTCCCTGCATTATTCACCAGGCTTTTTCCAGCGAGTCATGTTACGCACATGCTTGGCGCGATAGACCGCCTCAAACTCCTCGGGTGATACGTCAAAGCAAAGCAAGATGTCGTTGAAATACATCAGGACATCCGCCAGCTCCTCTACGAAATCACGGCGAACCTCGCCAGGCTGAGCGATCTCCTCCGCCGGATGACGCTTCACCACCTGGATGGCCTCGCCCAGTTCCGCCAGCATCCACAGCATCTTGTTCTTCCCGTGCTCCGGGTCGACCGATTCCCACCAGCCCGCGTAACGCGCCTGGAGTGCCTGCTGCATCTCCCGCATATCCTTCATGTCAAGGCTCATGGACGTTCCTCCAAATCGCTCTTCACGATGCCGTAGATGCATACGTCATCGTATCCGCCGTCTTGCTGTGCGTAGTGCTGACGCATGGTACCCTCCAGCGCCATACCGGCCTTCTCGCACACCCTGCGGGATGCTGTGTTCCCCGCCCTCACGGAGCAGAACACCCGGTTGGCCTGCGCATCCGTCAGCATAAACCGGACCACTGCCTGCACCGCTTCCGACATGTAGCCCTTGCAGCGGTACTCCGGGCCCATGTCGTAGCCCAGCTGCAGATATCCATCGTAGGGGTTGACGTCCCATGCCTTGATGCGCCCGATGACCTCATCCCCCAGCGTGATCACCCAGTGGAAAGTGAAGGGCTTGCGCAGTTCATCCAGCATGCCGGCAACAGCCTTCTGCGCTTCCTCAATCTTCATGGGAAGGGACTTGATGCGCACAAGCGCCTCGGCGTCCTCCCGCTGCGGCGGACGCAGGATCAGCCGGGACGTTGACAGGATGCCGCTACCAATAGGTTTCATGAATTCACCCCACAAACAAGATATGATATTATACCACACCTTGCCCATCTGCGCAACTTATGGTATCATCATAGCACACCATTGCAAAGGAGCCACCCCATGCGCAAGACCATCGGCATCCTCGCCCATGTGGACGCGGGCAAAACCACCTTTTCCGAGCGCGTGCTGTTCCTGACCCAGGCCATCCGCAAAGTAGGCCGCGTGGATCATCAGGACGCATTCCTGGACTCTCACCATCTGGAGAAGCAGCGCGGCATCACCATTTTTTCCGGCCTGGCTCACTTTGAGATGAACGGCGACACCTACTACTGGCTGGACACCCCGGGCCATGTGGACTTCTCCACCGAGATGGAGCGCGCTGTGTCCATGATGGACTATGCCGTGCTGATCATCTCCTGCGCGGAGGGCGTGCAGAGCCACACCGAGACCGTCTGGCAGCTGCTGAAGGAATATAACGTGCCGGTATTCGTTTTCCTGAACAAGCTGGACCGCTTGGGCGCTGATCCGGAGCGGGTCCTGGCACAAATGAGGAACCGACTTTCCCCGGATATGCTTGATCTGCGTTCATTTCAGACCGAAAGTCGGTTTTCGAAAGAAGAGATCGAGTCCATTGCTGAACGGGACGAAGACCTGCTGGAGCGTCTCTTTGACGCCGGCTTCGATGAAGGGCTTTGGATTGACTCTCTGCGTGAACAGGTACGTCAGCGGCAATGCTTCCCGGTCATGGCCGGCGTAGCCCTCGAAGGCCGCGGAATTGCTGAATTCCTGCAGGTTTTGGCGCTTCTCAGCAGTACAGAATACGCAGTGGAAGCCCCCCTTTCAGCTCGGTGCTATCAGGTGCGCCACGATGCCCAGGGACAGCGGATATGCTTCCTCAAGCTGCTGTCCGGCAGCCTGCGCGTGAAGGATGAGCTTCCCGACGGACAGAAGGTCAACGAGCTCCGCCAGTACCACGGCGACAAATCTCACCCCATGGAGATCGCGCAGGCCGGCGACATTGTGGGCATCCCCGGATTGGAGGGAATCCGCCCTGGCGATACCCTTGGAACCGACCGAAAGTCTGTTTTTCACACCGAGCCAATGATGGCGGCAGACGTCCTCTGGGACGAGAAAGCCATCCCCGCCTTCCGCATGATGCAGGCCCTTCGCATCCTGGAGGACGAAGAGCCCACCCTGACCGTCACCGAGCAGCGCGGGCACATTTCCGTGCACGTCATGGGCCGTATTCAGCTGGAGGTGCTTAAGGAACAGATCGCCAGCCGATTTGGCTACAGCGTGGATTTCGGCCCCACCCATGTGCTGTACAAAGAGACCATCGCTGCGCCGTCCATCGGCGTGGGCCACTACGAGCCGCTGCGACATTATGCCGAATGTCATGTCCGGCTGATCCCCACCGCGCCCGGTACCGGCGTCACCTTCCGCAGCTGCTGCCATGTGGACACCCTCGCCCTCAACTGGCAGCGACTGATCGCAGGCCATGTCAGCGAAAAGCAGCACAAGGGCGTCCTGACCGGCGCTCCGCTGACCGACGTGTGCGTGGAGCTGCTTACCGGCCGCGCCCACCTCAAGCACACTGAAGGCGGCGATTTCCGCCAAGCCACGTACCGTGCCATCCGCAACGCGCTGATGTACGCCGACTCCGTGCTGCTGGAGCCCATCGCCGGCTTCTCCCTGCGCGCCCCGGCGGACATGTACGGCAGCCTCGCCGGTGCGCTGAACCGCATGCAGGCCGAGGTCGACCTGCCCGAATACGAGGACGACACGGTCATCCTGCGCGGCGAGGCACCTTATGCCATCTTTTCCCCCTGGCAGGAGGATTTTCTCTCCCTGACGCATGGTCGCGGCGCTCTTCGCGTATGGATGAGCCGCTATGCCCCGGCGCGCGACCAGGCCGCCATTGTCGAAGCTGCTGCTTACAATCCCCTGGCGGACGATACGCCGGATTCCGTTTTTTGCAGCCACGGCGCAGGCTTTACGGTGCCGTGGAATGAGGTGCGGAACTACATGCATATGAGCCATGAGGAGTTTCTCGACAAATAATTCTGCGGAAGTGAAATATTCTGTAACCTTCGGGCGTCTTATAGGTATAAGCATTCACCTTTACTTCAGCGAACGGAGGTTTTTGAATGAAGAAAGCTACCAAAGTGCTGCTGATCGCCATTGGCGTCATCATCTTTTTGAACGTCATCGATTACATAATCGCAATTGGCGCAATTGTTTACTCAGGCTACAACACTGTGAGCAAAACCGATCCGGATTTCAGCAACTACCAAATGTACCGCAGCGAACTTCATTACGCTGAGGACTTTCTTCCTGCTGAGGATGAACTCATATATGCAAAGGATTTGCATTTTTCCTATCAGCAGAATTACAAACTAATTTTTATTTCAAAGACCGTTGCCGTTACCGTCCAGCACGATCCGGATGAATACCTGAAAGCAAAGGAACACATCATCCAGCGTTACGATTTCCTGGATGTTCCCATGCTTTACCATCGTGATAACAATTATGAACTGGACAACGCCTTTACATATAAGGGATATGATTTCCGCGTAGTTTCCTACGGTTACGGTGGCTGCAAATACTTCGGCATGGTCGGTACAAACGATGATACTTGCAGCATCGCTTACCTGTATTACAGCGATACTGACCTGGACTATATTGCCCAAGCAGACGAAGATCTTGATCAGAAAATGCGCGCATTGATTGACGATGAATTCTGTTGGGAGCCCTTCACGGAATAAACAACCCGAGCCTGCCGGACACAGCATCCGACAGGCTCGGTTCTTTTTGATTACAGCAGCATCTTCCGCAGCTCTGCGCCATCCTTCGGGGACAGCCAGGCCGGGGGCACATCGAAGATGGTCTTGCAGCCGTGCATTCCCGCTTTGTCCATGCGGACAACCGCACGGGCGCAAGCCACCAGCACGCTGGAGGTGAACTCCGGGTTGGAGCCCAGCGTCAGGCGGTACTCGATCAGCTGGCACGTCTCGCCATGCAGACCGGTGACACCGCTGCGCAGAACGAATCCACCGTGGGCAATGCCGCTGTGGTCACGATCCAGCTCCTCCTGGGTGATGAAATGCACCGTGGTGTCGTAGGGCTCGAAGTAGGCGGGCATGGTCTTGATTTCCCGCTCAATGCGGGCCAGATCAGCGCCCTCCTCCGCCACCACGAAGCACTCGCGCAGATGCTTTTCGCGGGCAGTCAGCTCAGGATTCTCGCCATTGCGGACACGCTCCAGCGCCGCCTCGATCGGGATGGTGTACTGCTTGGCGTCCTTCACGCCAGCAATACGGCGGATGGCGTCGCTGTGGCCCTGGCTGACGCCCTTGCCCCAGAAGGTGTAGTCATTGCCGTTCGGGAGAACGCAATTGCCCAGCAGGCGCTGCAAGCTGAACATGCCGGGATCCCAGCCGGCGGAGATCAAGGCCGTCTTGCCGCCGGCAGAAGCAGAGGCATCCACCGCTGCAAAGTGCTCCGGGATTTTGGAATGATTGTCGAAGCTGTCCACGATGTTGAAGTGACGGGCCCATTCGGGGCTCTGCACGGGCAGATCAGTCGCGCTGCCGCCGCAGAGGATCAGCACGTCGATGGCGTCCTTCATCGCGAGCAGGTCGTCCACATGATAAACCGGCACGTCAGTCAGCGTCTTGACCTTTTCCGGCGGACGGCGGGTGAATACGCCCACCAGCGTCATATCGGGATTGTAAGGCATAGCGGCCTCCACGCCGCGGCCCAGGTTGCCATAGCCAAGGATGGCCACACGGATCTTGCTGGTCATCAAGAATCAGTCCTTCCGTTTCGATTACCCGGTTATTTTACCGCAAAACCGGGTTGATTACAACGGGCATACAAAGAAAATACAAAGTTAGTCACCTTTAACCCAACAACACATCCGAGATCAGCATCACGCAGAACCCCACCAGCAGCGCCCAGGTCGCACCTCGCTCGGAACCATGGGCGTGCGTCTCGGGGATCATCTCGTCGCTGATGACGTAGAGCATCGTGCCGCCCGCAAATGCCAGCGCGAAGGGCAGGACCGCTGCGGAAATGCTGACGGCAAAGTAGCCGATCAGCGTACCGATGACCTCCACCACGCCGGTAAGGCTGGCTGCGATCATCGTCCGCTTGGGCGACACACCGGCGGCCAGCATCGGCCCGATGATGACCATGCCCTCCGGGATATTTTGCAGCGCAATACCGCCGGCGATCAGCAGTGCCTGGGAATTATCCCCCGACCCGAAGCCCACGCCTGCCGCGATGCCTTCCGGCAGGTTGTGGATCGCGATCGCCATCACGAACAGCAGCACTTTGTTGAGGCTGTTGTTATGGTGGCTCTCGATGTCGGGGCCAACCAGCTTATGCAGATGAGGCGTGAGCTTATCGATCACACCCAGGCACAGCGCGCCCACAAAGATTCCGGGAATGGTGTAAAGCAGCCCCCACTCCCCGCCGTACTCAATGGACGGCAGGATGAGGCCCAGCACCGCTGCCGCGAGCATCACGCCCGCAGCAAAGGACAGGACGATATCGGAGAATTTGTGAGAAATGTCGCGGAAGATAAAACCGAGAAGCGAGCCGATCAGAGTCGCTCCGCCAACGCCAAGGGCGGTCAAAAGAACAAGCTGCATGCTGTACCTCCTTCTGTACAAAAGACCTTGATTACTATATACCACACCAATGTGTCACTGAAACAAAAGACGCCGCCCAGCGTTGAGCCGGACGGCGGTATGGTGGAGCTGAGGAGAGTCGAACTCCTGTCCGAAGGCTCGCAAGCAAGACCTTCTCCGAGCGCAGTCTGTGGTTCAGATTTCCCCCGCGCCGACGCCCACAGACAAGAGTCGGCGCGGAGTAGCTTCATGTTACGGACGCATGGCAAAGCTTAGATGCGCTCGTTCCCCGCGTAAATGACGCTGGTTACCGGCCACGCGGGCAGACCGGGCCAACGTCACTGCCTATTAGGCAGCGAAAGCAAAATTGCTATTGTCAGTTACTTTTTTTGCCCGTTTTAACGTGGTTCAGGCCCCACGGCTCGCTTATCCTGCCCCCGACAACCCCCGTCGAAACCGGATCAGCCCCATATTGTCTGACAATGCCTTGCATTCATTTTCTATTTTACTTGTTGTTCTCGCGGATAGCGCGGCGGATGTCCCGCTCAGCGTCCCGCTTGGCAATGGAATCCCGCTTGTCGTGCTCGGCTTTACCCTTGCACAGACCCAGTTGAAGCTTCATCCGCCCATCCTTGAGGTACACCTCCAGCGGGATGAGCGTGTAACCCTGCCGGGCCACCAGGCCATCCAGCTTGCGGATCTCATTCTTGTGCATGAGCAGCTTCTTGGGCCGCATGGGATCCCGGTTGAAGATGTTGCCCTGCTCATAGGGGCTGATGTGCATGCCCTCCACCCAGATCTCGCCGTCCTTGATGCGGGCCCAGGATTCCTTGAGGTTCACGCGCCCCTGACGCATGGACTTGACCTCCGTGCCGAAAAGTGCCAGGCCGCACTCGTAGCGTTCCTCCACGAAGTAGTCATGAAAGGCCTTGCGATTCTGCGCCACAGACTTGGTTCCACGCTGATGCGGCATCAAAATCACTCCTTCCAGCCTGCACTTTTGCGGTATTTGATTATAGCACAATTGTTTTGCGATTGCAAGACCCCGGCTTTCATGCTATAATGTATGTTGAGATTTTATGCACGAGAGGTGATCACGATGAAGGATCTCCACCAGATGGCGTCTGCGAGCCGCGAAGCTGCTTTGATTCTTGCCGCCGCTGATCTTTCCCAGCGCAATGCCGCCCTGCTGGCCATGGCGAAGGCGCTGAATGTTCACAAGGACGAGATTTTCACCGCGAATGACGCGGATGTTGCCCAGGCCACCGTTGATGGCCTGGCCGCGCCGCTTTTGAAGCGCCTGGCCTTCCGCGAGGAGAAGCTGGCCGCCGTTACCGAGGGCCTTGAAGCCCTGGCTGCCCTTCCCGATCCCATCGGCCAGACGACCTATGCTCGTGAGCTGACGGAAGGCCTTAAGCTGTACCGCGTGGCATGCCCCATCGGCGTCATCGGCGTGATCTTCGAGAGCCGCCCCGACGCGCTGGTGCAGATCGCCTCCCTGGCGCTCAAGAGCGGCAATGCTGTCCTGCTCAAGGGCGGACGCGAGGCCCTGCGCACCAATCAGGTGCTGTGCGACTGCCTGCGCGAGGCCGCTGAAGAAGTCGGCCTGCCTGCTGATTTCGCCCAGCTGCTGACCACTCGCGACGATGTGGCCGCCATGCTCAAGGAGGACGAGCTGATCGACCTGATCATTCCCCGCGGCAGCAACGAATTCGTCCGCTATATCATGGACAACAGCCGCATCCCCGTGCTGGGCCACGCCGACGGCATCTGCCATGTGTATGTGGACAAGGCTGCCGATGTGGACATGGCTGTGGCTGTCTCTGTGGACAGCAAGGCGCAGAATGTTAGCGTCTGCAACGCCATGGAAACGCTGCTCGTCCACCGTGATATCGCTGCGGATTTCCTGCCCAAGCTGCTGCCCGCCATGCAGGCGAAGAACGTCCGTCTGCTGGGCGATGAGGCTGTGCGAGCCATCATCCCTGTGGAGCCCGCCACCGAGGCCGACTGGGCCACCGAATACCTGGACTACACCCTGTCCATCCGCGTAGTGGATGATCTGTCCGCCGCCATTGAGCACATCAATCACTACGGCAGCGGCCATACCGATTGCATCGTCACCGAGGATATCGCTGCCGCCCAGGCCTTCATGACCCGCGTGGACAGCGCCGGCGTGTACCATAACGTATCCACCCGCTTTGCTGATGGCTTTGTCTACGGCTTTGGCGCGGAGGTGGGCATCGCCACCGGCAAGATCCACGCCCGCGGCCCCATGGGCCTGGAGGGCCTGACCACCTATAAGTACAAGCTCCTGGGCTCCGGCCAGCTGATGGCCGAAATGAAGTCCGGCGCGCGCAAGTACACCCACACCCTGCTGAACGAGGAGTGTCCGCTGTAATGACCCCCACCGCATTTGCCTTTTTTGACTTTGATGATACCCTTGCCAAGGGCGATTCGATCTTCCCCTTCCTTCTGTACTGTATCAAGCGCGGCTATGCGCCGAAAATCCAGCTGTTCAAGGCTGCGGCGGGCTTCCTGCGCTGGAAGATTCAGCCCTCCTCCGGCCGCGCAGTGAAGGAATGGACGCTGTCCTTCATCAAGGGCCGCACGGTGGAAGAAATGGACGAATTGTCCCGGGATTTCTTCCGCGACGTGCAGCAGAAGGCCTTCTTTGAGGACGCCGCCCCGGAGCTCTTCCGCCTGCGGGAGCTGGGCGCGAAGATCGTCATCGTCAGCGCATCCAGCGATCTGTACATGAAGGTTCTGCCGGAATTCCTGCCCATTGATGTGGTCATCAGCACCACCTGCGAGGTGGCCGACGGCAAGTACACCGGCAAGATCGGCAAAAACTGCAAGGGCGAGGAGAAGGTCCGCCGCATCAACGCGTGGCTGAAGGAGCGCGGTCTTACCATCGATAAGGAACATTCCGCCGGCTATGGCGACTCCCCTTCCGATGCGCCCATGCTGCTGCTGACTGCCAGCCCCAACCTCGTCAACCCCAAGCGCAAGCTGGTCAAGGCCATCCCTGACGGCCGCGTCCTCCGCTGGCGCTGATACCAAAGAACAGGAGGGATCCCATGCTGATCGTCCGCCGCATCAAGCCGGAGACCCTGCATCAGGTGCAGGAGCTGGCCGATTCCCAGCTTGTCACGGAGGAGGCCATCCTCCGCATTGGCCGCATGGGCATGCAGCTCGACTACGGCGCGCTGCCCAAACCCGAATGGCGGCAGTTTCCTCCGGTGAGCTACGCCGATCCCGCTTTCCTTGTACATGATGAAAGTAGCGCATTCTATGCCGCTTTCGAGGGCGAAAAGTACATCGGCTGCGCGGCAGTGACCATGAATCCCAACGGCTGGGCGGACGTGCTGGACATCCGGGTGGACGCCTCCTATCGCCGTCAGGGCGCAGGGCGGATGCTGATGGACAAGTGCGCGTCCTTCGCCCAGAAGCGGGAGCTCTACGGACTGCGCGTTTCCTGCACGGACAGCAATCCCGGCATGTGTCAGTTCCTGGAGCACGAAGGCTTCGCCCTCCACGGCTTTGACCAGATGGTGCTCACGCAGGCCCCCAACGAACGCATCAAGCCCAAATCCCGCCGGGCATCCCTCCTCTATTTCTACCGACTGAATCAGAAAGGCTGAACCATATATGATGAGACTGCAAAAGTATCTCGCGCTGTCCGGCGTGGCCTCCCGCCGCAATGCGGAAAAGATGATCGCTGATGGCCGCGTGGCCGTCAACGGCACGGTAATCACCGAGATGGGCGTGCAGGTGGATGAACTCCACGACAAGGTGACCGTGGACGGCAACCTCTGCCGCCTGGAAGAGGAAAAGCACTACCTGGCCTACAACAAGCCCATCGGCGAGGTGACCACTGTCACCGATCCCGAGGGCCGCGCCACTGTGATGGACAAGTTCCGCGACTACCCGGTGCGCCTGTATCCCGTGGGCCGTCTAGACTACGACAGCGAGGGCCTCATCCTCCTGACCAACGACGGCGACCTGATGAACAACCTGCTCCATCCCTCCCGCGAGGTGGACAAGGAGTACCTGGTGAAGGTCTCCAACCGGGTAACGGACGAGGAGATCCGCCGCCTGCGCGCCGGCGTTCAGCTGGACGACGGCCGCATGACCTCCCCCGCAGACGTGCATTTGGTGCGCTACGAGGCTTTCTCCTCCGTGCTGCTGGTGAGCATCCATGAAGGCCGCAACCGTCAGGTACGCCGCATGTTCTCCGCCATCGGCCATGAGGTCGTCACCCTCAAGCGCGTGGGCTTCGCCACCATCAAGCTGCACGACCTGCCCCGAGGCCAGTGGCGCCGCCTGACAGACGTGGAAGTGAAGAAGTTGAAGGAGATCGGGCGTTAAGCACGATTAGCGATAGCGAATGCTTGCATTCGCAGAGCGTAGCCTGACGCGTTGAAAACGTGTCAGGCCGGTTAAGGAGCTCTAATATGGCATACGAACTCAGGAGCGCCCGCTGGATCGCCTCGGATGTGCTGCATCAGGTGATCGAGGAGGGCGACACCGTCATCGACGCGACCCTCGGCAACGGGCATGACACGGTCATGCTGGCAGAGCTGGTCGGCCCTTCCGGCAAGGTATACGGTTTCGACATCCAGAAGAGCGCCGTGGGCCGTACCTCCGCGCTGCTGCTGGACAACAGCCTCCTGGAGCGCTGCGAGCTTTACGCGGAGGGGCATCAAAACATCGCCAGCCGCGTGCACGAGCCCATCAAGGCCGCTGTGTTTAATCTGGGCTGGCTGCCCGGCGGCGACAAGTCCATCACCACCCTTTGGGAGACCACCCAGGTGGCCATTTCCGCCGCGCTGTCCCTTTTGGTGAAGGGCGGCGTATGCACCGTCTGCGCCTACCCCGGACACGAAGAGGGCGATCGGGAGCGCTTCGCCCTGATGGACTGGCTGTCCACGCTGCGTCCGCAGGAATTCAACGTGCTGCACCATCGTTTCCTCAACGCCGGCCCCGGTGCGCCGGAATGTTTCGTGATCCAGAAGCAGTGAGGTAGATTATGATCGTCCGCAAAGCCACAACCGCTGACACCCCTGCCCTTGCCGAGCTTGCCTGCTGCATGTGGGGCGGCACGGCAGACGAGCGTGAACCCGAATTCGCTGAGCTGACCGCCTCCCCCGAGGCAGCCTGCTTCCTCGCCCTTGACGGCGACAAGGCTGTCGGTTTTGCTCAGTGCCAGCTGCGTCACGACTATGTGGAGGGCTGCGAAACCAGCCCCGTGGGCTTCCTGGAAGGCGTTTATGTGGATGACGCCTACCGCCGCAGCGGCGTGGCCCGTGCCCTTCTGTCCGCCTGTGAGGAATGGGCCCGCAGCTTCGGCTGCAGCGAGTTTGCCAGCGACTGCGAGATCGACAATCACGACAGCCTCGCCTGGCACCTGAAGAATGGCTTTGCCGAGATGGGCCGCACCATCTGGTTCGCCAAGAAGCTGTAAGGAGTGATCACCATGGGCAAAACGCACCCCATTGAGCTGACCAACATGTGCATGCTCACCCGCGCCGACGGCAAAGTGCTGGTGCAGAACCGCCGTGATCCCAACTGGGGCGGGCTGACCTTCCCCGGCGGGCATGTGGAGCCGGGCGAATCCCTGGTGGACAGCGTCATCCGCGAAATGCAGGAGGAAACCGGGCTGACCATCCGTCACCCGAAGCTCATCGGCTCCAAGAGCTGGATGCAGAAGGACGGCAGCCGCTACCTGGTGCTGCTCTACACCGCCACAGAGTACAACGGCGAGCTGCATGGCTCCGAAGAGGGCGATATCACCTGGATGACCGTGGACGAGATGCGCGCCGGTAACCTGGTGGACGGCATGGAGCTGTACTTCGACGTCTACCTGGGCCAGGAGCACACGGAGATCTGGTATGAACCGGACGGCGACGGCTGGATCGAAATGCTGAAGTAAGAAAAGACCGCTCTGCGTTCAAAATTGCAGGGCGGTCTTTTCTGTTTCATTTATTCATTTGACTTTCCGATGTAATAAAATGCATCTTCATGACCGCGGAACGTGCCTGTACCCAAAAATGTCATACCAATCTTCTCCAGCACTCGTCGTGAAGCGGTATTTTCCAGCTTTGCCATACCATAGATTCCTTTTATTTCTGTGGTCTCAAAGGCTCCACAGAGAATCGCACGACCGAGCTCTGTGGCATAACCCTTTTCCCAGTAAGCGACACCAAGTTTGAATTCGATCTCCGGTTCGCCATCCAAGTACGGGTTTAGCCCACACAAACCAATCAGTTGGTTCGTGCTTTTCTCGACGGCCGCACCGTGGAAACAATCCAGCGTTCGAAAAGCCTTGTTTATCATAAACCGGATGTATTCCTCTGTTCGCGCTCTATTCCAGGGTTGTTCCTTGTCCTTTGTGTAGGTATGCACACGGCTGTCGGACATGATCATATGCAACGCATCGACATCATCTTCCATCCAGGAACGAACCATCAGCCGTTCAGTCTCAAAATATAGAATATCCTTCCCTCCTTATTGCGGCTGACCCATGAAACGCTGGATCACCGAGCCTGGGTTTTCCTTCAATACGGCGGCGCAGATCTCATCCTTGCGCGCCCACATATCCGGCGAATCGCAGACAATGTCGTGGATCTCATACGGACCATAGCGGAAATGCCCCACGGACAACGCCCGGAATTCGCCGTCAACCATCACATAATACTGCGGATCGTGATCATACGGCAGCGCGTCATAGAGGGGCTTGAATGTCGCCTTCAGCTCGTGCTCCAGCGCCCGTACAAGGAAGTCATTGCGATGGAACGCCCGCACCGGCGGAAGCGTCTGCTCCGGAAGCGCATCCAGCATGCCCGCATCACGGGCCACCAGGAAGCCGCCATCCAACGCAGTCAGGACGCCGCGCTCCACCAGGCGCTCGCAGGCTTGCCTGATCTCCTTCTCCGGCAGCTTGTAGAAGGCCTTCGCCATCTTCGTATCAAACCACGCCATGCGATAAGCAAAGCGCTGGAGAACCACGTCCAGAGCTTCGGCGCGGGTGTAACGGTTCAGGTCATGCTCCGGGAACATCTCCTCAAAGCGGTACCAGGCCCGATCCCACTCGCCGTCGTACTGATCCTCATATAGCAGGAAGGCCTCCTGCAGCCGGTGCAGCGCGGGCGTGATCTCCTTGACCAGATAGCCGGTTTCCTCCTTGATCTGCTGGATGTTCAGCGGCCCCATGCGCTCGATGAGCGTCATGATGGTCAGCTGCACGTCGCTCATGAAGCCCACGATGGGCTTGCGGTACAGCGCCGCAAACAGCGGCAGATCCTCTGCCATGATCCAGCCGAGATTGCCGCCGGCGAAGCGCCCCTTCACCAGGTCGCGTCGCGCCTGCCGCTGCCGGTTATGTTCCACATCATTGAAATCCGCCCGGAAGGTACACTCCGGCGGCTGACCGAAGCCATGCCAGTACAGGTTCATCCCCGGCTGCAGATCCCGGTACAGCGCATCGTATTCCGCCTGTGACACTGGTGATACCAGACACTGACGCTGCATGCGCAGAGCAAGTAGCTTTTTGTTCATCGGGTTGTCCCCTTTTCAGCGGCCCGTGGTGTAGATCTTCTTCTCTGCGGGACGTTCCTTAGCTTTGTCGGCCTCGGCGGCGTTCTTGCGGGCGGCCTCCTTGTCGGCAGCCATCTCCTCCACCGTTTTGGTGTGCAGACGTGCCGCGCCTTCGGTCACGATCGGCGGGATCAACGTGCCGTCTGCCTCTGCCTTGGCCCAGCGCTCCTTGGCACGCTCTATCTCCTCCGCGTACTGGGGCAGCCATTCCGCCTGCGCGATGAGCATCTCGTCCACCATCTGCCAGATCTCCTCGGTGTTGCACACCGCACCCACCAGCGGATCCATCATCATCGCCTGACGAAGCAGGTTGATGTCCGCATGAGCGGCAGCCTCCACCGCAAGGCGCTGTACGGTGATGTTGGACTGGCAGCAGGCCGCGCAGCCCAGCGGCAGATCGCCCAGCACGGGCGTGTTGATGCCAAAGGTGTCCACAAAGCCGGGCACCTCGACGATGCAGTCGTCGGGCAGATTGGTGATCACGCCGTTGTTCACCACATTGAAGTGGCCGCGATAAACCCGCCCGGTCTCAATGGACTCAATGATCCAGCTGCCATGCTCCTGGGAGCGGTTCTCGGCAGCATAGACCTTCGGAGGCTCCTTGAGCCAGTTGGGGAAATCGGTCTCGAACCAATTGCGTCCTTCCGTGCAGACGCGCAGATAGCCGCCGGTCTCGCCGTTGATCCAGCAGCCCAGGTCGATCCAGCGCATGATCTCATCCGGGCGCTTGCGGTACCAGGCCACATACTCGGACAGATGACCATTGGATTCGGTGGAGAAATAGCCGAAGCGCTTCATCATGTCGATGCGGACCTTCTCCGTCTTTGAAAACTCCGGATGATTCTCCAGTGCCGCCAGCAGCTTGCCGTTCAGCTCCTCGCCGTTGTGCTTGATGGACAGGTACCACGTCATGTGGTTGATGCCCGCACAGACGATGTCGATCTCTTCCTGCCTATAGCCCAGCGCAGAGGCAATCAGCGCATGACCGCCCTGCACGCCGTGACACAGACCGACCGTCGGTACTTTCCCGTACTTGTTGCAGTACCAGGTGACCATGGCGTTGGGGTTGGTATAGTTCAGCAACATGCAGCCTGGCGCAGCCACCTCGCGGATGTCGCGGCACATGCCCTCCAGCATGGCAATATCGCGCTGGGCATACATGATGCCGCCTGCGCACAGGGTATCGCCCACGCACTGATCCACGCCATATTTGAGGGGGATGTTCACATCCAGCTCGAAGGCGTCCAGCAAACCGATGCGAGCGCAGTCGATGACGTACTTGGCGTCCTTGAGGGCCTCGCGGCGGTCAAGGGTCTCATGGATCTTGATGTCCAGACCATTGGCTTCGATATCCCGCTGGCAGAGCTGATACACCATGTCCAGATTGCGGGGATTGATGTCCATGAAGGCAACTTCGATGTTGCGGAACTCCGGCACAGCCAGCAGATCCGCCAACAGACCGCGGGTAAAGCCGATGGAACCGGCGCCGATAAAAGCGATTTTGAATTTCTTCTGCGTCATATGCAAATCCCCCATTCTGTTATCGCTGTATCACAGCCTCAGTCTTGCACAAATGCTCCCGCAGGCCGCGCAGCCGCCCTCGCCCGTCTCACGCAGGCTGGCAGGCAGCGCATCGCCCACTTCCTTCATCGCCTGGATGACCTCATCCGGATCGATGGGGCAGCAGATGCCGGAAAGCACCATGTCCGCCGCCGTAAACGCCACGCCGGAGGAGCCTACATTACGATACACGCAGGGCACCTCCACCAGGCCGCCCACGGGATCGCAGACAAGGCCCAACAGATTCATGATCGCAAAGGCCGCCGCATCGGCGCACTGCTGGGCATTGCCACCCTGCAGATGGGTCAGTGCAGCCGCAGCCATCGCCGCAGCGCTGCCGCACTCCGCCTGACAGCCGCCCTCCGCGCCGGAAATGCTGGCCTGTGTCGCGATGGATTGTCCCACCGCTGCCGCCACAAAGAGCGCCTCCACGGCCTGCTCCTCCGTAACGCTCCGTTCCTCCATCATCGCAACGATGGCGCCGGGCAGGATGCCGCAAGCGCCCGCCGTGGGCGCCGCAACGATCTTGCCCATGCAGGCATTGCACTCCGCAGTCGCCAGCGCATAGGCCTCCGCCTTCCCCAGCAGATTCCCGCACAGTGACTTCCCCTGCTGATAGTATCGCATCAGCAGCGCTGCCTGACCGCCCGTCAGCCCGGATACGGAGCGCAGCTTCTCGTCCAGGCCGTTGCGGACTGCCTCCTGCATACACTGCAGATGGTGGCGCATCATCGTGCGGACGTTCTTGTCGCTCACGCCGCTTTCCGCCGCCTGGACGGACACTGCCGCTTCCGCGATGGAACCGTACTGGCGCGCCATCCGCACCCATTCGCGAAGGTTAAAATCCATATAAATCTGCCTTTCTGAATTCAAATCGTTTCTGCGGCCCTCTGGCCCTGGCGGCGGTGAGCACATAAACACGCTGCGCACCTGCTGCCAGCAGCGCCTCCGCACAGGTGGAGGACGTAGCGCCTGTGGTGAAAACATCGTCCACCAGCAGCACCGGGCAGTCAAGTTTTTCACTGCACAGGAAGGTGCCGTTCAGGTTCCGCAGCCGCTTTTCCCGGCTGAGTCCTCGCTGCGTATGGATGCGCCCTCTCCGGGTCAGCAGCTGCCTGACCGGCAATCCGCACCGGCGGCTCAACGCCTCGCACAGTTCACGGCCATGGTCGATGCCGCGGCTCCTCCTGCGGACCTCCGGCATTGTCACCCAAGTGATGACCGTATTCTGCGGAAGCTGCAACCTTTCCAGCCCGTCCACCATGATATCTGCCAGCGCTTCCGCCGCGGATGCACAGCAGTCCTCTTTGAGCAGCAGCACCAGCTGCTTGGCCACGCCGTCGTACTGACAAACGCTGCATACATCTCCCTGGATGCTCTCCTCCGGCGGAAGCATCAGCGCCTCCAGGCTGCTTTTGCAATCCGGGCAGAGCAGCTCGCCGTGCGTCCATTCCACGCAGCACAGGCACTTCACGCCCTTTGGCGCGATCAGCTCATCCAACAGCCGCAGCCATTTCAGCATACATCGCTCCTGCGAACCAGGAAGGTGCTGCCCTGCACGCCGGGCAAATGGTCGATCACATCCAGCGTTTCCTGATCCGGCACGCCGTCCAGCTCCATGACGATCATCGCATCGCCGCCCTGCTGACGGCGATAGCCCTGCATGTTGGCAATGTTGACATTCTTCCGCGCCAGCGTACCTGTGATCGCCGCAATCGCGCCGGTCACGTCCGCATGGCGGATGATCAGCGTATTCTCCTTGCCGGTGAAGTTCACGCCCAGGCCATCGATCTTGTGCACCTCAATGTTTCCACCGCCCACGGAGGCAGCCTCCACCACCAGCATCCGCCCGGATACGCCCGTCACCGTCAGCCGGACGGTATTTGGGTGTGCGCCGCGGATGTTGATCTGCTGGAAATGCACGCTGATGCCCGCATCCCGGGCAATGGTCAGCGAATCGCGCAGCCGCTCGTCATCCACGTTCATGCCCATCAGGCCGCCCACGATAGCACGATCCGTACCGTGCCCGCGGTAGGTCTTTGCAAAGGAGCCATGCAAGCCGATCTCTGCCCTGGTGAGCGCTTCGCCCAGCAGCAGCCGAGCCGTGAGGCCGATTCGCGCCGCGCCCGCCGTATGGGACGAGCTGGGGCCGATCATTACCGGTCCGATCAGGTCAAACAAATCCATTGTATCGCCGCCTTTCGCCGCGTTATCTTCCTACCTATTGTACAGGATTTCGCCCCGCAGGTCAACGATTCCTTTCGCCATAATGATGATAATTCCATGCAAAATAATTTGCAAAAAAACCGATTTTCCCCCTTGACATTTACCAGCAACGTTGCTATAATAATCATCGTTGCGGTTGACCCACCGCAGCAAACAACCGAAGATGCAGAGTTGGCTGAGTGGTCTAAGGCGCACGACTGGAAATCGTGTGTGGGCTGATACCCCACCCTGGGTTCAAATCCCAGACTCTGCGCCATGCCAGGATCCGCAAGGATGCTGGTTTTTTTGTGCGCTGCAACGCTGACAAACATCACAGCAGAAAACCCGGAACGGATCCTCATCCGTTCCGGGGCGTTTGTTTAATTCCGTGGTATTCGCTTAGTCCTCTACGTTGATCACCGGCAGCGCGTCGCTCGCGCCAACGACGGTGCTGGGCAGCTGGCCGTTCCACTGCATGATCTCGTAGTAGGCCACCAGCTCGGGCGTCAGGGAGGCAGCGATGGCTTGGTTGACCGCAGCTTCCTTCTGGCCGGCGTATTCGGCGGCGTCGGCGTTGATCTTCTGCACTTCCAGATCCGCCTCAGCATTGATCTTGGCAATGGCCGCAGCAGCTTCCGCCTCGATCTTATCGCGGGCAGCCTTCTGCTCGGCTTCCATGGTCAGCTTCTCCTGCTCGGTCTGGGCACGGAGCTTCTCCTGCTCGGCCACCTGCTTGGCTTCAACGGCGTTGGTGAACACATCGGTGAAGTCGAAGTTGTCGATGATGACCGTCAGGCTCAGGCCGTAGCGCTCGCCAATGATCGCTGCCTCGCGGTTGACGTCATCCGTGATGGTCTCGCGGTTGATGATGAGGCTTTCGGCATTCGCCTTGCCGATATAGGTCTTGATGACGGCGTTGATGGCAGGGCTGACGACGATGTCAAAGTACTCCGTACCAACGTTCTTGTACAGCGTGGGAGCAGCGCCGGGCTGCAGCATGTGCTGGATGGTGTAGCTGTAGGAAACCTCCTGGATGTCCTTGGAGAAGGCCACGCCCTTGCCGCTGTCCTTCTGCTCCTTGTTGGACATGGTGATGACGGTCTGCCAGGGCGCATGGATATTCACGCCATTGGGCAGGGACACATCCTCCACCTTACCGAAGGTGGTCAGAATGCCGGTGTGACCGGTAGGAACCGTGGACAGGCAGGAGCAAACGATCAGCACAATACCGACTGCTGCCACCGCAACCCCCATTGCCACAAAACCGCCCTTGCGGTTTCTGCCCTTGACACCCAGGAGAATCGCGCCGGCTGCCGCCAGCAGAGCCAGAATGCCGAGAATAAACAAAAACATACGCGCACCTCATTTCATTTGTTATGCGGGAAACACTACCCATAGTAGTTTATCACACTAAATCATTCAAGTCAAGAAAAACCCGGCTGTTCAGCCAGGTTTTACAATTCGTCACATGCCGATCCCCTGCTGAGAGAAGCACGGCGGACAGGCCAGGTCGTGTTCAAAGAGGCGATCCACGGCCTCCTCGTAGGTTTTCGGGTTGGACTTGCGGACATTCTTGGCCGCCTTGTCCGCATCAGCAAAGCAACAAGACATGTAGATCATCAGCTCCCGCATGCGGCTATGTGCCTGATCCAGCGGGCGCGCCTGCCGATATGCGTCCCACAGCGCATCATGGAACGTGCGGAGTTCCGCCTTGTTCAGCGGAGCGCCGCCGCAGGCCTCCCGTGCCAGCGCCGGGTTGCAAATCAGCCCTCGGCCCATCATCATGGGCATGTGCGGGTATTCCGCCTGCAGCGCCGCGCAGTCAGCAGCGGTAAACAGGTCGCCGTTGTACACCAGGGGCAATCCCCTTTCCGCTGCCACGCGGAAGGCGTCGGCGTGCAGCGTCCCTACCTTATAGAAGCCCTGGCGGGTACGGGGGTGGATGATGATCTCCTTGACGGGATGTTCCGCCAGCACATCGAGGATCTCCGGCCATTCGTCGGGGGAATCAAAGCCAATGCGGGTCTTGACCGAAATGGCGATGGGTGCTTTGCCGCAAACCTCATGCAGAAGCGCATCCAGCGCGTAGAGATCCCGCAGCATGCCGGCGCCCTTGCCCTTCGCTGTCACCGTGCCGGAGGGGCAGCCGATGTTCAGGTTGACCTCGTCATAGCCCATGGCCGCCATTTCGCCGGCGGCCCACAGGAAATGCTCCGCGTCCTTGGCGAGGATCTGCGGCACGGTCGGGATGCCGGCGTTATGCTCAGGCCCGATGGCGCGCAGCTCCTTTGGGGTGAACACATGGTGCTGCGTCGGGCTGACAAAGGGGATGTAGTACTTCCCCACGCCGCCGAAATGCTGATGGTGCGTCCGGCGATAGATCGTATCCGTCAGGCCCTCCATGGGGGCAAAGCGGATATCCGGCGCCTGTTCAGTGGGATGGCTCATTCGCCGTCCTCCGCATCGGATTCGGCGCTGGCTTCCTCATTGGCGGGCGCAGCGTCCTTCTTCTTGTCGCCCTCGTCCACCCACTTGAGCAGGTCGGGCAGGAAGGTCAGGATAACGATCACCAGCGCGACGGAAATGCCCAGGATGCGGCCCTTGGGCGTCTGCAGCCACTGGGCGAAATAACCCAGATACGGGATGGTCATCCTGGGTACGCCCACCACATTCTTGTAGTAAACCGGCGTACCATCAGGCAGCTCGTTGGCGTCGCCCTTGGTCTGGAAATAGTAGCAGGTCTCGTCCAGGGCGTACTCTTCGTACTGCACGTCGCCGTTTTCATCCAGCAGGGGCTGGCCGGCCTCGTCCGTCAGGGTGCGCACGGAGGTTTCGTAGGACTCGATGGCGATGACGCGGTGGGTGGAATAATCCCCCGCATCGTTGATGGTATAGGTGATGGGGTCGCCCACCTGAATGTCCTCGGGAGCAGTCTTCTGCACAAAAATCAGCGAACCCACAGGAAAGGCCGGCTTCATGGAGCCGGACATCACATACAGGGGCTTAAAGCCCAGCAGGCGGACGCCCACCAGTACTGCCGCCACCACCACCACCAGGATCACCAGCGTGGTGGTAAATACGTTCCAGGCCTTGCTCAGTTTCTTCATCGTTAACAACCTCGGCTAAATAGTCCTTCTGTGAACAGAAAATCGCAAAAATTATATCATATTTATGCCTCTGTTGTCTACCGGAAAACGCCGCCCAGGGAAATTCTTCTTCTTGCCGTGCCTGCGCTGTACATCCGCAGGGCATGTATGATATAATGCAAAGGATTAACTGCGGAGGTAAACCTATGCGCTACACCGATCTGATTTTCGACCTGTACGGCACGCTGGTGGACATCCACACCGAGGAAGATGACCTCGTATGGGAGAAAACCGCGCTGTATTTCCGTTATTATGGGGCTGATTACACCAGCGCATCCCTCAAAACCAACCACACGTCGGTTATGGCCGACCGGGAGTCGGTTGCCGGACAAAGCTATGAGATGTTCCCCGATATCCCCTTTCACGAGGTGCTGTCGGAGCTCTTCCGTGCAAAGGACGTCACGGAGAACGCAGACACACTTGGGCTGAATGCAGCGCAGGTGTTTCGCATCGCTTCTACCGAATACATCCGCCTGTATAATGGCGTACCGGAAGCCCTTGATACACTGCGAAAGCACGGCTTCCGCCTATGGCTGCTGAGCAACGCCCAACGTGCCTTTACCGCCTATGAACTCCGCGCACTTGGGCTGGAGGACAAGTTTGACGGCATTTACCTGTCCTCCGATTACCAGTGCCGCAAGCCGGACGTGCGTTTCTTCCGCGCGCTGCTGGATGGAGAAGGCCTTGCTCCCGCCCGCTGCCTGATGATCGGCAACGACCGGGAAACCGACATCGCCGGCGCCCGGAATGCCGGACTGTCCACGCTGTACATGCACACAAACCTCACGCCTGCACAGCAAGCAGAGGCCGATCCAGCGCTGCATCCAGCATGCTCCAAGGGCCCCCATTACGAGGTGGAAGGCTGGAATTGGCACGAACTGGCGAACATTCTATGTGAATTGTAAGACGATTTTGTATACATTGCTTTTAGCGCCAAAATGTTGCGCAAAATCATAGATTTTGGGCGACGTTTGTAGTATAATCAAGTATGGTTGCCAAAGGATTTTGGCGAATACGAAAATTGCAAGAAGGTATGCCCATGATCTATGACCTTCAGCGTGCCAGCATGTGGAAACGGGTATCCGCCTGGCTGCTGGACGCGATCCTGCTGTGCGTCACGGCCACGATGGTGGCCTGGCTGCTGTCCATTGTGCTGAATTACGACGGATATCAGCAGCGATTTGACGCCCGCTATGCCCACTTTGAAGCCGAGTACGGCGTCAGCCGCAATGTCACTCAGGAAGAAGTGGACGCCATGACCCCGGAGCAGCTCGCCAACCTGGAGGCCGCCTCAGCTGCCTTCTCTGCGGATCCGGAAGCTCTGTATGCCTGGAATATGATGATCTACCTGGTCATCGTCATGGTGTCCATGAGCATATTGGCGGCTTACCTGCTGTTGGAATTCGCCGTTCCCCTGATCTTCCGCAACGGCCAGACCGTTGGCAAAAAGATCTTCGGCATTGCTGTAATGCGCAAGGAAGGCATCCGCGTCAACGGCGTATGCATGTTCATCCGCACGGTGCTGGGCAAGTTCGCCATTGAAACGATGATCCCCGCGATGATGCTGATCATGCTTTTCTTCGGGGCCATTGGCTTCCCCGGACTGCTGATCGCCGGCGGCATCGTGCTGGTGGAGATCGTGTTGCTGCTGACCACCAAGGAGCACTGCATGATCCATGACAAGCTGGCCAGCACCGTCACCGTTGATTTGGCCAGTCAGATGATCTTTGATACCCAGGAAGACCTGATCGCCTACAAGCAGAAGGTCGCTGCTGAAAAGGCAGCCCGACAGAGTTACTAAAATCCTTCAAAAAAGGAAAGGGATGCATATGAAAATCGTACTGGAAAACCTGACGAAAATCTTCCCCAGCAGAAACAAGAAGTCCGGCGAGGAAGTGGTTGCGGTCAACAACTTCAACTTCACCATCCCGGACGGCAAGCTCATCGGCCTGCTCGGCCCCTCCGGCTGCGGCAAGTCCACCACGCTGTACATGATCTCCGGTCTGCAGAAGCCCTCCTCCGGCAAGATCTTCTTCGGCGAGGATGACGTGACTGAGCTGTCCACGGAGAACCGCGGCATTGGTCTGGTGTTCCAGAACTACGCCCTGTACCCCCACCTGACCGCCAAGCAGAACATCCTCTTCCCGCTTCAGAATCTGCGCGGCAAGGACAAGATGACCAAGGAAGCCATGCTGGAGCGCGCCTATGAGGCTGCCCGCCTGGTGCAGATCGACGAGCTGATGGACCGCAAGCCCTCCGAGCTCTCCGGCGGCCAGCAGCAGCGTGTGGCCATCGCCCGCGCACTGGTGAAGATGCCCCGCGTGCTGCTGTTGGACGAGCCCCTGTCCAACCTGGACGCCCGTCTGCGCCTGCAGACCCGCGAGGAGATCCGCCGCATCCAGAAGGAAACCGGCATCACCACCGTCTTCGTCACCCATGACCAGGAGGAGGCCATGTCCATCTCCGACATGATCGTGGTGATGAAGCTGGGCGTTGTGCAGCAGATCGGCGAACCCCAGAAGGTCTACGACGATCCCGCCAACCTCTTCGTCGCCAAGTTCCTGGGCACGCCCCCGATCAACGTCTTCTCCGGCAAGGTGGAGGGCGGCAAGCTCTTCATCGGCGAGGACTGCGTGCTGGACGTCCCCGGCGTGGAGGATCAGGAGGTCATCGTCGGCATCCGCCCCGAAGGCTTCATCCTGGACGAGAACGGCCCCATGCACTGCAAGCCCACCAACGTGGAGGTCATGGGCCGCGACGTGAGCATCGTCTCCACCAGCGACGCCTCCCTCAATCCCCTGGTTCGCTCCATCATCAACGCGGACAACAACAATGTCAACATCGCGTCCGGCGTTGTCCGCTATGCCCTCAAGCCCCACAAGGTCTTCCTGTTCAATAAGGAGACTGAGGAACGCATCGTCATCGGCGAGGTGAAGTGATATGGTAGACAGCAAGCATCAATGGAAAGCCTGGCTGTACCTCGCCCCGGCGATCGTACTGCTGCTGGTTTTCACGGTGTGGCCCATCATCAACACCGTGCGGCTGGCCTTCCTGGATAATTACAACAGCCTTGCCGCTGTGAACCAGGAGGAAGCGGTTACCTTTACCTTCGGCATTGAGAACTTCCGGAAGGTCTTCAACTATGACGGCTTCATTATCGCGCTGCGCAACACCGCCATCCTGACGGTCGTGACTGTGCCGGTCTCGACCCTGCTGGCACTGCTGATCGCCGTGGCGCTCAACTCCATCAAGCCCCTACAGAAGTTCTTCCAGACCATCTTCTTCCTGCCCTATGTGACCAACTCCATCGCCATCGGCATGGTGTTCGCCGCCATGTTCAACCGCGTTGGCGTGGGCAGGCTGATCACCTCCCACGGCATTGTGAACAACATCATCATGTTCTTCGGCGGCGAGTCCATCAACTGGATCAACGCCGGCTCCGGCCTGGTGCCCAACATGATCGTGCTGATCATCTACATCATCTGGAACGCCCTGCCCTTCAAGATCCTGGTGCTGCTGGGCGGATTGCAGAGCGTCAACAAGCAGTACTACGAGGCTGCGAAGGTTGACTCCACGCCCCGCTGGCGCGTGTTCACCAAGATCACCGTGCCGCTGCTCTCCCCCATGATCGCCTATGTCGTCATCACCGGCTTCATCGGCGGCTTCAAGGAGTACAGCAGCATCGTGGGTATCTTCGGCGACCTGATGGGCCCTCCCGGCGCCAAGGGTTCCCTGAACACCATCGTCGGTATGATCTACGACGTGCTTCCCAAGCAGGATTACGGTCTTGCCAGCGCTGCGGCGCTTGTCCTGTTCGCGATCATCTTCGTCGTGACGATGATCAACATGCAGGTCAGCAAGAAGCGCGTGCATTATTAAGAGGTGCTGTATGTCTGAGAATAGCAAGAAGATCAAGGTCATGCATGACCGCAACATGCAGCATATGACGATGGCCCAGCGTCTCCTCAAGCCGCTGATGACCGCAGGCACCTACCTGTTCCTGTCCGTCATGGCGCTGATCGTCCTGTTCCCCTTCTACTGGATGATCATTTCCTCCCTGAAGACGCTGGCAGAATACCAGCTGAACATCCCCACCTTCTGGCCCAAGGAGATCATGCTCTCCAACTACACTGAGGCGTTCTCCACCGGCAATCTGGGGCGGCTGTTCTTCAACACCGCGTATGTGGGCATCGTGTCCACCATCCTGTCCCTGGTGATCACCATCCTGACCGCCTTTGCCCTGGCCCGACTGGAGTTCAAGGGCAAGAACGCGCTCTTCGCAGCGCTGCTGGCTACGATGATGATCCCCGGCGAGCTTTTCACCATCACCAACTACCAGACCGTCAACACCTTCAACTGGATGAACACCTACACGGTGCTGATCGTGCCGTTCCTGGTGAGCGTGTTCTACATCTACCTCCTGCGCCAGAACTTCCTGCAGATCCCCAATGAGCTGTACCTGGCCGCCAAGGTGGACGGCACGTCCGACTTCAAGTACCTGTGGAAGGTCATGGTTCCCCTGGCGCTGCCCACACTGATCTCCATCACGATCCTGAAGATGATGGGCGCGTGGAACTCCTACGTCTGGCCGAACCTGGTGACCAAGAAGGAGGAGATGCGCCTGATCACCAACGGTCTGCGCAACGCCTTCAACGATACCTCCGGCAAAACCAATTACCCCGTGCAGATGGCAGCTGTCGCCATGGTCAGCGCTCCGCTGTTCCTGGTGTTCATCTTCCTGCGCAAGTACATCATGTCCGGCGTGAGCCGCAGCGGCATCAAGGGCTAAAGGACGGATTCCGTCTTTTACATACTTTCTCTACTATACTTAATGGAAGGAAGGAACCACTCATGAAGAAATTCTTCTCCACCCTCCTGGCACTGATCATGCTGATCTCCTGCATGACCGGCCTGATGACTGCATCCGCTGAGGATGTCGTCGCCTATGACGGCAGCGAGGTGACCATCACCTTCTACCACACCATGGGCTCCAATCTGACCACCGTGCTGGACGCCTACATCGCTGAGTTCAACACGCTGTACCCCAACATCCACGTTGAGTACACCTCCGTTGGCGGCTACGACGACGTGCGCGACCAGATCGCCACCGAGATCACCGTCGGCGCTCAGCCCAACATCGCCTACTGCTACCCCGATCACGTTGCCCTGTACAACCTGGCCCGTGCGGTGCAGACCCTGGATGGTTACATTGACAGCACTGCCACCGTTACCCGTGCCGACGGCACCACCGAAGTGATGGGCCTGACCGCCGAGCAGAAGGATGACTTCATTGCTGGCTACTACAACGAAGGCCGCCAGTTCGGTGATGGCCTGATGTACACCCTGCCTCTTTCCAAGTCCACCGAGGTGCTGTACTACAACAAGACCTTCTTCGAGGCCAACAACATCCCCGTTCCCACCACCTGGGACGAACTGGAGACTGTCTGCCAGCAGATCCTGGCCGCCGATGAAATGTCCATCCCGCTGGGCTATGACTCTGAGGCCAACTGGTTCATTACCATGTGCGAGCAGCAGCAGTCCCCCTACACCAGCGCCACCGCGCCCCACTTCCTGTTCAACAACGAGCAGAACCGTGCCTTCATCAAGCGCTTCCGCGAGTGGTACGACGCCGGCTACATCACCACCCAGACCCTGCTGGGCGGCTACACCTCCTCCCTGTTCACCTCCACCGACGGCGTGGAGAGCTACATGTCCATCGGCTCCTCCGCCGGCGCGACCTACCAGCGTCCCGCCAAGGCTGCTGACGGCTCCTACCCCTTCGAGGTTGGCATCACCACCATTCCCCAGCTGAACGCTGAGAACAAGAAGGTCATCTCCCAGGGTCCCTCCCTGTGCATCTTCAAGAAGGCCAACCCCCAGGAGGTTGCTGCTTCCTGGCTGTTCGTCAAGTTCCTGACCACCACCGTCGAGTTCCAGGCTGAGTTCTCCATGGCTTCCGGCTATGTGCCCGTCCTGAAGAGCGTTGCCGAGCATCCTGTGTACGCCGAGTTCCTGGCCAGCGCTGATGGCGGCGATTACATTGCTGCGCTGTCCGCCAAGGTCTGCCTGGAGCAGCAGGACGCCTACTACACCTCCCCCGCCTTCAACGGCTCCTCCACCGCCCGTGACGAAGTCGGCGCCCTGCTGACCAAGTGCCTGGTGGATGCTGCTTCCGACCTGGACGCGATGATCCTGAAGAACTTCGAGGCCGCCGTGAAGGCCTGCGAGTCCGACTTCTAATTCATCCCCATGCGCAAGATCATTTGTATCCTGCTCAGCCTTCTCATGATGTGTTCCTTCGCGATGGCGGAGAGCCCTGCGGAGCCCGTTGACTACGCAGGGCAGCTCCCCTTCAACCGGGGCTCCGAGACCGTGAAGGCTGAAGTCACCGTCAAGACCTACGTTGACGGCGATACCGTCCATTTCCATGTGGACGAGCAGGTCGTTGAATCCGGCGTGCTCAAAGCGCGCTTCCTGGCCATCAACACCCCGGAATGCACCGGCAAGATCGAGGAATACGGCAAGCGTGCTGCTGCCTTCACCCGCGAGAAGCTCAGCCAGGCGGAATCCATCATCGTGGAGTCCGACAACGGAACCTGGAATGTGGATTCCACCGGCGGCCGCTATCTGGTCTGGGTGTGGTACAAGCTGCCCGGTGCAGCGGAATACCGCAACCTCAACCTGGAGATCCTTCAAAACGGCCTTTGCATTGCCAATTCCACGGCGAACAACCGCTACGGCAGCATCTGCATGTCCGCGCTGAATCAGGCCCGCAGCCTCAAGCTGAACGTGTATTCCGGCCAAAAGGATCCTGACTTCTACTACGGCGACGCGGTAGAGCTAACCCTCCGTGAACTCCGCACCAACATCGAAGCCTACAACGGCATCAAGGTTGCGTTCAGCGGTGTCATCACCATGAACAGCAACCAGTCCGTGTACGTGGAGAGCTTCGATGAGGAGAGCGGGCTGTATTACGGCATGTCCGTGTACTACGGCCACGGTCTTTCCGGTGCGGGCCTGAACATCCTGTCCGTGGGCAACGAGGCCCGCATCGTGGGTACTGTCCAGTACTACGAGGCTGGCGGCACCTGGCAGGTTTCCGGCCTCACCTACCGCATGATGAAGCCCAAAGATCCCGGCAACATTCAGAAGCTTTCCGAAGGCAATGCGCCCGCCTGGGTGCTGACTGCACCGAATACCTTCCACAGCCAGGTCACCGTTGACGTGGCCGAAGAAGCCAAAACCTTCGACTACGCCGAATTGACCCTTGGCACAACCATTGAAATGCATGATTTGACCGTCCAGGAGGTCTACACCACCATGGATGAGGAGTCCTCCTCCTATGGCGCGATGACCCTCACCTGTGAGGCTGGCGGCCAGATCATCCCCGTCCGCACGGTTCCCCTGAACGACGGCAACGGCACGCCCATCACGGAGGATTTCTTCCGCGGCAAAACCATTGACGTCAAGGGCGTTGTGGACTTCTACGAAGGCCAGTATCAAATCAAGGTCTTCACCCTCAACAGCATCATCATTCACGACTGACAAACGATATTAGAGGAGGTTTCCCATGAAGAAGCCCGTATCGATCATTCTTTCCGTTCTGCTCATCGCCGCTGTGGCGGTGGCCGCCGTCTTCGGCGTGCAGAAGAATGACGCCAACAAGGAAGCTGCTCAGCTCCAGGCTGACCTGACCGCTTCCCAGACCAAGACCAGCGAACTGGAATCCACCATTGCCACCCAGAACACTCAGGCTGAAACCGCCGCTGCCGATCTGGCCGCTGCCAACGAGGCTCTGACCGCTGCTCAGGCCGAGGTCGAGAAGCTGACCGCTGACAATGCCGCCGCCAACGAAGCCCTGACCGCTGCTCAGGCTGAGGTCGAGAAGCTGACTGCCGACGTTGCCGCTGCCAACGAAGCCCTGACCGCCGCCCAGGCCGAGGTCGAGAAGCTGACCGCCGAGCTGGAGGCTGCCAATGCTGCTCCCGTGGTGGAAGAAGTCGTTGAAGAGCCCGTGGCTGAGGAAGTCGCCGAGACTCCCGCCGTCGAGCCCGATCCCATCCTGGGCAACGCCCGCTCCTACCTGCGCATGATGTACAAGAACAGCCCCGAGACCACCATGGCTGACTACGACGTGGTTGCCGCGGTCGTCATCGACGGCGTTGCCTACCCCATCACCTGGACCGCTGACAGCGAGACCGTGAAGTTCGTTGCCAAGGAAGGCATGGTCACCGTTGATGTGGACGAGAAGAATCCCGAAGAGGTCTTCTACGTACTGACCGGCACCATCACCTCCCCCGTCTCCGGCGAGACCGCCGTGGTCACCTTCAACCACAAGGTGCCCGCCGCCATGATCCTGGACGGCCTGTCCTACGAGGAGATCGTCGCTGCCGCCTACACCCTGGAAGACGGCCTGGCCATGGAAGAGCCCCAGCGCCTCTACGGCACCATCGTGAAGATCCCCACCCCCTACTCCGAGCAGTATGGCAACATCACCGTTGACATCCAGATCGGTGACCTGGCCGATCAGCCCATCCAGTGCTACCGCCTGACCGGCGAGGGCGTTGCGACCCTGCAGGTTGGCGACAAGATCACCGTTGAGGGCATCCTGAAGAACTACAAGGGCACCATCGAGTTCGACAAGGGCTGCGTGCTGGTCGGCATGGGCGAGATCATCTCCCAGAAGGGCTACCTGGACGCTGCTTACGCTCTGGAAGACGGCGCTGCCATGACCGCTCCCACCGCTCTGGAAGGCGAGATCGTCAAGATCGACACCCCCTGGTCCCCCGACTACAAGAACATCACCGTGACCATCGTTTGCGACGGCAAGACCGAGCAGCCCATCATGTGCTACCGCCTGTCCGGCGAGGGCGCTGAAACCCTGGCCGTCGGCGAAAAGATCGCTGTCATGGGCACCATCAAGAACTACAAGGGCACCATCGAGTTCGACAAGGGCTGCGTGCTGCTGCCCTACGGCTCCGCTGCCCAGATCCGCACCCTGCTGAACGCCTACACCCTGGAGGACGGCCTGTCCATGGATAAGGCTGCCACCCTGACCGGCGTCATCCACAACATCGACACCGTCTGGTCTCCCGACTACAAGAACATCACCGTGTCCATCACCGTGGCTGGCCTGGCTGACTACCCCGTGATGTGCTACCGCCTGTCCGGCGAGGGCGCTGAGACCCTGGCCGTCGGCGACACCATCACCGTCACCGGCATCATCAAGAACTACAAGGGCACCATCGAGTTCGACAAGGGCTGCACCCTGGACGCTGTCGTCAAGGCTGAATAATCCTATCGAATCGTACGCAAAAGGAGCCGCATCCATCAGGATGCGGCTCCCCTTTTATGTTGCTTACTTCTTCAGGGCGCGGAAGGCGTTCCAGTCCGTGCGGTCAATGGTCAGCGGAGTGACGGAAATGCAGCGGTCCTTCAGCACACAATCCGTGTCGAATTCGGAACCGGGCGTCGGCGCAAAGACGTCCTTGCCGCAGGGCAGGTACATATCGTTCGCCTGGGGCATGAAATCATCGGAGTAGTACGGCCCGCCCTGACGGGTGATGCAGATCTCCCCCGTGGTATTCAGCGGAACATTGACATTCCACAACTGAGCCTTGCCGTACAGATCGTTCGCCGTGATGAAATCCCACACCCGATCCAGCTGGGCGAACACATCATCGAAGGTTTCCGGCTCGGTGGACAATGCCAGCGCATTGATGCCCAGGCCGACGGCCTCCATGGCGGCGCTGCAGGTGCCGGAGTACATGATGTCCTGGCCGATGTTCAATCCGCGGTTCACGCCGCTGATGACCAGATCGAACTTTTCCTTCCTGCCAAGCACCGCAAAGCGCACGCAATCCGCAGGGGTGGAATCCACCGCCCAGGCGCTCGCTGCGCCGGGAACCACCGCCGGCTTGGCCTCAAAGGCCTTGTGGATCTCCACCGCATGGGATTTTGCACTCTGCTCCACCTTGGGCGCATACACGTGCACCTCGCCCAGGCGCTGCGCCCAGGCCACCAGCCGCAGCAGGCCCTCGCTGTGGATGCCGTCGTCGTTGGTAATGCAGATTCTCATAGCCATCCGTCGTTGTTCTCCTTGTACTGCTTGATGTGCGCGTCCGCATCCCGCAGGAGGGACTGCATCTCCTCGGCGGAATACACCGTGGCGCCGCTGGCGCAGGCATGGCCGCCGCCGTGGTACTTTTCCGCAATGTGGTTGATGGTCGCAAACCGGCTGCGCAGACGCACGCGGATCGCACCATCCGCATCGCCGGTCTCGATGAAAGCGAGCCAGCACAGGCATCCGCGGATGCCGCTCAGGCTGCTGATGGACGCGCTGGCAGACTCCATGTTCAGGCCGAATTTCTCCTGCATGGCCTTGTCCACCAGAATGTAGGCCACACCGTTCTCCGTCACCTGCATGTGCTCGTAGATGTAAGCGGTGAATGTCAGGCTGTCGAAGGTTTTGAGGTACAGATTGGCGTACAGCCATTCAATGTCCACGCCCTGATCCAGCAGCAAGCCAGCCAGGCGCAGACTTTCGCCGCACACGCCCTCATACATGAATCGCCCGGAATCCGTCACCATGCCGGTGTAAATGCAGGTGGCGGCCCATTTGGTGAGGGTCAGCTCATCCCGGAAGGTCGCATAGAAATCCGCGATCATCTCGCACGCGGAGGAACGTCCGTCCTCCACCCAGCTGATGCTGCCATAGGGCGTGCGGTCGATGTGGTGATCAATTTTGAGGATCTCCCGGCACAGGGCGAATTTCTGGTTGGAAATGCGCTCCGTATCTGCCACGTCCACCACGATGGCCAGGGCGGAAGCGTAGAAGTCGTCGGCTACCGGCTCGTCATCGGGGCCTAGGAAGGCCAGATATTCGCTGCGCTCATCGTCGATAATGCGCACATCCTTCTGCGGGAAGGAAGCTCGAAGCAGCTCCTTCAAGCCCTTGGATGCGCCCACACAGTCGCCGTCGATCCGCTTGTGACGGAAGATCAGGATGCGGTCGTATTCCTTGATTTTTGCGAGGATCGCCTGCTTGATCTCGGTATTCATTCGGCTGCCTCCATCATGGCGTCCAGGTCAGCCAGCATGGCCATGGCCTCGGCACGATCGCGAACGGTTGCACCGCTGGCCTTGGCGTGTCCGCCGCCGCCGTACTTGACCGCCACGGGATTGATGTTGAAGCGGCTGGAGCGCAGCTCGCACAGCACGCCCTTCTCCGTCTCGGTGAAGTTGACCCAAATGTCCACGCCCTTGATGTCGGACATGGTACTGACCATGCCGCGGCTGATGCCAAAAAGATCCGCCGGGTACTGCTGGATTTCCTCCAGGGTGGTATAAATGAAAGCTACATTCCGGGCGGTAAACTGGATCTTCAGCACAAACTGGGCGCGCAGCTTCATCTGCTCATAGTCGCTGGCGTAAAGGTTGCGGTAAAGCTCGTTGGTATCAATAGGATGCTGCATCAGGAACGCCGCCGCTTTGAAGGTGCGTGCATTCACCGAGTCATAGCGGAAGCGCCCGGAATCCGTCACCATGCCGGTGTAGAGGGCCGTTGCAGCCTCCATGGGCAGCGTCAGGCCGCAGGACATGCAGAAGTCCGCGATCAGGCCGCAGCAGCTCTCGCAGGTGCTGTCCACCACCTCAATGTCCGCGATCTTCTCGCAGAACAGATGATGATCCATGCGCACCGTCTGCGCAGCCTTCGGATAGCGGTCATCGCTGATCAGCTTGCGGGCGGAGGTATCCAGGATGATCGCCAGCGCGCCATTGTAGGTATCATCAGGGATGACGTCCATCACAGAATCCGCCATGAAAGCATAGCGGCCTGCCTCGTCGCCCACGGTATAGACGGTCTTTTCGGGGAAATTCGCCCGGATGATATGCTTCAGGCCGATCTGGCTGCCCAGCGCATCGCCGTCGGGATTGTTATGGCGATGGATGATGATCACCTGGTGATCCCGAATCGCCTTGAGTACCTGTTCGTACATTGACTGCACCTCTTTAGCTGTAATACAAATATTATAGCAGATTTCGCCGTGAATGACAACACATCACCCCGTATACAATCCAGTGCCATAAAATGCAAAAGAAAGACGAAAAAAAACTTGAAAATATCGAATTTTTCTCTTTCCAAATCGGAAAGATAGTATTATAATATTGAAGTAAATGGACTCCGGCAAATGCCGTATTTCGTTTGCTATGTCACTGCATTATGCAGATTGGGAGTGTATCATATGAGCCGTATGCTTGGTACTGTTTCTATGGGCGTCCGTGCGCCGATCATCCGCGAGGGTGACGATTTGGCGCAGATCGTGGTCGGCTGCGTGGCCGACGCGATCAAGACCGGCGAGATCGTCGTGCGTGACCGTGACGTTGTCTGCATGACCGAAGCCATCGTCGCCCGTGCACAGGGCAACTACGCATCCGTTGACAACATTGCCGACGACGTCCGCGCAAAGCTGGGCGGCGAGACTGTTGGCGTCATCTTCCCCATCCTCAGCCGCAACCGCTTCGCGATCTGCCTGCGCGGCATCGCCAAGGGCTGCAAGAAGGTCGTCCTGATGCTTTCCTACCCCGCTGACGAAGTGGGCAACCACCTCATCGACTGGGACGTGATGGACAAGCACGGCGTTGACCCCTACCGCGATGTGCTAACCGAAAAGCAGTACCGTGAGTACTTCGGCTACGTTAAGCATCCCTTCACCGGCGTGGACTATGTGGAGTACTACTCCGGCCTGATCCGCGAAATGGGCGCTGAGGTGGAGGTCATCTTCGCCAACGATCCCCGCGCGATCCTCGCCTACACCAAGAACGTCCTCAACTGCGACATCCATACCCGCGCCCGCACCAAGCGTCTGCTGAAGGCCGCCGGCGCTGAGCGCGTCTTCGGTTTGGACGAGATCATGACCGCCCCCGTGGACGGCAGCGGCTGCAATGAGCGCTACGGCCTGCTGGGCTCCAACAAGGCCACCGAGAACACCATCAAGCTCTTCCCCCGTGATTGCCAGGGCCTGGTGGAGGACATCCAGGCCAAGATGCTGGAGATGACCGGCAAGCATGTGGAAGTCATGGTCTATGGCGACGGCGCCTTCAAGGATCCCGTGGGCAAGATTGGGGAGCTGGCTGGCCCGGTGGACTCCCCCGCATACACCGCGGGCCTGGAGGGCACCCCCAACGAGCTGAAGCTCAAGTACCTGGCGGACAACGACTTCGCCGGCCTGACCGGCAAGGAGCTGCAGGACGCCATCAAGGCCAAGATCAGCCAGAAGGACGGCTCCTCGCTCGTGGGCCAGATGGCTGCGCAGGGCACCACGCCCCGCCGCATCACCGACCTGATCGGCTCCCTGTGCGACCTGACCTCCGGCTCCGGCGATAAAGGCACCCCCATCGTCTACATCCAGGGCTACTTCGACAACTACACCGCTGAATAAGCAGCACAAAGGCGAACCGACGCTTATGCCGGTTCGCCTTTTTCATGCTTACAGCAGGATGCAGATCATCCCGCCGTCGCCCTCGTTGACCATCTTGGAGAGGGTCTCGCGCACCTTTTCCTGGGCCTCCTGGGGCATCTGCAGCACCTTGCCACTCAGGCCCTCCCGCACCATGGTGTCCAGGCTGCGGCCAAAGAAGCTGGTGTCCCAGGCCTTCTGCGGGTCGCTGTCGAAATCCGATTGCAGCTGTTCAGCGAAAGCCTGCGCCTGACCCTCGCTACCGACAACGGGGCTGACCGCCGTTTCCACGTCCACGCGGATCAGGTGCAGCGACGGTGCCGCAGCCTTCAGCTTCACGCCGTACTGGCTTCCCTGCCGGACGACCTCCGGTTCCTCCAGTGCGACCTCATCCATGGACGGCGGCACCACGCCATACCCCGTGGCCCGCACGGCAGACAGCGCCTCCGCCACCCGATCGTACTCCGTTTTGGCGCTGACCAGTTCCTTCATCAGACTGAGCAAATGGGCGTCGCCGCGGATCTCCGTGCCACATTCCTCCCCCAGCACCCGGTTGAACAGGCCATCCCGCAGCGGCAGCGAAAACGCCATGCTCCCCTGTCCCGGCGCAACGCTTTCCCTGCGCACCGGCTCTGCGTACTCGGACTGCGCAAAGGCCGCCTCAAACACGTCATCCTCCCGCATGACGCGTGTTTTCTCGCCGCTTTGCCGCACGCCCTCCAACACATGCTGCACCAGCCAATGATCGGTATCCAGTGCCGCCAGCCATGCGGGCACGGACAAGCGCGCCTCCCGCAGCGGGAACTCCAGCAGCACCGATTCCAGCACCCGCTGAATATCCGCCGTCTGCATTTCCTTGACGTTCAGCAACATCACCGGCACGGCGTAGCGATCCTCCAAAGAATCCCGCAAGGTCAGTGTTTCTGCGCTGCGGGGCGTGGCGGAATTCAGCACGACCACGAAGGGTTTCCCCAGCGCCTTGAGCTCGCTGACGACGCGTTCCTCCGCGTCCACATAGGCGCTGCGGGGCAGATCAGCAATGGAGCCGTCCGTGGTCACGACCATGCCGATGGTCGCGTGGTCTGCGATCACCTTGCGGGTGCCGATCTCCGCGGCCTGGTCGAAGGGAATGTCGTGATCAAACCAGGGCGTGTGCACCATGCGGGTGCCATCCTCGTCTGACACCCCCAGCGCCCCCCGCACCAGATAGCCCACACTGTCCACCAGGCGGACGCGCACGGGCGTGTTCTCCCCCAGGGAAACCGTCACGGCCTCGCCGGGGACGAATTTGGGCTGCGTCGTCATGATCGTCCGCCCGGAGCCGGACTGGGGCAGTTCATCCGCAATGCGGGCCTTCTTGGGGCTGTCCGCCAATTTGGGAAGCACCAGCTGCTCCATAAAGCGGCTGATAAAGGTGCTTTTTCCCGTCCTGACCGGGCCCACGACGCCAATGTACACATCGCCGTCGGTACGCTCTGCAATATCGCGGTAGAGATTGAACTCACGCGTCTCCGTCATCGTCATCCCTCCATTGGTCTACTGTCTGTCCAATGGATATGGGGATGGCAGCTTTTTTATGCAACACAAAAGCGAGAGAGCCGAAACTCTCTCGCTGATGTAGCTTTTCCACAGACAAGGTGAAGTGCGAATTACACGCGCTTGACTTCCTTGATCTTGGCGGCCTTGCCCTGCAGAGAACGCAGGTAGTACAGCTTGGCGCGGCGCACCTTACCATGACGGATCACGGTGATGCTGCCCAGACGGGGGCTGTGGACGGGGAAAGTACGCTCCACACCGATGCCGTAGGAAACGCGGCGGACGGTGAAGGTCTCGCGGATACCGCCGTTGCGCTTGGCAATGACAACACCCTCGAAAGCCTGCAGACGCTCGTTCTTGCCCTCAACAACCTTGACCTGCACGCGCACGGTATCGCCGATGGCGATGGCGGGCACGTCATTGCGCAGCTGCTTAGCTTCAATAGAACGGATGATTTCGCTCATGTTGGTTCCTCCTTCCATCATAGACGTTCATATCCGGCACTGCATGAGGTCAGTGTTCCGGAAAGCGGACCGTCCGTATGCACGCCTATTATTATATCACAGGTATCCCTGTAATTGCAAGGGGTTGAGCAAAGTTTTTTGCAAAAATTATGGAAGAAATTCCGGCAATCGGGCCACGCTGGTACGCAGCGCCGCGATGGTCTTCGCTTCCAGCACGACGCGGGCATCACGACGCTTCGCCCATGCAAAACGTTCGCGCAGATCGATCTCTCCGTCCCCCAGGGCCAGGTGATTCTTCTTCCCTGCCCCATCATGGCCGTGCATGTGGATCAGCCGGTCATCATGCTGCCGGAAGAAGGGTTCGTCCGCATCCTCCACGCCATGGGAATGGCCGATATCCAGCGTCAGGCCGAACACGGGGGACTCCAGCAGGTACTCAACAGCGCGCTGCTCGTGGGCCTTCCAGCCATTGGTGTTCTCAATGGCAATGCGGGTGGACGTGCCGGACAGGGACTCCTCGCACATGGCGCGGAACTCGCTGAGGGCGGCGTAAAACTCCGCCTCATACTTGTCGTACAGGAACACCTTGCGGTCAGGCAGCGTGATATACACGCCGCAAGGCAAGTGCATATTGACAATGGGCATCTGCAGAGCCGTGGCGATGCTCAGCCCATGCCGGGCAGACTTCAACCACGCACTGCGCACCGCTGCATTGAAAGCAAACGGATCGCACTCCTCCTCCAGATGCAGCGTGAAATAGAGGCCATACTTAATCTTCAGCTGATGCAGCGCCGCCGGATCAAGCCTGTCCAGCTGACAATCCGGGAAGTTTGCGTTCAGCTCCACAAACTGCAGCCCCAGTTCATGCGCCAGGGCGCAGCTCTCGTCAATGGAATGCATCTCCAGCAGGTAGGGCATGCCGAAGTCCATATTAGTCCTCCCGGTAAGCAATGTCGTCCCGCAGGCGGAAGAGCGTCGCGCCGCGGCCCTTCACGCAGAAGGTGCTCGCCCACCACTCCACGCTCTTGACCTCGTCGTACTGCACCAGGCCGTAGCGGATACCATTACGCTTGCCGCCGCGCATGTTGGAGTCCAGCCAGTGGATCTCGTCCTTTTCCGCGTCGTAGCCCATCATAATGGCGCTGTGGGCGCCGGTGCCATACTCATACTTGGCGCTCATCTGGAAATAGTCGCCCCGCTGCACCTGACGCATGAATTCCATGGCAAGGGCCATATTTTCTTCCTTGCTCAGCTTGGTATCATACCGGAACGACGCCGCCTCGTAGAAAGGATTGCCGTTCTCCGCGTCAATGTCCTCCCAGTAGAAGCCGTAGTAGTAGGGTTTGCACTTGTTGCTGGGCAGGTTGTTGGGCACACGCAGCTTCACGTCGGGGTACTCCGCCATGCAGAAATCGTCGCGGTTCTTGTTGAACAGATAGACCGTGAAGTTCTTGCAGACGTAGATGTCCTCCTTGTAATGGGCGCGCTGGGACTTGCCGTTGGCACTGATGTAAAGCTGCTCGCCCAGGGCAATGATGCGGTTGATGAAGTCCTCCCGGGCGGTCAGCTCGGTCTCCTCCATCTCCGGGGCATTGACGGGTGCAGCCTCGGTAGCCTGCTCAGCGTCAATGTCGATCACGTCCAGGATGGACCAGTCCTCCTCCGCCAGGACGGGCAGCGCCAGCATCACCAGCAGCATCAGGGCAAGAATACGCTTCATAGCATCACCTCATTTGTTCTCACAAACATTGTACACGGTGCGGCGGAAGATTGCAAGCCTTCGGGGCAAAGTTTACACATTACAAAAGGCTGCCGGTACGCCGACAGCCTTGTATTCACTTGGTTCGGAGAGTCACCGGTGAATCCCCAAGGTACTTTTGCAGATTCCGCAGCGCCTTTTGCATATAGCCCGTTTGATCCTCCCCCATGCCGTCGGGCGCAGGTTGATCGCTGACCGCAATGCGGTAGTAATACTGGCCGTCCTGCTTGTAGCGCCAAATGTAGGTAGGCGTGTAGCAGACCTTCTCAAAGCTGAGGGCATCGCCGTCGAAGGAGATCTGCAGCTGCAGCAGCATGCCCAGGACATTGCCGTCCTTGCGGCTTTCGTTGATGAGGCTGCCCAGGCTCCAGGCGCACAGGGTGTGGCGGATGCTTCCGTCTGCGTCCTTGGAGGACAGCCAGGTCACCGGCTGTACCACGCGGCTGCCCGCACCGACGATCACGTCCGCACCGGCGTCCGCCAGCTGCTGGGCCAGCTCCTTCTGGGCGGCGGTGGGCTTGGAGGCGCTGACCGTTCCCCAGTTGAGGGACACGATGACGATATCCGCGCCCTTGCTTCTTGCCTCGCGCACGTCCGCCAGCATCCGTTCAGGAGAACCGCTCACCAGCGCAGTGGGCAGGGCGTAATCCACCCCATCGGCCTGGATAGCCTTCTTGCCGGCGCTGCTGATGGTCTCGGTGTAATGCAGGAACGCCACCTGCACATTATCCACCGTAAACATGCGCAGCGCATTGGCGTCGGCTTCGTTGGCGTACAGGCCGAGCGTCGTCATGCCACGGGATTGCGCTGCTTCAATGGTCGCCAGCGCACCCGCCTTGCCCTTGTCCAGAGCCTTGGGATAGCCCAGCGCAACGATATCCACACCCGCATCCGCCAGCATATCCATCACAGCGGAGGGCGCGTTCACCGCAGACACCTTCTCTGCGTCGTAGGTGACGTTCTCAAGCGTGACCAGCGTCAGGTCGGACTGCATTTCATCGGGCAGCAGGGCCATGATGTCCACAAAATCATACTTGCCGGAGTCGCTGTAATAGGCAGACTTGCGGATGGCCTCATCAATGTTGATGCTGCCGCCAAGGGTCAGGGAGACCTTTCCGCCGGGGACGGGCGTAGCCGTGGCCTGGGGCGCAGGCGTCGGCGTGGCAGCCAGCTGGAACGCCTCGGGGGCTTCGGTGATCTCCGGAGGTACAGTGGCATCGGTGATCGGGATGTCGCTCAGGGTCAGGGCCGGCATGGAGCCGTCCAGCGTGAGCGCCGCAATGGCTTCCCCCACATCCACACGGAAATCCGCCTTGCCCAACAGACGCGGCAGGATCGCCGCAGACAGACCGACAACGACCACCGTGATGCAGCACATAAAAACGGTGCCGAAGGAGACTCCGCGATGTTCAGCATCGCCGCGCTGCGGCTGCTTCATATTGCATCCTCTCCTTCCGCACCGGATTAAATCCTCTTGGTCGTGTTACTCGGTAACGCCTGCGTCCTCAGCAGCGTCAGTCGTCTGGGCGCCTTCGGCCTCTGTGGTCAGCAGGTCAATGTAGGCCTGGGTCAGGTAGATGTTGCCGTCCTCGGCCACGTAGGCGTAACCGGCGTCGATCATCGCCTGCACCTCAGGGTCAATGCCGCTCTGGAACAGCGAGGGCACCACCGCAATCAGCGAGGTCACCACCAGCGCCACCACCAGCACCATGCACACGATGCGCACGATCAGCTTCTTCTGTTCTTCCTTCTTATTGCGCTTCTGCGCGGTCTTGGTCATGGGAATTACCTCCAATATGTGTCTTAATCTTCATCGTTCCCATCGGCGGAGGCAGTTTCCTTCTTCCACACCCGCACCTGGGTCACGCGGCGCTTTTCCATCTGGGTCACCAGGCCGCGGATCTCATCGGTTTCAAAGGCAGAGCCCACAAAGGGGATGATGCCCAGCACCTCGGCAGCAAAGCCGCCCACGGTCTCAGCGTTGTAGATGTCCTCAACGCCCATCATGTCCAGCAGCTCCGACAGCTGCATGCTGCCGTCCACCAGGCGGGATCCGTCGTCCATCTCCACGGTGTCCTGTTCCACATCGTCGTGCTCGTCGTAGATCTCGCCCACCAGCTCTTCCAGCACGTCTTCCATGGTGACGATGCCCTCCGTGCCGCCGAATTCGTCCAGGACGATGATCATGTGGGTCTTCTGGGCCTGGATGAGCTTGAGCAGCTTGGACAGCTTCAGGGTCGTGGGGGCGTACACCGGGGGCTTCATGATCTGCGTGATGTCCGTGCAGCCCTGATGCTGATGGAAGTAGAAGTCCTTCTCGTTCAGCACGCCGACAATGTGGTCCATGTCCTCATGGTACACCGGCAAACGGGAGTAGCCGGTCGCCCGGAAGATCTCCGCCGCCTCGTCCATCGTGGCGGTATCCTCGATGGCGGTCACGTCCACGCGGGGCGTGAGAACGGACAGCACGTCGCGGTCATCGTTGAACTCAATGGCAGAGCGGATCAGCTCGCCCTCATGGGCGTCCATATCGCCCTCGGACTGGGCCTCGTCCACCATCGTCATCAGCTCTTCCTCAATGAAGGATTCGCCTTCCTCCGTCTTGAAGAGCTTCGTCAGCAGCTTCTTCAGCTGGGAGAAGAAGAACGCAAAGGGCGTGAAGATGGTGCACAGCAACCGCAGCACAGGCGCAAAGGTCATGGCCAGGTTCTCGGGAGATTCCTTGGCGATGGCCTTGGGAGACACCTCGCCGAAAATCAGGATGACGACGGTCATCACCACCGTGGAAACCGTGGTGGCCAGGTTTGCGTTGTTGTTCAGCAGCACCAGGAACAGGCTGGTCGCCAGCGAGGACGCTGCGATATTCACGATGTTGTTGCCGATCAGAATCGTGGACAAAAGATCGTCATATCGATCGGAAAGCTGCAGCGCTCTTTTCGCCTTTTTATTGCCGTTATCCGCCAGGCTCTTCAGCCTTGTTCTGTTGAGGGAAGAATACGCCGTCTCCGTCGCGGAAAAGAAGGCAGACAGCATCACCAAAACTACCATGACCAGGATTTGCATACCCATTTTTACTGATTTACTCCTTTTTTTAGACACAAAAAGCACGCCC
>JAZNSI010000024.1:0-44562 GCA_045591175.1 Clostridia bacterium
GTGCTCCCGGACGAAGGTGGTGCACTTGTCCCACCCGTCGAAGATGCGGTAGATCTGATACTGATCGAGGCTGGTGTCCGTAGGCTCATCGCCGTCGTAGCTGACGGAGCTGCCGTAGGGGACGGTCACGCTCTTGAGCTGGGTGCTGCCGTTGTACCACTCCACGGTGTACTCACGGGTAGTCTCCGAATACAGAGCCTTGACGGTCATAGAGGTAACGACGCGGGAGAAGTCCGTGTCCCAGCTGGAGTAGGTGTACACCGTGGACTCCGTGGTCGGACGGGTCGGCGTGGGGATGGGGTTTTCCTCGCGGGTGATGGGATCGACCGCAGCCTCGCCGACGACCACATACTGCACATCCAGCACCGTGCCGTCCCAGTTGATGAAGGTGACGGGGTTCTGCGGGAGCAGGGTGTCATAGCTGACAGTCAGGTCAGGCCAAGCAGTCATGTAGTCGATGATCTCCTGCGACTTCACCACGCCTGCGATGTGCACCCGCCCTGAGAGGGAGGTGCTGTTCTTCGTCAGCAGTGCATTGAGCAGCGTGGTGTCCGTCAGCCTCCAGTCAATACCGGCCAGCCGGACGATCTGCAGCGTGTCGATGGCGTCCGTCACGATGGCCAGCTCGTCCACCACGGAGTGCTCCTCCGTCAGGGATTCGAGGCTCTCGTAGCTCATGTGCAGGCCAGTCAGGTAGTGGAGGTTACGCATCACCAGAGTGTTGACCGTTCCGGGCAGAATTGCCGTTGCGATAGCGCCGGAGGTGGCGAAAGTCACACCGCGAACGGCGGTGCCCTGGGCGTAGAGGATGGTCAGGTTGCCGCAGTCCGTCAGGTTGAGGGAGCCGGTCAGGTTCGGACAGCCGCGCACGTCCAGCAGCTCCAAAAGGGGGTTGTTGCCCAGGTTCAGCGCCGTCAGGAACAGGTTGGAATAACCGGTGGTCGAGTTGCCGATCACCAGCGTCTGCAGCTTCTCCGCCTTGGAGAAGTCGTTGTCGTGGATGTAGGCGCCGGACAAGTCGTTGAGCGCCTGTATGCGGCTGGCGCAGTAGATCAGCACCGCTGTATCGTCCATTGCTCCGTTCAAGGGATTCTTGATCTCGTACTCCTGGCCAGCCTTGGCGCGGATCTGGATGGGCGCTGAGGCGTTGCCGTAGAGGACGGAGAGGTACATGTCGCTGTATGGGATGATCTTCAGGTCATAGTTGGGAGCTACAACAGCGCTCTGGGGAGTGTTGCAGCGGAACATGATCTGGTTCTCCTTCGCGGAAGTGGAGACGTACTTGGTGCCCATGTAGGCAGCCTGGTCACGCTCCCACTGACGGCGGTGGTACTTCTTGCGGCCGTTGAGCATCGTCTCCAGGAAGCGCTTGACGCCAGCTTCATAGGTACGATGGTAAACACGCTCGATGTGCATCCGCCACAGTTCTTCCGGCCACATGTCCTGCCATGCATCAAACTCAGCAATCAACCCCTCTGCGTCCCATGCACCGGCGCTCTCGCGGTCGTTGTACATCAGCTGCAGCTGAGGGTACATCAGGTCTCGGATGCGGCAGAAGAAGACGCTCTCTGCGCCGTTGTAGATGTAACCGGAGTTGGGGTCGCCGTCTGTACGGTAGTCGGTATCCTCCTTGCCGTATGGCATGGTCATCTCGCCGGAGTTGTTGATGCCAAGGGCGGTGTCGTTGTCGTAGTCCCAGGGCTCCATGCGGTAGCCGCCGTTGATGGCAGCCGCAGCGTCGTCAATGACGAACCACTTGGCTTTTTCGCCCATCTGCTGCGCCTGAGCGTTGCTGATATAGTACCGGCCCCAGTGCCAGAAGGTGTTCTTGGCGCGGTTGTCGGTCATGGTGTAACGTTCGGTGAACAGGTAGAAATACTCGAACGCACCAGGGACGCACCAGTCGTTCAGATGGGCCACGAAGTCAGCATCGGAGGCTGTAACAATCCACTTGTAGAAGCGATTGAAGGTCTCGATGTTGGCTGTCTCTTCCTCGTCCGTAACATCCGGGTGCAGATAGCGGAACTCAAAGGTGTCGCCCCAGGCATTGTACAGCGTGTTATAGGCAGGGTTTCCGGCCTTCCACTGGCTCTCGGAGATGGGATAGATATGCTTGCCGCTCTCATCTGTCACGCCGGTGGGGAAGATGGAGTTGGGGTGGGTATTGTCCGCGATCTCCACGCAGAACTCGCGGTGATCGTCCGGGTCGGAGGTGCGCGTCTGGTCGGTGTCCTTGGAATCGCCCAGGCAGCCAAGGGAGTAGAAGTGCCAGCCTGTGTCCTGGAACTCCCTGTGCTTGGTGAGATCCGGGTCATTCTCGCGGATGAAGATGACGCAGTTGACGAACTCCATCGTAGTCTTGGCGTTGGGGTCACGCCGTCTGCAGACCGGGGTGTATGGCAGATACCTGTCATACCGCGCGGCGAGCAGGGCGTTATTGGCGTGTTCGCTGGAAGCCACGTTGACCTTGATGTTGAACAGCGCATTGGGGACGGAGGTACGGGTCAGGGTGACTTTACCTGTGCCGTCCGTGACCTTGGCGCCGTTGCCCCAGGTCAGCTGGGAGATGTAATCCGGGTCGTGGGTGATCTTCTTGTGCGTCCATACGCCGTCACAGCAGAAGTATACGTTGAGGTTACGAGCTGCGAAGCCGTACTCATTGGAGGTCGTTCCCTGGCCACTGTGATACGCATTGAGCACTTGGAAATTGTCCAGCTTGGCGTCGCCGCCCTTGTGAAGCACCTCCAGTGCGGTGTGCTTGATGAGTTCGTTCTTATCCGCCGTGAAGTAGGGCGCGTCGATCTTGATGATCTTCATTCCGGGGCAGTTTGTGGCAACACTCTCCGGGGTCAGCTCGTTGTTCTCATTCACCAGCTGGTTTCGGTTGTAACGGGCGATCATGGTGTCCGCGTCGCGAGCGTCAGCGATGAAGTTGGCCAGGATGCCGTTGTCATCCAGATTGGAGGTATACGCCTTCATGCGGTAGACGTGCACGTCGCAGTCGTCGGAGCCGATGACGATAGGCACCGCATCTGTGGAATACTGATACAGGCGGTGGCCGCCATCATAGATCAGGGGACGATAGCCCACGCCATCCTCATAGGAGAGGATCACCGACGTGGCCTCAATACCTTCCTGATCCAGCGGGTCGATGTTCAGCTCGAACTCCATTACGTCATTTTCAGCATAGGGCATGTACAGGGGCTTATCGCCCGTAGCACTGGTCATCAGGTACGCCGCGTGGGCGTCCATGCGCAGGCCAACCGGGATCTCGCCGGACAGACAGGAGAGGAAGCTCGCATCAGCCCTGCGGACGTTGGTCACCCGGAAGATCATCTTGAACTCGCTGCCGTAGACGGATGCGTCACGGGCAAAGAGCTTGTAGTCGATGGTCGCGCGGGTACCAGCCTTGACGCAGAAATACTGATTCCCCTCATCATCCAGCTGATAGCCGCCGTTGATCCAGTCGAAATTGTCCGTGACCTCCATCGCAACGCCGGTGTCAGGGTCGCGCCAGAGGCGATCTGCAGAGGTGTTGCTCAGGGTCGTGGGGTTGAAGTCGAAGGCCAGATTGGCGATGATGGGGCTGATCTCAATGCCGAGCGGCTGCACGTCCATCACGATGGTAACGGAGGTCTCGCCGCAGCTGACCACAAGGGTGTGTTCTCCGGTTTCACTGGTCTTGTAGGGCCAGATGTTGCCAGAGGTGGTCAGGGTCTCGCTGGAGATCAGGTCGCCGTTCACTTCTTTGGTGATCACCGGGGAGGACGTGGAAGGGTCGAAGACGTACAGGGGGATTGGCGTGGTGTTGTACTGCTTGGCAGTCACCTTGCCGTAGTGGTCACTACGGTAGATGCAGCCGATGACCGGGACGGTGCTCTCTTCGTCCCACCAAATGATGTCCTTGAAGATGTGCTGTGTCTCAACGGTCACGGTGTTGACTACGGCAGTGATCCAGCACTCCAGCAGATGTGCACCGTGGGGCTGAGCAGGCAGTGCATAGGACTGGAGGATACCAGAGGTGTTGACGGTCATACTGGGCAGCTCCTCGCCGTCCATCTTGAAATGCACGGTCTTGCTTACAGCACCGTATGGCGTGTAGGAGAACTGCACCTCCTGCCCGGCAGGGTAGGTGATGCGGTCGGAAAAAGAGGACTCAAGACGCACGTCGATGACCTGAACCGTCCAGGACTTGACCGTCATACTGCCGCCCTCATCGGAAACTGTCAGCGTCAACTTTTGGGTACCTGTGCTCAGGAAGGGCGTCACGTTGATGATGTTCGCGCCGTGGTTACAGGGGCCGCTTGCGATGACGCTGGCGCCGATCTTCAGGGCGTAGGTACCATCGATGTTCTCACCATCAGAGTCCGTGCTGGAGTAGCTGAAGGAGATCTCAGCATCATCCGTGGGGGTCAGGATCAGGGGCGAGGCCGTGATGCGCTCAACCTTCAGGTTGGTGACAACGCTGCCGCCACCGCCACCGCCCTGAATCACGAAGCGGCTCTTGACGGTTTCCTTCCCGTCCTTGTCCACTTCCCACAGCGTGAAGACGTTCTCAGTCTCCTCGCCGTTCTCCAGCGTTTCGGTGCCGTAGGTGGCGTAGTAGGTAGCACCTTCGATGTCCATATCGCCGAGGTGCTGTTCGAGATCCGCCAGCTTGGAGTCAACCTCGGCTTTGGTGTAGCTGTCCGTGAGCTTGATGGTGACCTCACCACCGGGCAGGACATTCCCCTGATTGGTCAGGTTCAGCTTGCCGGTATTGGCATCGTAGCGCATGCCGTCTGCGAAGGCGGTGGGGTCAAACTGTTCAGCTGCTGCAGCTGCGGCGTTGGCACGTTCGGCGGCCTGATTGGTGTTCCGGATAGCATCGTCCGCTCGGCCAATGGCTTTATCAATTTCAGCGATTTTCGCCAAAAGTTCCGGGAGATTGGGAACGACGTTTTCGGGATCGTATACCGTGTCGTTCATGCTGTTGCGCACAGCACCATGTACCCAGAGGATGCAGCTCCGTTCGTCGCCGGAGCCCACCATGACCAGGAGGTCGAACACGCAGGGTGTATAGCATGCCTCGGATAAGGTGACTTCGACTTCGCCGTTCACGATTTGACAATCCATCAGGGGCATGGTCTCATCGTTGAAGTTGAAGAATGCACTTACCGGAAGGCCACTGAGATCGACCACGGCATTGTTGCGTACCGCCTTTACCCGAAACGTGTGGGCTTTGCTCTCGCCTTCGTGGAGGGGATTCTTCAGAAGATGCATTTTGGTCGTCTTACCGAGATCCGAGATGAAATCCAGAATGTGGGAACCGTTCATCCTCATCCCTCCTCCCGAACTTCGACCAGTCCGGCGAGCGTGATATTCACAAAGTCGCTCCCAAGGTTACGGGAAATGGCGACGATTTCGCCATCACCTTCCCAGGTGACCGTACCCGTCGGACGCTCTGCCGTAAGACGGCGGATACCATCAAACGTTTCCACCAACTTCGTGAAGCTATCCGTGCTGTGAAACGCAAGAGTAACACGACCGTCATGGCGAGGCACACAGCCGAAGGCTTCCAGTTCAATGGAATCAACCGTGATTTTCACTGGGCGTACCCTCCTTCACCAGTTCGAGCAGGGTGTTGATACACGCAGCCATGCGAGTAAGATTGTTGTCGTCACCGTCACACACTTGCACCCTGCGCAGCGTGTTAATGACGGATGCGATTTGCTTACGCTCCTTATCACTCATTGTCAACTCTCCCTTCCTACATAGTTGATTGAAGTGGTGTTTTGACTCACTTCGACACCTGTGACAATATCGATGTAGCCGGTCGTGCTCCCGTCCGCGAGCATCAGATTGAGATAGCGCTTTGACGTACTGAGAGAAGGGGAGCCGGTAGCGACCGTCGTCTTTTTCCAAACGGTTTTATAACCGTAGAGGTTTAGTGTGGCGGCACTGGGGATAGTAAGGGCGGAACCGCTCAAGAGACCGATCGTACCACCAAGCACAGTTCTGCCGCTGGCCGGGACAGTCAGATTGGTGATGGTCGCTTCACTGGCTTCCAGATTATCCACGGTGATCCTATCCGCACACAGAAGCGTGACGATGGAGAGGCCCGATGTGATATTGTTGATCTCTGCGCTGAATGCCTCGAAATCGGACATCGTGACGTATCCCTTGAGATCGATTTTCTCGGCCTGGATGAGGATGCCTTCTTCGGCGGACATGTTGATGGCGGCGATCACACCGTTCTTTTCCACCCTCGCCTCGATCTCGGCTTCCATGCCGTCGATGCGAACAAGTGCGGAAGAGTAGTCGCCTTCAACCTCATCCAGGCGTCCGGCCATCGCCACAATGAGAGCGGCATGCTCGTCAACCCGAAGCTGAGCCCATGTCTTGAGTTCTTCTGCCTCGCGTTTCGCACCATATGCGCCCCGGCCATAGCTGAAATTCTGCCGCTGCTGCTTGGGGACAGGCGGGCGGGTTTCACTGCCCGTGCTTTCGATGTCTATCTTGGACGCACCCTGCCAATCCAGCGAGAGAGAATAAATGGGCGTACGATATGTCTTTCCTTCGGGGGAAGTGATCTGAATAACGTCACCGCTTTGGAGCGACCAGTCGCAGAAGGTGGAAGCATTGATCGGATGGAACGCCTGAAACGCGTTCAGCCTCTCATAGATGAGGGAGGCAGGCGTCTCAGTGGAAAACGTGGCCACTTCGGGAACCTTGAGTAAGGGATTATCCTGAATAAGATAGGTGTTGTCCCCGTCACCCGCAATGTCTTCCGCGTCGGAATCCGCATTGCGAACCTGCACCTTCAAAACCGGCGCAACCTCGTATTCGCAGGGGGTGAACTCGGAATAGTCGGCTGGCGTCAGCGTTCTTTCCACTTCTGCGAACCACACCAACTCCAGGAAGTATGTGCGGCTCACGCGGGCGTAGCTGCACGCGGCCTGAGCAATCCACCCCAACACTTCGCGAGCTGTGGCATCGGCAAAAGCGTCGGGTTTCGAGGGGATCACCAGATCGCTGTTGAGGAAGGTTTTCGTAGCGAGATTGACCCGCATTTTCTTCGCAAGGAAGGAAAGCAGGTCTCCGATTGTCATGGGAAAGAGGGATTCATCAAGCACCGGCATGGGCACGTCAAACTTGCTCATGTCATCCGACGCTTCGATCTGCACCACCTTTGTTCTTACGACCGACGGACGTCGGGCCGTGAATACGCCCAACGGAACGTATTCCCACACGCTGCGAACACCGGCGGTGTACTCGATGTGTGTATCGCCATCAAGCACGAGTCCGCGACATCCCTTCACAAGGGAGGGGATTTTCCTTTCCGCATTCGGGCGAATGTAGGGTTCCCCCAGGTCGGTATAGACACCGTCAAACCATTCTCCACTGCCGCGTTCGTTGTTAGGGCCGAAGAAATAGAGCGTAGAGGCATTCAGCACCAGCGAACGGACGGGGAAGGCGGGTTGCTCCTCTACACCCGTACCGTTGATGCGCAGATAGGGCAGATCATCGTGACCGCTGATGATGTTCCCTTCGTCATCCTGAACCTGCACGTTTCCGTCCAGCGTATAACCGCTGGCTACGGTTTGGGCGCCGAGACGCGCGATGAACTGACCAAAGGAGAAATCATTCAGCCATCCATCGGCATTCACGAGAGCAACCGTCAGTTGTGCGGAAGGGCATGCTCCGATGGTGAGCTCGGTTTCACCATTAAGCACTTCATCATAATGAAGTCCCCCGGAGGTGATCGAAATGTCCGCATTCGTGACGTAGGCGCCGTTGGTAAATTCGAGTAAAGCCCTCTGCGGCTTACCCTGGGCAACAGCGGTTCTGAAAGCATCACTGACGGGGAGCATAAAATCACCTCCGGGGGAATTGTTTAGTATTCGATGACCGAGAAATCCAGGTCGCCGAGCCGCATGCCCTCGGCGGTGTACCACTCTGTTTTCCAATCGCGGTTACCCACATAACACGTTGCTGTGGTCAACCCGCCGGTGCGCGGATCGGGATAGGTGAACTTGAAGCTGTCATCCTTCATCAGGGCGCAAATGTGGAGGATCATCTCCCAATCAAGCGCCTTGTAGCCCAGCTTCAGCGGATGCTTGGTGGCTACGCGGGTGCGGTGAAGCAATCCATTCGCGTCACGTTCAGCACTGGTGTCCAGATCACTGATCGAGCCGGAATATGTCTTGGGATCGGGGATGGGAACACCGTTCACCATGAAGCCCATCTCATATTGATATTCGCGAGACCAGGCCATCGCTTACACCCCCACCATAGATTCGTACATTTCCAGGCTGCGGCGAGCTACTTTACCCAACCCGGTGGACGGATTGAGGACGAAACTGCCTTCCTTCTCAAGAATCTGACGAAGGAGACGATTCTGCTCCCGCAACAGTTCGTTTTGACCACTCTGAGCGTCCGCAACACCCCGCGCCACGCCTTCCACGATTTGATCGTTGTTGGCAACGGCGGTGTGTCCACCGAACTGCCCCACCATCTCCGGACCGCCGTTTTCCCGCGCGAGGAAGAGCTGACCTTCCGTGGGGAAACCACCGGAAGCATAGCCCTCGATGGCGGCGGTAGGAAGATAATCAATATTCGCAAGAGGCGTAATATTGATGCCGAAGGACGCACCGGCCATATCACCGAGAATGCCCCAATCGGGAAGGGAGAAACTGATTTTGTTCAGCCCACCGATCAGCGCGTTCACCGAATTGATGATGCCGTTCATCATCGAGATGAACAGATTGGCAATGGGGTTCGTAACGTTCAACTCGAACCAGGTGCAGATACCCTTCCAGGCGGTCTGAATTGCCCCGACCGGATCGCTCAGGAAACTTTTGATACCTCTGCCAAGGATCTCGAAGGATTTGGTGAAGGGCGTGATCACATTTTCGGAGAACCACGCCTTGGCGCTCGTCCACGCCTCGTAGGTCGTACCGGGGTCGAAACCGAGTGCGGAGTCAATGTTACTGCACAAACCCTGGAACGCTTCCCCCAAGGGGGCCGTTACATTATCGGTAATCCACTTCTTGCAAATCTCCCACCCGGACTGAATGGTTCCGAGCGGGTCCGCGAAAGCGGCTCCGACTGCATCGCCCACGGTTTTGAAGAAACCTGCGACAGGCTGACAGATGTTGGTATCGAACCAGGCGACGAGGCCATCCCACCAGGGGACCACCGTGGTATTCCACCAGTTGACGATTTCGTCCCACTTGCCGACGATCCACACGACTGCCGCTGCAACAGCTGCCACGACGAGCGGGATCCAACCGCCGCAGAGAAGTGCGATTGCACCGCCCACGGCAAGGATGCCGACACTCAGGGCTGTCAGCGTCTCGTTGCTCGCCTTACCGGTTTCGATCCACTCCTTCACACCGGACACGATCAAAGCGATACCGCCGACGAGAAGGCCGATTGCGATCCCGACGGACCCGAACGCAAGCCCCAGTCCCAATGTGACAAGGGCGACGCCTCCGATCAGTCCCGTCAAGTTCTCCCAATCGATGCCGTTCACCCATGCGTCCTTGAAACTTGCGACTGCTGTGACAAGCCCGCCTACGATGAGTCCGATGGCAGCGCCAATCTTACCGAATGCGAGAGCGAGGCCACCGGCGAGAGCTACGGTACCGGTAAGCATTCCGATCAGGTTATCCCAGTTGACCTCGTTACAGATAGCGTCCCAGGCGGAGTAAATCAAAGTTGCGAGACCAAAGACTGCGATGGAAATTCCGGCGATGGTTTTGAAATCCTTCGTGAACACCCTTGCAATCTTCCAAGCGGCAATAGCGGCCCCGATGCCAATCGCAAGCCCCTTGATCAGTGTGAGATGCTGCTGCATCCACTTGAAAATGCCGCTCAGTTCGGTCTCCTCGAACATGTCCTTGAAGTTGGAGGAAGACCCACCTCCGCCACCTCCGCCCTGATTTTGGATCAGGTTGATCTCGTCGAATCCGGCCAGCATACCCTTTTGGGCTGCACCCGCCGCACCAACGGCGTCGCCGTACTGAGTCACAGCATCGGTGGCCTTCGACCAGGTGGCCGCTCCATTGAGCATCGCGAAAAACTGTGCAAGTACGTTACACAACGCGTGTACCCAGTTGACCACCGTTTGGAGTACGGGGATCAAAGCCTGGATCATGGGGGAAACCGCCGAAGCGATGGAGTTTGCCAATTTCAGCAGCGCACTCGCACCCTGATCCATCGAAGGTGCGAAACTCGTCTTCATCACCTTGCTGTACTGATACAGGTTTTTCAGACCTTCGCTGAAACCGTTGATCATAGCTTGGAGCAAAAGGTCAATGCCGCGATATAGCGCGACGCGTTGCAGATTCACAAAGAAACTGGTCAGTCGATTGTTGGTGCCACGGATCCGCTGGCTGAGGGAGTGCCAACCGGAGCGCATCGTGTTGAAGAAGTGGCTCCAGCTCCGGGTCGGGGGCGTCACCGTCCCCGTCGTTTGAGAAGGAGTCACTGGGGTCGCAGGTGTGACGGGAACGGGCTGGGGCGGGGCGATGTTCGGAAGCGGCTGAGTTTGCTGCTGCAGCCCGTTAAGCTGCTTCAAGCCGGGAATTTTCAGCCCCTTGAAGCGGTTCAGACGCTCCATCGCTCGCGCGACCCTCTCCAGTCGCCGGACGCCGGAATCGGTAAGATTGTTTTCCAGTGCATTGCCCAGTGCGGCCACCTGCTTCGTGACCGACTTCAACTTTAGGCCGTTTTGCGCTGCGGTACGGATCCTATCAAGAGAGTTGGCAAGGGCTTCGAGGCCCTGTGCAGTTTGCTCTGCATTATCCCGGATTTGAAGCTCCAGGACTTCCGTGTTCGACACCCGCGCCAACCTCCTTTTTGCTGAATTTCTTGTTGATTTGAGACATGAACGCCCTCATAATCGACTTGCCTGCGTCGGTGGTCTGCTTTTCCGCAGCCGTCGGCTTGCCGTCCTTACGCTTGCGAAGCTGCAAATCCAAAGGCTTACGATAAGCCCTGGGTTTCGTACCGGCCTTTGCGAACGCGTGAAGGATGGGGGAGATTGCTCCCAACGCTTCGTAAACGTAGTAACCGTTCAGCCACGCTTGTTCATTCACTCGCTCCTGACGGAGCCGGTCAGCTTCGCGATAGGCAATCGTGAGGGTAGGATCCATTTCCCAAAACTGCTCATAGGTCATCCCCATAAGCAAATATTTGGGAAATTCAGTCTCGAAGATTTCTGTATGGGAAGTGAAGTCGGGGGATGGTGCGCTTACACCATCTCCCAAATTGCGTTTCCCTCCGCATTCTCATCGGGTTCTTCCAGCAGAGCGTTGATCGGCTCATTATACATAGCGGACAGCACCTCGATCAGCTCCTCCTTCTTGGGGAGCTTGGCGTAGATGTTATCAACGGTAGTGCGCGGAACACCGGGGTGATGGGCGATGAACGCACCGGCAAACAGAGTCGGCAGCGAAGTCATGGGCTTGGCCATCACCTCGTCGATGCGGAAGCCGCTGCGCTCCATCTGCGCAATAGACTTGCGGGTAAATTCCAGCGTGTAATGGCGCTCGATACCGTTGTTATCCTTGTGGCTGATCTTGATCTGCTTGTTCATGAGAATGCTCCTTTTCAATCAGAATGTGGTGGGTGATTATTCCTCGGTGATGGGGCCGGAGGGGATGACCGTGATGGTCATCTTGACCGCCTCGTTCACGCCAGCGCCAACGATGCGAACGGTGACGTAACCGGGGAAGCTGAACTTACCGTCGTCACCCGTGGGGGTATCGACGTTGTCAGCGGTCGTCGCGCCAAACCACACCGCGAGCTTCTGCTCCGTGCCTTCCAGCGCCTTAACCTTGGCATAGTCCTCCTTGGTGTAGTTAGCCTCGAAGGGCATCGCGCTGTTTTCCTGAATACCGGGAATGAACTTCTTCATCCGGTCAGAAAGGGTGGTCACATCGATGGCTTCGGGTTCACCACCGAGGTCAGGGAAAGAGGTGATGTCCACCAGCTTGGTGTAGGCGGTACCAGTGCCGGTACCGTGCATCAGATACGTCTTGTAAGTGCTGATCGCCATAGCGATTTACCTCCTGTAAAGGATTTCGTCCTTGGACACGAGTGCGGTGTAGCGACCGACAATGCGGTGGACCGTTGCGTCCAGTAAATTAGGGACAGGTTCAAGCGAAATCCGCGTGAATCCGAGACGGAGCATTGCTTCATCCGCCGCCTTGGCGAGGGCTTTACACTCCGTTTTTCGCCCGATTTGCTTGTTGGAATAGGAACTGACCTCGTAGGTCAGCGCGGCGTGATTTTCCCCAGTGGTGGACTGAGTCCTCGTCTCCGTCGAATTATTGATCTCAACAACCGAGACATGGGGGAAAACCGCAGGTTGCTTCACATAATCGCTCGTGACGTGCCGTGAAGGGTCATCATGACCAAGTTCGGAGAGCGTCGGGGTCAACCCGGCGAGCACAGCACGGTACACCTGGGATTCGATATCGATCATCAGCGGAACACTTCCTTTGCGATCACGCGGCACAGCTTTTGCAGCTCCTCGCCCGTGTTGTACACGAATGGCCGGGACGGCATACCAGCGGTCCAGTGCCATTTCCCATCCCGCTCGTTGAAATACACCCACCCATCGTCGCCGTGGCCGTTTACGTCGTATGCCCAACCTTGCGGGTCAGGGTGGGGATTGTTGCTGCCGACCACACCAGTGCCGAACTCTACGAAGATTGCGTACCAAGCTCCGGCCCGAATGAAGCCGCAGCGACTTCCTTTATCAAAGAAACCGCCGATGCTGTCATGAAGCTGACCGGTATAGTCAGCTCCGAGTGCACGGACTTGAAGTTTTGCAACCTCCTCGCCCTTTTCGGTCAGCTTCTCAATGAGCGTGTTTGCGCGATTGATCAGCTGCTCCTTATAGCGGCGAAGCTCGTCCGCTGCTTTCCTCAAAGATTGAGGGTCAAGCGTCATGGTGATGGTCTTCTTCATCGGATATTCACCTGCCGAAGTGCAACCGTCTCATGATTCAGACTCCGTGCCACCTTTTTGACCTCATGAGTCCAGGGGGGCGAGAATGAACCATCCGGGTTACGCCGGGGAATATCGTCGCATCCCCACCACACAACGCTGTAATCGTCAATCTCACACCCGGATTCAGGCATGAGAACATGGTCGTAATCCAGCGTTTCGCCGAATTGGTGCGTGTTCTTCTCGCCAACAGTAGGGGCCATGTTACCCCAGGATTTCACCGGGACGCCGTACATGACGCCGTATTGCCCGTTCAGTCCGGAGGCATCTTCGAGAGGTTCGGATTCCACCTGCTTGGCGTAGTAAAAAGGCTGTTGATTTCTGCGCAGCGGCTTCACGACATCACCCCCACGAAGGGGACGAGCTGGGACAGCATCTCCTCCGGCACATCAGCACTCCCGTAGGAACGGGAGATACCGTTTTCGCTGTGAGCGATCTGCCCCTCCGCGCCGCGCTTGTTGAGCATGTACGCCGCGATCTCGCACTGGAGACCGTGGTACTTTGCGGGAAGTACCTCATCGCCGCTACCGTAGGGGTAGAGGCGATTAAGCATTTTCCCGCTGGCCAGATCGAGGTAGGTGCGCAGGATTTCCTCAGATTCCACCGCACCGGTCATCGCGTTGACACTGGCGATCATTTGCTTTTCAGTCATCCTGCGCACCTCCCTTCAATTACTCACCAGCGCCGTTGACAACGAACACCTTGCGGCTGTACGCGGGAGCAGTGAACTCGGTGCTCAGGCCGGTGATCTTGCCGTGGTACCACTCGGCGCCGTAGTCCAGGCCGAGCTGACCGTAGATCTGATACTTGTCGGACGCGCCGGTCTTCGCCAGGGGCTCCAGGAAGAAGTTGCCCTTGTTGGGAACAGGCATGTGAACGGGCGCGCAGTAAGCGGGATTCACGAACAGCGCGGTGCCAGCGGCGACGTAGTCGTCGGGCAGCAGGCCGATGCGGCCGAAGGGGGTCTCGATCTCGGTGATCATCAGACCGTTGACGTTGCGGGACGCGGGAATCACGGTCAGACCGTTGGAGGTCGCGTCCGCGTTAATCTGCATGATCTGCACGGAGGGGGCAACCAGCACCAGACCCTCGGTGGGAGCGTGACCGTTGCGGATCTTGCGGATCATCTCGGCGATCATCCAGTAGCCCAGACCGGCGCCGTCACCGGCGACCACGTTGCTGGTGATAGCGGAGGCGATGCCACGGGTCTTGTAAGCAACGTCGTCGTGGGTACCCTTCTGGAACACGCCGTTCAGGAAGGTGTACTCGATGGAGTTGCGAAGCTCCTGCATCTTGTTGGCGACCTGGAAGTCCAGCTCATTGGCGGGATTGGCTTCCTGACCGGCAATGTTCAGGCCGGAAAGCTGACCCATGCTGGACTGCTTGCCGTAGCTGATCTGCACGGTGGCCTGGAAGATCTGACACACGTTGGTTTCCTGCTCGCGGGTGACGAAGCTGGGGTTGGGCGCGGTCAGAGACTCGGATTCGGTGATGGCAGGCTGTTCCTTGGCGTCACCGGTCTTGTAGGACTGGCTGGTGGGGAACTCCCAATGATTGGTCGTGCGGAACTTACCGCCGATCAGGGTGGAGAAGGGGGTAGCGGTGTTGCCCTTATTGAAGAGCATGCCGGAGTAGTTCAGAAGATTGTGGGAAGTCATGATGTTCTGTTCGTTGACAGCCATGATGTTTCACTCCTTATGTAGTCGTAGCAGTAGATTCCTGCTGCTTGCGCATCAGCGCAACAGCGCGGGCGAGGTCACCGGCGGCCTGAGCCGCTTCGATTTCCTTGGTGTAGTTGACGGGCTGACCAGTGCCGGTGGCACCGGGGCGAGGCGTTTCACGCATGATCTCTGCGCGAATCTGCTTCTCACGGTTCGCGATGAAGGTCTGCTGATTGGCAAACACCTTGTCGAAGTCACCGTCTACCAGGGCCTCAGCGGTGGCAGCAGCCAGGGTAGCGTCGTAGCCCTGTTCCAGGAACTTCGCCCTGTGACTGGAAATGTTCAGCTCACGCTTGAGGGAATCGCGCTCCGCAATGACTGCGGCGTGTTCCTCCTCCCGCTGCTGACGGGCAGCTTCCTCGTCGGTCTGCATATCCCGGTACTTCTTTTTCCAGCCCGCAGCTTCACCGTTAGCCTTGGTTACGGCATTGCGGAGCCGTTCAAGTTCGGCGTTGTTGGGGAGGGTCAGGGCAGCCATCGCTTCGTTGATTTCCTCGACGGTCATACCTTCACGGTAGGACTCGCCCAGCAGTTCTTGCAGGGTCATGTGGGTTTCCTCCTGTTATCGCCGGACGGTCACTCCGCCGACGGTTCTCTGTTTTTATCAGGGTTATCTCCCTGCTGCGTTTTACGGACTTCACTGTCCTTATGATTATCCCCGCCATTGGGGTTATCACCTTGGGCCTTTGCCAGCTTCAGCGCCTTGGCTTCCTGTTCCTTGGCGTATCCTTCGCTGGCGAGATATGCTTCCTCCGGGTCTACGAACATGCCGCAATGGCTGAAGGCCAGACGCGGGTGGATCTTCGGGGACTGAAGCATAGTGGTGAGCACCTGAGACTTCGTCAGCAGCTCCGAATGATTCCGACGGGTGAACTTCATGCCGACATTCGTCAGTTTCAAGTCCAGGTAACCCGTGTCGCGGCAGATGTTGAACACCAACCGGAGGAACTGCTGCTCGGAGGCGATGAACATCTGCTCTACGTCCTTCGCCCGTGCCTCTGCATCGGACCAGCCATCGCGCAGGATGACCGCCTGCCCGGTGTCGGAGGTAGAGGAACCGCCGTTGCGGTTGGGCATACCGCAGATGATCAGGACACTTTGATAGAGGTCATCTTTGAGCGTCTGGGTCTGAGTCTGATCCAGCTCGCTGCTGACGATGTCAACGTCCGCCTTCTGACCTTCCAGACTCTTGATCTTGATGGCGCCCAGCTCTTTCAGTGCCTTGAAGCTCGCCTCGTCAATGTCGCAGTTGATGAACTTCATGAACGCCTGAATGAACTGCTCCAGGCCGTCCATTCGGTTGGACGCGGTATCGTTCAGCGCATCCAGCAGGGGCAGTACAATCTCGAATGCTCCCAGCTTGGCGTTATTCGCCGGATACTCAACTATGGGAACCATACGCATCGTATGGGACTTGACGGTCTTGATTTCTCCGTTCACTACCTCGAAGAAGGTGTCAGCGGTATAAACGCTGCATACCTCGGTTCCGTCCGCCTTGATCAGGCACATGACGCCCGCGAGCGGCTTGTGTCCGAGTCCGGAGGAGTAGATCACGAAGGTAAACCGGGGATCGAGAGAGTACATCTCGAAGGGACATTCCTCCGAGAAATCCTTATCGGGATTCGGGAGGGCAATGCGGTAGCCGGTGCCGGAAACGAAAAACCACTCCGCCAGGTCATGATCCACCGTGGACTTCCTCTGAAGCAGCATGTAATCGTTAAGCTGGGTGATTTTTGCGCTCACACTCTCGTCATCACCACGGGCCACATACTGCATGGGTTCACCCAGCAGGTAACCGGTCTTGAAGGTGATGATCTCGTTGGCGTGGTTCTCGACCACCTTGTTGTTGATCTCCGGGCGAACAGTTTTGACACGATTGAGCACCGGCTGTTCACCCTTGTAATACCGCCAGAGATAATCGATACGAGCGGCGTTCAGACGGTGATAAACCATAGCGTCGCTGAGGACCGCCTGCACGTTTTCAGCGGTGATGCGCTCCTCGTCCGTATAAATCGTGATTCGACCAAATTCCGCCGACTGCGGGTGAAGCGTCACCGGGGTCGCGTTCGTGGGAAGCATGACGGTTCCTCCTTCCAAAAGAAATAAGCGCACGATTGAGTCAGACCTGCCCTCGGCAGAGTCGTTCGCAATCATGCGCTCATGTTGATATTCTTTTCCGACTCTATTATATCAAAGAAACGAAAGAAACGCAATAACATAATATCGATATACACAAGAAAATTTCTGAAATTCATAAGAAAACTTCGCAAGAACACAACATTAGAAGGGACGGGCTATCACTTCGACCTTATTCCCTTGGAGGGACAGCGCAAATTCTGCCAGCATTGCCATGCCGTCCGGCACGTCATCGTGAGCGTTTTTGCCCATCATGGTATAGCCGGTGAGCATATCCATCATGCGCTTGTAGTCCGTACCGGGGCGCACCAGGGTTTTGTCCAGAAACAGGCAGTGCTGCTTGACCCACGGGCTGTTGACGATGATGCGGGTCTCCTTGTTGGAGGTGGTGAACTTGGTGGTGATCGCAGTGAACCCGCCCATCTCCCGCACCTTCTCATGCACGTCCTTGGCAATGTGACCGCCCGCGCTGTTGCTCTCGAAGCGGCACATCTGCACCTTCTCCTTCACAAGGAGGTGAGCAAGGCGAGGCTCGACCACCTCCGGCTTACTGTTATCGCAGACGCAGTCCACGATGTAGTAGTCCTGCCCGTAAACGTAAACGCCGGGGAGGAAGGCGTAGTCCTTGCCCTTATCCTTGGTATCACACACACCGATGACGGCATCCGGGGCACGGTCGGGGAGGCGGAAATACCGCCGCAGCTCGTCCTCATGGTACAGCACACCCTCGCGTTCGATGGGGTTGTTTTCGTACAGCGCCCGGAAGGAAACGTCGTCCAGATTCTCCCTCATATCATTGAAATACTTTGTGCTGAAACCGACGTTGTAAGGGTAATCGAAGTTACTCTCACCCCGTTCGTTGAGGGCCGGAATGGCAATGAATTTCGCCCTGGGATCGTTTCCGTACATCCGCTGGAGCCGACCGATGACGTCATGGATGGACCAGCGGGTAGCGATGTGCACTTCCTTGGCCTTCTCCTTTTTACGGGACTTCAGGTCATTGGTGTATTTCTGCCACAAACTGTCCATGCGCTCACGGGACATGGCTTCCTCGATACCGGACACAAGGTCATCCGCGTACAGGACGCCTTCGCAACGGGTCGCACCGGTCAGGGATGCGTTGATGGCACGGCAGGTCAGTGTGGAGAAGCGATGCGGCTTGTCGATGTCCAGTGTTTCCTGCTTGGAGTTGGTCGCGGCGAGCTGCCGGGTAGAGAACACATCCGCCCACGCGTACTCCGGGTCGGTAATCAGACTGAGAACGCCGTCGTAGAATGAGCGCGTCAGCAGATCGGAGTGTGCGGAGGCCAGGTTGGGCATGTCCGGCCAGCGGCCCATCACCCAGGACAGCAGGAAGATGCCCAGCGTGGACTTACCCGTACCAGGGGGCATGGAAATGCTGAGAAGGTCCAGCTCATCATCCATGAGGGCCTGCATGTCCCCTACGATGGGGCGCATGATCTTCCGGCGGGGGAGGTAGAAGCGTTTGGCGGGGTCCCGTTCAAATTCGACGTACTGCATATATGCGTCGAAATCCACCTGAGCATCCATCAGGAGGGACTTCTTCTGCTGCCGGACGAACTCGCCCAATGTAGTTCCGTTGAAATGATGGCCCATTTCACGGATGATCCTACCGCGCAGGGCACGGTTACGGTCATTCCATTCGGTGCGACGGTCTGCCCCGGTCGCCTGCATCTGATTTTGAAACAGATCAAGCAGGTCATTGTACGCGGAAGTATCCGCCGGATGGGTGTCGATGTGATGTTCGATACGGGAGATCAGTTTTTCCATAATTCCTCCAAAACAAAAAGAGCGCATGATCGGTTCGGGGATTAACCCGTTCGCAATCATGCGCTCTATTTCAATATTCAGTTGATGATGGTCAATTCCACGCCGTTTCGATCAGCGAGCTGACGGGCCGAAGGAGTGTATCCAACGGTGGTGACGACGATAGCCCGACTACATCCGTAGAAGCCTCTCGCGCCAATGACCTCCTGCACGGCGGACACACCCACCGGTTTGCTGTATTTCTTACACTGGACGCAGACCTTATTTCCGCCGTCATCCCTGCAGAGTACGTCAGCCCCGAAGTCGCCGGTGCCGCCGATGAGCTTCACATCCCGGAATCCCCATTCCTGGAGCGAACGCCCCACATGTGCCTCATATTCCGACGGTGACATGTTGACCACGTCCGATACACTTGGTGCGGCAATCTGTTTTTTACCCTCGTTCCAAACCAGAGCCATCAGAAGTATGATGATTCCCAGGAAAACCACCAATAGTGTTATGCCCAACCCTGTGTCACCGGACAGAAACGCCCCGGCGATCAACAGCCCGAATGTTATGAAAAACCATTTCAAGGAGATCGCCTCCGTCAATCTTTCAGAATCGGCTCGTGCTCACCCTTGACCCACTCGTCGGTTTTGCCGTAATGATACTCACCACGGTAAGTGCGCTCATTATTCCAAATGCTCTGGACTGTGGAGATGGCGAACTTCTTACCACGGCGGGTGGTGTATCCGGCCTCATTCAGCGCATCGACGGTGGACAGCATGGTGCAACCGGCCTTCTTGCGCTCAAAAATGAACCGCACCACGGGGGCCTCGTTCTCGTTGATGATCAGTCGCCCATCCTGCACCTTGTAGCCCATGGGGGGCTGACCACCGCTGTATCCACCACGGGCGGCCTTGATGGCGCGTCCGCTGCTGGTGCGCTTATTGATGTTGTCGCGTTCCATCTCAGCGACACAGAGAGTGAAAGCCTCCAGCATACTGGAGAAGACACCAAAGGACCCAAAGTCCTCCGCGATGGAGATCAGTTTGATATCCTTCTTGGTGAGCATCATCTTATAGTAATAGTAAACGTTGATGTCGCGGGCCACGCGGTCGCTTTTCGCAACGACCACTGCCTCGAAGGGGGGATTGCTCACGTCGCCGTAGATGATCTCGTCGAAGCCGGGGCGTTCCTTCGCGCCGCTTTCGCCTTCGTCCTTGACCCAGCGGATGATATTCATGCCGTGCTGCTGGCAGTAGTTGGTGATGCTCTCAGTCTGAGCTTCGATACCGAAGCGATCATCGCCAGCCTGAGCATCCGTGGATACGCGAATGTAACCGATGACGTTCATAGGGTACCTCCGTTTAGAAGTTACGTTTATTATAGCAGAGGATGACGTAAACGTCAAGAGTAAATATAAAGAAAATGAGCCTTTTTCTTTTCCGGCGTATTTTCGCCACTTACGGGGGGTGGGGTAGGCCCTGGCTATTCCCCCTCCAGGTATGCCTCAGCGCGGTAATGCGGGCAGGCTTGCCGCTCTGACAGCTCTGCCAGGTGCGCAGCGTGGGCCGATCCTCCCCGCCTCAAATGGACCCGCACAAGGGTACAACACGATGCACAGACGGGAGAAATTAAAAAATTACGTTTAATCTTGAATTTACTATTGACATTTACGCGAAATAGCATTACAATAGTAAACGTAATCAAAAAAGGCCGCTGCAAGCTCTCACCCTCGCAACGGCCGCGCACCCTCAACCCATCACGACTAAAGGCGGCCCGTACATTGTACCACAGCCGCCGGAAAAAAGAAAGGCGGTATTTTCACATGATCGCAACCATCAGCAACGAGCGCGCCCCATTCAATGGTAATTTCCGCAAGGAAAAGAACTTCCATACCCAGTACACCGGCATTGCCATCCTGGGCGGTATCAATGGTATCCCCACGGCGAAGGAAGCCGTAACCCTCCGCATCTATTACACCGAGGCCCGCGCCTACTGCTGCGTATGGCTCCACGGCTTTGATCTCTGGCAGAAGGGCGCCGCCTACGCTGGCGGCTATGGTTACCACCGAGGAAGCGCCGCTGCCGCGTATGCCCTCCAGAATGTCGGTGTGAAGCTCTCCGAGAGTATCGACGGATGCGGTGATAGCGCTATCCGGAACGCGGTGGAGGCCGTGACGCGGGCCCTGTACCCTGCGGCAGTATGTATCCATGTTTCCGATGCCCATGCTTGATAGGAGGTACAGACAATGACCGCAACCGAAAAGAAAATCATTCTATGCCGCCTCGAATCGTTCCGCATTGCAGCCGAGAACACCAAAGCCGGGGAGCCTGCTTTGTTTGGCGGCGTCTACTCCAAAGCCGACGAGAACGAAATGCACCATTGCTACCAGGTGATGCATGATCTATGCGAGGATCTGCGCCTGATCTAACCGGGGTGGAGGCTCTGCCCTCCGCCCTTTTCGATACCATAGGAGGGAACACAAATGCACCTTTTCCGACGCCCAGTGACCTATATCACACCGCCCGCCGATCTGCTACCCGATCCACCAGCCCAGACCGCTGCAACGGCCTACAATGGGCACCAGCTCGCCGCCTTCATCAGCAGGGCGGCCCCTTGTGTATTCCGTGGGCATACCATCGCGCCCCAGCTTGTGCAGTACCGTTTCGACCTTCTCGACCCGTACAACCTCCCGAAAATCAACAAAGCCGCTGCAGCCCTCGCCGCCGTGATACATAGGCCGGTGGAGGTGCTGACCAGCTCCCGCGCGCATTTCGCCCTCGGCATTCCCTCAGAAACCCCGCAAACCGTCCATTTCAAAGCGCCGCTATGCTCCTCGGAATTTGACCAGGGGCGCGGCCTCTCCACCGTCGCGGGCCTCTGGACAGACTCCACGCCCGTTGTGATTGACCTCTCCGAAATGCCTCATACCCTCATTGCAGGCGCTACCGGCTCCGGCAAATCGGTGCTACTGCATTCCCTGATATGCGGCCTGCTGTACAAGCACACCCCCGCCACCCTCCGAATGATCATGATCGACCCCAAGCAAACGGAATTGCGTATGTACACGGGGATCCCTCATTTGCTCCGCCCGATCTGCACACGCCCGGCGGACGCCGCTGCACTCCTCGCGGAAATGTGCCGGGAGATGGACGCCAGGTATCAGGACATGAGCAAGCGCGGATTGCGTGAGGTGCACGGCCTGTACCCGCCCTTCCTGATTGTGATTGATGAATTGGCGGACTTGATGCTAACCGGCAGAAAAACCGTCGAACCCTACCTTGTACGCCTTGCCCAGCTTGGCCGCGCCGCCGGTCTGCATCTGGTCGTTGCAACGCAGCGTCCCACGGCCAACGTGGTGACGGGCCTGATAAAAGCAAATATCCCGTGCAGAATATGCCTCCGCGTCGCATCCTGGCGTGATTCCATGACGGTCATTGACCGCAAGGGCGGTGAAATGCTGCAAGGGCGTGGGGATGGGCTGATCGTTCTTCCCACCTCACCGGCGGCGCACCGTTTCCAGGGCGCATATATCAGCTCTGCCGATATTCTCCGTATCTGCGACTACTGGCGCGGCCCCGCTGCCATCGTCAAATAACACATTCACCCCGTGCAAGTCGCGCACGGGGTTTCCTTTTGCCCTTATTTTAGGGCGTATTTCGTCCAAATTTCAGCCTGTCACGGCTTCCACGGACAAATTCTCACCCTGTCACGCGAAGCCCCTGCAAATGCAAAATACGCCCTATTTTAAGGGCATAGCAAAACCCCTCCGTCGGTGGAGGGGCATTTTTAGTCCTGTCACGGCTCCGCATCCTGAGCATCCGCCAGGTATTTCTGCCTGAGCGTCGCCGGATCCTGCGTCTGGAGCTGGTTATTCGGGGTCAGGATCATCTCCTGCTGGTCTGTCATGCCGAAGAAGTTCTTGGCACGGAAGATATAGGTGACCTGGGGAATCTTGCCTTCCGACACCAAATTCGCGTCGATTGCGGCCATAATTTCGCGGGCCTTTTTAATCATAGCAGAACGTGTCGAACCCATGTCACCACGTTCCCAGCCCCTAACAACCTCACGAACTGTGCCCAAACAGACACACAGCTTCTCCCATGTCGGAATCTCTCCTGTCTCCATCACATGGTAGAAAAACTCGTTCAACCGCTGTGCACATTCCTCATCGGTCTTCACCAACGGACTGTCATACCAGTGCAGCACCTCACCCAGGATGCGCCGGATGTCCTCGCGCTTGACATCGCTGTTGTCCTCCAGGGAGGCCGACTTCCCGCCGCGTGTCTTGACGCCGTAGGCCCTGTTTGCGGCCTTCGTGGCGATCTCGGTCAGCTTCTCCTCACTGATCTCCACTCCGGTTCCGCGCAGTTTATGAGGCTTCTTGACCTCACTCATTCTGTCACGTCCTTTCGCTCGATAACTAACATTATGTTAGCTATTTTCACTGTTTCCCTATAACTCCTCTTATAGGGGGTATGTTTAACTTTACTTATTTATAAAAGACTAACATGCCTAACATTTCCGCGATTTTACTTGCTTTGAACCGCTTTTTGCATAACATTTTCCCTAACATTTGCCTAACATTTGCCGTTTTTGCCTAACATTTATGTGAGTTATTGCAGGGGAATTTCACTCGCCAGAGCGATTCCAGCGTACACTCTGCGGTTGTTATGGTTCAAAACGCCCTCGTACATCTCCGGATGACCGGCCATGTTCTTCGCAAAGGTCTTGGAGCTCATCACTTTGAATCCGTTCGACGTCGCCCACAGCTTGTAGGCCCCGTACAGGGATTTCAGCGACAGACGCCCATCTGCCTGACGATTTGTCCTCTCGTGGAGGAATTGCAGCACCACGTCGTTGTCACGCTCGTACTGTGCCACCACCTCCCGCATCTCCTCGCTCATCTTCAGCCCCCGCCGCTTGTAGCGCAGATACCCGCGCAGCAGCCACATGAAGATGCCCTGCATGGCCTCCGGCTCCTCGAAGGCAGCCTTCAGCCCGTTGTCCTGCTCCTCCTTGGAAAAGTGCCTGTTGAACTCCACCACATGAATACGGTCGGAAGCAAAGAGGCTCTTGTCTGAAACAGAGGGGAGATCGTTGCAGGACAGCCACAGCGTGAACTGGGGCTTGAAGGTAGTCGGGGCGGAGTACAGCGCACGGGCGGTTATGTCCTCGCCGCCGGTCATCTGCTTGATGGCCTCCTCGTCCAGTCGCCCGTACTGATTGCTCTCACTCATCGTCACAAAGCGCTTGCCCTTGAGGGAGGCCAGCATCGGATCGGCAGCGCCGCTGTCACGGCTGCGCTCGTTCCGGCAGATGATGGACACCGGGGATACGGCGGCGTAATCGCCCAGGAGGAAATAGATCGTGTTGAGCATGGTGGACTTGCCGTTGCGGGTGGTCTTGCCGTGGAGGATGAACATGCACTCCTCATTCGCCAGACCCAGCATGGAGTAGCCCAGGGCGCGCTGGAGGAAGTCGGCCTTGTCCTCGTCACCCTCTGTCACCTCGGAGACGAACTGCTCCCAACGCTCGCACCGAACGTCCTCGCGCACCGTGTGGCGGAAGCGGGTCTGCATCGTGATGAAGTCCTCCGGGTCATGCTTCCGGAAGCTCATCGTCCGCAGATCGTAGGTGCCGTTGAGGCAGTTGATGAGGTAGGGGTCGCTGTCAAAGCGGGCGAGGGGGATGCAGCATTTGCTCTCCGCGTCCCGGATCACCCTGTCACGGAAGCGGCGGTCGCCCATGCGGTTGACGAAATCGAGGTAGGGCTTGCGCTTGTCCTCATTTTCGATCTCCCAGCAGTAAAGACCCATCAGGCGGACGAACTCCTTCAGCTTCTCAGCCACCAGGAGGTTGCCCGCGTCACGCCGCCATGCGCCGTCGGAGTAGGTGAACCAGCTCTTGACCTCCGGGCAGTATCGAATCTCGCCGCCGTAGCACTCGGAGAACAGCTCCGCCATGCCCATCTCGTTCCACTCGTACCCGGTGGACGTGGCGTCGTAGGACTCAGGCTGGCGGCTCTTGATATAGTACATGATCTCGGACAGCCTCGCGTCCATCAGCGCGCGGCCATCTTTGAATGTGAACAGCTCGTCCACGTTTCGCACCTTCTTTCGATTGATCGGGTCAGTAAATCCGCTGCCACTTGACCGTGCCGTAGGGGAAGTAGAAGTACATCGCCAGCTTGGCGGAGATGAGCGACCAGTAGTTGAACCGCTCGTACTCAACGAGGCATTCCCTTCCTGCGACCAGATCGATGGTCAGATTCCAGCGACCCCGGTGGTAGTAGATGGTCGCCTCGTAGGTCTGCAGCCCGCGCTTGCAGCGGTAGATGTATTGTGTTTTCATGCAATCACCGCCTCACACATCGATGTCAGAAAGCCAATCGGCGAAAGTCTCTAAAATGTCCGGAGCGGGAGTGAGCCACGAGGCACTGAACCTTTCGTCGGAAAATCTTCGATAAAGCGTTTCAACGGTGTCGGGGAGAATCAACAACTCCCCGTGCTCTTTGAGGTAGGCAACGATCTTCTCAAGGTCATCAGGATGGTCGAGCCCATAATCATGCTTGATGTACGCTCTCATTGAGTTACCTCCGGCACAATGTCAAACAGCTTCCGGCCGTTATCCTGCAACACCTGATACAGGCCGTGGGTCAGCCGCTCCACGACCTCCTCTTCCTTCTTCTTTTTCATTTCGATACCGTAATGGAAGAAGATACCGTGCAGGATTTCGTGAATCAGGCTCAGACTCATCTGCTGATGCCCTTGGGTGGGGCTCAGGTTGATATAGGACTTGTCAAATTGAATCTGTCCGCACAGCATGTTCTCACCATCGTTCAAACCCTCCCGGATCGTGACGAGGTAGTCCACGCCTGCGATGCGGACCTCGTTAGGGATTTTCATTCGGAATCCTCCTTCTCTACGTCGTGCCACATGCAATGACTTTTTGCACAGCAGGATAGACACTCCCATGACGTTTCGACGCAAGACCATCCGTAGTCACGGACAAGCAACATTCTCGTCCCTGGGTCGTACCAGTCAATTTCCGGGGCACCTTTGTACAATCCGTCCAAAGCTTTCATGCGCTTAACGGAAATATCGAGGTATGAGGCGCCCTCGCAACAGTCACAGCTCATCGCTATCGTTTTTGCCTGATTTCTGTTTTTCGCAAAAACGACGGTTGTCCCTTCGCCGTCCTCCAACCAAACCTTGTAGGCTTTTATCTTGGGCCCGATGGCAGGTCTCATTTCTTCCACCCTCCGCAGCTTTTCTCACCCTCCGGGCAGCGTCCTCTCACGCAGCCGGGGCCAGCGTCCGCAAAGAGCGCCGGGGCTACCTTCATACACAAGCGGTGCATCTCCGTCGCCAGTGCGCGGATCTCCCACTGAGCGCGGGTACACATCCGCAGACTGAAGAAGTGCCTCAGCTCCCGGACGTTCATCGTCACCATCATGCGGGTCTCACAGGCGCCGGGGAGCACGAAACGCGCGTCCTCGTTGCCGCCTTCACCCGCGCCCAGCTTCTCCTGCCACTGGACATACCACTGATGCATGGTGTCCATCTGGCGCTCGAACTCAGCCACGGCCTCCGTACCCAGCGCCTCGATCTTTGGCGGAACGATGTAGCCAAAGCCCTTCTCGTAGCTGACATACCGCTGGCTCTGCACAGAGAACGATGCCAGCCGGTGACGGGTGATCTGCGCCAGCAGCGTCCGGCTCACGCCCTCAATACCAAAGGTAAAGGACGCATGCTCCAGTACGGATTCGTGCCCCATCGTCATGATTTTCTGGACGAACTCGTCCTGCTCCTTGGCCTCCACGCGCTCCCGCAGGTCGTTCACACGGGCCTTGGAGTAGCACAGCCGAGCGCCCAAGGCAACAACCTCCTCCGGGCTGAGGGTGTGGCGGATCAGTGCCACATTCATCTCACTCCTGGGCATGGTCATTTCCCCCTTTGCGTTCATCAGACACGCCCTTCATGAAGCACATCCAATGTGTGTTCATCTTCTTGCCGGAACGATGTCCGTATAACGGCGAACATCCGATGGCTTCGATCAGCTGGGGCGTCGTGATTTCCAGATCGCTCCACTTGAGGATCAACGTCCCATAGGGTTTCAACACTCTCATGCATTCCCAGAAGCCGTCGTGAATAAGACTGGCCCAATCTTCCGGGAGGCTGCCGTACATGTTGTATATCCACGCCTTATCACTGACGTGAAGATGAGGCGGGTCAAACACGACGTGGTAGAAGGAGTTGTCCTCGAAAGGCAGGTGTCGAAAATCACCAACGATGTCGGGTTGTACACGCATGGTGCGCTCGTAACGCTTCGTTCCCATTTTCTTGGCCACAACGCCCTCGCGCTGGTCGAAGAAAACGGCTTTCGAGCAGTTTTTGTCGAACCAGATGGATCTTGTGCCGCAGGTGGCATCCAATATCAGTTTTTCCAACGTGCTTCCTCCATTATTTGTGGCGATTATTCAGCCGCGCAACCGCAGCGGCCTTCTGTTCCTCCGTCAACTCACGCCGAGCCGGAGGGGTAATTTTGAGCCATTCTGCCGGGACTTTACAGTACAGGCAGCCGTCATTATCTTCGGGCAGACGGATGATCTCCACATCATCCGGGCGAGCTTCCTTGAACCGCATGATGCGGTTGATCAGGCGCCGCTCGTCCGTGGAGATGAACATCACGTCGCCGGTGTAGTTACAGCAGGTTTCCACTACTCTGCACCTCCGGAAGTCCTCTTCTGGTAATACATAAAGGCGTTATCCGCATTGCATGCGCGGCATTCCGGGTCACCCCAATAGCTGTGCTCGCAATGGTCGCATGGGCGTTTACTCATATTGGCGATGCGCTCAATCGCTTCCGCAGAGGTATGACCATCCCACACGGGAGCCTTCTCCAAAACCCGGCAGTCGAACAGATTCCAATACGGGTCGATGTCGTAGTGGTAGCTGGCCTGACCGTTCGGGGTGTCGATGCCCACGATGAACATCCCGTCGTACATCGTGCCGTCGTGGTGCAGCTTGGACTTCCAGCTCCGCTTGGGGAAAAGGTTGACGATCACAGAGAACAGCTTTGCGCGGTGGTCGTACAGCTCGTCGAAGGTGTGGTAGCCGTCGGTGATATGCAGGGCCTTTTCCACAGAGCCATCGCGTGTATCGCTGGTGGGGGAATTGGCGGAACAGGTCGGGCAACTCCACCAGTGCATCAGGTTCAGTACACTTTTCTTGAACATGAGGCTCCCACAGTAGGGACACTTGATTGCTTTATCCATTCGCTCCCTCCTCGCACACAATCGACCAGTACAGCGTGATCGTCAGCCTCCCGGACTCGAAGTCCTGAGAAGCGTGGAACCAGGTGCGCACATCCCCGCCGCGCAGGGATGGAATGTCCTTCATCGCCTGAGCGATGCTGTCCTCGGCCCATTCGCAAAGCTGTGCCATCCCGTCCAGATTGGGGGAAACGATGGAACGGGCACCACTGGCGGATGCGTATTGCTTACTCGGCGTCATGGTTTTCTCACTCCTTCCAATAACCAACCTTGTCACCGACTTCCCAGCGCTTCCAGTACCATTCGTCGATGTACCAGGTCCAGCATTGTTTGCCACTGGGGTGTTCGATTACGATGTAGTACCGTTCCTCGTTGCAAATAGCCTCCGGGAAGAAGGCGGGATGTGAACCCTTCTCAGTCACTACCCCGACACCAGGGGGCGCAAGCCGGAGCGCCACCGTGGCGACCACGCCCACCGCAACGATCAACGCGATAATCATTGCGAGCGTCAGGGAATCACGGATGTTTTCGATCATTGGCTTGCTCCTCCAGAGTAGTAGTCGTTTTGATCAGCATGGCGGCGACCTGAACGGCCTCGGCGATGAGGTTACCGGCAGTTTCAAACGCGGCGTCAAGCTGCGCGATCATTTTCTCCGGCGCATCATCCTTCTTCACCATCCGCCAGAAATCGTCCAGTTCGGCTTCAAGCGTCCGAAGCTCGTCCGCAGTCTCCTCAAATTCTTCCAGGATGACAGCGTAGGCCTCATGCGCGCTGGCGAACGTCGGGGGATGAATCTTGTTTGCCCGCACGACCTCAGCAGCGATCATCGCCCTGAGAACTTCCGTCTGGGAAACCCCCATCAGGATCAGCTCAATCTGATTCACCATTTGTATATCCTCCATTCTGCGGAACCTCCAGTTCCGTCATTTCGCAGTAACCGTCCTTCCGGGCGGGGATATGGTCGGGGAATAGGGCGTGAATATCCTTGCGCAGCGGGCACTTCTTCACATCCGCGCCGCACTTCTCACAGCCGAAGCACTCCATCTTGACTGCGTGGTCGATCACGCGGTACAGGGCTTCCTCCGGCACATAGATGGCATTTCCGTGACGCTTGCCGCCGGAGAGCGGGGAGGTGACATACACCTCCGCCCGCGTGTGATCCAGCTCCTTGTGTAGCGTCTCCAGCTTGTCTCTGGGCATCGTCAGACACAGCCCGTGGAGGACCTTCTGCCATTTGACACTCAGCATCCGCATGTCGCGCCACAGTCCCTTGGGGCCCAGTTTGGCCCTTTTGCACAGCTTCTCGTAATTCTCGATGAATGTGGAAAACCCGCCAAACATCCGGCGTACCGCCATGTACTCTTCGCGGTTGAGGGGGTAGCGCCCTTCCGCATCAGGCTCGTATCGCATACCCTCACCCCGCTTCACTGTATAGCTTGTCGTAAGCCTTTTTGAATTTGGTCTCGAAGGCCTTCTTGACTTCCACATCGTCCAGAATTTCCAGGGCCTCGCTGATGACCCGCTGGTAATGCTCCTGCGTCTTGTAGACCGCATCGCACTCCGCGCAGGTCTTGCTGGTTTCGGCGAGCAGTTCACGGTAGAACTCCGCCGCTTCGTAACCCATAAAGCGGTCGATCATATCACCGAAGGTGTCCGCCGTCACATGGGTGAAGAGCTCATTTCCCACATAGAAATGAACTGGGAGGCTGACGTCGCTGAGAGTTTTCACTTGATCACCTCTTGTATCTCGTCACGCTTGACGTAATCGTTTGAAGCTCGTAATCATCCAGCATCGGGTCACAGGCGACGCGGTTGGCGTATTGGAGCTCCGTGTAGATGGCATTGCGGTCGTACCCCACGTTGTGCATCAGCCCCGCGAGGGAGGTCAGACAGATGTTGCGACAACCGGCGGGGATGCGGGGGTAAATGGGGCGGAGCCGGATGCGGTTCTCAGCAGGCTTCTGCCATTCCGGGCTGTAAATGCGATTAGGGGCGGATGTGCCGCCAGAGACCTTTTCCTTCTGCTGGAAGTAGCGTTCGACGATGTAGTCGATGGCTTCCTGATTCTCCATCATCTCGTCGTAGATCACCACATCGCCCGTCAGGATGAAGTAGCGCTTATCTTGGTATATCTCCATCCCCGCGAGGTTGTTCCTCCCGCTGAAGGGTAGTTGACCCTTCAGCAGGATGTGGAACCCTCTGCCGGATCGGCTGCGCTCCGTGTAGGACTGACACAGGGAAATCACCTTCGCCGCTTCCGGGGTGATGAAGCCTTCTTCATCGAAACCCGCGTCGATGTCGATACCGACGATCCCGTTGTTGTTGAACACAAAGCCGACGTTGTCGTAAAGCCCCTCATTTACAGCTGTAACGGCGTTGTTGTAGCTCGCCCAGGTCGCAGGGTCGGACACATTTGCGACCTCGTTCGCAAAGGCCTTGAAGGGGAATTTTGACCCATTTTTTGCGCATACCCACTGCGGGTGAGCGCGCAGCTCGCGGGGAATCATGCGATGCCTCGCATCTTGGCCACGCGGTAGCTGACCTTGCCGATCACATCCCACATGTGGTCCAGGGACAGGTGCAGCTCCCGCTGGACGCCGTAAACAGCGTCGCTCAGGTTGATGGCCGGGGTGCGGTAAACCCGCTGGATCATTTCGCGATCCTTCGCGTCCAGCTTCTCCAGCACTTTCCGGCAGGCATGCCAGTTCTTTTCCTCACTCGCCGTGCGGAACTGGCCGATCATCTCAGGGCCCGCGTTGCGGCAGTAGAAACGGAGCATGTGGTTCACATAGTCAGCGTAGTAGGGCTTCATTTCTGCACCTTCTTCCGGGGCGTTCCCTTGGGCTTGATCGCTTTGGGCTTGGCAGGAGTGCGGGGCTTGACAGGCTTGACCTCTTCCGCAGGTTTCGACTCCACGACAGGCTCGTTGGGGTCAATGAGATTATCAGACACGGTGGCGGGTTCTGCCGATTTCAGCGGCCACTCACCCTCCGTAGTAATTAGGGGCGGGAAGAAGTAGTTACCCCGGACACAGCAGGGGTAGGACGGGAAACGGTCGCAGGCGGTGATGGGGTGTTCTCCGCAGATTCGGCGGGCCTCCTCCATCGTGACGCTGTGCTTCACCACCATCGTGCCGAGCTGGTACAGGTAATCCACCTTCCCGGCGGCATTGGTCTTGAATAAAAGCAGGCTGGACATTTCAGACATGGGGGACTCCTTTCGTGCGGCGGTCGATCTCGCGCTGGATGAACCACGCGGCCTTTTTCAGATCCTCAATCGGGTCGCTCTTGTGGTCCGTGCGGCCGATGTGCTTCACCGCACTGCCGAGGTTGAAGTTGAGGTTCCAGTCCTCGATCACGTCGATGACCTCGATCTTGCCGTGGTTATAGTGGGCAGGGTGATTCACCATCTCCGGCTTTGCATACGCCGGGGGAGTAGGGGCTACGGGGAGCTGGGTGCGCGCCACGCGGCGACCCTGGGCAGCGTTCCAATCGTCACAGGTAGTCATGCAGAACAGACCTCACATTCTCTTTGAACTCATCAAGGGTATAGGGTGCAAAGTGGATTCCCCCGGAGCGCTGTATGCGATTGCGCCAGATCCGCTGGGCCGAGTCCATTTCGTTCAGACCGACCTTCAGCTCAAAGGCGACAAATCTGCCTCCGATGCAGCACAGTACGTCGGGGAACCCCTTGTTGCTCCAGCCGGAGCCGTGAACATTGGCTGCAAGAATCTCAGGGTGACATTCCTGCAGCCAGTTCAGGCATTTCTCCTGGAGCCGGTTCTCCCGCATCAGTCCAGCAGGGCGGACAGCGCGTCACCACTGACGGATGCGCCCTCGAAGCCGGAGGCGGGTTCCTTGTCACCGATGTTGGCGAAGGTGCTCATCTTGGTCGGATCCTTCTTGGAGGGGAGCTTGGTGTGGGTGATGTTGCCGCGAATGAAGTGACCAATCAGGTCGGAGGCTTCCACCTCGTCACGGGCGAAGTCGTTCAGCGCGCACTTGGCGAAGAAGGAGAAGGCGTTCATCGCGCCCTCGTTGGGTTCGCCCGCCTGATTCAGCAGGGAGAACCGCTCGCGGTGCTTCATGCCGTTGGAGGTCTCCATGAAGACCTCCAGCTTACCGAAATCCTCATCGTGCTTCACATCGACGATCTTGAAAACATGCCAACCTTCGGGAATAACGGTGAAACCGTTCGTCAGTTTGATAGCCATAGTGATTCTCTCCTTTACTTATTGACCGAAGTGGTCAGTTTGTAGGTCTCCTTGCCGGGGCGGACGTACTTCTCGTACACGCCGTCGGCCTTCATAGCTTCCTTGTCCAGGGTGTAGGCGCCAGCGGCGCGGGTGACGGTGAAGGTGTACTTGCTGCCGCTGATGACGGCGGACTTGATGCCTTCGCTCAGGTGGGAAATAGCCTCCTTTTTGATCGCGTCGGTCAGCGCCTTATAGCGCTTCTCCTTTTCGGCGATCAGGGCCTCAGCCTTGTCCAGTTCCTCCTTCAGCGCCTCGGCCTCCGCCACCATCGCATCCAGCGAGGTGTCGGGAACCACGTTCTGCTGGCGCAGTTCCTTGAGGATCTTCGCGTCCTTCTTTTCGTCGAAGGTGGGGGAAATGCCCGTGATAACGTGGTCGTTCCACCACTTCGTCACTTTCTCCATCAGCAAGTCGAAGTCGGGATAACGCTCCGAAACGCTGAACACATGAGTGATGGTGTTGTCCACGCTGGGGACGAACTTCTCCGGGGTGGTGTAGTCACTGTCCTGGAGGAAGGAGCACACCATGATGACCTCGTCCACGCCCAGCAGATAGGCGTACAGCGCCGCCTGGAGGGCGTAGTATTCCGGCACATCGTCCTTCCAGTCCTCCACGCGCTTGGTGGTCTTGAACTCCAGCACGGACTGGGGCTGACGGGTGCGCTCGTTCAGCAGCAGGGAGTCCCACATGCCGCCGAAAATTTCAACCTCGCGGAAGAAGTCGCCCCAGGTCTTCTTGAAGTAGTCGGGGCCGTACACGTCAGTGGGGGTCACCAGGTTGTCCATCGCGTAGGCGCGGCGCATGTATTCGATCTGCTTGGGTTCGATGGTCTTACCGGCGATGGTGTAGATGGTATCCTCGAAGGGCTCCTCCCACGTCCGGGTGATGGCACACCAGGCCTCGAAGGGAGTGGACCAGGTGTTCAGCCCCAGCACAGAGGCGAAGCGGGTGGCCGTGCACTTCTTGGGCCGCCTGGGAGGGGCGACTTTGATGCGGTTACCTTCCAGCCAGTCCATCACTTCGCACCGTCCTTCACCAGCATGTCACTGATCTCCACCAGCAGGCGCTCGCACTCACGCTTGGTCACCTTGGTGAAACCGACCGTGTCAAGCGCCACCTTGGAAACGTAGGCCTCGCCGCCTTCCAGCGCGCGTACCTTCTTCAGAGCATCCTTCAGGCGGCGAATCTGGAGGTCATCGGCCTGATTATCCGCACCGGTAAGGGTCTGCTTGACTTCCTCGCGCTGTTCGGGGGTAGCAGGGGGCGCGGGCTTCTTGGCGGGGGTGGGGGCAGGAGTGCCGTCGGCGTTCTCACCGGAGCCAGCGCTGCCGTCAATCGCGTCATGCTCCACGATGTCCAGCGCGATCATATACAGGTAGCGGCGGAGGTAGGTTTCCTGCGCACCGAGGGTCTGCATGGGATTGACCGCCTTGTTACCGGTCTCCTTCAGGTACTCGCTCAGGTCGCCCATCGGCAGGGTGAAAATGACGCGGTCCTCCGGGTTATCCACGTTTACTACAGCCATCGTGGCAACGTTATCGTCGAAGTTCGTCAGGGGCAGCAGGCCCAGCTCCTTGAAAATGGGGGTCGCTACCGGGACGATGTCCTCAAGCTCGAAATACTTGAAGGTCAGGTGCATGTTCTTGCCGGTCTTCTTCATACCGGAGTTGAGCACACGGACACGAGCCTCCAGGAGCTTCTGGTACACGTTCATGGGGGTAGGGACAGCTTTTGCGGTAGTTGCCATACGGGGTTTCCTCTCTTTCTTCTCTTTGATACCGAGGAAGTCGTTCACGCGCTTCCTCGCCATTTCGATGTAAAAGGTCTTATCGACCTGATCGATGGTGATGGTGTTCTCGTTGTCGATGATGCAGTGTTCCGGCAGGGATTCGATCTTCGCAGTGGATTCGTCCTCCGCTTTGACCTTGAACAGCTTGCCGTACCGCTCGTCCGCCGTGGCGTACACCCGGTTGACACGCTGAACAGAGTATTGCTGCCCATCAACGATGTGGTATGCCTCCCGGTACTTGACCCCGGCCTTGGCGATGATCTGGAACTCCAGTACGTCGGTCGCGCCGCCGATGGTCTCCTCCACCGGGATACCCTTGGTGAACCAGGCCACAATGGCCTTTTTGACGATGACCGCGCTGTTGTTGACGTTGAAGGCGCCGGCCGGGGCGATACCGTGGGTGACGTACCCGCCCTTGACCTTCGTGCTGCCGTCCTCGGCCACTTCGACGTAGTTGTTCACGTCCTTCTGCACGATGGCGCGGATACGATCCTCCTCCAGCGCGAAGCCGGTGCGCTCCTGCCATTCGTCGTTGATCGCCAGCAGGGCAGGGACTTCGGATTCGTCAATGCTGACCATGATGCCGTCGGTGTTGAGCTGGATCAGCTTCACCGTGGCGAGGTCAGCGACGTAATGCCGCGCCAGCTCCAGCAGGAATAGCTGGCCGCTGATGCACACGCTCCGGCCCATCAGGGGGTCGTAGAGGTCGTTGTACTGGTTCAGCATCGCGCCGTAGGTGGTGTTGAGCACCAGCTTCAGCGTGTTGGCGGTGGTCTTGTCGCCGCTGCGCTTGGCGGACAGGCGGGTGTTGTAGGTCTCCTCGAAACGCTTGGGGTCATGGATGTTCCGACTGGTGTAGCCGCACTTGATCATCAGGCTGGGGTACAGGCTCGCCACGTCGTAGTTGCGGATCACCCGCGTCCCCTCAGCCTCACACCGATACGCCGGGAGCGCCCCGTGGATTCCGCCGAAGCCGATCACGCAGGGGCACCCGCCGACCTCCACCTTCAGCTTGGACTTGAACAGCACCTCGTCGGGGATGCTCCTGTCATGCATGCGGTCGAAGAAGTCGAATACCTCCTGCGGGATGTACTCCCGGCGAAGGTTCGGGGGATACCTGTACTCGCGCTCATCCGTCCAGGGCGTCGCCGGAGGACGGGCACCGAGGTACGCCGCAGTCAGCTTGGCGTTGGTCATGTAGGCCGCTTTTGCCGGTGGGATGCCCACCATCGCACCAAGCTGAACCTTGGCCTTGATGTAGTTCTTACGGAGCTTATATAGTTCCTCAGTCGCATCCACGTCGTGCTTACAGTAGCGGACGGTCTCCACCAGCTCCTCCTCGGTCAGGGGGTGGTCGATGGTGAAGTCCACCGTGCTCTCCCGGATGTTCATGCCCAGATGCCCCTCGATTGCTTTCAGGGACAAGCCCTGCTGCATATCGTCCATCAGGTCCATCTGATTGAAGAAACAGCGGAAGTCCTGCAAAGGCGGATATGCCCAGCCGTTGCCGCCACCGATGATGAAGTCGTTGTAAGCCTTGATCTCCTCCGGCGTCAGCCCTGCCATCACGGCTTTGAGGATGAACTGGTCGTAATGCTTGTTGTTGAAGCCGCAGAGCATGGGTTCCTCGTCCTTCATGAAAGCGCCCACGCCCTCGTAGTCATTGTGGAAGATGAAGTAGTCGCCCGTGTCCGTATGCTTGAAAACGAACAGCCAGTCATGGGCGAAAACCTCACAGTCGAAGATGTAGGTGCTCATACATCCTCCAAAAGCTCGTCCAGCCAGCTCGCCATCAGCGCGTCGCGGATGCCTTCCATGACGTAGGCTACGCACGGGAGCGCCATACCGTTGCCCCACATCTTGTAGCGGGCTGAGTCACTGCCCTGCACACCATTTTCCCACCAGTCGGGGAAGCCCTGTAAACGACAGCACTCAAGGGGAGTCAGGCGGCGGACGATGTACTTACGCGGAGGTTTGTCCGATGGCACAACGGGAAGCATATCGTTGAATGCATCCTGCCCCGTGTAGCTACCAGGGTGGGAGTTGGCACAAAGGGCGCCTGAAACTTGCGGATAAACCATTAATGGCGGGTGTTGTTTTGCCGCAAGCGGATGACAGGGATCTCCAACGCGAGGATTGCTTCTGTTTTCCGGGCTTGTTATCTGAGTCGTGTCATAGACAACAGAATTGGGGTGAACCGTTTTCATGCAAGGAGACATGCCTTCAATAATGTGGGCGCGAATGTTTCCGTCACCTTCGATTCCAAAACACACTCCATGCCGATCCGTAGTATCCAGCGTGTATGAAGGCCCTTCTGACCACGGCTTGCCGTTCTGTCGTGTATCTCGGTCAATGGCGTTGCCCTTGAGCGCATACACCACATCCGGCGCGGTGTTTGTTCCGGAAGGTGCAGACCTCAATGTCGGAGCGTGTACCTCCGAGTAGGCGATTCCGCCGGCCTTTGCACCCTGACCACCCATGAAGGAGGCAACTACGCCAACCGTCGCCTGATGCTGACCGCCGATACAGGGGCTTATGTCTCCGCCAATGGGGTCTTGCTGGAGATGGAAAGCATGACAACTTCCTCCAGTGCCTCCCTGAGCATCGTCGGCAGTTCCTTGCCGCGCTTCTCCGCTCGTCTCAGAATGCCAGCGCAAGCCTTCGCGCTCAAAAAGTACCTTTCCGGCACATTCTCCTGCAAAATCTGCGACAAGGAAGATTCGCTTACGACGCTGGGGCACTCCCCAGTATTGAGCATCGAGGACTCGCCAGGCGATGGAGTAACCATCTCCCACGATGCATCCGGCGTTCTCCCATTTCCCCCGTCCCCCCCGTGTCGGAGGTTCAGGCACAACAGCGGTTTCGTCGCGCAGGGAGACAAACGCTTGAAGAACGGCTTGGAAATCGGCGCCGCCATTTGAGGAGAATGCGCCGGGGACGTTCTCCCACATGGCGAAACGCGGGTATTTTCCATTGGTAGCTTCCCTCATTTCTCGTATGATGCGGATGGCCTCGAAGAACAGGTTGGAGCGTTCGCCCTCGTGGATACCCTTCCGCTGGCCCGCCACCGACAAGTCCTGACACGGACTGCCGAAGGTGACGATATGCACGGGTTCGATCTCCGCGCCGTCCAGCTCCGTGATGCTGCCCAGGTGCTTCATGTTGGGGAAGCGGGCAGTAGTCACAGCGATGGGGTAGGGCTCGATCTCACTGGCCCAAACAGGTTCGATGCCCAGCGTCTCTGCCGCCAGAGGGCATGTTCCGCTGCCGTCAAAGAGGCTGCCTAATTTGAACAAGGAATCACTTCCTCTCACGCTTTGGTTTTTCAGTCTTCCTACCGATCATATCCCAGCGGAAACGAGCCTTGGGGTCGATCAGACCGGCATCTTCCGCCGCGAACCGGGCATCGTAGTCGTGCACCGTGTGACCGTCAGACTTGAAGGAGATGGGACTGTCTTTGTCCCACTTGAGCATCAATGCCCAGTATTCGGGGTAGTTCCTGCGCAGGTGCCGGAGCTGGTCAACACCCTGATTGTGACAGAACCAGCATCCCCCCCTTGTCGCCGTCGTGTAGATCGGGGAAAGGAGATCGTGTTCTGCGTCTATTTTCCAGCAGTCGGCCTCAACCCAGCCGAGGGCGGCAAGTGGTGAAATCTTGTTATGCTTCTCCAACCTTGCGAGGCGTTCAGGTTCATCCGCCGCAATGCCAACGTACTGCACCGAGTTTTGACCACATGCCATGCGTAATGCGGGACGTTTCAGATCGCTGTTGCACCAAGGACCGCGTATCATCGGAAACCCACGATAATCACCGGGGCCACGTCCGGATTTCTTAACGCGGTAGAATAGTTCCTCGAAAGTGTGCTTTGCCCGAAAGTGTTCCACTTCGATTCCCCAACGCTCCTTAATGAAGGCATCGGCCTTGGCTTTGAACTCAACCATCGGCGGCGGGGATCGTATCCGTCGCCCACACCTCCGCATGGACGATCCTGTCCAGCGGCCATCCCAACTGTTCAATGGCGAAAAGGCATGCGATGCTGTCCTTTCCGTAACTCAGGGACAGGACGTATTCGGTATTAGGTCGCCTTTCGATAGGTAGTCACTCCTATTCCTCAAACCCCTTCTGCCACTCAAGCATGTACTCCCGGAACAGCCGGTCGGAGAAGTCCGCGTACCTCGTCAGGGCCCGGTAGATGGCCTTTTCGATGGTACCCTTGGTCAGGAAGTGGATGTAGGAGCACTTCTGAGTCTGACCGATGCGGTGGATGCGGTCCTTCGCCTGTTCCAGCACATTGCTGCTGAGGGTGGGTTCGTAAAAGATGATGGTGTCGGCGGCGTACAGGTCGATGCCCGCGTTCGCCGACTGGTATTGACAGACGATCACTTGGATCGTCGGGTCGGTCTGGAATTGCTTCCAGACGGTCTTGTCCTTGGTCCTGCCGTCCAGCACCACATAGCTGATCTTCTCCTTCGTCAGGAGGCCGATCACGTTGTCGATGCTCCGCCGGAACTCGCAGAAGATGACCAGCTTCTTCTCCCATCCGTCGAGGAAGTCGGCGAGGGCGTTCAGCTTCTCGCACTTCATCGGGATGTCCTCATGCCCGTCGTTCACCCAGCCGGAGCACATCTGCCTCAGCTTGGTCATCCGGGCGAGAGGGTTGGAAGCGAGCACGTCCATGTCCTCCAGGGCGGATTCCTCATGGAGGCTCTTGTAGGCCTTGCGCTCCAGCAGTTCGATGTCGTAGATTTCATCCGGCAGCTTGTCGGGTAGATCGAGGCATTCCACCTTTTTCACCCGGTAGCTGTGCTCGTTGATGATGTCTTGCAGCTCATCGACATGGATGTAGCGGTAGGGCTTGTGGTACTTGTTGAGCAGGCAGTAGCGATCGAGGAACTGGTAGTAGCTGCCGAAGATGCGGCTGTGTACGCTCCGTGCACCCTGTACCGGGTCAAGGAAAGCGTACTGCGACCAGATGTCCTCCAGCATGCCGTTGCTGATTGGTGTGCCGGTGAGGATGAAGCGGTAGTCGCTGTACAGGGCCATCTCCAGCAGACACTTGCTGCGTTTCCTGCCGTGGCTCTTGATCTTGTGGCTCTCGTCCAGCACGATCACGTCCCAATGCCGCCGGAACTCCGGGCGACGCCATACGAGGTCGTAGCTGGTCACGGTCACGCAGGATTCAAGCAGTGCGCGGTGGGAGGGGTCGAACTTCTCCATGTCCCGATGCCAGGAGCCGATGACAGCCTTTGGGCACACCACCAGCGCGTGGCTGGCCTGTCCCGATCCCAGCAGCTCGCTGACGCGAGTCAGCACCGGGATGGTCTTGCCCGTACCCTGTTCGGCGAAGATGGCGAAGTGGTCGTTCAGTCGGAGCAGAGCCAGCATCATCTTCTGATGCTCAAACAGCGTCAGCACGGCGCTGCCTCCTCTCTGCCAGCCATTTTTGGTACTTGGCTTGGGTCTCAGGCTGATCCAGCCATGCTCGTATCTCCTCGGCGGAGAACACGATGCCGCGCGCCAGCTCATCGACTGATTCGGCGAGAATGGTAGCCTGGGATTCGATTGCCGGGGTGGCGTTCATGGGGGACCTCCTGTCATACGAAGAAACGGGCAGGGCTCACAGCGATGGCTCGGCAGAGTCGTTCATAATCGTCAACCCTGAGACCGCGCTTACCGGAAAGAATCAGGGACAGATGAGATTCACTCATCTTTGCGTTTATGGCGACTTGCTTCCTGCTCAGTCTGGCCTCGTCGTCAATATATCGCCGGAGCCGGATATACATCGGTTCGTGCTGAAAATCCATTTGTACTCACCTCCAAAGTTCGAGAAAGTTCATCCGGAATGAACAATTACACAATAATCCATTTGCAATGAATTGTCAAGAGCAAAATTTCATTTGTGATAAACTTTTTCTTGACAAATTGAAAAGTATGGGTATAATGATTATCGAGGTGATTCAAATGATCGGCGTTCGCATTAGAGAAAGAAGAAAAGCCGCCCACATGACCCAGGCGGAACTGGGGGATGCAGTCGGCTTCGTGAAGACAACGGTATGTAGCTGGGAAAAAGATAAGTTCAAACCGGACGTAGATACCATAGAAAGAATTGCGCACGCGCTCGGGACCACTGCGCGTTATCTGCTTGGCTACACAGATGACCCGAGGCCTCCTCTCACATGGAAGATTGACTCTGAAGACTTTGGCCTTGGTGTGGCTCTAAATGCATATGAGAACCTTATCCCGCTTCCTGAGATGCAAAAGATTCCTCTGATAGGTACCATCGCTTGCGGCGATCCCATCACCGCAGAGGAAAATGTCGAAGGTTACGTTGATGCCCCCGTAGCGAAGAAGTGCCACTTTGCACTCCGCTGCAAGGGCGACAGCATGATCAACGCCCGCATCATGGACGGTGACATCGTGTTCATCCGCCAGCAGGACACCGTGAATGACGGTGAGATCGCCGCAGTCCTGATCGACGATGAAGCCACCCTCAAGCGCGTTCACTTCCTCCCGCAGGGCATGCTGATGCTCCAGGCGGAGAATCCCAAGTACCAGCCCATCGTCATCGGCGGGGCGGACGAGACTCGAAACGTGCGCATCCTCGGCAAGGCGATTGCTTTCCAGTCCGATATTCAGTAAGGAGGTTCGCTGGTGATCAGAGCCGTCATATACGCCCGGTTTTCCTCTGAAAACCAGCGTGAGGAATCCATCGAAGGGCAGATTCGCGAGTGCAGAAAATACGCCCAGGATCGCGGCATGTCCGTGGTGGGGGAGTACGCTGACCGTGCGCTCTCAGGTCGCACAGACCGACGCCCTGATTTTCTGCGGATGATCAAGGATGCAGAGCGCGGACGCTTCGACGTGATCATCATGTGGAAGCTGGATCGCTTCGCCCGCAACAGGTACGATTCTGCCACATATAAAGCCAAACTAAAAAAGGCAGGGGTCACCCTGCATTATGTGAAAGAATACATCCCCGATGACCCGACCGGCATCATCCTCGAATCTGTCTTGGAGGGTATGGCGGAATACTATTCCGCAAACCTGGCTCAGAACGTCAGCCGGGGACTGATGGAAAATGCTTTGAATTGTAAAATCGTCGGCGGTTCAATGCCCTTGGGTTATCAAAAAGGACCTGATGGACGATATACTATCAACCCTATGACCGCCCCTCTTGTTGAGAAGGTATTCAACCTCTATGCCGATGGTATCGGAACCAAGGGGATATGTGATTATATGAATGAGCGGGGGATTCGGACAAGCAAGGGTTCGGTATGGAATAAGAACAGTGTCACCAAAATGCTCCGTAACAGGAAGTATATTGGTGAGTATTCTTACAAGGATGTGGTAGTCCCGGACGGCGTGCCGCGCATCATCAGCGACGAACTCTTTGAGAGGGTGCAAAAAAGAGTGAATGCTAATGTAAGGGTGAAGGGCGGAGTCTACAAGGCCAGCGAGCAATATCTTCTTGCCACCAAGGTTTTCTGCGGGCACTGCGGAGCCCCACTCGTCGGCGAAAGCGGAACCAGCCGAAGCGGCGCAGTATACCATTATTACAAGTGCGCCAAGCGGAAAGCGAAGGCCGGCGGGTGCGACAAGAAGGTGGAGAAGAAGCATTGGCTGGAAGAGATGATCGTCCGCGAAACGGTTGAGAAGGTTCTGACTCCTGAAAACATCGAACTGGTTGCCGAGGAAGCTGTGAAGCTGCTGGCGGAGGAAGCGAAGAACAACTCTGTCGTGGAAAGTTTGGAATCACAGCTAAAAGAGGTAAATTCTGCACTCAAAAACCTTCTCCGCGCCTTGGAGCAGGGAATCTTCACCCCGACCACACAAGCCCGTATGTCGGAGTTGGAAAGCCTGAAAGAACAGCTTGAAATAAAAATAGAGCGTGAGCGCGACTCGCTGCCCCTGCTCGATAAAGAGGAGATCATCTTCTGGCTGGAATCTTTCCGCGGCGGAGATATGCAAAGTAAGGAATATCAACGTCGTATCATCGACACCTTCCTTTCCAAGGCCTACGTCTTCGATGACGGAGATGGTGGGCGCAAAATCGTTCTCACATACAACCTTACTCGGAACAACACGTCTACGGTGAAATGTTCAGATGTCGAATCCATTCGTAGACTGAGACAGCAGGATCGTCAGATCCTGCTGTTTTTCTTGCTGAAAGAATAACGACTGTAATGCCTTTCCTTTTCAGGAAAAGTGTGATACAATGGTTGAAACAAAGGGAGGCTCATGATGACGAAAGAGATGATTCGCCAGCGGCTGGCACAGATCCGCTGCTTCCTGCTGGATATGGACGGTACGTTCTACCTTGGAGAGAAGCTGATCGAGGGCTCGCTGGACTTCCTGGAGGCGCTGCGGCGCACCGGGCGCGACGCCTGGTTCCTCACCAACAATTCCTCCAAGTCCGCCAGCGCCTATGTGGACAAGCTTACCCGCATGAACGTGCCGGAGCCCTTCCGCAGCCAGGTCATGACCAGCGGCCACGCGGCAGCGCATTATCTCATGGAGCGTTTCCCGGAAGGGAAGGGTTATTTACTGGGAAATGACGTCCTCCGGGCAGAGCTGGAGGCCACGGGCCTTGTCTTCACCGAGGACGATCCGGACTATGTCCTGGTGGCCTTCGATACCACGCTGGACTATGCCAAAATGTGCAAGGTCTGCGACTTCATCCGCTATGGGAAGCCCTATATCGCGACCCATCCGGATTTCAACTGTCCTACCGAGACGGGCTTCATTCCGGATATGGGCGCGATCATGGCCTTCATTGAGGCCAGCACGGGCCGCAAGGCGGATGTGATCCTGGGCAAACCCTATGGCGGCATCGTCCGCGAGGCGCAGATGCGCACCGGCTACGACCTGGCGGAAATGGCCATGGTGGGCGACAGGCTTTACACCGACGTCGCTACTGGCGTCAACCATCGCATGACTGGCATCCTTGTTCTGTCCGGCGAGGCCACCATGAAGGACGTGGAGGAATCCGACGTCCAACCCCATCTTATCTTTAACAAACTGGCGGATATGATTCCGTATTTATAAGCAAAGGAGATATATACCATGTTGAAGACGATGTTCCCCACCATCAACCGCGAGAGCAGCATGCTGGGCTTTGGCTGCATGCGTTTCCCCTGCAAGGCAGACGGCAAGATCGATGAGGCGGAGGCCATCCGCATGGTGCGCCATGCCATCGACAGCGGCGTGACCTACATTGATACTGCTTATCCCTACCACGGCGGCGAGAGCGAGATCGTGGTGGGCAAGGCCCTGCAGGACGGCTACCGCGAGAAGGTCATCCTGACCACCAAGCTGCCCTGCTGGAACGTCCATTGCTACGAGGACATGATGAAGCATCTGGACGAGCAGCTGCAGAAGCTGCAGACCGACCATGTGGACTTCTACATCCTGCACGCGATGAACAAGGATCGCCTGAAGCAGATGCAGGAGCTGGACTACAAGAAGTTCTTCGCTGAGGCTCTTGCTCAGGGCAAGATCCGCTACCCTGGCTTCTCCTTCCACGATGACTACGCCTGCTTCATGGACATCCTTAACGACTGGGATCAGTGGAAGATGGCCCAGGTGCAGATGAACATCCTGGACGATGAGAACCAGGCGACCCTTGAGGGCATCCGCGAGTGCGGCAAGCGCGGCATCGGCGTGGTCATCATGGAGCCCCTGCGCGGCGGCCTGCTGGCCAATCCGCCTGCGGACGTCAAGGCTGTTTACGAGGCCTTTGACGCCAAGCGCAGCCCCGTGGAGTGGGCCTTCCGCTACCTGTACGCCATGCCCGAGGTGGTTACCATCCTCTCCGGCATGAGCAACTGGGAGCAGACCACCGACAACCTGCGCATCTTTGACCTGGAGGAGCAGCCCATCCTTACCGAGGCTGAGAACACCCTGTTCAAGCAGGTCAAGGCCACCTATATGGCCCGCACCCGTACCCGCTGCACCGGCTGCGAATACTGCCAGCCCTGCCCCATGGGCGTGGCGATCCCCCGTATCTTCCGCGGATATGACGGCGCGATGCTCCGTGCGGACAGCTCCTTCAAGGATGGCTATGCCCGCATCGTCAAGGAGGAATGCGACGCCTCCCGCTGCGTGGAGTGCCGTCAGTGCGAGGGCGCCTGCCCCCAGCACCTGCCCATCACTGACCTCCTCAAGGAGATCCACGAGGCCAGCTGCTGATTCTGCTGCATATCAAAGCGCCTGCTTCCCGGTTTAGACTGAACCAGTAAAAACGGACAATAGACAAAAAGCCCCCTATGTAGGATAATAACTACATAGGGGGTATTGTCATGACCAAAAGAAACTACACACAGGTAAAGGAACTATTACCAGCAATTCTGAAGATGGTAGAGCAAGGGAAAACGCAGCGAGAGATAGCGGAACACTACGGCATAAAGGACAAGATGGTAGTTAAGCGATTTCTGGAACGGGAGCGCAGGAAGGAAAGGAACCAGCGTAAGTCAAGAGGACGAAAACCGGCGAAAACACTACAAGAGTACAAGTATGAGAATAAGCGGTTGAAGATGGAAGTAGAGCTGCTGCGGGATTTTCTTTCGCGCACAGAAGGGATGTGAGAGCGACGATAAAGTACGAAATCA
>JAZNSI010000025.1:0-8844 GCA_045591175.1 Clostridia bacterium
GAACTATTTCATGATGCGCCCGACAAAGTACCCCTCATCAGTGAAGACTGTCAAGCTGACTCTCTTTCCGTGCTTGCATGTTGTGAGTAATCGGGTGAATGTCCCCTCAGATGCAGAATCAGGATCCCATACGGATTCAAGAATAGAAGTAATGGGGTGCTTGGTATCCTCTGTTGTTAAGATGGAACAGATACACCCTGACCTGTCATTGCATACTGAGATGTACATGAGCGAGCAGCTGGCGATTAGTACAGACAGGATGATGATCAGCAGCAGCGTTTGCCAGAAAACCGACAGACGCTGCTTTGTATTTTTGCATCGATTTACAACTCGTTTACATTCTTGCCATTTACGTCTTATCTCGTTCGGTGCTATACTAAAAGCGAGGTGATTCAATGAAAAAGTGCATTTTAGTCGTTGAAGATGATCCTGCGATCTCCCGGCTAATTGAAAGCAATCTGCTTGTTGCCGGATATGAACCTGTCTGTGCTATGGACGGCAGACAGGCGCTTGATGCAATCTCTGCCCATCATTTCGATCTTGCTCTGTGCGATATTATGCTGCCGGAACTGGACGGCTTTGAGCTGCTGCCCTATATGCAGGAGCGAAATATCCCCGTGATTTATGTGTCTGCCAAAGCGGATGTACAAAGCCGCGTTCAAGGTCTCCGCCTTGGTGCAGAGGACTATCTGGTCAAACCCTTCGATATTCTGGAGCTTCTTGTGCGCATGGAAAAGGTGCTGGCCCGCAGTGCCCCGACAGAAAACAAGATCACATATCAGGATATCACGGTCGATCTGGACAGCCGATCCGTGCATAAAGCCGGGGAACTGATCTCCCTCAAGCCCATGGAATACGAGCTGCTTTGTACCTTCATGAAGCACCCCGGTATGGTGCTGACCCGTGAGAAGCTGCTGCGTCAGGTGTGGGGGGATGAGTACATCGGCGAGACCCGCACGGTGGACGTACATGTTGCAGCATTGCGAAAGAAGCTCGGACTGACCGAACAGCTTGCGACAGTATTCAAGCTGGGTTACCGGCTGGAGGGCGAAATGAAATGAAACTATGGCTGAAGCAAACGCTGATCTGTCTGTTGGTGATCATGCTGGCATTCTGTGCCTGCCTGTACTTCTTTGTTGTCCAGCAGACGCAACAGATGCTGGACGATGCACAGAATAGCGCTTTGCAAAATACAAATGTCTTTTGCGAGCATCTGGCTACGCTGGATCGAACCAGCAATACCGGATACGGTACGGATGAGACCACCCTTCGTGCGCTGATCCAGTACACCTTTTCGAGCTATGCGCATTTGCTGCAGAGCAAGAATTACTCCTATTCTCTGGTGATGGATGGTGCCTATCTCTATAACATTTCAGCTTATCAGCCTATGCAGCTGCTGCCGGTGAACGAGCAGGTCATTACCGCTCAACGACTGGTGGAAATGAACGGCGTTCCGCTGCTGGTCACCACCAGAAATACGACTGTACTCAATCTCCCAATCACCGTATATACCGTTCAGGATGCTTCCGATACCTTTGCGCGTATTGACACTCTGACTCGCAATGCTCAACTGGCACTATTGGCCTGTCTGCTGTTGAGCGGAATCCTGCTGCCGCTGACGCTGCGTCGCACTCTGCGCCCGCTGCGGAAGCTGACACAGGTCAGCGAGGAGATTTCCAGCGGTGAATACTCCCTGCGGTCAAAGATCGAATCGCAAGATGAAGTGGGTGAACTTTCCGCCTCCTTTGATCACATGGCGGAAACTGTGGAGCAAAAGATCCTCGACCTGGAAGAACAGGCCCGTCGCCGCGAGCTGTTGCTGGGTGCGCTGACCCATGAAATGAAAACGCCTATGACGGCGATCATCGGCTTCTCGGACAGCCTGATCTCCATGCCCCTGACAGAAGAGAAGCGGATGGAAGCATCCCATGAAATTCATGAAGCTGCCCTGCGCACGGAGCGTCTGAGTCAGAAGATGATGCAGCTGATCGCCATGACGGATTGTCCGGTGCTGGTGAAGCGCAGGCTTTCGGTGGATGATCTGTTCCAGCAAATTCAGAGCATGATGCAGGAGTCTTTGGCAAACAAGGAGCTGTCGTTGTCAGTCTATACGGAGAGCGACTTCCTGCAAGGCGACGCCGACCTGATTATCTGTCTGTTGACCAACCTGATCGACAACGCCATCAAAGCCAGCCAGCCCGGACAGGAAATCAGCATAACTGCATCTGAAAGAGATACAGCCTACCAGCTATCCGTCAGTGACCATGGTAGCGGTATTCCTGCGGACAAGATTGCGCTGGTGACGGAGCCTTTCTACCGGGTGGACAAGGCCCGCAGCCGCAAAATGGGCGGCGCTGGTCTTGGCTTGTCCCTATGCCAGATGATCGCACAGGCCCACGGAGGCAGTTTGCAGATCGAGAGCACTGTCGGCAGCGGTACAACCATCACCATGGTATGGCCCAAGGAGGGTAGCAATGAATAAGAAAGGAATCATCGCTTTAGTTGTGCTGCTTCTGCTGGCGGCAGCACTCATTTGTGGGCTGCCCTTCACAGCAGATAGGATCATTGATGATCGTATGAATCAGACTGTCATGGAGACCGCTACACCGCCACCATCATTCGATGATTATCAGCAATAAGCCAACATTTACAACTTGAACACAACTCGCTTACAACTTGATGCGGACTATTACAAGCAGCGCATGGTACCATGAACATGGAGGTGAAAGATGATGAAAAGACTCCTTTCATGGATGTTCATGTGCTGCTTTTTGCTGCCCTGCGCGGCGCTTGCCGATGTTGCATCGCAGGTGAATGCGCCTGGGCACACCACTGAAACCTTTTCTTCCAATACAGGCAAGGTGGTCATCACGCTGGATGCAAACGTGACTGTCCCCGACGCAGAAAAGGCGCAGACCTACCTGGCAACGCCACGCCTGTTCACAACGGAAGAAGCAGATGCTATGGCCAAGGCTGTTTTCGGCAGCCGCGCTTATACATACGCAGGAACGGGCAACTACAGTGAAAGCGCGCCAGTGCGTGTGTATGAATCCGTCGCTACGGTGCTGGATATTGGCAAAGAGTGGCCTGAGTACACGTTCGATGTTTATCAATCCACCAAGAACAATGGCGCGGCCGATTGGGTGGAAGCGAGGCTGGAGCGTTGGCAGGTGAACGGCGAGCCGATTTACTGGATGGTAGATCCTGGACATGATATGCAGTTGAACGTCACGCCAAACGGCTGTGCTGTGACCTATGAAGAAGCCCGAATGATTGCCGATACGGCCATACATGCCTTTGCGCCCAACTTTACCTGCATGGCGCAGGGTGTGATAGATGGCGAACTCGCCGGTATGGAAACAAAGGATGGCAAGCTTTCTTATACGAATGAGCAGCAGGCGTGGATTTTGTGGTATACCCGCGACGATCTTGCGATGCCCGTCACGGCTGAGGGCACTACCCCGTCCGGCGATTATAGCCGCCAGCATCAGCATGAGCGAATCATTGTCGTCGTCACCGATGAAGGTATTCGTGGGATGAATTATCAGTTTCCGCATGATGTGACCGTATTGCAGGATAATTGCACATTGCTGCCTTTCGATCAGATCATGGATGTGGTGCGTAAAGTAATGCCCTTGTCCCTTGGCTGGCTGGAATCCAGTTACAGCGATATCCGGGTGCATATCACTGATGTTCGACTGGGCTATATGCGTGTAATGAGCAAGGACAATCCGGATTGCTATGAATATATACCTGTTTGGGACTTCTTTGGAACGCAGGAATGTCGCAAAACAAAGAACGGGAATATCGTCTCTGAGCATTCTTCATCCTTCATCAGTCATTTTACCGTAAATGCGCTTGATGGTACCGTAATTGATCGTAACTATGGCTATTGAGGTGAATAACATGAAAAAAGTGATTGCTTTGCTGCTTGCGCTGATGCTGCCGGTGTGTGCCGGAGCGGAGACGATTATCCAGCAGGTGGATGCACCACAGCATTATCAGGCTTCATATTACTCCAACACCGGAAAGACGGAAATCCTCATAGATGCTGTCGTCCATATTCCGAATGCCGACCATGTCAACACCTATGAGGTCGCTGGCCGTGATGCAACAACGCAAGATGCGATGCTGCTGGCTCTGGCATGTGCACCTGATACAGACTGGATAAACGATTGGTTCAGCACCCAGATGGATCTTGAAACGGCCAACGGATATAAAAGTGCTGATTACTCCTATAGTTGGTGGCCGTTGTCTGACGGCAGTGCAGATTATTCGCCCTATCAATATGGGCATCCCTGTGCTGAAGTGATCGCCATGAATTATGCCAAGGAAACTGTATTCGGTCTCCGCCGGGAAACCGCACAGACTATCTACACATATGATTATGGCACAATCAATGAACCAAGTTTCTACGCATCAAGTGCCTACATGGACGAAGGTGACAGCACACCGCGCCCGGATGGGGATAAACTGCCCGATCAGCCGATCACTTATGGAGAAGCAATGGCCATCGCAGAGACCTTCATTCGGCATATTTCTCCGGACTTCCAGTGCGTCCTGTATGGCTCCGCTTCTGGTGAACGTACCTCCCGCCGCGCATATGCATTCCGATTCATGCGGGTAGTGGATGATGTGCCGGTTACTTACGCTCATTGGGGTCTGTCAGGCGATGATCTTGACGATCAGCAGTATACCTCACCGCCTAAAATGGAGGAGATCACCTGTGTCATCGATCAGGGGCGTATTGTATCCGCTTATTGGTGCAATCCGTGGGAAATTGGAGGTATCCTGCAGGAGGATGTTCCGCTGATTCCCTTTGATCAGATCATGAACATTTTCGGGACGATTGCCCCATTGACGATACAGAACATGGAGAACGAGTACAAGTTCTTGGGTGGCAGCGGCAACCGCTGGGAGATCACAGAGATTCGCTTTGGCTATATGCCGGTTCTCCGAAAGGATAACAGCGGCTTGTGGGAGTTGCGTCCAGTGTGGGACTTCATTGGCATCCGTTCCTTCGCCAAGGAATACTACGACTGGCCGGGTAACTGTGCTTTGACCATTGACGCCATTGATGGTACCGTCATCGACAGAGGATATGGCTATTGAGGTGAACAACATGAAGAAAATAATTGCCTTGTTGCTTGCATTGATGCTACCGGTGTGTGCTGGAGCAGAAACACTTCAGGATCGGCTTAGCGCACCTTCGCATGTTGTGGACACCTTCAAGTCTAACACCGGGAAAACAGTGATTACTGTGGACGCAGAGGTGCATGTTCCAGATGCTGATCGTATTCCCGTATATTCTGTGACCCCTCGGACTTTTTCGCAGGATGAATTGCAGGCGATGGCAGCTACCTGCTTCGGAAGTATCCCTTACAGCTTCGATTTTGAAGAGCAAGATAAAGAGGCTGGTACCTTTACCTATGTTAGTGCAAACGCTCAGGACGGTTCAGGTTGCTATTTGTCCGGTATCATGTGGCGGAATCCGCTGGGTATTCTTCAGGAAGCAAAGGCTCTGTTTGAGAGAACAAATCCGATAACGGGCACCTGGTATCCAACAGAAAAGCATACGAATGTTTACTTGGGCAATCAGCCTGTTGGGTGTTCACTCACAAGAGATGGGGCGCAGCGCATAACAGATGAGGCGGTCCGCACATTTGCACCCGGTTTCTCCTGCGTCGGACAAGCTGTTATCAGGGGAGAAAGCTCCAATGGTTCTGGTGAATACTCCGAAGACTACTCTGGGCAAGAGGCATGGGTGCTTTTCTATGGAAAAGACCTGGAATTGCCCGTGACCTATGACACTGCTTTCCCAAACGACCTCCATAACCATGTGCATCATCCAGAAACCCTTGTCGTTGTTGTGGATGATGCTGGTATTGAAAGTATGCTGTTCAATGCCCCTTATTCCCTTAATGGAACTTTGGTGGAGAACTGTGTCCTCATACCCTTCGATCAGGTTATGTCGATTGCCGCTAAGCTGATGCCGCTGAAAATTGCTTCTTATGAGCAGTCGTATAGCGACATCCGCGTACATATCGCGGAAATCAGGCTTGGGTACATGTATACGCTGCAGAAGGACACACCTGGTGAATATGTTCTGACGCCTGTGTGGGATTTTGTTGGCACAGTTGAATACCGGCGAAAAAAGAATGGTAAGATCACAGGTGAAAGCAGCGAACCCTTCACAAGCCGCTTGACTATCAATGCGATTGACGGAACGGTGATTGACCGAAATTACGGCTACTAAGGAGCCATAGTATGAAGTGCATAATCTACGATTTTCGCCGCGCGATTACGGGGCGTTGGTTTCTTGTTGCCTTTTTTGCCTCGGTTGTGTCGCTGTACATGTCCATAGGCGATCAATCCTACTATCTGATGAACATGCTGTCTGAAATGGAAATGTATGAGGACAGCTTCTGGCTCGACGCCGCATCATTGCTTTTGCAGGGAATGCAAGGCGACTTTGGCGTGATGATCCTGCCTGCGCTGTCTGCGCTGCCCTTTGCAGCACAGGCCTTGCAAGAGATCAAGAGCGGAGCCATCCGGCCTGCGGTCTTCCGCGTAGGACGCAAGAGCTGGATCGCCGGAAAGCTGCTGTCCACATTTGCCAGTGGGATGCTGCTGCAAATCGCGGCTGCCATCGGCTTGCTGTTGGTATTCCACCTGATGATGCTGATCTATGCCGGTGAGCTATTCCCCATGGGAGATTTCGCCCCCGTCTGGGCAGTTCTGTTGCGCCGGATGCTCTGCGGCGGCATCTGGGCTGGTGTCGGCTGCCTGATTGCCCTGATGACAGAGACAACCTCTGCCGCATACCTTGCGCCGCTGTGTCTGTGCTATGCCATGGTCATGATCGGCACCCGTTTCTTCCCGGAAGCGATACTGCTCAATCCGTCCAACTGGCTTACAGGCGCATTCTGGCCTCTGCTGCTGGTGCTGGTTGTGCTTGCGACTGCACTTGTTTGGATGTTGCGAAAGAAGGTGAACGCATATGTGTAACCTCCGCGAAGCCTTCGTCTGCGCAGGCTGGAATCTGTACTCCCTGCGCAAGAACCCTCGTTTCTACATGAGTCTGCTACTGGGCTTCCTGCTTTGCTGGCTGCTGACGGACAAAACCATGGCGATCTCCCGCACCTACCTGACCAACGTGCAGCTGATGGAACCCTTCGTCTGGTGCTATGCAGACGATGACAGCATCCTCTTTTCTGCACTGGTAATGATGCTGATGTTCTCGGCATTTCCCCGGCTGGATACACCTGCGTCGTACCTGATCTTCCGCACCACGCGGCTGAACTGGCTGCTGGGGCAGATCATAACCGTATTCATCCTAACGCTGGGCTACTCGCTGATGATCCTCGTTTCAAGTATGGTTATGTGTATCGGCTGTAATGTCTTTGTTGCAAACAACTGGTCTGAAACGGCAACCATGCTGTCTTTTTCGCCGGCATCCTTTGAGGTGGCGCTGACTGTCATGCGAAAGACGGTCAAGCTGACAACGCCCTACGGCTGTGCTGTGCAGATCTTCCTGCTGCTGTTCCAGTATGTGCTGCTGATGTCCATGATCCAGCTGACCTTCACGGTGCTGAAAAGCCGCAAGGCTGGCATCATCGCCGCACTAATCATCAATTTCGCAGGCTATGTGCTGACGCCGGATCGCTTCATGACCTGGCTTCAGCTGCCGATGGAGATGCAGTATTACGCCAATCTGCTGTCTGCATGGCTGTCGCCCTTGCAGCATGCCACATACACCATGCACAACTTCGGCTACGATCTGTTGCCCAGAGTTCATACATCATATCTGATTCTCGGTGGTACATCTGTGGCACTGATGATCGTGTCAGCCATTACTATGCGTAGGTTCTCTTTTAACTTCACAGGAGGGTATTCTGATGAGTGATATTGCGGTAAGTGTTCAGCACATCACGAAACGCTTCGGAAGCGATGCGGTACTGAAGGATGTATCCATGGAGCTGGAGCAAGGGAAGATCCATGGCATTATCGGACGCAACGGAAGCGGCAAGACGGTGCTGATGAAATGCATCTGCGGTTTTCTCCGCCCCACGGAAGGGACAGCTCAGGTGTTTGGCAAGACGATTGGAAAGGATTGTGACTTCGCACTCAATACGGGGATGCTGATCGAAACACCGGGCTTTCTGCCCCATGAAACGGGTATGAATAATCTACTGTGGCTGGCAAAGCTGGGAAAGCGAGCCTCAAAAGAACGTGTAAAGGCCCTGTTTGAGATGGTTGGCCTTGATTCCTCTTTGCGCAAGCCTGTCAGCCAGTACAGCCTTGGCATGCGGCAACGACTTGGTATTGCACAGGCGTTGCTGGATGATCCGTCCCTTTTGATCCTGGACGAGCCGATGAACGGGCTGGATAAGAACGGTGTCCGCAGCATTCGTGATCTGCTGCTGTCACTCAAGGCGCAGGGCAAAACAATCATACTCGCCAGCCATTTTGCACAGGATATTGATGAACTATGCGATACAGTATGGGAAATGGATCAGGGCGTTATCACGAGGTTGTAATCGATTCACACGGTGGCACTTGACGAAACTCAAACATAAACAATGATGCTGTATATCCGAAAGTGTAACTAAACTTGATCATTCCAGATCAATGATTATGTTATATGGTACACATACACCAGCTGCCCAAACAGCTGGTTCTCTTATTCATTCGTAACAAAAACAAGATAACATGCACATCCCGCTTTCTGTTTCGTCTAACTTATTGAGGGAACTATTTCATGATGCGCCCGACAAAGTACCCCTCATCAGTGAAGACTGTCAAGCTGACTCTCTTTCCGTGCTTGCATGTTGTGAGTAATCG
>JAZNSI010000026.1:0-68818 GCA_045591175.1 Clostridia bacterium
GAAGCCCTGACCATGTCCGACACCATCGTGGTCATGAAGGACGGCACCATCCAGCAGATCGGCGACCCCAAGACCATCTACGACGAGCCCGCCAACGCCTTCGTTGCGGACTTCATCGGCGAATCCAACATCCTGCGCGGCACGATGATCAAGGATGAGCTGGTCGAGTTCGCCGGCGCGACCTTCCCCTGCGTGGACTCCGGCTTTGGCGAGAACGCCCCCGTGGACGTGGTCATCCGCCCCGAGGACATCATGCTGGTGGGCGAAGACGTGGGCCAGATCGTCGGCACGGTCAAGTCCGTGCTGTTCAAGGGCGTGCACTACGAGATGATGATCGACACCGGCGCTTACACCTTCAAGGTGCACTCCACCACCATGCAGCCCCAGGGCAGCAAGGTCGGTGTGAACATCGTGCCCTTCAACATCCACATCATGAAGCCCATGCAGGAGGATAAGTGACGATGCTGACCGATATGTCCCTCCCCTGGGGTGCATGGGCAGCAATGGGTGCAGGCCTCGTCGCCTTCGTGGTGATGATCGCCGCGACCATCAAGCGCAACCGCGGTATGCACCGCTCCCTGTTTGCATCCCCCTATACGCTGTGGATGATCATCTTCACGGTGGTGCCGGTCATCCTCATCAGCTACTATTCCTTCACCGACGCAAACGGCAAGTTCACCCTGGACAACTTCAAGAATTTCTGGGACAGCCACTATGAGGCCAACAAGGTCATCAAGGAAGAGGCTGCACGCCTGGGCGTGGATTACTCCCAGTACATCACCCGCGGCACTGTGAATGTGGATACGCTGGTGTATTCCCTGTGGATGGCCTTCAAGTGCACGGTCATCTGCCTGATCCTGGGATATCCCGCGGCGCTGTTCATGGCGGACCGCAAGATGAAGCTGGGCGCGACCCTGGTGGTGCTCTTCATCATCCCCATGTGGATGAACTTCCTCCTGCGCACCGTCGCCTGGATGACCCTGCTGGAGGATTCCGGCCTGATCAACAGCCTGCTCAAATCCATGGGCCTGGACGGCATCCAGCTGATGTACACCTCCAACACGGTGCTGCTGGGCATGGTGTACAACTACCTGCCCTTCATGGTCTTCCCCATTTACACGGTGCTGAACAAGATGGACTTCCGCCTGTCGGAGGCTGCGGCCGATCTGGGCTGCAACAGCGTGCAGACCCTCACCAAGGTCACCATGCCCCTGTCCATCCCCGGCGTGGTCAGCGGCATCACCATGGTGTTCATGCCCTCTGTCACCACGTTCTTCATCCCGCGCGTGCTGGGCGGCGGCTACACGATGATGTTCGGCGACCTGATCGAGTCGAAGTTCCTCACCGAGGGCAACTGGAACGCCGGCTCCGCGCTGTCCCTGCTGATGATGCTGCTGATCCTGGTCAGCCTGTCCATCCTGCGCAAAGCTGACCCCAATGGCGAAGGAGGTGGCATTGCATGATGAAGTTCCTCAAGAAGTTCTACCTGGGCATCATCATGGTGTTCCTGTACATCCCCATTGTGGTGCTGATCGTGCAGAGCTTCAACGCCGGCGAAAGCCGCGCCAACTGGGAGGGCTTCTCCCTGCACTGGTATGGCGAGCTCCTGCATGACGAGCGCATCCTCAACGCGCTGTACGTCACCGTGTCCATCGCCGTGATCGCCATGGTGGTCTCCACCATTTTGGGCACCCTGGCTGCCATCGGCATCCATGCAATGAAGAAGCGCCCTCAGGCCCTGATGATGACGCTGACCAACCTGCCCAACACCATGCCCGACATCGTGACCGGTATTTCCCTCATGCTGCTGTTCCTCTTCACCAAGGTGGAGCGCGGCTATGTCACGATGCTGCTGGCCCACATCACCTTTGATACCCCCTATGTCATTTTGTCGGTGCTGCCCAAGCTGAAGCAGATGAACCGCCACACCTACGAGGCGGCGCTGGACCTGGGCGCAACGCCCACCTACGCGCTCTTCCGCGTGATCATCCCCCAGTGCAAGCAGGGCATCATCACCGGTGCAATGCTGGCCTTTACCCTGTCCCTGGATGACTTCACCATCAGCTACTTCACCACCTCTCCCCTGGTGCAGAACCTCTCCACGCTGATCTACTCTGCCACCCGTACCGGCATCGACCCCACGCTGAATGCGCTTTCCGCGCTGATGTTTGTGGCGCTGCTGGTGCTGCTGCTGATCGTCAACCGCCGCACGGCGGAGGACAAGTAAGGAGGAAGAAAGATGAACATGAAACGCATTCTTTTCCTCCTGATGGCCCTGACGATGGCGCTGACGATGACCGCCTGCCAGTCCTCCACCGAGGAAGGCGGCAAGGCCGCCGAGCAGGTCGTCAACGTGTTCAACTGGGAGGATTATATCGATCCCGAGGTCTGCAACATGTTTGAGGAGGAGACCGGCATCAAGGTCAACTACATGTGCTTCACCACGGTGGAAGACATGATCGTGCAGGTGGAGGCCAACCCCGGCGCCTTCGACGTGTGCTTCCCCTCGGACTACATCGTGGAACGCATGATCAACAAGGGCATGCTAGCGGAGATCAACTTCGACAACATCCCCTACGCCGACCAGATCCTCCCCCACCTGCTCAACCCTGATTACGACCAGGAAAACAAGTATTCCATCCCCTACATGTGGGGCACCGTGGGCATCCTCTACAATGTGGAGATGATGAACGAGCTTTACCCGGAGTTCGACCCCGAGACTGCCTCCTGGTCCATCCTGTGGGACGAGCGATTCGAGCGCAACGTCATCATGATGGACTCCATCCGCGACAGCATGGGCGTGACCCTCAAGTACCTGGGCTACAGCGCCAACTCCACCTCCATCCCTGAGCTTTTCGCCGCCCGCGACAAGCTGATCGAGCAGAAGCAGCTGGGCGTGGTCAAGGCCTATCAGGTGGACGAAACTAAGGATAAGATGGCCGCCGGTGAAGCCGCCATGGCCGTCATGTGGTCCGGCGACGCAATGTACGCCATCGACAAGGCCGGCGACGACATCCCCCTGGATTACTTCGTCCCCGTGGAGGGCTCCAACGTCTGGTGTGACGCGGCGGTCATCCCCACCACCGCCAAGAACAAGGAGAACGCCGAGAAGTTCATCAACTTCCTCTGCCGCCCGGACATCGCGGCCCTGAACTGGAACTACATCTGGTATTCCACCCCCAACATGGGCGCGATCGAGCTGATCGAGGACCCGGAAAGCGACTATTTCTACGAGTACACGGACGACGTCCGCCTCAGCCCCACCACCGAGCTGATGGACAAATGCGAGTTCTTCCGCGACATCCCGGAGGACTACCTGAGCGTGTATGAAGCGCTGTGGATGGATTTGAAGAATACCAAGTAAACACAAACGCCCCGTCGGAGCACTCCGGTGGGGTTTTCATGTGCAGCAAAAAGGGAGCGTCAATTCTGACGCTCCCCTGCTATTCCATTAGATACGGATAATGCCCTCAAAGTCCATCACCGCGTCGCCGGTCATCCAGACCTGGCCGTCCGCCTGGTAACGCACGACCAGCGTGCCGCCGGGCAGGGCCACGTCGATGTCCGCATCGCGCTTGCACAGGCCGTTCTCGACCGCCGCAACAGCCACCGCACAGGCGCCGGTGCCGCAGGCTGCGGTTTCGCCGATGCCGCGCTCCCAGACGCGCATCACGATGCTGTTGCCATCCACGATCTGTGCGAAAGACACGTTCACGCGGGCCGGGAACAACGCGTCCTGCTCAATGGCAGGGCCAACCTGCTGCAAGTTGATGGCATTCACGTCGTCCACAAACATCACCACATGGGGGTTGCCCATGGACACGCAGCTGATCTCGCGCATCTGGCCAGCCAGGTAAACGCGGCGCTTCATCACCTTGTCGCCGTCCAGCTTGACGGGAACGTCCGCGGGGTCAAAGGCCGGGCGGCCCATGTCCACCAGCACGGAGAACACCTGATCCTCGCGGATGAACAGGCTCGCGGTCTTTACGCCGCTGCCAGTCTCGATGCGCATTTCCTCCTTGCGCACGCGGCCGGTCTCGTACAGGTACTTGCACACGCAGCGCAGCGCATTGCCGGCCACGGTGCTCTCGGTGCCGTCAGCGTTGAACATGCGCATCTTGGCGTCCGCGCGCTTGGAGGGCAGGATGAGGACGATGCCGTCCGCGCCCACGCCGGTGCGGCGGTTGCTGAGGCGCACCGCCACGGATTCGGGGCTCTCCACCGTCTGCTCGAAGCAGTCGAAGTAGAGGTAATCATTGCCCGTGCCGCGCATCTTGACGAAGGAGAGCTTCTTGGGCTCCTTGCGCATGTTGTTGATGTCCACCAGCTCCACATTGCCCTGGGTGTAACGGCTGGTCAGCGCGTTGGCAAGGGCGTTGGCAGTGTCCAGGGAGGTGAACAGCGGGATGCCGCGCTCCACAGCCTTGCGGCGGAGCTTCACGGACTCGCGCAGGGGATCACGGCCCTTGACGGAGGTGGAGATCACGTACTGCACCTGACCCATGGTGAGCATCTGCTCCATGGATTCGTGCTTGACCACGGCGGAGTACACGCCATGCTGCAGCAGCGTCTTGGCGGTGCCGGTGGTGGCGAAGATGTTGAAGCCCAGCTCCTGGAACTTGCGGGCCACGCCAACAGCCTCGACCTTGTCCTTGTCGCGGACGGAGATCAGCACGCCGCCGCCCTGACGCATCTTGTAGCCCGCAGCGACCAGGCCCTTGTAGATGGCCTCCTGCAGGTTGGTGCCAAGACCCAGGACCTCGCCGGTGGACTTCATCTCCGGGCCCAGGTGGGTATCGACGTCCGCCAGCTTCTCGAAGGAGAAGCAGGGCACCTTGACGGCGAAATAGGGGCTCTGGCGGTACAGGCCCGTGCCGTAGCCCATGTCCTTGATCTTCTCGCCCAGCATTGCGCGGACGGCCAGGTCAACCATGGGAACGCCGGTCACCTTGCTGATGTAGGGCACGGTGCGGCTGGCGCGGGGGTTCGCCTCGATGACGTACACCTCGTTGTGGTAGACGATGTACTGGATGTTGATCAGGCCCAGCGTGCCCAGCTCGAGGGCAATCTGACGGGTGACCTCCACCAGACGCTGATACATCGCGCCGGTCAGGTTCCAGGCGGGATAGACCGCAATGGAGTCGCCGGAGTGGACGCCGGAGGACTCGATGTGCTCCATGATGCCGGGGATCAGCACGTCCTCGCCGTCGCAGATCGCGTCAGCCTCGGCCTCGATGCCCTTGAGGTACTGGTCGATCAGGATGGGGTTCTCGATGCCCTGGGCCAGGATGATCTTCATGTACTCCACAATGTCGGAGTCCTGATAAGCGATGATCATGTTCTGGCCGCCCAGCACGTAGGAGGGACGCACCAGCACGGGATAACCCAGCTCGTTGGCAGCCTTCAGGGCCTCCTCGGTGGTCATGACGGTCGTGCCCTGGGGGCGCTTGATGCCGTACTTCTCCATCGCCGCATCGAAGCGCTCGCGGTCCTCCGCAGCGTCGATCATGTCCGCAGAGGTGCCCAGGATCTTCACGCCGGCGTTCTCCAGCGCATGGGTCAGCTTGATGGCAGTCTGGCCGCCGAAGGCCGCGACCACGCCCACAGGCTTCTCGGTCTCGATGATGCCCAGCACGTCTTCGGGCGTCAAGGGCTCAAAGTAGAGGCGATCCGCGGTGTCAAAGTCGGTGGAGACGGTTTCGGGGTTGTTGTTGACCAGCACCACGTCGTAGCCGGCTTCCTTCAGCATCCACACGCAGTGGACGGAGGCGTAGTCGAACTCGATACCCTGACCGATGCGGATGGGGCCAGAGCCCAGAACCATCACGCAGGGCTTCTTTTCCCGCTTTGCCAGGAACTCAGCAGCCTCGTTTTCCTCGTCGTAGGTCGCGTAGAAGTAGGGGCGCTGGGCCTCAAACTCCGCCGCGCAGGTGTCAACCATCTTGTACACAGGGCTGCGGTGCATGGGCACGGGCGCGCCGGAGAGGCGCTCGATGACCTTGTCCGGGAAGCCCATCTTCTTGGCCTTCAGGTAGAGGTCAGCATCCACATTGCCCTTGGCAAGGGTCGCCTCCATGTCGGCAAGGTTCTTGAAGCAATGCAGGAAGTAGTAGTCGATCTTCGTGATGTCGTGCAGCTGTTCCAGCGTCACACCGCGGCAGATGGCCTCGTACACGGCGTACATGCGCTGGTCGGTGCACTTGTCGATCAGGGCCAGCAGCTCGTCCGTGCTGAGGTCCGCCAGGGACTTCATGCGCAGGGTGTCGCAGCCGATCTCCGCGCCGCGGACGGCCTTCATCAGGGCCTGCTCCACGCTTACGCCGATGGACATGACTTCGCCCGTGGCTTTCATCTGAGTGCCCAGGGTGCGCTTACCGTAGACGAACTTGTCGAAGGGCCACTTCGGCACCTTGGCCACGATGTAGTCCACCGTGGGCTCGAAGCCCGCGAGGGTCTTGCCGGTCATGGCGTTGGGGATCTCGTCCAGGCTGTAGCCGATGGCGATCATGGCCGCGGTCTTGGCGATGGGATAGCCAGTGGCCTTGGAGGCCAGAGCGGAAGAGCGGCTCACGCGGGGGTTGACCTCGATGACCGCGTACTCAAAGCTGTCGGGATTGAGCGCGAACTGGCAGTTACAGCCGCCCTCGACCTCCAGCGCGGACACCATGTCCAGCGCAGCCTTGCGCAGCATCTGGTACTCGGTGTTGGACAGGGTCAGGGCAGGCGCCACAACAATGGAGTCGCCGGTATGCACGCCGACGGGGTCGATGTTTTCCATCGAGCAAACGGCGATGACATTGCCCTTGGCGTCACGCATGACCTCGAATTCGATTTCCTTCCAGCCGGAGATGCACTTCTCCACCAGGATCTGGGTGATGGGAGACAAACGCAGGCCGGCCTCGGCAATGACCTCCAGCTCTTCGCGGGTCTTGCAGATGCCGCCGCCCTCGCCGCCCATGGTGAAGGCAGGACGGACGATGACCGGGTAGCCGATCTTCTCCGCCAGTTCGAGGGCGTCCTCCAGCGTTTCCACCACGTCGGAGGGGATGCAGGGCTGACCGATGGACTCCATGGTCTGCTTGAACAGCAGACGGTCCTCGGCCTTCTCGATGGTCTCGCACTTCGCGCCCAGCAGCTTCACGCCGTGCTGGTCCAGGAAGCCTTCCTTGGCCAGCTGCATGGACAGGGTCAGGCCGCTCTGGCCACCCAGGGTGGACAGCAGGGAGTCGGGCTTTTCCTTGATGATGATGCGGCGCAGAGTTTCGAGGGTCAGGGGCTCGATGTAGATCTGGTCAGCGGAGGTGTGGTCGGTCATGATGGTCGCAGGATTGGGGTTGACCAGCACGACCTCCAGGCCAGCGGCCTTCAGCGCCTTACAGGCCTGGGAGCCGGCGTAGTCAAACTCCGCAGCCTGACCGATGACGATCGGGCCGGAGCCGATGATCATTACTTTCTTGAGTGAAGGATTCAGCGGCATTCCTTGTTACCTCCCATCAGAGCAATAAAGCGGTCGAACAGGAAATGGGTGCCGATCTTGCTGGCGACGTTGGACGCCTGGTACAGGCCGCCGGTCGCCGCGGGCTGGAACTGCACGGAGAACGCGGGCATATCCATATAATCGATGCCCTCGCAGGAACCGTCGTTGCGGTTCACAAAGCGCAGGGAGGCGTTGGCAGGCAGTGTCTCCTTGTCCACCTCATAGCCGTGGTTTTGGCTGGTGATGTAGCACAGGCCGGTCTTCACGTCCTCAATGGGCTGATTGCCGCCGCGGTGGCCGTAGGGCAGCTTGGCGGTATCCGCACCCTGGCTCATGGCCAGCAGCTGATGGCCCAGGCCGATGCCGAACATGGGCAGATGCTTGTTGGCGACTTCGCGGATCTCATTGGCGATGGCTTCGTAATCCGCAGGATCGCCCGCGCCGCCGGAGATGACGATGCCGTCCGCATCCAGCGCCAGCACCTGCTCCGCCTTGATGTTCGCGGGCACAAGGGTCACCGCGCAGCTGCGGCTTTCCAGCTGGGCCACGGTGTCAGCCTTCGCGCCCAGATCCCACACAACGACGTTGTACTTGCCGGGCTTTTCAGCAGGCACGGTCTCCTTCACGGAGGTCGCAGTCAGATCAGCCTTGCCGACAGCCAGCTCGGCGGCGGCCTCGGCGATGTTTTCGGGCTTCTCGGTCAGGATCGCGGCGGCCATTACGCCCTTGTCGCGCAGGCGGCGGGTGATGGCACGGGTGTCCACACCGGTCAGGCAGGGAATGCCGTTCGCCTCCAGATAATCATTCAGCGTCCCCTGGCAGCGGAAGTTGCTGGGGGTGTCGCACAGGTCACGGCAGACATAGCCGCTCAGGCAGGGCTTGGCAGCATCCTCAGCCACCGGCACCACGCCGTAGTTGCCAATCTGCGGGAAGGTCTGCACAACGATCTGCCCCGCGTACGCCGGGTCGGTCAGGGTATCCATGTAGCCCACGACGGAGGTCAGGAACACCGCTTCACCGGTGGAAGCCTTCACAGCGCCGCGCAGCACACCCTCGTAGAGCTGGCCGTCCGCCAGCAAGAGGTAGCCTTTCTTTTCCATGCTCGTAACCTCCGTTATTTACTTCATGCAGGCGACCAGAACGGCCTTCTGCGCATGCAGACGATTCTCCGCCTCGTCAAAGATCTCGTCGGCGTGGGCCTCGAAGACCTCCTCAGTGATCTCCTCGCCGCGGTGGGCGGGCAGGCAGTGCTGCACCATGCAGCCCTCGTGGGCGACGCTCAGCAGCTCGGCGTTCACCTGATAACCGGCGAAGGCCTTCTCGCGGGCGATGCGCTCTTCCTCCTGGCCCATGGAGGTCCACACGTCGGTGAAGATGACGTCAGCGTCCTTGGCAGCCTCCATCGGCTTGTCAGTCATGAAGAACTGGCCGGGGTACTGCTTGACGAACTCCAGAATTTGCGCGTCCGGCTGATAAGCGTTCGGGCAGGCGATGGACACATGCGCGCCCACCTTCAGGAAGCCCACGATCAGCGAATTGGCCATGTTGTTGCCGTCACCGATGTAGCACATATTGACGTCCAGGCGGCCCTTATGCTCGCGGACGGTCTGCAGATCCGCCAGCACCTGGCAGGGATGGCAGAAGTCGGTCAGGCCGTTGATGATCGGGATGGAGCCGTACTTGGCCAGATCCTCGACCTCCTGCTGGGCAAAGGTGCGGATCATGATGCCGTCCAGGTAGCGGCTCAGCACGCGGGCGGTGTCCTGCACGGGCTCGCCGCGGCCGATTTGAAGATCGCGGTTGGACAGGAACAGCGCGTTGCCGCCCAGCTGGTACATACCCGTCTCAAAGCTGACGCGGGTACGGGTAGAAGACTTCGAGAAGATCATGCCCAGGGTCTTGCCCTTGAGCAGCGGATGGGGAATACCGGCCTTGTTGTCAGCCTTGAGCTTGTCCGCCAGATCCAGCAGCTCGATGATCTCGTCCTTGCTCAGATCCAGGAGCTTCAGCAGGTGCTTCATACGGGAGGACTCCACCTTTCTTTATTTGAAGAATCAGGGTCATCACATCAGCATTTCACGGCAAAATAGCAGAATTTTCCTGCTTTTCGGCACACGAAATCAGGTGCTCCTTCGCACCCATCCTGCATTATAGCATAGTTTAAAAGCAAGAGCAAGGGGGGAGACCTCCCCGGCTCGCCTCAAATGCTGCAAAAAAACAATCCGTTTGCGGCAGAAAACTGACTAATCAAGGAGGTCGATCCCATGGAGAATCAGGGCCGCATCTGCCCCCGCGGCGCAAGCTACTACACCTGGCAGGTGGGCGACACGCTGCGCAGCGTCTCCCAGCAGGCGGGCACCACCGTGCAGGCCATGCAGCTGATCAACCCGGATGTGGATTTCTCCACCATCGCCATCGGCACGGAGATCTGTCTGCCCAGCCAGAGCTTCACCTGCGTCAGCGGCATGGCCTATTCCGTCCGCGCCGGCGAAACCTTTACATCCATCGCGGAGGACTTCGGCATCTCCACCTTCGAGCTCGCCGAGCGCAACCCCGGCGTTGACCAGAACAACCTCATGGTCGGGCAGGTACTGTGCGTGCCCTTCATGACCGGCGGCACCGGAGGCAATAACGGCAGCGCCAATCAGCCTGCCGAGCCCTCCACGCCCATTCTGCCCACGCCTTCCCTGCCCAGCCAGCCTTCCACGCCCCCGGTGGTGATCGTCCCCACCCCCGTGCCCAACACCTGTCCCACCGGCTACACCCGGGACATCGTCCGTTCCGGTCAGACCTACGCCGACCTTCTTCTGCGGCATAACGTCAGCTACCGGGCCATGCGCTCTGCGAATCCCCGCCTGTCCCCCGGCTACCTGATCGTCGGCCAGAGCTACTGCGCGCCGCCCTCCGGTACCCGGCAGGTCTGCCAGAACCTTCGCAGCTACACGTTCCTCCCCGGCGAAGACCTCGAGACCATCGCTGCGAAGCTGCGCATCACCAAGGGCCGTCTGCTGGCCCTCAATCCCGGCCTTCTGCCCACCGATTTCACCGAAGGCACCGTGATCTGCATCCCCTGATCAGGGCTGCGTTCCAAAGGCTCCCCTTCTCAGGGGAGCTGTCTGCATGTGCAGGCTAAGGGGTTTTCACCAGCGCATTTTCATGCTATAATGACGGCAATTCCATGAAGGGAGTCGCCGCCATGTCCAGCCTGCTCGAATCCACCACGAACACCCGCACCGTGCTGCCGGGGAATCTCCGGCTTCTTCGCAGCGATGCGCCTCTGTCCCCCACCGCTGCGGACATCGCATTCCTGCTAGAACATGGCGTGACCACGCTGATCGATCTGCGTTCTGACGCGGAAGTCACCCGCAAGCCCTGCCCTTTAGCGGAGGACGTGCGCTTCACCTACCACCACATGCCCGTCACCGGCGGCAACGCCATGCCCTCCTCCGTGGAAGATGTTCCCCGTTCCTACCTGCGCATGGTGGATGCGCAGATGAGTGAAATCCTGCGCGTCATCCGCGAAAGCGACGGCGTGATGTACTTCTGCACCGCCGGGAAGGATCGCACGGGCGTGGTATCAGCGCTGCTCCAGCGGGAACATGGCCTGTCCCCTGCGGATATCGCCGCGGAATACGCCGTCTCCGGCGAAAACCTGAAGGACATGTTCGCTGAATTCCACGCGCGGCGGCCTGAGATCAACGTGGCCATCTACACGCCGAAACCGGAATACATGCTGCAGTTTCTTGACATGCTTGCATAAAAGGGAGCGACCGCTATGGCCGCTCCCCTTTTTATGGCGTGAAGTATTGGCTGTTGCCGATAAAGCAGTAGTGAATGCTCTCGTATGTCATCAGTTCCTGTGCAAAAGTCAGCACCGCATAGAGCAGGTGAAGCTTCGTTTCCCCCTGCGTCAGCTCGTAGTACACCAGCGGCGCTTCGTCGATCTGCAGCTCCCGGCGGGCAAACAGGCCGCTGATCTGCAGCATCACGCCCAGACGCTCCGCGTCGTCGATTTCAGCCGCCTTCGCCAGGGATGGCAGGGTGAATGTCAGCATCCGCCGGGAAATGATCACCTGCATGGCTCTGCGGAAATCCCGATCCGCCAGCAGCCGCAGGATGTCCAGGTTTTCCTCCCGGGTGAACAGGCTGCTCCAGCCCTCCTCCGGCTTGCGCAGCGCCAGCGCGCCCAGCTTCTCGCGGAAGTACAAGACGTCCTTGTCGTTCTCGATCACGCTTCTTTGGCGCGGGTCGGACTGCATGACCTTCCTGTACTGGGCCAGCTGATCCTCGAATTGGCCGTCCAACTCCGGGTTGTAGATCGTGCCTACGATGATCTCGCGGACAGCATCGATCGCCCGGTCAACAGCTGCATCCGGGCTGATGCTGCGCTGGGCGTCCTCCCGGCCATACAGCGCATCGATGGTCACGCCGAATACGTCCGCGATGACCGGCAGCAGCGCGACATCCGGCCAGGTGGTTGAATTCTCCCACTTGGAAATGGTCTGGGCCGACACGCCGATCACCTCAGCCAGCGCCTCCTGGGTCAGGCCACGCTCCCGGCGGAGCTTTGCTATGTTTACTGAAATGTTCATGGGAACACCTCCTTCGTTTGATGGCTCCATCATATCACGGCCAGAGCCGCGATTCCACCGCTGAAACAGAGAACGACTCGCGCAGACGGCGAGTCGTTTGTGTTTATGGAATGATGGATGCCAGGTATTCCGCTTGCCCCAGCTGGAACGCGTCATTTCCCTGCGCGTCAATGGCAACGATCAGCGGCAGTTCATGCAACGTCAGCCGCTTGACTGATTCCGGGCCCAGGTCATCCCAACAGATGACCTGCAGATCCGTAACGCAGCTGGCCATCAGCGCCGCCGCGCCGCCGACTGCGGCAAAGTACACCGCGCCGTGCTCCTTCATGGCGTCCACCACAGCGGGGCCGCGTCCGCCCTTGCCGATCATGCCGCGCAGACCGCGGCTGAGCAGCGTCGGGGTCATCGCGTCCATGCGGACGGAGGTCGTCGGGCCGATGGAGCCCACGGGTTTACCCTCCGGCGTGGGGGTGGGTCCGGCGTAGTAGATCACCTGGCCATCCAGATCAATGGGCAGCTCCTTGCCCTCGCGGAGCAGATCGAGCATCCGCAGATGGGCCGCGTCCCGTGCGGTATACACCGTGCCGGAGAGCAGGATGTGTTCTCCGGCGCGCAAGGACAGTGCGTCCTCGCGGGACAGAGGGGCAGTCAGTTTTCGCATGTTGTCCCCTCCTTACAGCGTTTCCGTCGCATGCCTTGTCACATGGCAGCTGACGTTCACCGCCACGGGCAGGCCCGCAATGTGGGTGGGCTTTTGCAGGATGTGCAGCCCCAGGCAGGTGGTCTTGCCGCCGAAGCCCTGGGGGCCGATGCCGGTGGCATTCACGGCGGAAAGCAGCTCCTGCTCCATTTCTGCGTAGAAGGGATCGGGATTCTGCTCGTCCAGCGGGATCATCAGCGCCCGCTTGGCCATTTCGGCGACCTGCTCGAAGTCGCCGCCGATGCCAATGCCCAGCACCATCGGCGGACAGGGATTCGCCCCCGCCAGCCGCACGGTCTCCAGCACGAAATTCTTCACGCCATCAACGCCTGCCGCAGGGGTCAGCATCGTCAGGCGGGACATGTTCTCGCTTCCGAAGCCCTTGGGCGCGACGGTCAGCGTCACCCGGTCGCCCGGCACCAGACGGGTGTGGATGATCGCCGGCGTGTTGTCCTTTGTATTGACGCGGCGCAGCGGATCAGCCACCACGCTCTTGCGCAGCAATCCGTCCACATAGCCGCGGCGAACGCCTTCATGAATGGCAGCCTCAAAATCGCCGACGATGTGCACCTCCTGGCCCACGTCTGCGAACACAACGGCCATACCGGTGTCCTGGCAGATGGGCGTCTGCATCTCACGGGCGATGCCCTCGTTCTTCACCAGCAGGTCAAGGATGTCCCTCGCCGGGGCGAAGGGCTCCTCCTGCGCCGCCTGATGCAGCGCTGCACACACGTCCCCCGGAAGGTTGCGGTTGGCTTCCACGCACAGCCGCGCGATAGTTTCGGTGATGAGGGAAGCGTTGATTTCGCGAATCATTCTTCTTCCTCCATGAACAGCTTCTTCAGCCTGAGCGCCGCCTGCTTGACGGCATTTTTCTTTGCGCCCTGCAGCACCAGCTCGCTCTGGGCGTCGCGCAGGTCGAGGCCCTGCAGCAGCTGCTCCACCAGCTGGGCCTCCAGGGAGACCTCCGCCAAAGGCGATTTCTCCTCCGGCAGCTCCACGTCATGGAAGTCGAGGATCAGGCAGTACTCGCCCTTCTCGGTTTTGGGGTTGTCCTTCAGCATTTGCAGGACCTCCCCCGCCGTGCCGCGGATGGTCTTTTCGTGCAGTTTGGTCAGGTCGCAGGAGCAGGAGATGCGCGTCTGCGGCAGCAGGTCGGCAATGACCTCCACCAGCTCCGTCACGCGATAGGGGGATTCATGCACGGCGGCAACCGCCACGCCCTTCGCCATGGACAGCAGCTTCTCGCGCAGCTCCTTCTTCTCCCTCGGCAGGAAGCCGTAGAAGGCGAACTCGCGGGTATCAAAGCCGCTGACGCTCATCGCGCTCACCGACGCGCAGCAGCCGGGAATCGGGAGCACCTCGATCCCACGCTCCACGCAGGCCTTCACCAGCCCGTAGCCGGGGTCGGAAATGCAGGGCGTGCCCGCATCGGTGGTGACCGCCACGTCGATGTTCTCTGCCAGCATCTTCTCTGCCAGCCACGCGCCCTTGGTGTCCTCGTTGTGCTGATGGCAGGAGGTCAGGGGCGTGACGATCTCAAACACGTTGAGCAGCTTCTTGGTGACGCGGGTGTCCTCGGCGGCGATCAGGGCGACAGAGCGCAGCGTCTCAATGGCGCGGGGCGTCATGTCCTGCAGATTGCCGATGGGGGTCGCAACGACATAGAGGGTCGGCATCATTCCACCTCCAGCTTCTGGGCCACGCGGAGCTTGGCAGAGCGCGCGCGGGGGTTGCGGACCACTTCCTCGTCGGAGGGCGGCACCGCGCCCTTGGCCAGCACCTTGACCAGCGGCTTCTTGCCGCAGGTGCAGATGGGCGCTTTGGGCGGGCAGGTGCAGGGGTTTTGCAGCCGCTGGAAGCAGCGTTTGACCAGCCTGTCTTCCAGGGAGTGGAAGGTGATGACGAGGATGCGTCCGCCGGGCTTGAGGCAATCAACAAAGTCGCACAGAGCCTTGTCCAGCGGATCAAGCTCGTCGTTGACTGCGATGCGGATGGCCTGGAAGGTGCGGCGGGCGGGATGTCCGTCATCCTTGCGGCGCACGGCCTTCGGGATGGCCGCGTCCACCGCATGCACCAGGTCGAAGGTAGTCTCGAAGGGCTTCTTCGCGCGATGCTCGCAGATGATCGATGCAATGCGGGCCGCCCACTTTTCCTCGCCGTATTCCTTGATGACCCGGGCGATCTCCTTCTCCGACCAGGTGTTGAGGAGATCGGCGGCGGTCATGCCCTGGGTGCGGTCCATACGCATATCCAGGGGGGCGTCCTCGTGGTAGGAGAAGCCGCGCTCGCCCACGTCCAGCTGGGGGGACGAAACGCCCAGATCCAGCAGCACGCCGTCCAGCTCGGGCGCGCCGGCGGCTTCCAGCAGCAGCTTGCCGTCGTGGAAGTTGCCGTGCAGCGCCCGGAATCCGGGGAATTCCTTCAGCCGTTCAGAGGCCGCGGCGATGGCCGTCAGGTCGCGGTCAATGCCGTACAAACGCGCCGTGCCGCCGGAAGCCCGCAACATTGCGCCGCTGTGACCGCCGCCGCCCAGGGTGCCGTCGGCATACACGCCGTTCTCCTTCACATCCATCCATTCCAGGACTTCATGCAACAATACCGGCTCGTGGATGAATTCCATGCGTGTCTCCTCCTTACAGCTTCAAAAAGTACTTGTCAGACGTGTGCCGGAATCCGGCTTTTTCGTACACGTGGATGGCGTCGGGGCGGTTGGTGGTCAGGGTAACATCGCCAAAGCCGCGCTCCCGCGCCATTTGCAGCAGTTCCGGCATCAGCGCCTGCTGATAGCCCCGCCCGCGGTGCTCCGGCTTGGTGTAGACGCTCACCACCCAGCCGTGGCGCTTGTTGTCGATGCACACGGTGATGGGCGGCAGCTCATCCTGTTCCTCCAGCGCGGACATGGCCACGGGCTCGTCATCCACATATTTGATGACGTAAAACAGCGAGTGATTCAGCCGCCGGTGCAGATATTCCACCGTCACCTGGCGGTATTGCGCCGCATAGACGGCGAAATCCTCCCCCAGGATGTTCGTCCAGTTTTCCACCTGCTGCGCAACGCGCATATCGGCGATCGCATCGATGTGGCTCAGGTCGGCACGGACGATGCGATTGGGATCAGCCGTCTGGCTGAGGGATTTCATCAGCGCCTCGAAGTCCTGCATATCCGCGCCACCTCCTTTATCTTCAATGTTGATTATTTCCATGCAAGGTTGAGTTCCGTCCGCAGCGCACCCGCGAAATACAGCGAGCCCGCCGCAATGACGACGCCGTCCTCGCCTGCCAGGTCGAGGGCCATCCGGAGGCCCTCCGACAGGGACGCAGCCGCCGTCGCATGGCCGCCGCATGCATTCAGGTGGGATGCATATTCCACCGCAGGCATGGCCCTTGGCGTATCCGGGGTGACGGTTACAATGTCGCGGGCGATGTGCACCATCTGGCCGAGCATTTCCGGTTGGAGCTTGTCCGCCAGCACGCCGGTCAGCAGCACGCGCCGCCTGTCGGCCAGGTATGCGTCCACGTACTGCACCAGCGCATCCACGCCCTGGGGGTTGTGCGCGCCGTCGATCAGCACATTGTTCTTCCACTCCAGCCGTGCAGGCCAGACGGTCTCCGCGAGGCCCTTGCGGACGGCCTCCTCCGGGATGGCGTGCCCCTGTCGCCGCAGCTCCTCCACCAGCGCCAGCACCGTCATGACATTGCGCTGCTGGTACTGGCCGGGCAGGCCGATACGCAGGTTCTGCCAGTTCTCGCCAAGCTGATAGCTCACGGTGGAGCCGTACATATCGCCCTCCGCATGGAGGATGGCGCTTTCGTTCAGCTGGGTCAGCGGCGCATGCTTCGCTGCCGCGGCCTCCGCGAACACGCGGCGGACGCTCTCCTGCGCGGGGTAGCACACCACCGGCACGTTCTGCTTGATGATGCCGGCCTTCTCGCCCGCGATCTCCTCCAGCGTGTCGCCGAGGAAGCCCATGTGATCCAGCCCGATGGCGGTAATGGCGCAGGCCTGCGGCTGGATGATATTCGTCGGGTCGAGCCGTCCGCCCATGCCGACTTCGATCACGGCGAAGTCGCAGTCCTCGCCGTCAAAGGCAGCCAGCGCGAGGGCCGTGCCCATCTCAAAGGGGGTGACAAAATCGCCGGCGGCTTCCAGCGTTTTGGCCGCCTCCACCAGCGGATTGCCGTACTTGACCATCAGGTCATCCGTCAGCGGCACGCCGTTCAGGCGGATGCGCTCCTGATAATGCTGCAAAAAGGGCGAGGTGTACAGGCCAACCTTGCAGCCCGCCGCCTTGAGGACGCTGGCCAGCATGGCGCAGGTGCTGCCCTTGCCGTTGGTGCCAGCCACGTGGATGTAGGGCGTTTTCATGGTCACGCCCATGTGTGCCAGAAGCGCCAGCACGTTGCGGTGACCATTCTTGCTGCCGGTCTGGTAGCTGCCGTGGATGGCGTCAATGACCTTCTGAGCCGTCAGCATGGCAATTCCTCCTCAGTAACGGCTGCCAAAATAAACACAGCCCCACATCATCAATACGAATAACACCAACCCTGTGGCAGACATCACCGCGCAGGCAACGCCATGGCGCTCCTTTCGGCGCCGGATGCCTCTGATCATCCCCCACAGACACCACACAGGCGACAGTAGAAGAGGCAGCACCAGAACCATTTCGCCTACTGTGCTGTCGCTGAGCGACGGATAGTGAATGGCAAGCGGCAATCCCCAGAACATGGTAAGGAGCAGCACAGGAATGTGGTGCAGCAAACTGATCAACCCATACACCAGATTAGTCACGCCACTCACCCCTCGGGATTCTTAACCTGAATATTATATCACAGCAGGAAGAATGTTGCAATCCCGGGTTTAGCCGGACACAAAAAACAGGAAGACACTCGTATGGAGCATCCTCCTGTTTTTCATTGTCACTCGTTTTCCAGAATATCCGCGATGCGCTTGCAGGCAAAGCCGTCGCCGTAGGGGTTGCTGGCCTTGCTCATGCGCTCGTACTCCGCTTCATCGCACAGCAGGCGGGTGAACTCACGGTAGATGGTCTCCTCCTCCGTGCCCACCAGCTTGAGGGTGCCAGCGGCGATGCCTTCGGGGCGCTCGGTGGTGTCGCGCATGACCAGCACCGGCTTGCCCAGGGAGGGCGCTTCCTCCTGGATTCCGCCGGAATCCGTCAGGATCAGCGCGCTGCGAGCCATGAAATTGTGGAAATCCAGCACGTCCAGCGGCTCGATGATGTGGATGCGGTCATCATCCCCCAGGATCTCCGCAGCGGTCTGACGCACCTGCGGGTTCATGTGGATGGGATAAATCGCCTTCACGTCAGGATGCTCGTCCATCACGCGGCGGATGGCACGGAACATGTGCTGCATCGGCTCGCCGAGGTTCTCGCGGCGGTGGGCGGTGATCAGGATCAGCCTGCTGCCCTTGGCCCACTCCAGCTCAGGGTGGGTGTAATCCTCCCGGACAGTGGTCTTCAACGCGTCGATGGCGGTGTTGCCGGTGACATAGATGTTCGCGGGATTCTTGCCTTCCCGCAGGAGATTCTCTTTGGAGGGCTCCGTGGGGGCGAAGTGGTAGCGGGCCACGATGCCCACCGCCTGGCGGTTGAACTCCTCCGGATAGGGGGAATAGATGTTGTAGGTGCGCAGACCCGCCTCCACATGGCCCACGGGGATCTGCATATAGAAGCAGGCCAGCGCGGTCACAAAGGTGGTGGAGGTATCGCCATGGACGAGCACGACGTCCGGCTTTTCCGTTTCCAGCACCGCACGGATGCGCTCCAGGATGTTCGTCGTCACGTCAAAGAGGGTCTGCTTTTCCTTCATGATAGACAGATCGTACTGGGGCACGACCCCGAATGCCTGCAGCACCTGATCCAGCATCTGCCGGTGCTGACCGGTGACGCACACCACCGTTTCCAGGTTCTTGCGCGTCTTCAGCTCGTTCACCAGCGGACACATCTTGATTGCCTCAGGGCGGGTACCGAATACGAGCATGACTTTCTTCATGCCTGTTCCTCCTGATTCTTCACTTGTTCAGTTGGTTCATCCTGTGCTGCCGGAGCCGCAGCCTCAGCTTCTGCCGCCGCTTCTGACGTTTCCGCAGCTGCAGCCGGTTCCGCGTCTTCTGCGGAAGCGTTTTCCTTCGGGCGAAAGGGGGCAGCTTCCTCCCCGCCTTCTGCGGATCCCTCCGCGTCACGAAAGGATGCCGTTTCCTCCGGGACTGGTTCAGCCTCAGCCACCGTTTCCGCAGGCGCTTCCGGGGCAGGCATTTGCGCCGTTGCAGCTCGTGCAGCTTCTTCTGCCCGCTTCGCCGCAGCCGCTTCAATGGCTTCATCCTGATACTTCTTCGTCACAGATACGCGGATATTGCCGTTGAGGATCGCACTGCCCATGTCGAAGTGGGTGTGATCGTCGGGCATTTCCTTGCTGTCCCGCTCGATCTCCACCAGGCGGACAGGGGGCTCCTCCTGCATCCGCTCCCGCCAGCCTGCCAACGCAAAGCTGGCCAGCAGGATCAGGAAGGGAAGCATGTTGTAATGATAGCGCACCTGGGTCTCCAGCAGCATATGGGCCAGCGCTGTGCCCAGGAAGAACAGGATGCACACCATCATCATCGGGTGAGGCGCCCGGGTCTTGCGCCAGGTGTCCAGCACCGCTATCAGGCACAGCAGGAGCAGCATCATGTAGGCCGTACGACCCACCGGCCGCCAGCTTTCAAACATTTGAGACATTTCGGGTGTCAGCGTCCCCTGCTGACCGGTCCACAGAAGGTTCCAGTCAATGCCGAAGTCGTCGGTCTGCCACAAGTCGCGGAACTTGTAGATCAGCAGATCCAGGGTGTTCTCCGGCTCCGCGGAGATTCGCTCCAGCGCCTTGTCCATGCAGGCCTTATGGGCCTCCGCCGCAGACCCCGTCGTTTCATAGGCTGCGGTGAAGAAGTCCGCGTCCTCCTGATTCCACAAGCCCAGGGACTTCGAATTCACGCCGACCATCAGGTTGTAGCCCGAAGCGGACAGGCCTCCGACAGGCTCGTCCATGATGGTATCGGAAATCGTCTTGGTGATGATCGCGCCCGTGCCGAAGTAGAACACCAGCGTCAGCACCAGGCACAGGATGCCGCGGGAAACAGCATTCTGCATGCCGGAGCCGTCGTGCTTTTCGACGCCCTCCTTGCCCATGCCCAGCTGCACCGCCGCAAAGGCAGCGAGCAGGATCAGCGCCATCGGGCGGATCGCGCCGGCCACCGCCAGCACGATGCCCAGCAGGCACAGGAGCGCCAGCATCCGGCCCGGCGCACGGACAAAGAGGCTGTTGTCCTTCCGGTCCAGCACGCTGAGCATGATGTCCGCCGCCAGCAGCAAGAGCAGCGTAAAGGCAGGCTCCGTGGCGACCATGTTGCTGTAGAAGATGTGAGAGGGCCACAGGCTCGTCAGCACCGTGACGCACACCATGCCCAGCCTTCCATGCAGCCGGTAGCCGATATGCCCCGCCAGCACCACCGCCAGCATGCTGCACACCAGATTGGCGTACAGCGCCGCATTCACCGATGCGCCGAAGATGCGGAACACCGGCAGCAGCACCATCATCGGGTAGCCGATGGTATGGGGATACAGCGCGATATACCGCCGGTCCGCCGCGCCCTCCGGGGTCAGCAGCGTATCATTCAGCAAGTGATTCGCAATGCGATAGTAGGTCTCGAAGTCGCTCTCCGGCTCAATCGGAATGGCGTGGATGACCCACAGTCTCAGCAGCAGACCCGCTGCGAAGGCTACCACACACATCCCCAGGCTCAGTGCCGTCTTGACGCCCTCCGGGAAATTCTGCCCCAGGCGGTTCCACAGCCGCACGCCGAAGAACAGCACCAGCGACAGTGCGGCCATGCTCAGCACCCAGCGGCCCTGGTTGAGGAATTCCCGTTCCGTGGCACGGGTCACATATTCCAATGAGGCGCTCAGCGCAAGTCCCAGGCACATGATCATCAGCGCCATGAAGATGTATTCAAACAAGCTCTTTTTGCGGGACATGCACATCCCCCCTTTCGTTCCTTGTTGCAGTTACTGCACTACTTCCCTACCCCGACCAAGCCGCTTGACCGCCGCCGTCAGCAGCGATACGATCAGCAGATCGTGGCAGAGCATGAATGCATACAGCTGTTTGTTATTGTCCGCAAAGCCGTTGCCGACCACCGACAGCGGGTACTGAAGCACACCAATGCACATCAGCGCCAGCAGCAGAACAGTCAGCAGCTTTGTCCGGCCGGAAACGCCGCGCTTGCACAGCAGCCACACGCCGCCCACGACGATCACACCGTAACCCAGCACATAGTGCCAGAATGCCCGGCCCGCCGTCAGCGTGCGCAGATTGGCCCAGAGGGTCATCCGATATGGCCCGGCGGTCTCCGCGTAGGTTTCATCCGTGTAGGCCATGAAGCCCGCATGCAGCTCCACCGATTCCTTCGCCGCCTGATCCAGCATGATCAGCAGATCCTTCGGGTGACGCAGGTAGTAGCCCACCATCGTGAAGGTATCGACCTTGCTGTAGAGTTTCTCCTCGGCCTCTTTGGACATGGGCGCGTAGACATAGTCCGCATCCGCGTAGTAGGCATGCTTGCCGATGTCCGCCTTCATTTCCGGCGGAATGCCCAATTCAGCCATCGCCGCATCGGGATCCTCCGCGATCATCAGCGCACCGAAGAACACGCTCTGCCAGACGGTCTGCTTTTCGGACACGCCATCGTTCTTCTGGTAGATCCGCAGCGTATGCCAGCTCGTCCAGCCGCCCAGGAGCACCACCAGTAGCGCCATCGCCATGCAGCGCAGCACGCCCTTGGGGTGATGATAGACCGCCAGCACCACCAGCAGAATGAGTCCCGCCGGCAGCGCCAGGGCCATCTGCGCCTTGCTGCCGCACAGGAAGCGCACGCTCACCGCCAGCAACACCAGCCAGCGAATGCGGCCCTTCCCGCCCCGGGGTATGACCGCCAGATGCAGCCCGCAGGCCAGCGTCATGAGCAGGCCCGTTGCCAGGGAGCCCTCGCCCAGGAGGGAGTTATACCATGCAATATAGTTTTCGCCCAGCAGCATCAGCGTCAGCAGCACCGCGGGCAACACCGTCAGCCGCCCCAGGAGGGGGTACAGATCCCGCAGAATGCTCAGCACACACAGCATGGTGACGAGCAGCATCACCAGCGCCAGCAGCTGCGTGGAGAAAGGCTGACCGGTCAGCAAGCTGTACAGCCTCACCAGCATGGAGGGATACAGCAGCGAATAAGTCGGATCAACGGAGGTCAGCCGCTCAGGATGGAAGGGCTCGCGGTAGCTGTACCCCTCGATCACCTTCGTCGCCAGCTGGGAGGATGTGTCCGTCAGCTGCTCATCCAGCCAGTACAGGTCGATCTGCTCCATCATACGGCCGAAGTCGCCGTTGTTGACACCGCCGATGTGGCTCGGCGTCAGCAGCAGCCCGCCGATCAGCCCCAGCCAGACGATCGCCGTCACCGTCAGCAGCACGCCGCGGCTGATGGTGATCCGCTGCCACCAGCCTGCAGAAACAGCTGCCGCAGGCAGCGTTTCCGCTTCCGGCGAGAGGCAGGTCCCCTTCTCGCCCAGCCATGTAAACACCCTTTGAAGCGCCACCAAAGCGCCGCCAATGCCGTAGAACAGCATCGCCCAGCTCAGCAGCTGCACCGTGGCTTTGGCCTTTGCCAGATCAATGCCGCCCGTCAGCGCCAGGCCCAGCGGGACGTAGGCCGCCAGGCCGGCAGCCATCGCCAGCATGGCCAGCGGCAGCAGCTTGAGGCCGCTTTTGCGGCGGGCCGTCATCATCAGCAGCACCGAAACCGCCGCAGCGAAGATCGCGCGGTTCACCAGCGCCGTCATGCCGCCCTGGCCAAAGGCAGTCTCCAGCAGCAGGTAAATGCCTGCATGCCCGTTGAGCATGCCGCCATCCGGCAGGGAGAGGTAGGTACTGTACGCATCCCGGAAGTAGATCGACCGGTCGGACAGCATCGCACGCATCAGCTCCGGCTGCCTCAGCAGCAGGCGGAAGCGGGCCCCCAGCGTCAGCTGCTGCAGGAAATCCGCATCTTCTGCGCGGGGATTGTGGACGAAGTTCTCCTCCGCCTCGTAGTAAGAGCGGCCGATATCCGCCGCAAAGGAGGCGTCCAGCCCCAGTTCCGCCAGGGCCGCCTCCGGATCCTCCGCGTTGGGCAGAATGCCCTGGAACACCGCCAGATAATTCGCCGCGCCGGAATGTACATCCTTGTCCCGTTCAAAGCCGGTGGTAACATTCATCACCGCAAAGACCGCCATCAGGCCGGCCAGCAGCAGTTGCAGGCCGCGACCGTGCTCCCTTGTGCAGGTGTGATACACGCAGATGACGCCGCCCACGGCTGCCGCCGGGGCAAAGGCCATCATCCAGGGGGAAGAATTGATCATCAGCGCCGCCACGAGCATCACGCCCAGCGCGCCGACAATGCCGCAGCCCCTCGGCTTGCACAGCGTATGGATCAGGCAGCCCAGGAACAGCATCGAAAATGCGATTGCCGCGCCCTCCACATACAGGCTGCACAGATAGCCGGTCATTGCCGGATGCAGCATGACCAGCGGGTATGCACCCATGGCCAGATACGCAGCCGTGTGGGAATGGCGGGCCAATCCGCTGACCGCCAGGTATGCGCCCAGCGCGATCATCCCTGCATAGACCACCACCAGCAGCCGGGTAGAGAAGGGCAACCCAAAGGGCTGGGTCAGCACCCGCACCAGCGCAGCCGGCCAGGCGATGCTGCGGACCTGTCCGGTCAGCATTACCCCCACATCATACCGCAAGTAGCCGTATTCACCGCTGCCGGAGCTGTTCTCCAACTCCGTCAGGCCCAGCGCTTCCATCACCGGAACATAAGCGTCCGTCTGCTGCGCCGTCACAGCGGGAGAAACCAGCAGCACATATGCGATCGCCACGACGGTCAGCACCGCCGCAACGATCCCCAGTACCGCCCGGTCAAGGCGTTCCTTATCCTGCATGGTTCCTCCTTTCTCCGCCTCAGAAGCGGCTTTCAATCTTGATCGGTTCGGACTTTTCCAGCGCGTCCTCTTCATTCAGCGCGCCGTCAGTAACGCTCAGGCGCTCCACCTTCGCTTCAGAGAAGCGGAAGAGCTCGCCATTTGCGTCCACCTGCGCACCCACCAGCAGCGTGCCGCCATACCGGGCGCAGGGGCTGCTGACGCGGCCTGCCAGCGCACCGTTGGCATACACGGCGTATTCGCTGCCGTCACGGGTGATCACCAAGTGCAGACTCCCCTTTTCCAGCGGCAGATAAATGCTTCCGCCCTCACCCAGGAGAATGGCAAGCTCCTCGTCCTCCTGACGGATGAGCAGACCGCGGTACTGCCCGGGCGCCTCGCTGAAGCAGCTCAGGTACACGCCTGCATTGCCCGCAGGATCGGTCTTCAGCACCGCATCCAGCGTCCAGGCCATGTCCTGGGCGTCAAAGAGCTGCACGCCCATGTCGGTATAGCGGTCAACGCCATTGCCATGGAAGGCACGCTTCATTTCGCAATTCACCGAGGGAGCCTTCCGTTCTGCAGGGATGGGCGCTTCCGCGAGCGGCAGCGCCAGCAGGCTGGCCTCGTCCATCACACCCGCATACACCTGGAGGTTCTTCACTCGGGTGCTGCTGGTACGGAAGATATTCCCCTGCGCATCATGCTGCGCGCCCAGCAGCAGCGTATTGTTACAAGGTTTCACCACGCTGGTGACGTCGCTGGCCACCTTTTCGCCATCCACCCAAATATTGAACCGGTCTGCGTCCTTGGTCACCAGGATGGTCATTTCCTGGCCATTGCCACAGGGCACCTTCACGCCCAAATTGTCGCCATAAACAATGTTGATCTCGTTTTCTGCCGTCTGCCGGATGAGCAGACCGCCGTATTCGCCGGGCACCTCGCTGAAGGCGCTGAGGAACACGTTATCACCCGGAACATACTCCGGCAGGATGGTCGTCGCCAGGGTGAAGCGAGTCGCGGGTGCGTCAAAGAGACGCACACCGGTATCCACAGGCACTTCCTGATCCCAGGCCGCACTGTCGCCCATGTACTGCTCCGGCAGCGTGTAAACCGCCGTCGCCTCCGCAGCGATCATACCCAGGGGCATCTCCGGCTCAGGCAGCACATTGGGCTGCCAGGCCTCGGCCTGTTCCTTCGTCCATGCACTGTCATAGACCTGCAGGTCCATCACCGTGGTACGGCTGAAGCGGAACTTCTCGCCATCCGCACTGCGCTCCTGGCAGCCGACCAGCAGTGTGCCCTTGTAGGCCGCACAGGAACGAGTCTCCTGCCAGGCCACCCACTGGCCGTCAAAACAGACGCTATAGTTTTCGCCGTCTCGGATAATGACCAATTCCACCTGGGGCTTATCCGTATATGGCAACGGAACCTTGCTATTGCTGCCCAGAATGAGCTCATGCTGCCCATTGACCATTCGCAGGAGCAACCCACGATAATCCGCAGCATCATCCTCACTGAAACAACTCAGATAAACCATATCGCCAGATGCACTGGCAGCTGCATCAATGCTTGCTGTCAGCGTCCAAGTGCTGTGTCGATCTCTAAATAGCTGCACTTCGGTATCAATGCACTTCTGCGTACCATCGCCGCGGAACACCTCCGTCAGGCTGAACAGCGGCGCCACGGCTTCCGTCGCGGCCGTCGACACGCCGTACCAGGGATGCGCTGCATCCGCGCGGCGATCCTTCAGGTGGTAGTTATCCTGCAGATACTGGCCGATCAGCGTTGTGAACTTCCTGATACCGGCGTTGTTGAAGTGACCAATATCATAGAAATCCGTTGCCGGATCAATCCCCACATCCTGCCAGAGCTTGAGGTAATTCAGCACCGTCACGCCCTCTTCCCGGGCGATCTCCTCCACCCGGTTGAGACGCTTACACTCTTCCTCCGTCGCCTGATAGGGCGCGACCATCAGCACGAGTTCAACATCATTGGCCTGGCACAGATTGATGATCTTGCGGATGTACTTTTCATTCTTTTCCGTCAGCGGCAGGGTATCGGTGATGGTGCGATAGTCCAGCAACTTGATAGGAACGACTTCCTCCGAAACGAAATGAACCGTAGGAATAATGTCATCATCCCAACCGTAACGGCCTCGCAGATCATCCTCCGTTATTTCGTCAAATCTATTGTGATAATAGGGCATTCCCCATAATGCTTCAACTGCATCTTGCCAGTTTTCAAACGTTTCAAATGCCGCATTGATACGATTCATCCCCCACGGGATAGTAGTTATGTTTTTCATACCAAACGACTTTGCTGAATAATCCAATGTCGTACCAGCCAGATACACCTCTACAATCGCTACTTGGGGTTTCTGTTCGTGAAACACTTCTTTCAGATAGTAGTAGCTATTCCATACGGGCTGCATGCCTGCCCATACATTATAGCTCGCGATGCCGTTCTCCTCCCAAAGCTGGGCATTGTCGATGTTCATGCCCACGTGAGAAGAACCAACCATCACCGCATCCAGCGTGCCATCATCCATGTCACGCAGGGTGATCAGCGAGCGCATATCGTACGTCTTGATCTTCAGCACGGTATCCACCGCGCCATAAACAAGCGCCAGCACCAGGAAAAACGCCAGCGCACGGATGATTTTCTTCGTCATGCCTGTCGCCTCCTTAGAACTGGAAGTAGATGAACGCCGAGGCTTCAAAGCCGGGGCCGTAGATACCAAGCAGCAGCACCGCAAAGACCGCCGCCAGGTATACCAGCCAGCGGAACCACAGCTGCTGACGGCTCAGGCATTCGCGGATGCGTATGCCGCGCTCCTTCATCACGCCCACGGCGATCAGTACAACGACACCGATGCCAAGGCAGATCCATTCTGTCGTGTCCAGGCCAAGGCGCAGCAGGCCGCCGTCCACCAGCACCTTCATGTCCCAGCCGCGGAAGACGCTGCCCAGGATGTAGAATGCATCCGACACCGTGTTTGCCCGGAAGAAGATCCACGTCAGGTCGATCAACACAAAGGTGATGATCATCTTCGCAATACGGGTGCTCAGGGTATTCTCCTTCACGCCCAGCTTTGCGCGCACGCTTTTGCGCCACTTGGCGGTCATGCCGCCGGTCACCTGCATGATGCCGTTCAGCGCGCCCCAGATCACATACGTCCACGCCGCGCCGTGCCACAGACCGGACACCAGCATGACGATGAACTGATTCAGATACTTGCGCGCCGTACCCTTGCGATTGCCGCCCAGGGGGATGTAGAGGTAATCGCGGAACCAGGTGGACAGCGAAATATGCCACCGCCGCCAGAAATCCGACACGGACACGGCGAAGTAGGGCTGGTTGAAATTCTTCATCAGCTCGAAGCCCATCACCTGGCCCGCACCGATGGCGATGCAACTGTAACCGGCAAAGTCACCGTAGATCTGCACAGCAAAGAGCGCCGCCGCCAGCACCACCGTAAATCCGCTGTAATACTCGCAGGCGTTGAACACCTCGTTAACAGCGATGGCCGCGCGGTCCGCGATCACCAGCTTCTGGAAGAAGCCCCAGAGCATCATCAGCAGACCATCCCGCACGCCTTCATAGTTGAAGGGCTTGGGCTCGTCAAACTGAGACAGCAGGTGGCTGGAGCGCTCGATGGGCCCCGCCACCAGCTGGGGGAAGAAGCTCACGAACACCGCGTATTTGAAGAAATTCTTCTCCACACGCACATCTCCGCGGTACACGTCCATCGTGTAGGACAGGGCCTGGAAGATGTAGAACGAGATGCCCACGGGCAGCAGCACGTCGAAGGTCGGCTTCACAGCCTCGCGTCCCAGCGCACTCAGCAGGCTGTTGATGTTGTCCACCGCAAAGTCAAAATACTTGAAGAAGAAGAGGATGCCCAGATTCAGCACCAGGCTGAGTACGACCCACAGCTTGGTCAGGCTGCGCTTTTTGCGCCCCTCCTGCTCTGCCTTTTCGGCACTCTTGCGGCTCCAGCCGATCAGCAGACCGGACACCCAGGTCACTGCAGTGGAAAAGAGAAGCAGCAGGGCGTACTGCGGGTTCCAGCCCATGTAGAACACATAGGAAGTCACCAGCAGCCAATACATCCGCACCTTGCCCGGGATGATCCAGTAAATCAGCAGCACCGCCGGGAAAAACAGCAGAAATTCTATCGAATTAAACAGCATGTGCAGTACACCCCGCTTGTATCTTGATTATTCCTTGTTCTTGCGCCTTCTGCCGGCACGGATCATCACGATCACAGCACCCAGCAGCAGCAGCGCCATGCTGCCCAGACCGATCAGAAGCATCATCATCGGCTCGCGGTTTTCCACCACCACCTGAGTGAAGGTGGGCTTCTCCGTCGTGGTATCCGTCGTGTTGACCTTGCTGGTGAACTGGTAGCTGCTGGCCTTGCCATGGCCATTGACCACGACAGCCTCACGGGTCAGCGCCCAGCGCTTGACTTCCTCGCTCACCTGGGCAGTCAGGGCAGCGATACCGCTGTTGTCCGGCGCAGTCACCACCAGCATCGCCCGCTCAGGAGTGTAGGGCGACGCCAGCAGCTGCATCGTGCCGGCCTCATGGGCGTAGGTCTCGTTCATGATCAGCTTGCTGTTGGACTCAAAGGCGCTCATGTCCGCGTCATACTTGAAATACAGATTCTCGTTGACGCTCTTGATGAAGGGATTACCCGCGCCGCGGCCCACGGCGATCAGGTTGTAGTCATGATGCTCCGCGCCGAACTGGCTGGCACGGATAACCGTCAGGTTGCCATAGGGATTGCTGCCCGAACCCAGCATCGCCAGGATTCGGCCCGCCAGATTCATCTCGTCCGCCTGCATATCGTCCGGCAGGATCAGCAGCACGTCGTTCAGGCGGCTCTGGCTTTGGAAGGGCGCAGGGCGGTTGCTCAGGCTCAGCGTGGAGTTCTCGCCCTGAGGCAGATACAGCGTGGAATCCTCGGTGATGTACGCCCAGGGCGTATTCATGCTGCGGACAGTGCAGTCCAGCTCCTTGATCTCCAGGTCAAAGACGATGGTCATGAAGGTGCCGGAAGCGCCGATGGCGTCCGCCGGAACAGAGAAGGTCACCGTTTCGCCGGCAGCACCCTCGCGGCTCAGCTTGCGGCTGTGCAGGGGGATGTCATTGCCCCAGTAGACCGTCATGAGGGAGCGGTCAAAGTCCAGGTTCTCGCTGTAACGGATGTTGAAGGAGAAGCGGCTCTCGCTGGACAGGGAATAATCCGCCGCCACAGGCAGGTACATGGTCACGACCTGCTGGAAGGGGCCAGTGAAGCTGGCGCCATGGCCCAGCACGTCCTTGAAGGTGTAGCGATCCTCCAGCGCCATGGTGGAAGCGCTGGCCGCGTCGATGTACGCCTGGGCATCGCCCACGCTGACGTAAGCGGTGGTGCTGTTCAGCTGCTCCAGACGGGTGGCGTCGGACAGCAGGCGCACAGCCTCCAGCAGCGCCGCCTCCTCATTGGAGACGATCAGCAGGTACTCCTTCTCCCCTGCCGTCACGCGCTGCACGAGCGCGCCGGTGGGCGGGACTTCCTGATCCAGCAGGGCCAGCAGCTCCGCAGGGGTATTGCGGGCCATGCCCACATAGATCACATTCGCCCGGTCACACTGACCAATGGTGGTGAAGAGCACATCGTTCTTCTCGCTCACGCTGGAGCCCAGACCTGCCAGCAGCATCAGCGCGGCGCTCATTTCGCCGTTCTCCGCCACGTCGGACACGGTGACGGCACAGTTCATGCCGCTCTCGTCCATCATCGACAGGAAGGGATAGGGGTACATGGCCAGGTTCTGGGCATCCTCCGCGATGTCGTAATACACGCGCAGGCAGGTGGATTCCTCCAGCTTGACCCAGTTGGCGCCGTTGTAATCGTCCGTGCAGCCCTCGTCGTCCGTCAAGCGGGCGTAGCAGAGGACCTCCAGCAGATTGTAGCCGGTATTCATCAGCGCGGTGGGCACTTCGATGTACACCACGTTCTGGCCGCCCACCACATCGTTGACGATGTTGATGGAGTGGAAGGGCGTGCCGTTCATGTAGAAGGTCAGCGCAGAGACCTCCGAAATGATCAGGTCGGAGGCGGAATAATTCAGGCGCAGCACAGCGCTGGTGGGCGCGGCGTAATCCGGGATATAGGCATACAGGCCCACAGAGCTGGTGATGCCATACAGCACCTGGATGCTGCCGAAGTAGAAGTCCGCATATTCGCTGTCACCGGCCTCAGCCAGCTCGAATTCAGCCTTCTGCTCCTCCTGGCGGCGCTCCAGCTCGCCCAGCACAAACAGGTCATCCTGACCCAGGGGCATTTCTTCCTTTTCCTCAGTCTGCTCGGGTGCTTCAGCGGCTTCCTCCTCCGCGGGCGTTTCCGTCACAGTTTCTTCCTCGGCAGGAGCCTCCGGGGCGGATTCCTCCACCACGGCAGTTTCTTCCTGCACCTCGGGCAGCGTCTCGTCAGCCGTTTCCGCCAGCGCGGACAGGCCGTTTGCCGCCAGCAGAACAGCCAGCAGCACGCTGGTCAGCCTTTTGAGCATGTTCATCGTGTATCCCCCTTTATCAATCAGCAGATCGTTCTGTCTTGTACCACTTAACTTCCTGCTTGGTGAGCATCTTTTTGACCGTCATCCACGCCGCGCGCAGCACGACCACCACCCACAGCTTGGCGTAGGTGAAGAGCATCAGCAGTACCAGGAAGGCTGATTCCAGATTAAACTCGTTCTTTTCCGTTGAGAGCGTGAGCATCACGTTGCACTCGAACAGCACGCAGGCCATCACCCACACCAGGGTACTCAGGCCGCCCAGAGACACATGGCAGTATCCCAGCACGCCCAGGACGAAGATCGTGTCCGAGCACACCAGCGCCGTCGCCATGAGGACGTAGACCAGCGTGTAATACAGCACGTCCAGCCGCATCTTGCCGGCATTCTTGTCAAATACGTACTTGAAGTTGTTCATCAGCACGTACAGATTGCCCATCGCCCAGCGGGTACGCTGCTTCATCCAGATGTCCAGGCGGAAGGGCTCCTGCTCCCAGGTGACAGCCTGGGGAACCTGGCGGATCTTGTAGCCCATGCGGTAGATGCGGAAGCTGATCTCCGTATCCTCCGACAGGGCCTGGGGATCCCAGCCGCCGATCTTCTCGATGATGTGGCGGTGAATGACGAAGTTCGTACCCGGGATGGTGCACAGTCCGAAGTAGAACCAGCGGCCCGCCTGATTCATGCACTGATGGGCCAGGGTCTCGATGTTGACAAAACGCGTCAGCAGCGACGCATTGCGGTTGCGGGTGCGGAATTTGCCGATCACCGCGCCCAGGCTCTCGTCTGCCATCAGGTTCTCCACCAGGATGCGCAGCGCGCGGGGCTCGGGGGTGTTGTCCGCATCATAGATAGCCAACACCGTGCCCTTGGCCACGGAAAAGCCGATGTTCAGCGCATTGGACTTTCCCTTACCACCCAGCTTGTTGTCCGTGTTGACCACGATCAGCTTGCGTTCGGGGAATTCCGCCTGTACGGCGGCCAGCTTTTCCGCCGTATCATCGGAGGAATTGTCGTTGATGACGATGATCTCGTACCGGTCCTGCGGATAGTCAAAGCGCAGTAGCGCCCGGACCGTCCGCTGGATGACGGCGCTCTCGTTATGCGCGGGCACCATCACCGACACGAAGGGGTATTCCTCCAGGGGGATGTTGGGATCCCGCCGCTCCATCCTGTAATAGTACAGGAATCCGCCCACGGACAGGAACACGTTGATGCCCATCAGCGCCCAGATGGCAACCATGGCAAAGAGCGTCAGATAATCCGCGAAATTCATAACGTCTTCGCCTCCTCCTTCCGGGCCTTTACGCTGTCGTTGGGCTTTTTCTTCTTGGCCTGCAGCAGCTCGCCGCGGATACTGCGGCGCACCAGCAGCATCGCAACCACGAAGAAGCTGCAGCTCACCACCACAAACAGCATGATCAGCTTGTTGCCTCCCTCGATCTGCTGCTTGAGGTTCTCCACAAAGCCGCGGTCGAACTCGTAGTTCTCATCATACACAAAGGGCGTGTAGACCAGTTTCTGCTCCTTGCCGTTGAAGGCAAGGCTGCCGTCTGCCTCCGCCAGGAGGTAGTTGTCCCCGGCGTAGACGATATTCTGCATGTCCCGCAGGCTCTTGAGGGTACGGCGGGAACGCTTGATGGCCTTCACCTGCTCCCGCAGTTCCTCCACGTCCTGATTGACGTCCAGGCTGATGGCCTGAGCGTAGGCGTCGGTGTAGGTCAGCGCGCCGTCACGGGCGGCGGCCACCAGCTGATGGCCGTCCTTGAAGGCCAGGTTGATGTTCAGCTTATCGCCCTGCACCTTTTCCGCAGAGGGGAAGGTGAACACGGTGCGGAAACCGGTCAGCACGCTCAGGCCCTTCTCGCTCATCAGCCAGCTTTCCGGCGCCTGGATGGCCAGGGGATACACGCCTTGATTCGTGTACGCCTCAAAGGCAATGTTGATGTGGCTCTTGACTTCCTCCGCGGATACGTTTTGCAGCATCACCAGCGGCGCGTGCAGGATGATGCCCGCTCCCCTGCTCTGCACATAGGTCAGGTATTCGCAGAAGCGGCGCATCGAGGGGTATTCGCCGTTGGCGTAGATAGGCATCACCGTCAGTGCGTAGGGGACGTTCTCCTCCTCCAGCATGTCGGTGATCTCCATCAGCCGGGCCGGGTCGTCAAAGGGATAGACCCGATCCAGCACCAGATAGAAGCCATAGCCGCGGGGGGTATCCTCAAAGGGCCAGCGCCAAATCTGCAGACAGGCCGCCAAATAGTTGCCAAAGTCCGCATTATCCGGGTCAAAGTAGGCCAGGTGCGTCACCTGCTCCACCGTCTGGCACAGCGGGTAGCTCGTGCTGCCCACAAACACCGCGCCGCCCAGGGATTCTCCCCGGTCCTTCAGCAGGGTGATGTCCGTCTGCTTCAGCAGCAGATCCTGATTCTGATGCTGCTCTGTTTCCAGGCGGATGACCAGCGTGCCGTGCTCGTGGCGTACGGGCGCCAGCTGCTGCAGTCCGCCGCTGCCGATCACGAACACCGGCAGCTCGCTGTCCAGAAGGGCCTGCACGGTCTTTTCCGGCAGCGCATAGCCCTCATCCAGACAGAGGATCACGCCCTCGCAGCCCTCCAGGGATACGGGCGCATCCACGTTTTCAAATCGGCAGTTCCAGTTGCTGTACATGGCCAGCTGACGGATGGTCTGCATCGTCTTGGCCGCAGCGCCCTCTGCTGTCTCCGTGGAGATGACCAGCAGATGCGTCTGGGCGGCCAGGGCCTGCAGGGGCAGCAGCACCATCGCCAGCAGCAATGCCAGCACTGCCGCGCCGCATCGCTTACACATCGTACATCAGCTCACCCTCTACCGCCTTCTTGAAGCGCATCATATCCGTGCCATAGACGTTCTTGTCGTACTGCTTGGCAGCGGAGCGCATCTCCAGCCGGGTGCCGCGCTCCAGCACGCCGGTCATGTCCGTCTTTTCCAGCATGCTGTAAATACGGGCCTTGGCCACGTTGCTGCCCTCTTCGGTTGTGGTCAGCAGCACAGCAATGGTGCCGCGGTCATCAATGCAGTACACACGGTCCTCAGCGCGGACGTTGTTCTGCACCACCTCCGCCAGGCGCCGCAGGAGCTCGGAATACCGGGCCGCCGGCAGCATCCGGCGCAGCTCGCCCTCATAGCGCATCTGGGTGATGAACAGCGTCAGGGGCAGATCGTTGCGGTAGCAGTAGTGCACCATGATCTGCAGATCGCGGTACAGCGCGCGCAGGTTGTACAGGCCCGTGGTCTCGTCGATCAGCACCTGCTCCTCCACCTGACGGCGCAGCAGCGCGTTCTCAGCATTGATGCTGCGCACGCTCGCCTCGTACAGGGAGGCCGCCAGCACGCCGATCAGGGGCATGGGGATCAGCACATAATCCATCACGTAGAAGCTGTCGCCCCGCATGTAGAACGCGTAGAGCTTCCACGCCACCCACACGCAGGTGACCATGCCGCCCAGCGCCAGGCCGGAGTTGCGCCGGCCCAGGTAGCTGACCAGCACCGCCGCATCCGCGCAGAAGAACAGCACCAGATACGCGGTCACATTCTCCTTGGCGGACATCGCCAGCAGCACTGCCTGGGCAAAGGCCCACAGCAGGAGCAGCAGCATGGACAGATCGCGGCTCAGGGAAGCATCATGCCGCTTGTTATTCATCCGATCCTCACTCCTTGTCAACATCAATGATCTTCAGCTTGTGCAGCACCTCGGAGAGGAACAGCACCACCAGTATGTCAATAAATACGCTCATCATGAAGCTCTGCCGCACCAGCAGGCTGTCGCCGGACATGATCAGCACCGTCAGCAGCTGCGCGATCGCAAAGACGATCAGCAGCAGGCACATCATGGTGAACACCTTCTCGGCCTCGCCCTCGGGGGTGTCATCCTTGCTGCCGCGGCGGAAGAAAATCAGCGCCGCGCCCAGCATCAGGAACAAACCCGCGGTCTTGGGGGCACTCTGCTCCTTGAAGGTCGACCAGATCGACATCATCGGCGATTTCGCCCTGGGGGGAAGCCCCATGCTGCGCTCATAGTTGCCGCTGAAATCCGAGCGGGTGATGAAAGCGCTGTGGGCGCCCACGTCGAACAGGCTCACCAGATCCAGCGGGTGGGTGATGTAGTACAGCGCCACCTCACCCGTGTCGTACTGATCCAGGAAGCCCTCGTCCAGCACGTCGGAATAGATGTCCGCCGCAGGGAAGCTCTGGGCAGCGTAGTTATCCGTCAGCACGCTGTACCGGGGCTCAATGCCGAAGAACTCAAGGGCCTCCTCCGGGTTGTCCGACTGGAACAGCACGCCGCGGGTCATCTGGTCGTGTTTCTCCACCTTGGTCTGGGTTTCCAGCATGTGGGTGCCATTCACCACGCTGACGAAGCACAGCAGCACCGCCGCGATCAGGTAAGCTGTGCGGTGGATGACGTCGGTCTTGCGCCGCATCAGCAGCCAGTAGGCCATGGAGAACACGATGCTGGCCAGCGCGTAGTAGTTGTTCAGCTCCATCAGCAGCCAGCAGACCGCCAGGATGCTCATCTGGGGCAGCCAGGCGTCCTTCTTCCAGGGGATCAGGAACGCGGCGTCCACCAGCAGGATCAGCAATATCAGCTCCCAGGGCTGGGTGTAGAACGATGCGAAGCGCACCACGATGGTCATGTCGCCGAAGATCACCACGCTGACGATGGCCAGCGTCAAGCCTTCGGAGTACATGCGCACCCGGCTGAGCACGCCCCTGAACATGGGGAACAGCACCACCAGGTAAAGCACCATGTAAATGGCCGCCAGCACGCGGATATCGAACACGCCGTCCTGACCGGTGATCACCTCGTCCAGCCAGATGGCGAAGCGGATGGTTCCTTCCAGCAGATGGGGCGTGGTATTCGGCGTCCAGCCGTCCGGCGCGATGAGGTACAGCCGGTCATAATAGCTGAAGTAGGGATCCTCTGCGTCCGGATCGAAGGGCGCCAGCCCCACATCCGCCATCACGCTGTCCAGGCTGCCGTCATTGGACAGGCCCAAATACGGCGGCAGCAGCAGGATGACGGTCATAATAACCGCCAGCACGCCCAGGGCCGCCAGCGCCAGATGGGCCGGACGGTACTGGTTGCGCATCCGCCGGTCAAAGCGGCGCACCAGCCCGGTGATAAACAGCCAGCCCTTTTTGATCAGGCCGACCAGCTTCATCAGCCATCGCAGCATACCGCAGCCCTCCTTCCATGTCGTTCTTATTTCGTGATATCCAGCGCCGCCCAGGCGAGCATGGCCTCCAGCTCGTCGAAGGTGAAATGCTCCTCAGCGGACACATTGCCATAGCCGCCGATCATCGCCGGGTCGAAGCTGCGCCTGCGCTCCATGCGCTCCAGCGCCAGCTGCACCAGGCGATCCCGGCCCGCCGCCGCGCCGATCTGCACCAGCAGAGCGTAGGTGGCATTCGATTCATAGTCATACCCCGGCAGCACCTTGCCGTCCGCGCCATAGCGGGCATATACCGGCCCGGCAGCCAGGGTGTTTTCCAGCCAGTCCAGCGTCTCAGGGAAGACGACCTCCGCCCGCACCGCGTTGAGCACCGCCACGCAGGCTTCGTTCATCTGCACCACATCGCCGGAGTAGGTCTTTTTCTTCGCATCATAGCGGGTGTGATAAAGGGGCAGCGCCTCACTGATGAGACTTTCCGGCGCGCTGAGCAGCGTCCGGGCCGCCTGGGCCGCCTCCGTCCAGCGGGGATCATAGGCTGCAGCAGCCTCCATGGCTGCCACGTCCATGTAGCACAGCGTGACGGTATCCGCCGCGTTTTTTCCCTTGAGGGAAGCAAAGTCCCGCATGAGCCCATCCCGCACGCAGCGGTCGTAAAGAGTCTTCGCCCGGGCCGCGGCCTCATGGCCGTAAAGCCCCCAGCGTTTGTCCGCCAGCGCCAGCGCCTCCACGATGCGCAGATCGTCCAGCGCCGCGTTGACCTCCGACATCTTGCCGTCCACCCGCCAGGCCGTCAGCCCGCCTGCGGACATGCCGTCCCGCACCGCGCGCCACACCCGGTCGAAGGTTTCCTGATCGCCGGTCTGCGCCGCCCAGAGCATCAGCAGCCCCTGAGATTCCGACAGCAGCGTCTGTCCCGGCACGACCTGGCCATCCATGACCCGGTAGCCGGAAGCGACCAGCCCTGCGGGCGTCGTCAGCCGCGATTCCAGGAAGCGCAGCGTCTGCCGGTCGGGGGATCTGACATAGTTCAGCAGCGCGGATATTTCCGCTGCATCCGGTGCACCCTTGGCGGTGTACACCACCCGGCCCTCGGCGTCCAGGATCGCCACGGAGGGGACCCAGTGCAGCCCCAGCGCCGTGTACAGCGCTGCGTCCGGATCCATGAGGGTGGTTTCGGCAAGCGCCAGCTGCTGTAGTGCAGCCTCGGCGGCCTCGCGGTTATCCTCCCTTACGCCCTCCCGGCAAACCAGATGGACCGCCGCGCCGCTGCTGCGGGCCGACTGCGCCGCCAGGGCGAAATCCCCGGCAAGGTATTCCTTGCAGTCCCCGCACCAGCTCGACCAGAAGATCAGTACCGTCTCCCGGCCCCGGAAGGCTTCCAGCGGCACCGCATTCCCCTGCCCGTCCGTCAGCATCCCCTGAGGGATGGTGTACAGCACGCTTCTGTCCGGCTCAAAGTCCTGAGAGGTCAGCAGCTTGGGGGTGGCCGTGGGCATGGGGGATTCCACCGGCAGAGGGGGCTCCTCCACGGGCGGCGTCATCAGTGCCCAGCCGATATACCCCATCGCACCCAGTAGCAAAAGGATCAGCAGCACCAGCACCGCGAGCAGCATTTTGTATGCCTTGCGATCCATGTGCAGCCCCCTTTCACGCCCTGCGGCAGTTTGTACTTTCGCTGTATTTTCGTCAAACGACGGCCGCTCGCTTTTCCGCCGCCGTTCCGGCAACGTTTTCAGCGTTTTCGGCATCGTTTTCAGGGGTTGCTCCATTCGCAAAAAACGGCATGAAATCCGGTGATTTCATGCATTCGGCAAGCATTTCCCCAGCATGAATATAACATAATTACCGGCGAATGTCTACATTATATGTTGTTTTTCATATGTTTCTTTTTCCCAAATCGCATTTGTCCATTCTGGTATGTATCCGATGCGTAAAATCCAAGTGTAAAAGGGCAAACAACTTGACGCAAACCGGCAAATGCGGTAAAATATATTTCATCTGTGAAAGTCATGATTCATTACCGATTTGCCATATAAAGGAGCCTGCCTATGAACTCCAACACGAATACTCCCCCTGCCGGAGACGACCGTCGTCATCGGGCCGAGCTGATCTTCTCCGCCTCCTACCATCTGCTCAAGCATTCCCGCGAGAAGATCTTTATCAAGGACAAGGACCTGATCTACCGCGCCGCGTCCACCAAGTTTGCCCAGATGGCCGGCTGGGAGCAGGAATCCGACCTGATCGGCAAGACGGATTTCGACATTTTCGCCGACCAGGAGCTGGCCCAGCGCTATCGCGAGGACGACCTGAAGCTGATCGCGCAGCAGACCGACCTGATCGACTACGTGGAGCCCATCACCGAAAAGGATGGCCGGCCCCGCTACGCCTCCACGTCCAAGTTCATCCTCCGGGATGACAATGGGGAATTCATCGGGCTGGTGGGCGTTTCCAAGGACATCACCATGGAGTACTACCTCCTGCGCAACCGCGTGCGCGAGCTGGAATACCTCTTCACCCTGCCCCACGACGTCTATTTCGCCGCCTATATGGACATCGATGACTGGCGTATCGTCAGCGAGCATCACCAGTCCGTCAACGGCTTTGATTTCGCTTACCACGGCAGCATCGACACCCTGGTCATGAACGCCTACGCCCGCATGGCGGACAGCAACGTTCCCGCCTACGACTTCTTCCGGAGCTTCACCCCCGACAGGCTGACCGCCCTGTACCACAGCGGCGAACGGGAAATGGTGCTGGAATACCAGCGCTACGTCACCATGGGCGAGACTCGCTGGGTGCGCGACGAGATCCACTTCCTGGAGGACGCCATCAGCGGCCACCTGTGCATGATGCTGGTCGTGCGCGACGTACAGCAGCGCAAGCTGGACGAGGCGGAACAGATCCGCCTGGCGGACAGCGATGAAGTGACGGGGCTGCTCAACCGCAAGGCCACCATGCAGCTCATCCGCGAGCGGCTGGCCCAGTCCGTTCCCGGCGAGCAGCACGCGCTGTTTATGATCGATGCGGACTATTTCAAGGACGTCAACAACACCTACGGCCATCAGGCAGGCGATCAGGCGCTGGCGGATTTCGCCAAGGCCATCGCCGGCAGCTTCCGCTCCACGGATGTGGTCGGCCGCATCGGCGGCGACGAGTTCTTCGTCCTGATGACCAATGTGCCGGACCGCGTCACGGTGGAAAGCAAGGCCAACGCGCTGCTGACCGCCCTGCGCGGCGTGCATTACGAGCAGATCTACCTTTCCGCCAGCATCGGCATCTGCTTCTACCCCTGTGACGCCACCAGGCTGGATGACATGTACGGCCTGTCAGACAAGGCCATGTACGCCATCAAGGATGCAGGCCGCAACGGCATCTGCTTTGTTTCGGACCTCATGGGCCGCCAGCGCTGACCCTTCCCTTCCCCTCATCAAAACGCCGCCGGCTGCGCATTGCTCCGGCGGCTTGTTTTATTGATGCCTGCTCTTCTTCAGGTCCTTGTCGATATACATCTGGTAGTCTGCCAGGCGCATGAAATCGCCGATCTCTTCTTCCGTCTGGGGGATGGCGGCATATACGCCCACGCCAGCCTCGATTTCGCAGCACCAGGGATCCTCCCGGTTGAACCGCTCCATCTCCTTTTCAAGCACCTGGCGCAGATGCATGGCGTCTGCCTCGTCCTCCACCATGCCCGCCACGAGGAATTCGTCGCCGCTGATGTGGACGCAGGTCATGTTGTACTTCTCCAGGCACTTGATCATGCAGCTCATGCGGCAGATGGCCGCGTCGCCCATGTGGTGGCCAAAATTGTCGTTGATGTACTTCATGTTGTTGGCGTCCAGGCTGATGATGCCAAAGCACCGCTGCTCGCGAACTGCCTGGCGGAACACCGGCATCACCACCCGCTCGAAACCGCGGCGGTTGTACAATCCGGTCAACACATCATGGATGGACATGTCCTCCAGCGCCTCGGCGTAGGCACGCACCGTGGCGTGCAGGGACATGCTGCTCAGGGCTGCAGACAAAAGCGTCAGCAGCGCATAGAGCGCGTAGCCCGCCGCGTGCGCCATATCAAACACCACATAGCCAAAGCCACGGTCAGCGGAATACAGTGGGGAGAACACCAGCGCCAGGGGCTGGTCCCGCTCCTGATCCAGCAGCGGCAGCAGCCTTTGGGTCGCGAAGCGCTGCTGAGGATAGCGCCGTCCCGCGCTCCAGCTGCACAGCAGCAGCATTTCCTCCGGGAAGCGATCTTCGCGCCCCGCCTCCGCCTTCAGGAATTCCGGATCCACGCAGACATGCATCTGCTTGGCCTTCCAGTTGCGCGCAAACTCCTCGATGCGATCCCCCACGGCCGCGACGTCCATCATGCCGGACATGCCGCTGAAGAAGCCTGCGCCCTTGAGCAGCGTCTGCTCCACGCCGCGCCGTTCCGAGCTCAGCAGCCGCACATACTTGGAGGCCTGCACGCCATTGAAGGGACAGCCGCAGCTGTCACCATAAACGATGCTGGTCGGCATCATATAGGCAGGCTTTTCAGGCTTGCCGTTTTTCATCCAGTCAACCAGTACATTGACGGCGAGCTTGCCCGCCTCCTGCACAGGGCGATTGATGGTCGTCAATCCGCGGCCGACAGCCTCATTCCGGGCGTCAAAACCGGTGACCGCCACTTCCTCCGGAATGCGCACGCCCTTCTCCCGCAGCCGTTCCACCACGCCAAAGGCCATATCGTCGTTTCCGCAGACGATCACCTCCGGCAGCGGCTTACCACGGGCCAGCAGCTTATCTGCCGCCATGCGCCCGCCCTCGCGGACCCAGCGGCCATCAAAGATCGCATCCGCCGGCAGATTGGCGCCATACTCCGCGATCACCTGCCGGGCCACATTGGCCCGGTTGTCCGCCACGCTGACGCCCACAGGGCCGGTAACCATCGCAAATTCCCGCATGCCGTGGTTTTCCAGCAGATGAACCATCAGCTCACGCACGCTGCTGTCGTCATCAAAGGTGATGCTGACGCTCTGGCCCCACTGGCTGTCCACGGTGACCAGCGGCATATCCGGGTACTGGCTCAGCATCCGCAGGATCTGTTCGCTGCATTCCTCCGTGGGGATGGTCTCCAGCAACAGCACCACGCCGTCAAAATCCGCCAGGTTGGGCAAATTGAAGATGGCCCGCTCGCCCTTGTCATTGCGTTCAAAGCCATCGGCATGGCCCTGGCAGTTGAAAATGCACAGATCCACATCATTTTCCTGGGATGCGCTGTGCATGCCCCAGGTAAAGCCCTGCTGGTATTCCTGATCCACGCCAGCCATCAGGGCTGCAATTCGTTTCCTTCTCATGCGCTGTGCATTCCTTCCGCTTACCCGCGACGTTGATGTTTCCCAATTCAATGGGATTCCTGCATATTATACCATCCCTTACGAAAAAAAGCAAATCATTTTCGGAAATTTTTATCCATTTACCGGCCATATTAGACATGTTCTTTGTGCGCTATACGCAGACACACAGAAAACGGCATGACCGTAATGGCCATGCCGCCTTATATTCGATTAGATAGATTCCTTCAGCTCCGCCAGACGCTTCTCGACCTGCTCCAGCTTCTGCTGATTCAGGGCCAGCTTGGCCTTCTCCTGCTCCACGAGGGCAGCGGGAGCCTTCGCCACGAAGCCCTGGTTGTTCAGCTTGCCTTCCGCACGGGCGATCTCCTTCTGCAGGTTGTCTATCTCCTTCTGCAGGCGGGCGATCTCCTTGTCGAAGTCCACCAGGTCACCCAGGGGGATGTAGATGGTGGCGGCCTCAGTCACGGCGGACACGGTCTTCTCGGTGCCCAGCTCGCTCTCAGCGATGACCACGGTCTCGCTGGCGCCGGCCAGACGGCGGAAGTACATGTCGGAGGCAGCAAGGGTCTCCGCCCAGCCTTCATTGGCCACGAACATCATGCGGGTGCGCTTGGAGGGCGCCACGTTCATCTCGGTGCGCAGGTTGCGGATCACGCGGATCATCTCGATCACGCCGTTCATCTGCTTCTCGTCCGCCGGGAAGTCCAGCTCGTCCTTGATCTCAGGCCACAGCTTCAGCATCAGGAAGCCCTCGGAGCCGGGCAGAGACTTGTACACCTGCTCGGTGAGGAAGGGCATGAAGGGATGCAGGAGCTTCAGCAGGCCTTCCAGCACGTACAGCAGCACGCCCTGCACAGCCTTCTTGGCGGCCTCGTCCTCGCCGCCCAGGCGGGACTTCGCCAGTTCGATGTACCAGTCGCAGAACTCGCTCCACGCGAAGTCGTAAATGCGGTTGGCAGCCAGGCCGAACTCGCCTTCCTCCATGTTGCCGGAGATCTGACGGGCGGCGTCCTGGAAGCGGGTCAGGATCCACTTATCGGCGGTGGTCAGCATGTCGGGCTGCATTTCGACCTTCTCGGTGACGTTCATCAGCACGAAGCGGCTGGCGTTCCACACCTTGTTGGCGAAGTTGCGGGCAGACTCAACCTTGGCCTCGGAGTAGCGGGTGTCGTTGCCGGGGGACACGCCCATGACCAGGGAGAAGCGTAGCGCGTCGGCACCGTACTTTTCGATGACCTCCAGGGGATCCACGCCGTTGCCCAAAGACTTGGACATCTTGCGGCCCAGCTCGTCGCGCACCAGGCCGTGGATCAGCACGGTCTTGAAGGGCGTCACGCCGCCCATTTCCTCCACACCCATGGTGATCATGCGGCTCACCCAGAAGGTGATGATGTCGTAGCCGGTCACCAGCACGTCGGTGGGATAGAAGTACTTCAGATCCACGGTCTGCTCGGGCCAGCCCAGCGTGGAGAAGGGCCACAGCGCGGAGGAGAACCAGGTATCCAGCACGTCCTCGTCCTGGTTGATGTTCTTGCTGCCGCACTTCTGGCAGCAGCAGGGATCCTCGCGCAGGACCATCATCTCGCCGCAGTCGTCGCAGTACCACACGGGGATGCGGTGGCCCCACCACAGCTGACGGGAGATGCACCAGTCGCGGATATTGGTCATCCAGTTCATGTACTGCTTGGAGAAGCGCTCGGGCACGAACTGGGTCGCACCAGAGGTCACAGCCTCGATGGCGGGCTTGGCCAGGGGCTTCATGGACACGAACCACTGCTTGGACACCATGGGCTCAATGACGGTGTTGCAGCGGTAGCAGGTGCCGACCTCGTGGGTCAGGGGCTCGATGGACTTCACCAGGCCCAGGGCAGTCATGTCCGCCACGATGGCCTTGCGGGCCTCGTCGGTGGTCATGCCGGCGTACTTGCCGCAGTCCAGCACCTCGAGGTTCTCGATGTCGTCGGAGGCGTCCGCCCCGCCGGTCATGTGACCGTCGTAGGTGAACACGCGCACCAGCGGCAGGTTGTGGCGCGCGCCGACCTCGTTATCATTGGGGTCGTGGGCAGGGGTGATCTTCACCACGCCGGTACCCTTGGTCATGTCAGCGTGCTCGTCGCAGACGATCGGGATCTCCTTGTTGATCAGGGGCAGGATGACGTGGCAGCCGTGCAGGTGAGCGTAGCGCTCGTCCTCAGGGTTGATGGCCACGGCGGTATCGCCCAGCATGGTCTCGGGACGGGTGGTGGCCAGCTCCAGCATCTCGCCGGTTTCCTTCACAGGGTAGAGCAGGTGCCAGAAGTTGCCCTGCTTCTCCTCGTAGGTCACCTCGGCGTCGGAGATGGCGGACATGCAGCAGGGGCACCAGTTGACCAGGCGCGCGCCGCGGTAGATCAGGCCCTTTTCATACAGGCGGCAGAAGGTCTCGCGCACGGCCTTGGAGCAGCCCTCGTCCATGGTGAAGCGCTCGCGGCTCCAGTCGCAGGACACGCCCATGCGGCGCTGCTGGTGGACGATGCGTCCGCCGTATTCTTCCTTCCACTTCCACGCGCGATCCAGGAAGCCTTCGCGACCCAGGGACTCCTTGGTCAGGCCTTCCTTCTCCATCGCAGCCACGATCTTCACCTCGGTGGCGATGGCAGCGTGGTCGGTGCCGGGCAGCCACAGGGTGGGGTCGCCCTTCATGCGGTGATAGCGGATGGCCGCGTCCTGCAGCGTGCAGTCCAGGGCATGGCCCATGTGCAGCTGACCGGTGATGTTGGGCGGCGGCATCACGATGGTGAAGGGCTTCTTGCCCTCCACGCGGTGCGCCTCAAACGCACCGGACTCTTCCCAGGCCTTGTACAGATCGCCTTCGAGGGCCTGGGGATTAAAATTCTTTTCCATTTCCATCAGTATAGCACTCCTTTCCGAAAGGCTCTCCCTTTGGGAGATCTGTCAGCGCAAGCTGACTGAGAGGGTTTACGCGCTCATGCAGGCGACCGCGCCCACACGGCGATTGGCTATGCAGTTCATACGGGTCACCTCCTTGCAGGGACGCTGTCCCTGCACCCTGCTTAAGGGTCTTACACCCTTAAGAATCCCCTTTCGCGATCACGATTGACTGGCCTCTTTGGGGTTCGTACGCGTGTCGCTTGTGGGGACGATTCTTTTCCCAAAACGCAAAGCAGCTCTCATCCCGAAGGACGGAGCTGCTCCGTGGTACCACCTTGCTTCGCAAACGGGTATGAACATAGTTCACCCATCTACCTCACATGCGTTATAACGGACGCAAGCCGCACCGAGCTACTGACGGTATCCCGCGTTCAAACGGCGCTCTGTGAAGCGACCTTCCCTCACCCGACGCGCAGGCGGTCTTCCAGCCGGTGAACCGCCCTCTCTATCCGCACGGACATTGAGGTACTCCTCTTCATTTGCGAGCAGTGTGTACTTTTTGTTCAAACCATTTATAGGCGCGTGGGCCTGCTCCGCAAACGCTCAGTTTGGCGGAAATGCCCGCGGCCGCTGGCCGCTTACGCGTTCGCTTCCTCGTTCTTCACGACGACCTGAACGCCCTTGTAGTAACCGCACTGCTTGCACACGCGGTGGGACAGCTTCATCTGGTGGCACTGGGGGCACTCGACGATCGCGGGCAGAGTGAGCTTCCAGTTGGCCTGACGGCTGTGCTTGCGAGCCTTAGAGATCTTTCCCTTAGGAGTAGCCATTGTTACACCTCCTCATCCTTTTATGGGGCAGCCCATTGCTGACCTCAGTTTTCTGCGTTGTCAGACTTTTCAGCCAGCAACTGCTGCAATGCCGCAAAAGGACGCTGAACATTCAGTTCGTCCTGGCAAAGCGTAGTAGTGATGTCTTCGTCCGTGCTAATGGTCACACCTGCTCCGGCGTACTGTCCAATGCCCGGGCAGTCCTCCTTGCACAGGAAGCGCATGGGCAGGTTGAACATCACGTAGAACAGCGTCAGCTTATCAAGCTCAAGAGCAGCACCGTTGTAGGCAAAGCTCTCGTCATCCTCCGGGTCGCCTCCATGGATGAAGGTTTCGCGGAAGTCACCCTCGACCTCGCTGATGGCAGGGGCAAGACATTTGGCGCATTGGGCATGAGCAACCGTGGAAAGCTTTCCTTCCACCGTGACGCTGCCGTCCTCACCGGCGACGAGTTTGCCCGTCAGCTTCACGGCATCGAAGGTCACTTCGCTGCCGCCGACATCCTGAGGAGCCAATTCCTGCTCCGCAGAGAAGGCGTATTCCGTACCGGGATTCCGCAGTGCTTGGAGAACATCCAGCTTCAAGTGCTCACCACCTCAAATTAGACCGCTTGTAATTATAGAATTTTTCTGCCGATTTGTCAACACCTTTACGGCAGAAAATCAGCAATTCCGGGGGAAAATTATCTCCCCCGGATGCTGTTATGCATTTTGCAATGCTTCTCAGGCGTTCTCGACCAGTTCCTTGGTATCGCGGGCGATCATGATCTCCTCGTTGGTGGGGATGACGCACACGGTGACCTTGGAGTCGGGGGTAGAGATGACGATCTCCTTGCCCTTGCAGTTGTTGACTTCCTTGTCGATCTTCACGCCCAGCCACTCGAACTCGGACATGACGGCCTCACGCAGCTCGGGGCCGTTCTCGCCGATGCCAGCGGTGAAGACGATCACGTCCACGCCGTTCATCGCAGCGATGTAGGAGCCGATCAGCTTCTTGATCTGGTAGTGCAGCATGTCGCGGGCCAGACCGGCGCGCTCGTGGCCGCCGTCAGCCAGACGGTCGATGTCGCGCATGTCGGAGGTGCCCTCGCCGGCGATGCCCAGCAGACCGGACTGCTTGTTCATCAGGTTCAGGACCTCATCGGGGGTCATATTCTTGTTGTTGGCGATGAACTGCACGACCGCGGGATCGCAGGAACCGCAGCGGGTGCCCATCAGCAGGCCCTCGAGGGGAGTCAGGCCCATGGAGGTGTCCACGCACTTGCCGTCAACCACAGCGGACAGGGAAGAACCGTTGCCCAGGTGGCACACGATGATCTTCTTGCCCACGGGATCGATGTTCAGGAACTCGCACACGCGCTTGGAAACATAGCGGTGGGAGGTGCCGTGGAAGCCGTAGCGGCGCAGGCCCATTTCCTTGTAGAACTCGTAGGGCACGCCGTACATGAAGGCCTTGGGGGGCATGGTCTGATGGAAAGCGGTGTCGAACACAGCCACCTGGGGAGTGGTGGGCATAACGGCCTCGCAGGCCTCGATGCCCTGCAGGTTGGCGGGATTATGCAGCGGGCCCAGGGGGATGTACTTGCGGATGGCCGCCTTGACTTCCTCGGTGATGATGCAGGAAGCGGTGAACTCCTCGCCGCCGTGCAGCACGCGGTGACCCACAGCGCCGATCTCGTCCATGGACTTAATGGTGCCGGACTCCAGCAGCGCCTTCAGCATCAGCTCGCAGGCCACGACATGGGTCGGAATTTCCTGCACATACTGGGCGTTGACATTGCCCTCATGATCCTTCTGCTTCAGGTTGGAGCCAGCCAGGCCGATGCGCTCCACGCCGCCCTTGGCGATGACGTCCTCATTGTCCATGTTGACCAGCTGGTACTTCAGGGAAGAAGAACCGGCATTGACGATCAAAACCTTCATGGTGATTGCACTCCTTTAACTTTGTGAAATGAAACCTCCCCGGCAGAATTTCTACCGGGGTGGAATGTTGACTTACTTAACGATCTCGCCCATCTGAGCACGGCCGCAGGCAGCAGCGTTGCTCTCGTCGGTGTCGATGTGCATGGCCAGCGCGAAGTTCTCGTTCACGCGGACAACCACGTCGCCGAAGATGGTGGTGCGGCCTTCAGTCTCGACCTTCACGCACACGATGTCCTTGTCCTTCACGTCCATTTCGGCCGCGTCGGCGGGAGTCATGTGGATGTGGCGCTTGGCAGCGATGACGCCCTGAGCCAGTTCCACTTCGCCGCAGGGGCCAACCAGCTTGCAGCCGCCGGAGTTCGCGGTATCGCCGGACTCACGGATGGGGGCAGCCACGCCGATGGAGCGGGCGTCGGTCAGGGAGATCTCGACCTGAGTCTCCTTGCGGACGGGGCCCAGGATGGACACGCCGGTCAGGGTCTTCTTGGGGCCAACGACGTCAACGCGCTCAGCGCAGGCGTACTGGCCGGGCTGGGACAGATCCTTCTTGGGGGTCAGCTGGTAGCCGGCGCCGAACAGGGTCTCCAGATCGGCCTGGGACACATGCACGTGACGGGCGGAGGTTTCAACGATGAACTGCTTCATGATAATATACCATCCTTTCGGGTTGATTTCCGTACAATTATACCATCATTCCCCGGGAAATTCAATGCCATTTCGGGCTTTTTCACGGGGAATATGAGAATTTCTGAAACCGTTTACAGCCTCACGGCGGATTCCTGTCGTAAATCCATCAATCCGCGGAGTGGCTGTCAACGAAGCACGCCATCTTTCCGCCATGCCAGCGCAGCAGAGGTTCCCGCGTACCGGGGATGATGCGTGAATCCTCCCCTTCCCTGCGGACGCGGCGATATCGTTTGGGAAGCTCCATTTCCAGCGGGCAAACCGTCAGCGTATCCCCGGCAAGATCAAGCTCGGATTCGTACAGGCCCTTTTGGAGGCCCACGCCGATCTCCTGCACCGCGCCGTGCATCAGGCGCAGGTCAACCGGGCCGGGATAGCCGTCAATCACAGCGTTGCGGATAAGCATGGGGATACCTCCTGTCAATGTTGTTTTATCTTCTCCGGGAAATGGCGTCTCCATGGCAGGTGGCCGCTTTCGCGCGTCGAAAGCGGCGCAAAGCCGCCGGGGGAAAGTCAACATGGACTTTCCCCCGGACCCCCTCCTGCTCCGGTGCGATTGGGAGAGGCGGCTGCATTCGGGGCGGCTCCGGTTGCAGAGGATTGCCTGAATTTCCGCCTTCAGCGGAAGCAATCCTCTGCAAAGTCGCCGCATTGTTCCTTTTGAAGGTTTCGATGCAGCCGCAGCGGCATACGGAATAGTCCACTACACAAACTGAAGGAAATCTCCAAGGGTTCTGCTGAAGTCCTGAAAAAGGCCGCACCGTTGCCAGTGCAGCCTTGCGTCCGTCAATATGAGGCGAGGAAGTCAACTCCAGCGACGCTCAACATTGGCGGATAAAAGAGGTCGAAGACCTTACTTGTCGTAATTGACGACCAGGGAGAAGTCCGCAGCCTTCAGGGACGCGCCGCCGATCAGGCCGCCGTCGATCTCGGGCTGGGCCATCAGGCCCTTGACGTTCTTGGGATTCATGGAACCGCCGTACTGGATGCGCACCTTGTCAGCGCACTCCTGGCCGTAGGTGCGGGCGATGGCCTTGCGGATCACGCCGATGGTCTCGTTGGCCTGCTCATCGGTGGCAGTCAGGCCGGTGCCGATAGCCCACACGGGCTCGTAAGCGATGATGACCTCGTTGGCCACCTGCTCGGCATTCAGGCCGTTCAGGGCCATGATGGTCTGGAAATCAACCAGGCCGTCGGTGGCGCCCGCTTCGCGGACTTCCTTCATCTCGCCCACGCACAGGATGGCCTTCAGGCCGGCGCCCACGGCAGCCAGCACGCGCTTGTTGACGGTGCGGTCGGTCTCGCCGAAGTACTGACGGCGCTCGGAGTGACCGATGACCACGTACTCAACACCGGCAGCGACCAGCATATCAGCGGACAGCTCGCCGGTGTAAGCGCCGGAAGCAGCCCAGTGCACGTTCTGCGCGCCGACCTTGATGTTGGAGCCGGCAGCAGCTTCCTTCACCGCAGCGATGTCCACCGCGGGGACGCAGACGACCACGTCGCACTGCGCGTCAGCCACCAGGGGCTTGAGCTCGTTGACGAGCGCGGCAGCCTCGGCGGGAGTCTTGTTCATCTTCCAGTTGCCAGCAATGATGGGCTTGCGCATTGGAATCACCTCATACAAACATGTTATTGGCAGAAACACCTTGAAAAAGGCACAAATGTGCCCAGGGAAAAGCCGTCCCCGCAAGATTTACGGGGACGGTGTAAACTCCTTTGGGAGGTGTCGGAGGGCCCGCAGGCTCTCTGACTGCAATCGTGTCCGCCGGGTTTCCCGGCGGCGCGGGGCGTTTTCGACTCCGTCGAAAACATTCCTTACACGGAGGAACGGCCGTCAGAGCTGTTTACAGCTCTGACAGTGACGGAGTGCAAAACCCCATTCGTGAAAATTCCGCAGAATTTTCACGAGACGCGCATCAGGCCTCGTCCAGAGCCGCAACGCCGGGCAGGACCTTGCCCTCCAGGTACTCCAGGGAAGCGCCGCCGCCGGTGGAGATGTGGGTCATCTTGTCGCCCAGACCCATCTGCTCAACAGCAGCCGCAGAGTCGCCGCCGCCGATGATGGTCACAGCCTCGGAGTCGGCCATGGCCTGAGCCACAGCCAGGGTGCCCTTGGCCAGGGTGGGGTTCTCGAACACGCCCATGGGGCCGTTCCAGATAACGGTCTTGGCAGCCTTCACAGCCTCGGCGAACAGAGCCTGGGACTTGGGGCCGATGTCGCAGCCTTCCTTGTCAGCGGGGATCTTGTCGGAGTCGCACACGGTGGTCTCAACGGCAGGATCGAAGGTGAACTCAGGCACGCAGACAGTATCGATGGGCAGGAGCAGCTTGACGCCCTTGGCTTCGGCCTTGGCCATCATGTCCTTGCAGTAGTCGATCTTGGTCTCGTCCAGCAGGGAGTTGCCGATCTCGTAGCCCTTGGCCTTGAGGAAGGTGAAAGCCATGCCGCCGCCGATGATCAGGGTATCAACCTTCTCGATCAGGTTGTTGATGACGTTCAGCTTGTCCTCGATCTTGGCGCCGCCCAGGATGGCGACGAAGGGACGCTCAGCGTTTTCGAGGGCCTTGCCCATCACGGCCAGCTCCTTGCCGATCAGGTAACCGGCAACGTTGGGAGACAGGAACTCGGTCACGCCCGCGGTGGAGCAGTGCGCACGATGGCAGGAACCGAAGGCGTCAGAGACGTAGCAGTCAGCCAGGGAAGCCAGCTCCTTGGAGAAGGTCTCGATGTTCTTGGTCTCTTCCTTGCGGAAGCGGGTGTTCTGCAGCAGCACAACGTCGCCATCCTTCATGGCAGCAACGGCAGCCTTGGCGTTCTCGCCCACGACGGTGTCGTCATTGGCGAACACGACGGGCTGGCCCAGCAGCTCGGACAGACGAACCGCCACGGGCGCCAGGGAGAACTTCTCTTCCGGGCCGTTCTTCGGCTTGCCCAGATGGCTGCACAGGATGACCTTGCCGCCGTCAGCGATCAGCTTCTTGATGGTGGGCAGAGCAGCAACGATACGCTTGTCGTTGGTGATCTTGCCTTCCTTCATGGGGACGTTGAAGTCAACGCGCACCAGGACGCGCTTGCCGGCAACCTGAATGTTGTCAAGAGTCTTCTTGGCCATTGGAATGCACACTCCTTCAAAAAAATCGTCAAAGTGATGTGTATATTTGAGCGCCCGGAGGCGTACAAATCAGTGTTTCAGAATCCGCAGCATTTCCCGTGCCGCGCCCTCGTCGGTAACGAGGAGAGCGTGCCGGTCATGCCGCAAAACCGCGATGATGGCTTCTGCCTTGTGCTTGCCCGCAGCCACGGCGATCATCCGGCAGCTGGGGGTCAGCCGGGCCAGGTCAACGCCTACGCTGGAGGATTCCAGCAGGCACTCGCCTTCCCTGTCGTAGTATGCGCCGAAGGACTCGCCCACCGCGCCGTCCGCCAGCAGCTTTCGCGCCTGAGAGGCGGACACCTTGCTGTCCCGGAGCATCTCCTCCGCGCAGCCAACGCCGTGGAGGATCACATCCGCGCGCTGGATCAGCTCCATCACCTCGCGCACATCCGGGAGGCGGAGCATTTCCTGCTTGGCAGCGTCATCCATGTAATCGGGCAGGTGGATCAGTCGGTGATGTCCGCCCAGCCGCCCTGCGATCTCCGCCGCAAGGGTGTTTGCCTGGGTGTGGACATGTCTGCCCCAGCCGCCGCGGGCCGGAACGACCATCACATGCAGCGGGGACGGGCTGTGCATGGCGCGCGCCGTGGCTGCCATGGTGGAACCGCCGGCCACCGCCAGCGTCGAACCGGAATGGAGCATCCCGCGCACACGATGCGCTGCGGTGCGTCCCACCTCGTCGATGAGGTTCGCGTCCTGATCCGCGTCACCGGAGACGATGCAGACCCGGTCGGCATTGAGGGCTTTGGCAAGCTCCTCCTCCAGGCCGGAAAGGTCGTTCATCGCGCGGGTGAAGGCCTGGATGCCGGGAAGGATCTCCCGGGCCTTGTCCGTCAACGTCATGCCCGCGGGATCCAGGCTGATGAAGCCCTGCTCGCGCAGCTTGTCAGCGCAGGCGCGGATCTCGCGCTCCGTCAGGTGGAGCTTGGCCGCCAGCTGACGCCGTCCCACTGGCGCCATGGAGGCAATGCGCTCCAGCACCAGCGCGCGCTGGGAGATCTCCGCCGCCAGATCCGGCGCAAGGGTCTGCATCAGCGAAGCGAAATCGTTTTGCATAATGCCTCCTTGCTCAAGCGGTCGCACAAACGCCTACCTGATTATTTTACCACGTTTCCTCCGGATTGGCAATAGCCCGGCGGGTCAAAAAGCGCCCACAGGCCGGGTTTTTCGTCAGAATTTTCACGATTTCCCCATGCACGACTGTACTGGAGGTGTTTTTTTGCCTGCTTCTCGCTTGCAGAGCCTTGCCATTTTGATCCCCGCTGCGCTGCTGCTGACGCTGTTTTCCCTGCGTTACGATCCGCAAAAACCCCATGCGCGCTGGCTGCGGCACGGGGTTGTGGGGCTATTGATGCTATGCGTTTGGAACCTGCTGCCCCTGCCGCATCTGGGGGTGAATCCCCTGTCGGCCATGGTCACCGGCGCGCTGGGGCTGCCGGGGCTGGGGCTGGTGGCAGTCATGAACATGCTGCCGTAAGCGGGCCCCCCCTTAGCAAGTCACGATCTCGATGCCGTCCATGGCCTCCTGGATGAGGGCCTCCATGTCCAGCTTGGCTTCCGCCGCCTCGATGATGTCAAGATGCGGATGGGTCGCAGGATGGCGGGGCGTGAAGACCGTGCAGCAGTCCTCGTAGGGCAGGCTGGAGGTTTCCATCGTGCCGATCTTTTCGGCAATGGCGATGATCTCGGTCTTATCAAAGCCGATCACCGGGCGGAAGACGGGCATGTTCACCACCATATCCGTGGTACCCAGGGCCGTCATGGTCTGGGAGGCCACCTGACCGATGGATTCGCCGGTGATCAGCGCCTCGGACTTCTCGGTGATGGCCACGCGCTCGGCGATGCGCATCATGAAGCGGCGCATGATCAGCGTCGTGTACTCGTCTGGGCACTTCTCGTGGATCTCCATCTGGATCTTGGTGAAGGGCACCACGTGCACGCGGATGCCGCAGCAGCTCTCGGAGAGGATGCGGGCCAGGTCAAGCACCTTTTCCTTCGCGCGGTCGGAGGTGTAGGGGTAGGAGTGGAAGTGCACCGCATTGATGTGCACGCCGCGCTTGGCGATCATCCAGCCAGCCACGGGGCTGTCGATGCCGCCGGACAGCAGCAGCGTCGCGCGGCCGTTGGTGCCCACGGGCATGCCGCCCACGGCGGGGATGACCTTCACATACAGGTAGGCGTGATCGCGGATCTCCACATTCATGACATGATCGGGATTCTTCACGTCCACAGAGAGATTCTTGTTGGCAACCAGTACCCGGTGGCCGATCTGCCCGTTGATGGCAGGGCTGTCCAGGGGGTAGCGCTTGTCGGAGCGGCGGGCCGTCACCTTGAAGGTACCCTTCAGGTCAGCCATCATGGCGACCGCCTGGGCCGCCACCGCATCGAAGTCCTCCTTGGGCATCTCGATGGCCGGGCACACACTGTGCACACCAAAGACCTTCGTGACCTTGCGGATGGCCTCGTCCTGATCGGAATAATCAGTAACGAAGATGCGGCTGTCGTTGAGGTAGACCGTCGCGCCCAGATCCTGCACGGCGCGCTTGACGCGCTTGACCAGCGCGCGCATGAAAACGGGGCGGTTCTGCCCCTTGAGGAAAATCTCGCCATAGCGGACGAGCAGCAGTTCACGCATGGTTGGTACTCCTTATCTTAATCGAATCATTGAAGAATGTATCCACATAAAGGACTTCCAGCAAAATGCTCACTGTTTTGTTCGCTTTTGATTTCGCTTATCCAGTTTCCATCGCAGCAAAAATATCATTGCCAGGCACAAGAGACAGCAGCCCTTCATTTGCCTCCAACTAAGTGGACAGGCCATCCTTTCCAGGAATTTTTCCACCGTCAAAGCGCTGGTAAACCATTCGTAAATACTCAGCGCCCCGCAAGGAATAGCAAACATCCAAAGCAGCAAATAAATGGCAGACGCAATTTTTTCGACAATTCGGTTTTTCATTGTCTTTCTCTGCTTCTTATCTCCTGACAAATGCCTTGAGCATGTCGTAGTGTTTCTTGATGGCTGCGACGGTGTAGTCGACGTCCTCCTCCGTCACATCAGGGCAGAGGGAGAAGCGCAGCGCGCAGTCTGCGTCAGCGGTGGACAGGCCCATGGCCGTCAGCACCGAGGACACCTTCTGCTTGTGGGCTCCGCAGGCGCTGCCCGCGCTGACGTAAATGCCGTCGCCCTCCAGGGCAAAGAGCATCGTCTGGCTGCGGACGGGCGCCAGGGTCACATTGAGGATATGGCACGCGCAGGCCGGATCATCCATATCCGGGCCGTTGAGCTTGGCATTGGGGACAGCCGCCTGAATGCCCGCCCATAGCCGCTGCTTGAGCGCCATCATGCGCTCGCAGCCCTCTGCCGGATAGGTGCGAACCGCCTCGCCCATGCCGACGATGCCGGGGACATTCTCCGTGCCGGAGCGGATGTCGCCCTCCTGCCCGCCGCCAAAGACAAGGGGCGCCACGCGGTGACCCTTGCGCAGGATCAATCCGCCCACGCCCTTGCTGGCGTGGATCTTGTGGCCGGAGAAGGCGTAGCTCTGCACGCCGGACTTGCCGAAGTGGAACGGCACCCGCAGGAAGCCCTGCACGCCATCCACATGGATGGCGGCCTTGGGGCAATACTGGTCGCGCAGCCTGCACACCGCCTCGATGGGCTGCACCGCACCGACCTCGTTGTTCACCTGCATGAGGGTGATCAGGTGCACGTCCTCCCCCAGCATGGCTTCCAGCTTTTCAAGGTCGCACACGCCGCGCTTGTCCACAGGAACATGCTGCACCTTGTGGCCCATGCGCTCGATCTCCTGTGCGCAGTTGAGCACCGCCGGGTGCTCCACGCTGAAGAGCAGCACGCGGCCGGGCTTCTTCACCGTACGCAGATATCCGAGGATGGCCAGGTTATCCGCCTCGGTGCCGCCGGCGGTGAACACCAGCGTGTGGCCCGCCGCCCCCGCGGCCTTCAGGCAGATATCCCGCGCGGCCGTCATCAGCTTCTCCGCCTGCATGGCGGGCTGATACAACGCGCTGGGATTATGCCAGTTTTCCGTCAAAACCCGGAGCATAGCAGACACCACCGCATCCGACGGACGGGTGGTGGCGCTGTTGTCCAGATATACATTTCTGTTCGGCATAGGGATCAGTTCTCCTGATGTGCGCCGTAGGGCAGGTAGTGCTTAATGTAGCCCACCAGCTCCTCGCTGGGCTCAAAGACGATGACGCTCTTCTTGCCTTCCTTAGAGAAAGCCAGGTAGTACAGCTCGCTGTCGCGGTTGAGGAACCAGCGCAGATGCTTCACGTCGCCCTGGGTGTGGCGGCGGAAGGAGCCGCTCTGCACCTTGCCGAAGGCGTCCACCTTCGCCACATTCAGGCTGCCCAGAGACTTGCGCTTCTTGTTGTTGAACACCATCGCAAAGTCCAGCGCGCCGTTGGTGAAGGTGTACTCGTACTCGGTGCGGAACTTGTCATGGGTGAACCACAGGTACACCGCAATGCCGATCATCACCACCGCGGGGATCAGCGCGCCCAGGCCTGCCGCCATAACGCTCTGCAAAAAGAGGAAGCCCAGCACGCCGGTGACGATCATCAGCACCAGGCTGGCATAATACAGAATCTCATCCAGCGCGCGGTTACGCTTGGAAACAGCCTCTTCCAGAAAACGATCCATTGGTATATCCTCCCGAAAAGAATTTCTTGCTTGATGATAAATCCTGAATGTTAAAGCAGGATGAAGGCCACGGCCACCAGCACACCCACGACAAAACCGCCAGCAACCTCCACCTTCGTGTGGCCGACCAGCTCCTTGAGCTCCACGTCGGTAATGGGCTGCCCGTCCACGAATACCTTGCGGACGATCTCGTTGAGCACCTGCCCCTGCACGCCCGTCTCGTGGCGCACGCCGGACGCATCATACATGACGATCGCCGCCAGCACTACCGCAATCGCGAAACAGGCCGAATCAAAGCCCAGCGTCGCGCCCACCATGATGGCCAGGGACACCACAAAAGCCGTATGAGAGGACGGCATGCCGCCGCTGCCGAAGAAGCGCATCCAGTCCAGTTTCTTCTCCACCAGCCAGTAGGTAGGAATCTTCAGCGCCTGGGCCGCAAACCAGCCCGCCACGGCGCACCACAGCACCCGATTCTGAAAAATGCCAAGAATGTCGTGCAAAGAGAAAACCTCCGTTTCCTTCGCGCGCACGGCACACGAAAAGTTATCTTTCTTATTGTACTCTGTTCAGGGTGCTTTGCGCAAGGGTTTTGAGGAAATTTGTCTCGCCCTGCAGCAAATTCAGCGCGTTGACCGCCTTCTCCACGGCATTCTTTGCGTCCTCGCGGGTCGCTTCGACGCCCTTGACCGCCACCCAGGTGAGTTTTCCTTCCGCAGCATCCTTGCCGGGGGTCTTGCCCAGGATCGCCGCATCGCCCTCCACGTCCAGCAGGTCGTCCACCATCTGGAACGCCAAGCCCAGTTGCAGGCCGTATTCACAGCCCGCAGCGATCGCCGCATCATCCGCCCCGGCGAGGATAAAGCCCGCCTCAATGGGCGCGGTGAGCAGGTCCGCCGTCTTGTGCCGGTGGATGTAATCAACCTTCTCCAGCGTGGGGGTACTCCCCTCCCCGGTCACGTCCATGACCTGCCCTGCCACCATGCCGGTCACGCCGGCGCGGCGGGCAATGGCTTCCGCAGCGCGGACGCCACGAAGGTCGCCCATCTTCACCGCAGCACGCAGCATCAGCTCCATCGCCGCAGACAGAAGGCCGTCGCCCGCCAGGATCGCCATGCCCTCGCCGTACACCTTGTGATTGGTGGGGCGGCCGCGGCGCAGGTCGTCGTTGTCCATCGCAGGCAGATCATCATGGATGAGGGAGTAAGTGTGGATCATCTCCAGCGCACAGGCGAAGGGCAGCGCCTCGTTCACATTGCCGCCCAGCGTATCGCAGCTCGCCAGCAGCAGCACCGGACGCAGCCGTTTGCCGCCCGCCGACAGGGAGTAATCCATCGCCTCAAAGAGCTTCTCCGGGATGTACCCCAGCGAGGCCAGCTGCGCAGACAACGCTCCCTCCACCAGGGTCAGGTACTCGGCATAGGTCTTCATTCGTCAACCTCCAGGGGAACTTCCTCGTCAGAGCCGTCAGCAGCGCGGCGCAGCACCGTCAGCTTCTGCTGGGCGGCTTGCAGCTCCTTTTCCAGCGCAGACAGGGCCTGCATACCCTCTTCGTAGCGCTTGAGCGCATCCTCCAGCGGCAGCGCGCCGCCTTCCATCTCGCTGATCAGCATTTCCACCTGGGCGAGGCGTTCCTCAAAGGTCTGCTTTTTCTTTGCAGCCATGTTATTTCCTCCGTTCGACCTCTACGCTGCCGTCGCGGAAACGCAAGGTCATCTGGTCGATCTTATTGGCACGTTCCGCGCTGCTGACGACGCGCCCGCCGTCCATGACCAGCGCATAGCCGCGTTCCAGCACGGCGGACGGGTTGAGCGCTGCCAGCCTTGCCTTCGCCCGCGCAATGCGTTCCTGGGGATGAGCCATGCGCTTGTCCATCGCCGCGTCCAGCCGCATGCCGGCCATGCCGATGCGGTGCGCCAGCGCGGGCAGCTTCGCGTCCATGGCGGCGTTCAGGCGGAGCATCATGCCGTCCACCTGCGCCGTCAGCGCCGTGATCCGCTGCTCCGGGCGGAGGGCTTCCATCCGCCTTTGCAGCGTCAGCAGCTCGTAGCGGCGATCCTGCAAAAGGCCCGACATCGCGTCCGTCATGTGACGGCGGATGTCCCGCAGCCCCTCGATGATCTCCCGCCGGTCGGGCACAGCCATCTCCGCCGCATTGGAGGGGGTGGAAGCCCGTGCGTCCGCCGCGAAATCAGCGATGGTGGTGTCCGTTTCGTGGCCCACTGCGCTGATCACGGGGATGGGGCTTTCCGCGATGGCCCGGGCGACGATCTCCTCATTAAAGGCCCACAGGTCCTCCATGGAGCCGCCGCCGCGCCCGGTGATGATCACGTCGATCCCCGGGAGCGTCCCGGCCTTGCGGATCGCCGCAGCGATATCCTCCGCCGCACCCTGCCCCTGCACCTGCACCGGCAGCAGCACCAGCGGTACACCGGGATCGCGCCTCGCCGCCACCCGCCGGATGTCGTGCAGTACCGCGCCGGTTTCCGACGTGACTACCGCGATCTTGCGCGGCCGCCACGGCAGCGGACGCTTCCGCGCCTGATCGAACAGGCCCTCTAATTGGAGCTTCTGCTTGAGCGCCTCGAACTGCTGGTACAGCGTGCCCACGCCGTCCGGGCGCATGTTTTCGCAATAGAGCTGGTACGTGCCGCTCTCCGGGTACAGGCTGACTTGCCCTGACACGATGACGCTCAATCCGTCCATCGGGCGGATGGACTGGCGCATGGCGTTTTGCCGGAACATCACCGCGCTGATGCGGCAGCGGTCGTCCTTGAGGGTGAAGTACCAGTGTCCCGACGAGTGCCGCTTGAAGTTGCTGATCTCGCCCCGCAGCCGGATGCTGCGCAGCGCCGGATCAGCGTTCAGCATCGCCCGGACGTATTCGTTGAGGTCGCTGACCTCCAGGATCCATTCAGGCATGGGGGACTTCGTCCCTTCTTATTTATTCAGCGCAGCGCGTTCCGCCGCTTCGACGGTATTCTCCAGCAGCATGGTGATGGTCATGCGGCCCACGCCGCCGGGCACGGGGGTGATCCAGCCCGCGACTTCCTTCACGTTGTCGAAGTCCACATCGCCCACGACCTTGCCCTCGGCGTTGCGGTTGATACCCACGTCGATGACGATCGCGCCGGGCTTGACCATATCCGCCGTGATGAACTTCGCCTTGCCCACGGCAGCTACCAGCACGTCCGCGCGGCGGGTATGGGCAGCCAGATCCACTGTGCGGCTGTGGCACATGGTCACGGTGCAGTTCTGCTGCAGGAGCAGCATCGCCATGGGCTTGCCCACGATGTTCGAGCGGCCCACGACCACCGCTTCCTTGCCGGAGAGGTTCACGCCCGTGCGGCGGATCATCTCCATCGCGCCCTTGGGGGTGCAGGCCACCACGCCCGGCAGACCGCTCATCAGCTTGCCCGCGTTCTGCACATGGAAGCCGTCCACGTCCTTCTCCGGCACGATGACCGCCAGCGCGGCAGCCTCGTCCAGGTGCTTAGGCAGGGGGAGCTGCACCAGAATACCGTGGATGGACGCATCCGCATTCAGCGCGCGGATGTGGCCCTCCAGCTCGGCCTGGGTGGTGTTCTCCGGCAGGCGGATGGCAACCGAGTGCATGCCAACCTGCTCGCAGCCCTTCTCCTTGTTGCGGACATAGATCTGGCTCGCCGGATCCTCGCCTACGAGGATTACCGCCAGGCCAGGCTGGACGCCCTTTTCCTTCAGCGCAGCAACGCGCTCCGCGATGCGGACGCGCAGTTCGTCGGACATGAGCTTGCCGTCAAGCAGTTGTGCAGACATGGAAAATCCCTCCAATTATTCTTCGTTTTCGCGTAGCATCTGCGCACCGATGAGCGCCGTACCCACTGCGTTGTCCCCGGAGAACTCCGGCTTGCCGAAGCAAACCCGCAAATCCCGGTCGCGCTTGTGGATGCGCTCGGTCACCAGCTCCCGGAATAGCTTGGACGACGATACGCCGCCCGCGATCAGCACCTGATTGATGCCGGTTTTCTCCGCGCCGGCGCAGATCATCCGCGCCACGGTGCGGGCCAGCAGATCGTAAACCTCGCGAGCGATGTCCTCTTGGGACAGCTCGCCGGATTTGATCCACCTTTGCACCTGTGTCTCCGCGCCGGACAGGTGGCAGTTGAGGCCGCCGTCACGGGTGGTCATGGTCAGCCGAGCCTCGGAATGGCCCTGCACGGCCAGCTTTTCCAGATGCGGCCCCGCCGGGAAAGGCAGGCCCATCGCTACGCCGGTGCGATCCACCACCTGACCCGCATGCAAGTCAAGGGTGCCGCCAAGCAGCGTCAGCTCATCCCCCACGAGGGAAAGCAGCTCTGTTGTGCCGCCGGAAAGGTGCACCGCCAGCAGATCGCCGTCCACGATGCCGCTGTCCACCTTTGCCGCGGCGATATGCCCGCGCTGGTGCGTCGTAGAAAAACAGGGAACGCCAAGCATCGCAGCCAGGCCGCGACCCTGAGCGTCCCCAGCATGGAACACGGGCATGTATGAATCGGCTTCGTCCCTCGGGCGGGCGGACACGCACACCGCGGCGATTTCGCAGCCGCAGATGTGGGGCGCCAGCTCCTCCAGCCTCTCCGGCAGCGCGCGGACATGATGCCACACGCCCTCGGACTGGCGCAGCCCCCTTTCGCCCAGCTTCACGGGCAGGAGTTTGCGGCAGGAGGCGATCACCTGCCCCTCCACCGTCACCGCAGCGGCGGAGGTGGTGTAGCAGCTGGTGTCAAAGCCGATGACGACGCGTGTCACTGCGCCGCCTCCTTCTTGCGGAGGATGGTGCCCAGCACGCCGTTGACGAAACGGCCGGAAGTGGGCTCGGAATACCGGGTGGCCAGGTTGACCGCCTCGTTGATGGCGACGCTGCCGGGCACGTCCTCTTCGTGGAGGATCTCCCAGGCCGCCAGACGCAGGATGGTCAGGTCGACCTTGGGCATGCGGCTGACGTTCCAGCGGGGGCTGGCCGCCTGGATCTCAGCATCCAGCTCATCCAGATTGTTCAGCACGCCGTCCAGCACGCGGGCGATGTAGGCCTTGTCGGACTTGTTAGGCTCGTTCTCGGCGATCTCCACGCCGGGGATGCCTTCATGGCGCAGGGCCTCATAAACCATCGCCAGGGTATCCTCGCCGCCTTCGCCGCCGGCCAGGTTTTCAAAGATCATCTGCATAACCGCCGCACGGGCAGTACTACGGGCCATAAAATTGCCCTCCATTCGCTTTTCTTAGGTGAATTATTCGCGGATTTCCTCGTCTTCGCCGTCCAGCAGCGCTTCCTCGGCCAGGACTTCTCCGTCGTACTCCGCGTAGTCGTCAAGTTCTTCCTCTTCGGAGATCTCCGCCTCCTGGGCGATGGCCTCGACCACCTCCAGCACAGCGTTCGCGTCGATCTCCTCCACAGCTTCCGCCTCCTCGGCGGACGCCTCCGGAGCAGCTTCCTCAACAACTTCCGCCGCGGGCTCCTCGGGGATCTCCTCTGCCTGGGGTTCGACCACCAGCTCCGGCGGTGCAGGCACAAACACCGGCTGCTCCTCCGCGCCGAAAATGCGCTGATGCAGCGGACGATCGTCCTCTTCTTCGATCATTTCGGGCATCAGGGGCAGCACGGGGACGCTGGGCGTCGCAACAGGCTCAGCGAATTCCTCCACACTCTCCTCCAGCATCGGCGCCTCGGGCATGGTTTCGGGCGCTTCCTCTTCGGTCACGACCTCCGCGATCTCTTCCGCCGGGATCTCCGCAACGGGCTCAGCCTCGGCAGCCATGCCGGGCAGCAGCACGGGCCTCTCCACCGCGTAGGGTGAACCGCCCGCGTCCTTGTCGTTGTTTTCAACCAGCACACGGACCTCCCGCACGTCAACGCCGGTACAGGTGCCCACATATTCCTTGATCTGCTTCTGCAGCGCGCCCACCGCCAGGGGGATATTCAGCCCGGCGGCCTCCTCGATGCGCAGGAAGATCACGATGCCGTCGCGGCGCTCCATCACGGAGATATCCGCCTTACCGATCACCTCATGCTGGCTGATGCAGGTCTTTACCAGCCCCTCAATGGACTTGACGGACACGCCGATCGCGCCGTTTTCCGCCTTCTGCATCACAAAGCCCTTGCGCTTGCCGTTATTCCGGGCGAAGGCCAGCAGGATGCAGCTCACGCCCAGGCCCAGCAGCGCCACCGTCGCCAGCAGCGCGATCAGCACCGTCCGCGGCGTATGGGCGAACAGCAGCTTGCGGGCGCACTCCGTGACCGGCGCATGGAAGATGGCTTCTGCCACCACCAGCAGGCCGGAGGCAGCCAGAATCAGGCCGCTCAGCGCCGTCAGGATCCGCAGAACGATATTCTTTTTCATCAGGAATGCGCTCCTTTCTCGCCTTGGCGCAGCACAAAGAGGCGGCTCCGCTCATGCGGAGCTGCACGGCTTACGCCTCCACGGTCTCCTCAGCAGGAGCTTCCTCCGCAGCGGGCGCCTCCGCAGGCGCTTCCTCCACAGGAGCCTCCACCAGGGGCATTTCCACCTCAGCGGGCTCCAGCACAGCGTTCTTCGCGCCGGCGTTCAGTGCCTTGTTCTCCTTCTCGAAGCTCACGCCCTGCACATGCACGTCCACGCGGACGACATGCAATCCGGTCATCTCCTCAATGGCCTTGCGTACGGATTCCTGCGCCTCATGGGCAGCCTTCTGGATGGGCTTGCCGTACTCCACGGTTACGTAGAGGTCAACGCTGGCCTCCTCGGTACCGATCTCGACCTTCACGCCCTTGGTGACGTTGCGGTTCTTGCCCAGCAAGCCGCTGTTGGGGACATTCACCATCCCGGCGATGCCCTCCACCTCGGACGCAGCCACGCCCGCAATGATGGACACGACTTCCCCGGAGTAAATGATATTGCTGCCGGGCTCCATGTCGTTCAGATCAATGTTCATAGGAAGAGCTTCCTTCTTCGCCATAAAACTGCACCTCCAGAATCACAAAGCGGCGGTTTTTGCCGCAAAATGGGACGATTGCATCACGAAACAGGCCCTTTACAGACCGCTTCGCCTCATTATAGCATAGTTTGCGCGGCTTGGCAAGTTTTCACGCAGGGACTTCATCCCTTTTCTCTTTGAAACACATACTTTATCATCGCATGCCGTCCTGCAGCTTCGATACATATGTCTTGATCATATGTACCCCAAAGGCGTCAATCACCTTACAGCATCCGTCCAGCAGCTCCGGATTGTACATGCACTCACCACGAGAAAGCATCATTTCCGCTTCATCCGCATCATCAAGCAGAATCACCTGCTCCCCTGCAAGGAGTTCAGCAATATACTGCTGCACATCATCCGGATGAAGATGCACGCCTTCCCCATCATTCCACTCAAGCAGCACATAGGTACCATATCGCACATCGCCCGGATCAGCCAGCACACGCAGATAATCATGTACTCGAATCTTCACGCCGCCCTCTTCCATTGAGACAGGGTATTGATCCGCAAATGAAGCCTTCATCCAATCAAACAACGCCTGCCGGCCAGCGTTTTGTTCACTGCTGCAGCCCATGCAGCCTTCCCAGTTGAATATCTCCTTGCATTCCGCGACTGTCAGCATCTTCTTTTGACATCGACAGTAAAACTCAATATTCACGGGTTCCTCCTTGTAGGCAAACGGCGGCAGACATTCCGTCCACCGCCGCTGAAAATCATAGTAATATTGCAGAATAGCCCCAACGAACCACACCAAAGGCTTCCCCTTGAGGGGAAGCTGTCAGCGTCAGCTGACTGATGAGGTGGACGCTGGGATACAGACAAGCAGCAAGGAATCATACACGTTCCTTTGGAGTTGCCTCCGCGGCCCCTTATTCAACATTTGCTTCCCGTTTTCGCCTACCGCGAAGTCCCCACTGGGGACACACTCCCAGCAAATGCCCCGTAAGGGTCACAGACCCTTAACCCTTTTTTCCGTGTCCTGTGTTAGTTGTTTTCCACCGGCACGCACTTGATGTGCAGCTCGTCCAGCTGCTTCTGCTCCACGTAGCCGGGAGCGCCCATCATCACGTCCTGCGCATTCTTGTTCATCGGGAACGGAATGACCTCGCGGATGGTCTCGGCACCGGCCAGCAGCATCACCATGCGGTCCACACCGGGAGCAATGCCCGCATGCGGCGGCGCACCGTAGGTGAACGCATTGTACATCGCCGGGAACTTCGCTTTCACGTCCTCCTCGCCCAGACGAACCATCTTGAACGCCTCGATCATGATCTCCGGATCATGGTTACGCACCGCGCCAGAGGACAGCTCAACGCCGTTGCACACCAGGTCGTACTGGAACGCAGTGATGCTCAGCGGATCAACCTCGCCGGCCTGGGCCTGCTTCAGGATCTCCAGGCCGCCGTTGGGCATGGAGAAGGGATTGTGGCAGAACTCCAGCTCGCCGCTCTCCTCGCCCATCTCGTACATGGGGAAGTCCACGATCCAGCAGAACTCGTACTTTTCGCGGTCGATGTGGGCAGGGCACAGGTCAGCCAGCATCTTGCGCATAACGCCCGCAGTCTTCTGAGCAGCCAGCTTCTTGCCGGCGGTCAGGCCGACGAAGGTGTTGGGCTTCAGGTCCAGGGCAGCGATGACTTCCGCCTCCTGGGGCTTGACGAACTTGGCGATGCCGCCGGCGATTTCGCCCTTCTCGTCCACCTTGAACCAGAAGGCCTTGTTGCCGGAAACAACCTCAACGTCCGCGCAGAGCTTGTCGATCTGCTTGCGGGTGGCGGTCATGTCGCTGACGACGACAGCCTTCACCACATTGCCCTCGAAGGGGCCGAACCCGCAGCCGCCGATCAGCTCGGTCACGTCGGTCAGCTCCAGATCAATGCGCAGGTCAGGCTTGTCGGAGCCGTAGCGATCCATCGCCTCCAGGTAGGGAATGCGCTGGAAGGGCGCGGCGGAAGCAGTGTTGTAGGTGCCGTACTTGGCGAAGATGGGAGGCAGCACGTCCTCAAGCACAGCGAACACGTCCTCCTGGGACGCGAAGGCCATCTCCATGTCCAGCTGGTAGAACTCGCCGGGGCTGCGGTCGCCGCGGGCGTCCTCATCGCGGAAGCAGGGGGCGATCTGGAAGTATTTATCGAAGCCGGAGGTCATCAGCAGCTGCTTGAACTGCTGGGGAGCCTGGGGCAGCGCGTAGAACTGGCCGGGATGCTTGCGGGCAGGCACCAGGTAGTCGCGGGCGCCCTCGGGAGAAGACGCGGTCAGGATGGGGGTGGTGATCTCCAGGAAGCCGTGCTCCATCATGGCAGCGCGCAGGGCGGCCACCACGTTGCAGCGCATCACGATGTTCTTCTTGACCTCGGGGTTGCGCAGATCCAGGTAGCGGTACTTCAGGCGCAGGGTCTCGTCGGCCTCGGTGGAACGGTTGATCTGGAAGGGCAGCTCGTTGTGGCGGCAGCGGCCCAGCATCTCGATCTTCTCGGGCACGATCTCGATGTCGCCGGTGGGGATCTTGTTGTTCTTGCTGTCGCGCTCACGGACGACGCCGGTCACGGAGATGGTGGATTCCTTGTTCAGGCCCTTGATGGCCTTCATCTGCTCCTCGTTCTCGATGACGACCTGGGTCGTGCCATAGAAGTCGCGCACCACCACGAACGCCAGGTTCGCGGACACTTCGCGGACGTTCTCCATCCAGCCGGAAATCTGCACAGTTTCGCCCACATTGGCCATGCGCAGCTCATTACAGGTATGCGTACGGTTCTGCATGATGTTACTCCTTTATTGTCCTGATGCTTCAATCTCAGTCATGCCCGCTCAGCGTTTCAGCGGAATACGGGTATAGTATTCTTCCTCGTCCTCATGGTGGATGTAAGCGCCGTTGGCGAGCATCACACGCAAGGACGCGGGATTCGTCTTTTTCACAGCCAGGTAGGCTTCGTCTTCCTCAATGAGGTGACCGGCAGTCTCCAGCAACAGCGCCAGTCCATCCTTCGCCAGTCCCCTGCCACGGCTGTCGCGGCGGATCCCATAGCCGATATGCCCCGCGCCGTTTCGCAGCATGTCGTTCAGCCGGGGCCGGAACTTGAACACGCCCACCGCCCGGTCACCCTCAAAAAGGATGTAATAGCGCTGGGGCACATGTCCAGGCTTCAGGTCAACGCCCCTGGCATACCGGTCGCAATGGGGAATAAACCCGTTCACGAACTCCTCGTAGGGCAGGCCGTATCCGCCGTTGCCAAAACCATTTTCGTTTGGAAGATCCTGCATGCAGTCATAGGCCGCTTCAGCCTCTTCCAGACACAGGGGACGCATCGTCAGCATGGGAATCCCTCCTGCGGCTCAGCCTATCATCTCCCGCACGGTCGCGGCGGCCTCCGCCATGGGGGCCGTGCGCTCCTCGCGGGTGTTCATGTTCTTGATCTTGATGACGCCGTTCGCCACCTCGTCATCACCCAGGGTGATGCACAGGGGCGCGCCGGTCTTGTTGGCGTACTTGAACTGCGCCTTCAGGCTGCGGCCGGTGTGATCCATGTCCGCATTGATGCCCGCCTCGCGCAGCTGCTGCACCAGCGAGAAGGCCGCGATCTTGTTGCCGCCCATGTAGGTGATGAACACGTCGTACTGGTCAGGCTTGGGGATCTCGACACCCTCGGAATCCAGCAGCATCAGCACGCGCTCGATGCCCATGCCGAAGCCCACCGCATTCAGCGCAGGGCCCCCCAGCTGTTCGACGAGGTTGTCATAGCGTCCGCCGCCGCAGACGGTCAGGTTGCCCTTGTCCGTCGTGGTGATCAGCTCGAACACGGTCTTGGTGTAGTAATCCAGGCCGCGCACGATGCGGCTGTCCACCTGGTACGGAATGCCCACAGCCTTCAGGCAGGCCTGCAGCTGGGCGAAGTGCTCGGCGCACTCCTCGCACAGCACGTCCAGCATGGAGGGAGCGTCCGCCACCAGCTCCTGACACTTCTCGACCTTGCAGTCCAGCACGCGCAGGGGGTTACGGTCAAAGCGGGTCTTGCAGGTGTCGCACATGCAGGAGATGCGCTCGCCCAGGAAGGACTTGAGCATCCCGTGATACTGCGGACGGCACTTGGGGCAGCCGATGGAGTTGATGTTCACGGAGAGGTTCTTCACGCCCAGGCGGCTGAGCAGCCGGAAGGCCAGCAGGATCAGCTCCGCATCGGCGGAAGCATCCGCAGCGCCGAAGCACTCCAGGCCAAACTGGTGATGCTCGCGCAGGCGGCCGTTTTGAGGCGCTTCGTAGCGGAAGATGGGCGCGTTGAGGTAGTACATCTTGCAGGGCAGCGCATCAGCGTAGAGGCTGTGCTCCACCAGGGCGCGGACGGCGCCGGCAGTGCCTTCGGGCTTCAGGGTGATGGAACGATCGCCCTTGTCCTTGAAGGTGTACATTTCCTTCTGCACAATGTCGGTGGTGTCGCCGACGCCGCGCAGGAAGAGCTCGGTGTGCTCGAACACGGGCGTACGGACTTCGCGGAAGCCCGCCTCAGCGGCGGCCTTGCGCATCTGGGCTTCGACGTGCTGCCAGCGGTAGGAATCGGTCGGCAGTACGTCCTTGGTGCCACGGGGTGCCTGGGTCAACATGGGACAATTCCTCCTTTGTGTGGGTATCAAAAACCCCCACACAGAAAATATCTGCATGGGGCGAGATGATCAAAACAAACTCGCGGTGCCACCCATTTTCGCATCGTGATACGATGCCTCTTGGCCGCTGTAACGTGCGGACACGCCCGATTCTCACCGGGAGGCTCCAAGGTGTCAGTCGTGCGCCGTTGACGGATTCCTTTCAGCCGTGGGAATCCTCTCTGTGGACGGTGGACGCGCGGTCTTCTTTTCATCGCCGTACAAGTGAATATTTTAGCAGGTAATCGTAGAATTGTCAATCAAAATATGGTACGTCATACACAAAGGTTACATTGTAGCCCGCATCGTACTCGCCGATGAAATTCGCCAGATTGCCGACCTCATCATAGAGCATCCCCTCGCTGACGTGGATGGTCAGCGGCCTTGCTTTACCAAACTGCTCGTCCGGCGTGAAAATTGTATAGCCCGTTTCCAGATCGATGGTGCGCAGCCACACCTCTTCCAGGCTCGTGTTGCAGAAGGCCTCCGAGCCAATGTAGCGCACCGTTTCCGGGATATCGACAGCAGTCATCTTCCAATTGTCAGCAAAGGCGGAGGGGCCGATGGCGTACAGGTGCGGCGGAAGCACAATCCCCTCCAGTGCCGGACAATAATAGAAAGCCATCTCTCCGATAATAAGCAGCGAATCCGGCAGGGCAACGCGTTTCAGGTTGTACCGCCCCTCAAATGCACCGGTGCCGATCATTACCACGCCCTCCGGCAGGATGACCTCCTCCAGAACATAGTTGTCCGCAAAAGCCCATTCGCCGATGATCTTCGTTCCTTCCCGGACCGTGTAGGATGTATCCGTTGCCTTCTCCGGGTATGATACCAGCGTCCCGGAGCAGTACACCACGCCGACTTCGTCGGTCAGGCACAGGTCAGACGTTCCGCCGCAGACCGGACAGGCTTCCTCTGCAAAAGCTGTCAGCGGCAGCAACAGGATCAGCAAGCACAGCCACTTCTTTATACATATCCTCCGTTTGCATATTCTGACAATACAACGTATGAAGCCATACATTTCTTCCCGAAAGCAACAAAAAAACCGGATGCTTTCGCATCCGGCTCTTCCGTGCGGGAAACAGGACTTGAACCTGCAAGCTCGTACGAGCACATGAACCTGAATCATGCGCGTCTGCCAATTCCGCCATTCCCGCAGAAGAGTGTGGGCAGGGGTGGATTCGAACCACCGAAGTCAGTGACGGCAGATTTACAGTCTGCTCCCTTTGGCCACTCGGGAACCTACCCATATAAAATTTGTGGAGCTGGCGATGGGACTCGAACCCGCAACCTGCTGATTACAAATCAGCTGCTCTGCCAATTGAGCTACGCCAGCACGAAGCTCTTGAGTGTTCAAGTCCAGAAAAGTGGCGACCCGGAAGGGGCTCGAACCCTCGACCTCCAACGTGACAGGCTGGCGCTCTAACCAACTGAGCTACCGGGCCACTAAAGAAATGGGCCTTCAGGGACTTGAACCCGGGACCAACCGGTTATGAGCCGGCCGCTCTAACCAACTGAGCTAAAGGCCCAAATGAGAAGGAAAAAATGGTGACTCCTAGGGGATTCGAACCCCTGTAGCCGCCGTGAAAGGGCGGTGTCTTAACCACTTGACCAAGGAGCCGCGATGTTGGTGCCGGGTTGATGGTCGGGGTGAAGGGATTCGAACCCCCGGCCCCATGCTCCCAAAGCACGTGCGCTACCAGACTGCGCTACACCCCGTTCGTGTCGTGCCCACTCAGGCGACGCTGATAATAATACCCGAATCCGTTTTTTTTGTCAACCCCTTTTTTCAAAAAAATTACGAAAAAACTTTTAATCCATATATTGCCTCATTTCTTGGGGGGATCTGCCATGTGGATAACCCCGGGACGGGTTTTCCACATTCCGTCTCTAAACCCCTTCCCAGTACCATTTTCGACAAATCCCCCATGTGGATATACACCACTTCTGTACCCTACAGAACAACAATATTTTGTATTGACTTCTGTCTGGATACACAATATAATGTTATCGCTCGCCCAAAAGTGGGTATTAGTAGGATGAGAGTATGTCTCTTCCTCAGTCAACCCGTGTACATACAGGATCGAAAAAAGGAGCAGGTGCTATGATTACTTCTATTAAGAAACGCGATGGTCGAATTGTTCCCTTTGATGAGGAGAAGATCGTCCAGGCGATCGAAAAAAG
>JAZNSI010000027.1:0-39715 GCA_045591175.1 Clostridia bacterium
AAGTGCGTGTTGTGGGCGAGGCTCTGGGTCTGCCCCACGGCATGGTCTACCGTCAGCCCTTCCCCGGCCCCGGTCTGGGCGTCCGCTGCCTGGGTGCCATCACCCGCGACCGTCTGCACGCCCTGCGTGAGGCCGACGCCATCCTGCGCGACGAGTTCGACAAGAATGGCCTGGCTGAGCACGTGTGGCAGTATTTCATCTCCGTCCCCGATTTCAAGTCCGTCGGCGTGCGCAACGAGATGCGTTATGAAGGCTGGCCCGCCATCATCCGCGCCGTCAACACCACCGACGCCATGACCGCCACCATCGAGGAGATCCCCTACGCGCTGCTGCACAAGATCACCGACCGCATCACCCATGAGGTCGAGGGCATCAACCGCGTCTGCCTGGATCTCACGCCTAAGCCCATCGGAACGATCGAGTGGGAGTAAAGAACACAAGCCCGGAATCCCTTACAAAACGGAGGTTTCCTTGTCTTTTTTGCATGCGTTGTGAGTACAATTTGAGTACATTTTTGCTATCATGATGCTATCAGAGGAGTGAACGATCTTGTTCATTCCTCCTCTGCATTGATCGACACTAGACTTCATCCGTCACTCCCGAATCCACACCTGCATATTGCCCAGAGTCCGATTACCCCATGCGAAATATGGAATAGCGCGGATTTGAACAGCCGTCGTGCTGACTGTTCTGTCTGAGTATAGTTCGTCGGATGAGCTTTGTGCAGTTCCCTCGGCATGAAGCACTACCATTCCCTCCGCGCTGCTCTCAGAGGCATTGATTGCAGCATCGGCAGGCAGGACAATGCCGGACAGAATTGCCTCGTGATCTGCATCCTCCACACAGTACACCAGCGGACCGCGGATCAGGGCAACCTTGCCCGCCGCATCACGGACACAGGGATGAGCATGAATCCTCCGTACCGGCATATCAAATTCCACGACTACGCGGTCGCCCTGCCGCCACTTGCGCTGAATACGGTAGTAGCCATCTTCTGTGACGTTGGAGACTTCCTCCCCATTGACATGTAGAGACACTTTCACCGCATGCTGCGGCACATGGATCGTCAAGGCAAAATCTCCGCCATCATGAATGGTATACTCTGCCTTGCCCTCCCACGGATAACCACTTGTCATACTGATGCGGCCATACCGGGTCTCGACCTCGCTGCCGATGAACAGATGGCTGTACACCGTGCCCTCGTCCTCGCTCCACAAGTATTTGCCCAAGGATGCGATCAGCCGAGCCAGGTTCGGCGGGCAGCAGGCACAGGCATGCCACGCGGGACGCTGGGGCAGCACATGCTCATAGCCGGGGACAATGCCGGAGACGCTGGTATCCACGGTCAGCGGATTCACATAAAAGAACCGTTTTCCGTCCTGCGACATCCCGGCGAGGGCAGCGTTGTACAGCTCCAGCTCCATCAGGTCGGCATACCGTCCATCAGGCTTGATGGCAAGCATGTTATGCGCAAAGAATGTCATCGCCACAGATGCGCAAGTCTCGCCGTAGCAGCGGTCCGAGGGCAGGTCGTAATCCACTGTGAAGGCTTCATGATGGGGCGTGGAGCCTACTGCGCCGGTGACGTACATCTGCTTCTGGGTGATGTTGTCGAACAGCCGGTCACAGGCGGCGATCAACTCTGCGTCGCCAGTGTCGGCAGCAGCATCCGCCATGGCGGTCAGCATATACAGCTGGCGCACTGCATGGCCGCGGGCAACGGTCTGTTCCCTGACAGGCACGTCGGATTGGTTGTAAGCGGTATCCTCGGCGATGATGTCATATCCACCGTAGTGGACGCCCGGATGTTTGGGCGTATGCTTTTCAAACCACTGCGGATCCTGTCCGCGCAGGTCAAGGAAGCGCAATGCCATATCGCGGTATTTCGCATTGCCGGTAGCATGGTACAGCCGCATCAGGCCGATCTCGATCTCCTGATGGCCGGGGATACCCTCCACCTGCATGAACCTGTCGCAGATATGATCCGCCAGTCGGATGCAGATGTGCAGCAGCTCGTCCTTACCGGCAGCTTCGTGCAGGGCAACGCCCGCCTCGATCATGTGTCCGGCGCAATAAAGCTCGTGGCATTCCAGCAGGTTGGCCCAGCGGTTTTCCGGCTCCTTCACGGTGAAGTAGGTGTTGAGGTATCCATCCGGCTGCTGGCAGCGACCAATGAGGGCGACCACGTCATCCACGCGGGCTTCCAGTTCCTTGTCCGGTTTCAGCGCCAGGGAGTAGGCCGCGGCTTCCAGCCACTTTGCCACATCGCTGTCCTGGAAAACCATGCCGTAAAACTCGCCGGTTTCTTCACCCGCAGCCATGCGGAAGTTGCTGATGGCATGGGATTTTTCCGCCCCCGGCACCTCGTCCCGGAGGATCTTTTCCATGTAGGGGATGGTCACGTCGGTCATCAGACGCTGGCGCGGCGACCAGAAAGCGTCCGTGATCCTGACCCGGTTAAGCGGGATTTCGCGGATGCTCATAGAATCCTCCTTAGTTCTTCATGCCGGTCATGACGATGCCTTCGACAAAGTAGCGCTGGCCGATCAGGTAGAACACGATGCCCGGAATGAAGGACAGGCAGGTAGCGCACATGATGGATGACCAGTCGTCATTGAAGGAGCCCTTGAAGATGTTCAGGCCCAGGGCCAGGGTGTAGTTCTCCCGGCGGGTGATGTAGGTGACCTGCTGGAGCAGATCGTTCCACAGTTCGATGAATTTGAGCAGACCCACCACAATCATGGCAGACTTGATTGCCGGAACGATGATGTACACCAGGATGCGGAAATATCCGCATCCGTCGATGGTAGCGGCTTCGTCCAGTTCCCGCGGGACAGTCTTGACGAACTGGCGGATGAGGAAAATGTTGAACGCGCCGCCGCCGCAGAAGTGCGGCAGGATCAGCGGCCAGTAGGTATTGACCAGACCCACCTTTGCCCAGACGACAAACAGGGGGATCAGCGTGACCATGGAAGGCAGCAGCATCGATCCCACACAGAGCATGAACAGAAACTTCTTGCCCCGGAAGCGCAATCTTGCAAAGGCATAGCCGCCCATGGTGGCCGTGATGACCGCGCCGATGACGGAGGGCACCAGGATAGTCATGGTGTTTCCAAGGAACTTCCAGTAATCAAAGACCTTCAGCGTCTCCACATAGTTGGAAAAGCGCCACTCTGGCGGCGTAAAGGCCGGCGGATAGGCATACAGCTCGCCGTTGGACATCAGGGACGAGCGGAAGATCCAATAGATGGGGAACATGACGATCAGCCCCAGCAGGATCAGCACGGCGATGGACAGGATGTTGGCGGCCTGTTCGCGCTTCTTCTTGGAGGCCAGGCGGCCGGAGGTTTTCTCGCTCGTTACAGCCGTCATTCTCTATCATCCCCCTCGTAGAAGATCCAGCCCTTGCTGGTGGCAAACAGGATTGCGGTGAAGATGGCGATCAGAATAAACAAGATCACCGCCACGGCGCTGCCATAGCCGTATTTATGGGACTTGAACGCCTGTTGATAGAGCATATAGCACATATAGTAACTGCCGGTTCCGGGGCCGCCCTTGGTCAGGGACAGCGCCGGGGTGATCACCTGCAGGTTGCTGACGAGACTCATGAGCAGGTTGTAGAAGATGATGGGCGTCATGCAGGGAATGGTGATTTTCCAGAACCGCTGCCATGCATTGGCGCCGTCGATCTCCGCCGCTTCGTGGTAGGTGCGGGGAACATTCTGCAAGCCTGCAAGGAAGATGACGATCAGGTTGCCGCTCAGCCACACAGCGATAAACGCCAGCGAAGGTGTGACCAGCGCAGAGGAATCCAGGAACTTGATGGGTGCGCCACCCAGCAGCTTCACCACATAGTTGAAGAATCCATGGTTGAAGTCGTACAGCCACTTCCAGCCCAGGTATACCGCCATGGCAGGCAGCACATAGGGCAGATAGAAGATCGCGCGGAAGAATCCGCGGGCCGGGATCTTCCGGTTCAGCAGAAGGGCAATGATCATCGAGTAGATGATGGACAGGATGACCGACATGCTTGCGTACTGCAAGGTGGTCAGCAGGGACCCATAAAACTTGGAGTCGTTGGTAAAAAGCTTGACGTAGTTGTCCAGACCCACGAATTTCATCGGGCCCAGGCCATTCCAGCTGAACAGGCTCAGGGCGAAGGATGCAATCATGGGCAGGTAGGTGATGCACACGAGGCCGATCACCGAGGGCAGCAGGCAGAGCCATGCCGTCCGTGTTTCAGCCCGGTTGTATTTCACCATTTTCTTGATCGGCCTGGCTGTCATGCCATGTTCCTCCGTTCGCAGCGCGTTTTCAGGGCAGAGGCAGACGTCCGCTCAGCACCCTGTATCAAGGAGGGGGAACGCCGGAGCGTTCCCCCTTGTGTTGTGAGCAAATATTTACTCGATCACGATCGCCTCGCACAGCTCAGGATAGATCTCATTGATGACGTCCTCAGCAGTACGCTCGCCGGCCCACACGCTCTGCAGAGCAGTGAACAGGATCTCGTTGGTGGTGATCTGAGTGTTGGGGGTGTAGTACCAGCAGGCGGGCTTGGCATAGTTCATGGTGTAGTCAACCAGAACCTTCTTGCCGGTTTCCATGTCGTGGTTGTAGGGATACTTTTCGTTGCCCAGCCAGGCGTTGATGCCTTCCTCGGTGGTGTAGTAGTACTCGGACTTGGGCAGCCAGATGCCGGGCAGAACCAGGGCATCCCAGTTGGACTCTTCACGGGTGTACCACTTCACGAATTCGTAGGCGGCTTCCTGATTCTTGCCGTTGAACACGCCGGTCAGACCGGAGGTGCACAGGGTGACCTGCTCCTTCATCACGGGCAGGGGAGCGATGCCGTAGTTGATGTCCAGGTTCGGGAAATCGGTGCCCAGGCGCCAGGTGCCGTCAGTGGTCATGGCGACGGTGCCGCTGCCGATGCCGATGCCAACGCCGTTATCCTCGGGGATAACGTTCAGGGGCGCGACATGCTCCACCAGAGCCAGGTCGGCGACCATCTGGATGGATTCGATAGCCTCGGGGCTGTTGATCAGGACTTCCTTGCCGTCCTCGGAGAACCAGGCGCCGCCGTTGGACAGGGCCCAGACTTCCATCTGCCAGGTCCAGTTGTTGACAAAGCAGCCGTACTGCACGATGTTGTCCTTGTCGAAGCCTTCCTCGCCGGGGTGCTTGCCGTTCTTGTCGAGGGTCAGGCGCTTGGCAACTTCCACGAACTCTGCCCAGGTGTAGGGCTTGTCAGCGGAGGGATAGGGCTCGTTCGCAGCGTCGAACATGGCCTTGTTGTAGTACAGAACCAGGATCTCGTTGGAGCTGGAGTAGCCAACGGGGGTCTCGCCGTCCTTGAAGGTGATGCACTCCATGGGCTGGAGGGCTTCGCCTTCATACATCTTGGAAACGTCGGCCATGACGCCATTGCGGGCGAAGTACAGCACGGCGTTCTCGTTCACCATGCCACAATCGGGCAGCTGGCCAGCGATGGCGTAGTTGACCAGGGTCTGGGTGTACTCTTCGTTGGGGATCTGCATGGGCTCAACGAAGATCTTGTCCTGCATGGCGTTGAACTCGTCCAGCGCCTTCTGGACACTCTCAGCTTCCGTCTGGTTGCCCCAGAAGGAATAGGTGATGTGGATGCGTCCGTCATCGGCCATGGCAGCCATGGGGACCAGCATCATGACACACAGGAGCAGAGCAAGCAGTTTCTTCATGAATGGGTTCCTCCTTCTTAAATAGTGAACGGTTATTCCGAAAGGTTATTCGATTAACCTTTCATCTGGATACAGAATAACAGTCATTTACCCAAAAGTCAATACCTAAAATGTGATTTTTGGCACAAAAATAGTGGTTAATTTGATAACCAAACCCATTGACGAAAGATGAAACATTTGCTATAATTAGGAGAATCGTTTAACCTTTGAGAAAAAGAGGTGTTTTCATGGCAACCATGCGCGATGTCGCCCAGCTTGCCGGCGTATCCACTGCTACGGTGTCCCATGTAGTGAACGGCACCAAGAAACTTTCCCCCGAAACGACGGAAAAGGTGCTCATGGCCATTGCCGAGGCTAACTACACCCCCAACACGCTGGCCAAGTCCCTGCGCAGCGGCCAGACCCACACCATCGGCGTGCTGGTGGAGGATATCCGCGGCCTGCCGGTGGCGGGCATTGTCTCAGGCATCAACGAAACGCTGTCGAAGTCCGGCTACCGGATGATCCTACACGATCTGCACCTGTTGGAGAAGCTCTACAATCAGTACGAACAGATCGTCTCCTACCGCCAGCGGATTAACAACGGCGTGTCCCTGCTGCAGTCCTCCAATGTGGACGGCATCATCTATGTGGGCATGCACGACCGGCACCTGGATTATCTCTTCGACCCAATGGATACGCCACTGGTGTTTGCCTACTCCCACGGCACCAAGCAGGACACTTATGTGACCTACTCCAATCAGGACTCCGCCGCCGACATGACCCGGTATCTTCTGAGTAAGGGTCATGAGCGCATTGCCGTCATTGCTGGGCATCCGCACTCCTACCCCACGGCTCGCCGCATGCACGGCATCCAGATGGCGATGCAACAGGTGGGGCTGGTCATTCCTGAGGAGTACATCCGCTACGGCAACTGGGAATATGAGTCCGGCGTGACCGAAACCCGCGCCCTGCTGACACTGGAAGTACGTCCGACAGTCATCTTCGCCATGAACGACCTGATGGCTGCAGGCTGTATGCATGTACTGAACGAAGCGGGGCTGCGCATTCCGGAGGACATGGCTGTCGTCGGCTTCGACAACCGCGAGATCGCCAGCTACCTTCAGCCGCCGCTGACCACCGTACAGCTGCCAACGACCGAGATCGGCACCAGCGCCGCGCTGCACATCATGGAGAAGATCAACAATCCTTCGGTGCCGCCAGTCAGAGAGATCATCCATTGCTCGATTGTGGAGAGGTCTTCGGTGTAAGCATTTCATTGCCGCACGAGAAAAATCTTCCATGTATAAATGGCATAATCCAAGCATCTCCGGCACATTGTAAAAAATCCAACACCCTCTGGATAAATCAGCAGAAGTATGCTATAATGCAATTAAGCCATCTGGGATCGGCGGTGGGCGTTACCGTGATATCCTGGTGGTGATAGAATTTTGATAGCAAAAGTCCGAATAGGCTCTATCCCAAGGATAGAATGCTTCAAATTGGCCCACCACAAGCAATAAAACTTAAACGCATTGCGTTAAGTTTCAATTCAACTGGACGAGTGGGAATAAACAACACAAGCCCGGGATCCCTTGCAAATCAAGGGATTCCGGGCTTTTTTCACACTTCAGCACGAACCGTGCCGCGCCCTGACTCACCCATTCTCCGGCAGGCTCCGCTCCATTTCCAGCACCTTGTTGAACTGGGTCTCAAACAGGTGACGGTAGACATTGTCCTCCGGATCGGCAAACTCCTGCCGGAGCAGCTCGTCGTGGCTGCCGCACTGGGCAATGCGGCCATCCGCCAGCACCAGGATCTTGTCCGCCGACATGATGGTGGACAGGCGATGGGCGATGACGATGCTGGTGCGACCCTTCATGATGAAGTCCAGCGCCTCCTGGATGGCGGCTTCGGAGATGGAGTCCAGGGCGGAGGTGGCCTCGTCCAGGATGAGGATCTTGGGATCCTTGAGGATCACGCGAGCGATGGAAAGGCGCTGCTTTTCGCCGCCGGAGAGCTTCAAGCCGCGGTTGCCGACCTGGGTGTCGTAGCCGTCGGGCTGGGCGGAAATAAAATCGTGGATCGCCGCTGCCTTGCAGGCCGCGATGAGCTCCTCGTCCGTGGCGTCCTCCTTGGCGTAGCGGAGGTTTTCGCGGATGGTGCCGTTGAACAGGTAGGTGTCCTGGCTGACCATGCCGATCTGGCTGCGCAGCCAGTGCAGGTCGAAGTCCCGCACGTCCACGCCGCCCACCAGCACGCGGCCGCCCTTCACGTCCCACAGGCGGGGGATGAAGTTGATCACCGTCGATTTGCCGGAGCCGGAGCCGCCCACGATAGCCGCCATTTCGCCGGGGTGAACGACGAAATCAATGTCGTGGAGGATCTCAACGTCCTCGGTGTAGCCGAAGCGCACATGCTCAAAGCGGATGTCGGCGTGGCTGAGGTCGGGCTTCTTCGCGTTCTCCGGAGACTTGATGTCGATGGGGCGGTCAAAGTAGTCAAAAATACGGGTGAACAGCGCCATCGAACGGGTGAAATCCACCTGAATGTTCAGCAGCGATTCCACCGGACGGTACAGGCGGTTGACCAGCGCCACCATGGCGGTGATCATACCCACCGTCAGCCCCGCATCGCCGGAGACGATGATGAGGTAGCCGCCGGCAAAGTAGATCAGCAGCGGGCCCAGCTGGGTGAAGATGCCCATCGTCAGGTGAAACCAGCGGCCGGAGAGCTGCTCCTTGAGGGCGAGCTTGGTGACTTCGCCGTTGACCTGCACAAAGCGGTCGTATTCCGTCTTTTCCCGGGTGAAGAGCTTCGTCAGCATCGAGCCGGACACGGACAGCGTCTCGTTGATCAGCTGATTCATCTCATCATGCTTGGCCTGCCCGTCGGAGAGCAGCTTCCAGCGCTGGCGGCCGGCAGTGCGGGTGGGCAGCACCAGCAGCGGGATCACCAGGATGCCGATGATGGCCATCTTCCAGTTCATGCCAAAGAGTGCCACCAGCGTGGTCACCACCGTCGCCACGTTGGACAGGATCGACTGCAGCGTACCGGAGATCACGCCCGACACGCCGGAAATATCGCTGTTCATGCGGGTGATGACGTCGCCCTGCCGCTCTGTGGTGAAGAAGGCGTGGCTCATCTGCTGCAGGTGCGCATACATCTGGTTCTTCATGTCAAAGATGATGTGCTGGCTGATCCACGCGTTGAGGTAGCTGGTCAGCACCGTCACCAGCTGGGAGGCGATCATCGTGGCCAGCGCCGCGAGGATCAGCTGCATCAGCAGCTTCATGCTCTCCCCCACCAGCGCCTCGTCCACGATGCGGCCGGTGATGATGGAGGGCAGCAAGCCCAGCACAGAGGAGATCAGGATGGTCGCAAACACCATCACAAAGCGCGTCCAGTAGGGCGTCAAATAAGACAGGATCCGCCTGATCAGCGGCCATGTTACCTTCGGCAGGTTTTCCTTCTCCTGATCGGTCAGGAAACCGCGGGGGCCCATTCTCTGCATATGTATTCCTCCCGACATTCAATCTGCATCCATTATACATCCCCCGACAGGAAATGACAAGTATTCCGCTCACATTTCATTTTGCGCAACTGAAAACCGGGGCCCATATAGAGCCCCGGTGAGGATTCAGTTGGGATTACTCGCCGATTTCAGCGACCATGGCGTCCAGGCCGGCACGGTAGGCTTCCCAGGTCACGTGGTTGTGATTGTAGGGAGCCAGGAAGATGCCGTTGTCAGCGATGGGCTGGCAGTAGGTGACGCGGTTGCAGATGAACAGGTAGCCAACATTGCCCAGCTCAGCAGTGCTGATGGTATCGCCGAAAGCGATATCGCTCTGGGGATTCTGGCAGAATTCATCGGTCACATCGTCGATGGAGGCGAACCACTTCACGCACTCGCCGGAAATGGTCAGGTTGCCGGGAGAGGCCCACTGGGTCTCGTAATCAACGGTCACTTCGCCGTCCTGAACGGTGACGATGGCGTTGCCGATCACGTACAGGTTGGAGGCCACCAGCGGAATCTTGTAGATGCCGTTCTTGGTCAGGTCAACGGGGCAGACATTGTACCACTTGTTGGTGATACCCTTGTCGCGCAGGCTGTAGCCGGCAACGCCCATGGTGTTGTCGGAATACCACTGGTAGTCGTAAGAGGGAGGCTCAGGCAGCTGACCCTGGGTATCGGTGACGAAGAAGTCAACCTCGATGTTGGCGACGTTCTTCAGATCGTCAGGATTGATCACAGCGGGAGTTCCTTCGGAGCCGTCCCAGGTCTCATGGCCCCAGGGCAGGGTGCCCTGAGCACTCACGTAGTCATCAAACAGGACGGAGTAACCATCGTTGGAAGTAAAGATCATGTTGCCGGCAGCGTCTTTGTTCCACTCGCTGTCGTAGCCAGTGCCGCCGAAGCCAGCAGTGCCATTCATGGGGATGGACTCGCCGTTGACACGCACATCGGAGATGCCCAGGTACTTGCCGTCCATAATGGTGCCCTGGCCCTTATTGCCGTCTTCGACAACAAGCCACAGCTTCAGGGCGCCATTGCCGCTGGGAACCCAGCCGCCCTGATCGCTGAACGCTGCCTTAACGGTGTATTCGCCTTCACCCTTGATGGTCACGATCTCGGAAGAACCCAAAGCACCATCAATAACGGGCCACCAGCCGTTCGCCTGATAGTACAGGGAGGCAGTCGTCGCATTTTCGGGGGTAACCTGAGTCTCAGCCACGGTCATCACAGCGCCATCGATCACGGGGCCTTCGCCGATCACGCGCAGTTCGGGGCCGCCCTCGGGCTTCACGTCCTGCTGAGCAGACAGGAAGAAGTCGATCTCGATGGAGGAGGGATTGTTCAGCACGCTCACGTCAAACACGTCGAACTTCTGGGGTTCGGCAGTGCTGTCCCAGACAACGCCTTCAACGGTGCCGCCGTTGTCGATCATCCACTGATCCCAGATCAGGCCGTAGGTGTCGTTGGCATCCCAGTACACCTTGCCGCCTTCCTGGTCGTTGATGTTGTCATAGCCGGTCTGGCCATAGGTGACAGCGCCGCAGGGATAGGACACGCCGTCCACGCGGATATCCACGATCTGCATGTACAGACCAGGGAACAGATCCTGGCCATCCTTGATGATGACAGCCAGCTTCTGGGCGCCGATGTTGCTGTTGCCGCCGGAGTAGAACCAGCTGGGCATATGAGCATCCAGCTTCACGGTGTACCAGCCCTCGCCGGTCACCATCGCGGGGGTGGGAGTCCAGTAGTCATCCGCCTCAAGCCAGGCAGCGGGCCACCAGTCGGTGTCCTGCCAGAAGATGTAGGCGGGGGTGCTGACGGGCTCAGCGGCTTCCTCCGCATAAACGCTGCACAGGCCCAGGGCCAGCACCAGCGCCGCAGCCCACAGCAGGATACGGGTCATGGTATTCTTCACGGTAACGTCCCCTTTCTTGATATGCGTAATCAACAAAGAACGCATTTTGCTGTTGCCATTATAGACGAAAATATCCAACTTGTCAACATCTGCCTTTTAGCAACCACAATCCACATTGTACTTTGATTGTACAAAAGTCAATCAGCGAACTCCGGAGTGAATTGTTAAAGAACTTACGTTCCCTTGCATGCCTCTGCCGGGGATTGTATAATAGTAGAGATTTCTGCAAAGGAGATTCGCCCGATGATGAAGAAAGCGCTGCTTGTGCTGATGTGCCTGCTCTTCGCCCTGCCCGTCATGGCGGAGGAGACCGATTATTCCCTGCCCATTGATTTTTCCGGCGGCTACAAGCCCGATCCCAACAACTACACCAAGGATTCCTATGAGGACGCCTCCCTCTCCGTGAAGATGGAAAAGCGGGACATCGACGGCGTTCGCTATGACATCGCGTGGATCAAGGTGGCCAGCCCCACCCAGCTGCGCACGGCCATCGCCGGCAAGCCCAACGAGATCATCGCCGAAAAGCCCGGCCGCATGGCCCGCAAGGTGAACGCGGTGGTCGCCATCAACGGCGACTTCTACGTCCAGCGCAAGGACGGCCTGATCTACCGTCAGGGCCAGGCCTTCCGCCAGGTGATCAACCCGGAGAAGGACATCCTGGTCATCGACGACCTGGGCGACCTGCATGTTTTCCTGAACGGCGAAAACCAGACGGCTGAGCTGCTGGCCTTCATGCAGTCCGGGCGGACGATCATTAACGCCTTTACCTTCGGCCCCGCCATCGTCAAGGACGGCCAGGCCATCCCGATCCCGGACACCTACCTGACCCGCTTTGACAGCAATGTCCGCGCGCCCCGCACCGTCATCGCGCAGATCGGCCCGCTGGAATACGTCTTCGTCGAGGCCGAGGGCCGCGTAAAGCACTCCAAGGGCGTCACCACCGACCAGATGGGCGAATTCATGGTGAGCCTGGGCGTGCAGACCGCCTATTGCATGGACGGCGGCAACTCCTCCATCATGCTCTTTGGCGGCAAGTACTATGACGCCAACTACGCCGCCTCCGAGCGCGAGCAGAGCGACATCATCTATGTCTGTTCCGCCGTGCCCACCGAGGAATGATCCCGCGAGGAACCACCCATGAAGAAAGCATTGCTGATCCTCACCGCCCTGCTGGCCATCGCCTGCATCGGGGCGCTGCCCTTCCTGTGTACCCACTCCGACATCCTGCCGGAAGTCTCCACGGCCTATTATGACTACAAGGCCAAGGAGGAAGCCCTCACCGCCACCGGCCCCGAGGCCGAATTGATGCGCATGCTCACCGGCCTGAGCGCCGATACCAAGCTGGAGCCGGTCAGGACGCCCATCAGGTTCAGTTGGTTCGGATTGTACCTTGCCATCGGTACGTTCATCGCCATCTGCGCGCTGCTGAGCAACAAACAGCACGACCTCCGCTCTGCCCTGCTGTGGACGGCTGCGCTGGCGGTACCCTTTGGCCTCATCGGCGCACGACTGGTGTATGCGCTGGTCAATATCCCCTTCTACCTCAATGCCATCTCTGCGCCCGAAGCCATGCTGAAGGTCTGGGAGGGCGGCCTGTCCCTGACCGGTGCGCTGGCATTTATCGTGCTGGCGGGCGTGATCGGCGCGAAGCTCGGCAATGCCCGCATCGCCGAGGTGCTGGATGCGCTGGCTTCACCGCTGCTAGTGCTGGCGTGCTTTTTCTGCATCGGCATCGGGCAGAGCGATATCGGCTTTGGCCCTGAGATCGGCAGCAGCTTCCTGGCCGTCACCATCAACGGTGCATATCGGCTGAACACACCTCTGCTGGTCGCGCTGGTTCTGCTGATCATCACGATCGCAGCGGCAACCCTCAGCAAGAACGCCCCCGCCGGGCATTACTTCGCCCTAACCGCCTTCCTCTACGGCAGCGTGATGATCCTCATGGAGAGCCTGCGCGAGGACGGTCACATGGTGTGGGGCTTCGTCCATGCGGAAATGGCCTTCGACCTTTGCTTCGCCCTGCCTGCCCTTTTGTATCTGGCAAAGACGAAGAAGCGCATCCTGCTTGCCCTGCTGGCGACAGCGGTGCTGGCAGGCGCGGTCGTCGCGCTGGAATTCGCCCTGGATCGCTCCTCTATCGGCGACGGACTGCTCTACGCAGCCTATGTCGCCGTGCTGGGCGGGTACATTTTCTTTGGCTGTACTTGCGCAAAAAAGCGCCTTGCGGTATAATATCTGCGGTTCATTCCGCATCCCACGTTACAATAGGAAAGAGGAAATACAATGAAGAAGCTCATTGCCCTGCTGCTGATCCTGTGCACGGTGCTGCCCCTGACCGCCTTTGCGGCAGAGGAGAAGCTGCCCCGCCTGGATTTCCCCGCCGCGAACTACGTCGGCTATACTGGCTACGATTTCTCCGTGCAGATGACCGTGCGCAATTCCGGCCGCCTGCAGTCCACCAAGACCCTTGAGCTGCGCGACGAGACCGGCCGCGTCTGGGCGACCCGCGACTTCAAGCCCGGCTCCACCAAGTGCAACTTCAAGGTTGCGCTGGACGAGAGTTTCGAGGGCGGCGCCAACTTGTCCGTCTGGTGCGGCGACGCCCAGGTGTCCATCGACACCGCCTACGTCGCTGTGACCGATAAGCACCGCAAGGCCGTGCAGACCGTGGACACCGACCAGCCCTACATGTCCCTGTCCTTCGACTGCGCCTACATCGAGACCCCCACCGATGAACTTCTGGCCCTGCTGGACGAGCTGAACATCAAGGCCACCTTCTTCATGACCGGCGAGTTCGTGATCAACTTCCCCGAATCCGCCAAGAAGATCCGCGATGCGGGCCATGAGATCGGCTGCCACAGCCTGTCCCACCCCCACCTGCTCACCTACCATCTGGACATGCGCTTCAAGCAGGTCCGCCGCAATGTGGAGCTCATCCGCGAGACCCTGGGCGTGAATCCCCGCCTGTTCCGTCCCCCGTTCGGCGAGTTTGACGTGACTATTTCCGCTCCCGCCCGCGCTGAGGGCATGGAGATCTGCCTGTGGAGCATCGACTCCAAGGACTGGGACTGGAACTACACGCCCGAGAAGGTTTACAAGCAGGTCACCAAGAACGTCGGCCCCGGCACCATCATCCTGTTCCACCTGGACGGCTACCACACCCTCGAAGTCCTGCCCGACGCGGTGAAGTATTATCGCGAGGAGCTGGGCCTGGAGTTCGTGCCGATCACCGAGCTGATGGCCATGGGCGGCATTGAGCTTCCCAAGTCTCCCTACGAGGAATAAGCGATCCATTCACAAGGCGCATTGAGGAATCGATGCGCTTTTTTGTTTTGCCGCGCCGGAAATCTTACCGCAGGATCGGCTTGCGTTTGACGAAGATCGCTCCATATGATACAATAAAAGATACCGAACGCCTTTCTCTCCGCCCGGAAAAGCGGTGAATATCACGTTCTGCAAACAAATGTGATCGGCTTGACGCCGGAGGACCAAACCATGTTCAAGAAGCTGTTTCCCTTTTTTCATGTGAATCGCATGTTGCCTGCGTCCATGCGCAACGAAAGCGCGGATATTCCGCCAGGCCGGGAGATGTACAAGCAGTATATCAGCATTGCCATCCCCTCCGTATGCGAGATGGTGCTGATCTCTCTCATCAGCATGGTGGATACGGTGATGGTCAGCAGCCTTGGTACCGATGCGGTGGCGGCCGTCGGCCTGGTGAATCAGCCCCGAATGATCATGCTGTGCCTGTTCTTCGCGCTGAACGTGGGCATCACGGCGGTGGTTGCCCGCCGCAAGGGTGAAAACCGGCAGCAGGAAGCCAATGCGGCCCTGCGAACCGCCATCGTGATGATCCTCCTGCTCTCAGCGGTGCTGATGCTGGTGCTTCTGCCCCTGAGCAGCGCGCTGATGCGCTTTGCCGGCGCGGAGGAAGGCCGCACGCTGGAGCTCTCCACGGATTACTTCATGATCCTGGGCTGTGCACTGCCCTTCCAGGCCCTGTCCATGGGCATCTGCGCTGCACAGCGCGGCGTGGGCAACACCAAGCTGACCATGCAGGTGAACATCACCTCCAACATTGTCAATGTGATCTTCAACTACCTGCTCATCAACGGCATTGGCCCCTTCCCGAAGCTTGGCGTACACGGCGCAGCCCTTGCTACGGCGCTGGGCATGGTGGTCGGCTTTGCGCTGAGCCTGCGCGCCATCTATCATGACCACGGCTTCCTCTCGCTGAGCCCCCGCGACAACTGGAAACCCGATATGGAAAGCGGCAAGACGCTGGTCAAGGTGGCCTCCTCCGCCATGGTGGAGCAGCTGGCCATGCGCGTCGGCTTCTTCGCCTACGCGCGCATCGTGGCGGATCTGGGCACGGACGCCTTTGCCGCCCATCAGATCTGCTGCCAGTTCCTGAATCTCTCCTTCTCCTGTGCTGATGGTCTGGGCATCGCCGGCACCTCGCTGGTGGGACAGATGCTGGGCCGCAAGCGCCGGGATCTTGCCCACATTTACGGCACCCTTGCCCAGCGCTTCTCTTTGACGGCGGGCCTTGTGCTGGCAACTGCCTGCGTGCTGCTGCGCGCACCGCTGGTCAGCATGTTCATCAACCCCGGCGAATCCGAGGCCGTCCGCGCCATGGCGGAGATGGTCATGATCGTGCTGGGCATCCTGCAGCCGCTGCAGATGCTCTCCGTGGTTGCCTCCGGCGCGCTGCGCGGCGCAGGCGACGTGAAGTACACCGCCCGCGTCATGCTGCTGACGGTCACCTGCATCCGCCCGGTGCTGGCGCTGGCCGGCGTCTACGTATGCCAGAATATCCTCCACCGCAGCGACATCGCGCTGATCGCCGCCTGGATGGGCACCGTATGCGATATGACGGTCCGCATGGCGCTGATGCTGAAGCGCTACCGCAGCGAAAAGTGGCACCATATCAAGGTGTAACGGACTGTGCCTGACACCGCTTGCTGCGTGCTATCTTCCTTCCGCAAGAAAACCGTCCTCACCATTAGGAGCGGTTTTCTTGTCCTAGAGTAAGCATACTCTAGTCAATGCACTGATATAGAACATATACCGCCCGTTTCGCGAGCCGCTGCGCTACTGCGTAATAGTGTTTCAACGCGGCCTCCTCAGCGGCGTGCTTCCCAAGGAGACCACCGTCCCCCTGCTGGAAGCTTACCCGTGGGGCGACCAGTACACGCCGGACACGCTGGGCACCTGACCCGGATAATTATAATCTCCACATAAAATGGCGACCCGGATGCATCGTCCGGGCCGCCGCTATTTATTTCAGGGTCACATTCCACCCGGCGACGTACTGCATGATCAGCAACGCATCATGGATATCAATCTTGCTATCACCGTTGACATTGGCGTTAGAGAGATTGATCTGGACATCATCACCTTCGCAGTGCCGCAGCACAAGGATTCCGTCCTCCAAGTTAACAGCACCACTGTTGTCCGCATCACCAGGAAGAACATGCGGATCCACCACCGTAATGGTACAACCAGCCTTCGCGCCGTTGGGTTGGGTGGCCGTCAGCGTCGTGGTACCGGGTTTCAGGCCAATAACACTGGGCATACCCGTGGACGGTAAACGTTCCTCAAAGTGGATGATGGAGGTGTCTCCCACCTTCCATGTCAGATCGCCAACACGGTCTGCGGATGGCATGGCTTCATCTTTCCAGACCTCCGTCTGTGTATGTTCCCCAACATTGACGGTGTAGCTATCATAGCGGAACTTAATTTTGTCCGGCAGGCGGTATGCATCGGCGTTTATCACGATGGTTCTTCCGTCCTTTGCAGTGGCTGTGAGCTGACAGTCGCCCGACACCCAGGTCGCTTTGAGGCTGCCGTTGGACAGGCGGAACGCCGTTTTGTTCGGATTTCCATAGTGAACGGATTCGCTGGTGATCTTCCAAGTGACAGAGATCTTGTTACCGTAGTAGTCCGTTACGTCCGGCAGCTTTTTGCTGTAACCATAAGGAATATCCATGCTGTAATAGTAAGAGGTATAGCGTTTGCCATCCGTCATGATATAGATGGTATCGTCCGCTGGTGCAACGGTGAGGGTAAAAGTGCACTGGGCTCCTCCCTTTACAGCAGTCATTGTTACCTCAGTCGTGCCCTCCTTGAGGAGTTGCAAACCACCCTTCAGCGTCGCGATGCTTTCGTCAGCGATCTCCACAATAACGTCATCAACAGGGCCCACATCGGATGACGGAGCGCCCAATGTCGGCGATTCAGCATTGAGCTTCAGTGTCACATTCACATGGGAAATCCAGGCGGGGATCTGCACCACCTGCTGCTTGAAGCTCATCGTGAGACCGTTGTCCAGATCAGCATACACATAGCACTCGCCAGCCGCCTGGCCGACCATCAAACCATCCTCCGTGACAACCACCGGGCAGCTGGGGGATTCATACTGCGCACGGAATTTGGCAGCGTGCACGTTGCCTGCCTTGTCCACCACCCGCAGCTGATAGGTGTGTCCAATGGCAAACTCGCCTTCGGGACGGTCAATCAGCAGCCGCTTGTTGTTCTCAACCACCGTAAACGAGCAAGTGGCGCTAAGCATGCCAGAGCGTATATCCACGCTTGTGTAGCCAGGACTCACTGCCGTCACAGTCTGTCCATCAACCTTTAAGGGGTACAAGCCGAATTCATCCGGCCCATTGCTTTGCCAGTACAGGGTGTAGTCGGCATGGCCCTTGTCAAAGCCGACCTCCAGTTCGAAGGTCTCGCCGATTTCCAGGGTCACCTTTGTAGCATTCAGAATAATCTGCGTAGGGCTTTCATACACCTCGATCGTCTCTTCTATCGTAGTGCCGTCAGGATTGGTAGCCCGGATGGTCACTGTGCCGGAGCCAGTTGTCACCAGCATGCCCTTTTCGATCCTGGCAATATCGCTGCCCTGGGTAATCTCCAGCTGCGGGCTGATGTAGTCGCCCTTGCTGTCGTAGCAGTAGATGTACACATAGGGATCCCCCACGGTGACCGTCTTGGGGCGGATGGTCATCTGTACGCATTTTTCCTTGGAGTACACCACAACATTGAAACTGTCCGTGTGACCATTGTAGGTGGTCATCGTGACCTTGTATTCTCCGGGCTCATCGGCATAAAACTCCCGCCAGGTATTGGGAAAAAAATCCTTGTAGTAAGCATAGTTGCCAATGATACTGATCTTGGGCTGGCCATACATGGACCCATCGCCGAAATCAGCCTCAATCGGGATGGTATCGCCGGTGTAGCAGACGAAATCCTCCGTGCGGAACTCAAACTTGCTGGGCGGATTCGTGACCTTCACATGCACGCTTGCTGTTACGCCGTTATACGCCCGGATGACAATATCCGTCTCGCCCAGCGCCAGTGGTGTGATGGTCAGCTTGCCGCTGGTCAGTTCCGCCTGGACGATAGATGCATCGTAGTCTCCCAGCCGAATGTCCGGGGCAGAGTTTGCACTTCTGTTCACCTGCAACGTAACAAGCTCGTCAATCGACATGACGACATCGTTATCAGAAAGAGTAACGGACGTCAAAGGCTTGTGGATGCTGATGGTTCCCTGAAAGACTGTTTCCTTCGCATTGATGCCCTTTTTCGGGGTATAGAACATATAAAAGGGCGTTGTGCGCGGAATGACGCCGGTCCGCGACTCATGATAACTACCGTCCGCATTGAAGCTCCCGATGTCTGTCGTGTACAGGCTATCGGTGATGCGGATGTCGAAATCATCCATTGTCAAGCCATCACCGACCAAATGCGCCAGGTCGGGATAATCCGGATAAACCGTTTCCCCCTCACCAACATAGAACGTGAAATCCACCTTGACAGGAGTTGGCCATGCAGCACTGGCTGTTCCGCACAGCAAACCCATCAGTATTGCTGCAATCAAAGGTATCCAATACTTTTTCATATTTTTCCTCCTGTAGTGTCGCCATCATACCACGACCTCGAATCCGTGTCAAGCAACACAGCCTTCACCAATAAAGACGCACAAGACAGACAAAATATTTCACTTTCACATAAAACTTCCAACCAAGCGACCCGATCATCACGCTGGAGGATATCCGCTATTCACCCAGCACATAGCATCAAGGCTGCGGATCATAACCGCATCGCCAATGAATTGCAGCAGCTGCTGGATGAACAGGCGCAGCTTCGCGCCTCACGCGCGGAACAGAATGTTGATCCTGATCTGATCGAGCGCATCCGTTACTGTGTTGATACGGTTATCAACGCTGGCGAGGAGCCGAGGCAAAGAGAATCTATCAGGGCGCAGCTGAGGATTCACCAAAGCATGCGTAAGCTGGACACAAATGATGATATCCTCAGTGAAAGAAAAGAGGCATCTCAGCTTCTATGAAAAAAGCGTCAGCAGATTGCTCTGGCTGACGCAAGCGGTAAACATAGAATCAGAATACAACAGAAACAGCGGTCCCTTCCTGCGCCTTGCTTTCCAGGTGCACCTGTGCCTGGTGCACCTCCGCCACGTGCTTGACAATGGCCAGCCCCAGCCCGGTACCGCCGGTCTGCCGGGAGTGGCTCTTGTCCACCCGGTAGAAGCGCTCAAACACATGGGCCTGATGCTCCTGCGGGATGCCGATGCCGGTGTCCTTCACCATGCAGCGGATGTGCCCTTCCTGCCGGGACAGCTGAACATTCACGCTGCCGCCTGCGGGGGTATACTTGATAGCGTTGTCGATCAGGTTGTGGAACAGCTCCCGCAGCAGCACCGGGTAGCCCTCCACCGTGGCGTCGCAGCCTTCGACGGACAGCGCAACGCCCTTTTCTGCTGCGATGGGTGCAAAGCTGTCTGCCAGGCCATTCAGCAGGGGCAGCAGGGCCACATGCTCCTTCGCACCCATGCCCTGCTTTTCGTCCAGCTGGGACAGCTCCAGAATGTCGTTCACCAGCGCCACCAGACGCTTGGCTTCCGCGCGGATCTTCCCGGCAAAGGCAGGCACATCATCCTGTTTCGCGATGCCGCTCTCGATGATCTCCGCATAGCCGGAGATAGACGTGAGCGGCGTTTTCAGCTCGTGGGACACATTGGCGGTGAACTCCCGGCGGCTGGCCTCGGCGGCGTAGCGGGCCGAGATATCCAGCGCCAGCAGCACCACACCACGTACCTTGTCGTCCCGCAGAACGGGGCTGGCAAAGATGCGGTAGGTGCGGTTGTCGCGGGGCAGCACCACATCGCCGGATTCGCCCATCAGCGCAGCCTTGACGATCTCCAGCACAGAGGCGTCCCGGCAAATGGTCAGCAGGTCGGCGTCGGGCGCGATCACGCCCTTCACGCCGAAGATGGTCTGTGCGCTATGGTTGATGGAGATGATGCGGCTCTCCTTGTCCAGCAGGATCAGCCCCTCGCGCATATTGGCCATGATGGCGTTCAGGTCGGCGTGAGCGCGGGCGAGGTCGTGCATCTGCTGGCGGATCTGCCCGTGCTGCCTGTCCATGCGGGTGAGCAGAGGAGCAAGCTCGTCGTACACGTCATTCTCCAGCGGTTCTTCCAGATTCAGGTCGTTGATGGGCTGCACGATTTGCCGCGAAGCATACCGTGCGATCAGTAGCGACAGCGCCGCCACCATCAGCAGCATGATGATAATCTGCGGTGCGACGCTCAGGAACACGCCCAGCGCGGAGGAGCGGGTGCTGGCGATGCGCAGCACATTGCCGTCAGCCGTGCGGTGGGCGTAATAGATGGTCACCTCGGAGAGCGTGTCAGAGTAGCGGGTGCTTTCGCCGGTGCCGTCTGCAAGGGCGGCAAGCACCTCCGGACGCTGGGCGTGGCTGTCCATGCGGGCTTCGTCTGCGTCGCTGTCGTAAAGCACCGAGCCATCCGGCGCAATGAGGGTCACGCGGTTGTCGGGTACGAAGTCGGTGAAGTAGGTGCGGTCATCCGGCAGCATGTCCAGCGCTCGGACAATGTACTCCGCCTCCGTCCGCAGCTCAGCAGAAATGCGACCCTCATACACATTGTACAGCGTCCCTACCAGCAGCGCGGAGGACAAGAGCAGCGCCAGCACCGCCGTCAGCAGGATGTTGCGGAAGATGCGTCGCGTCATGCTTCGTCACCCCCGAACCGATACCCCACGCCGCGCACGGTTTCGATCATGTGGCCGCAGCGGCCCATCTTGGTGCGCAGTGTCTGCACATGCACGTCCACCGTGCGGGTACCGCCGTCATAGGCCATGTCCCAGATGCGCGCCAAAAGCTGCTCCCGGGTGAAGGCCGCACCGCTGTTCTCCATCAGCAGGAGCAGCAGGTCGTATTCCTTCAGGGTCAGGGACATCTCAGCGCCGTCCACAAAGGCCTTGTGGGCACGGCGATCGATGGTCAGCTCGCCGCATTTGAGGGTATCCGCATCGGCTTTGGCACCTGTGCGGCGAAGGCGGGCACGGATGCGGGCCACCAGCTCCGCCATGCCGAAGGGCTTCGTCATGTAATCATCCGCGCCGTAATCCAAGCCCTGCACCTTGTCCATCTCGGTGCCCTTGGCGGTGAGCATGATGACCGGCGTTTCCGCCGTGCGGTGGTTCTCCCGCAGGAAGCGCAGCAGGGACAGGCCATCCTCGCCGGGGAGCATGATGTCAAGGAGAACCAGATCAGGCGCAGCCTCTGCCACCGCAGCACGGAAAGCAGCCCCGTCCGCAAAGCCGCGGCAGGGCAGGCTCATCTGCGTGAGGGTGTAGACCACCAGCTCGCGGATGTTGTCATCGTCTTCAACGTAGTAGATCATGTCAAGAAAACTCCCTTGTGTCTTCCGGTCAAGGCATATTCTACCCATTCAGCAATATTCTGCGCATGGTCGCCGATGCGCTCGTAATACTTGGCGATCATCAGCAGGTCGATGGCCTGGGAACCGGCGGCCGCGTCATGGCGGATGAGGGCGATCAGCTCGTCCTTCACCGTTATGAACAGCTCGTCGATGGCGTCATCCATGGCCATGACCTCCTGCGCCAGCGCCAGATCCTTGCGGACGTAGGCGTCCAGCGCGCCGGTCACCATGCGGATGGCGTTCTCGGCCATCTGGGGCAGGTGGGTCAGCTCCTTGATGTAGGGCTCTTGGGACAGGTAAATCACCAGCTCGGCAATGTCGCTGGCCTGGTCGCCGATGCGCTCCATGTCCGTTATCATTTTAAGCGCAGAGGAGATCAAACGCAAGTCCCTTGCCACGGGTTGTTGCTGCAAAAGCAGTTTCAGGCACAGGGATTCGATGTCCCGTTCCGCCTGATCGACCTCCTTGTCGGCAGCGATGGCCTGCAGGGCAGCCTCCACATCCTGCTTCACCAGCGCATCGGTAGCGCTGCGGATGGCACGCTCGATCAGCGCGCCCATTTCCAGCAGCTCGTGGTTGAGCGTGTGCAATTGTTCATCAAATTGATTACGCATTACCCGAACCTCCCTGTGATGTAGTCCTCCGTGCGCTTGTCCTGGGGCATGGAGAAGATCATCGCGGTTTCATCGTACTCGACCACCTCGCCCAGCAGGAAGAACGCCGTCCTGTCGGAGATGCGGGCGGCTTGCTGCATGTTGTGGGTCACCATCACGATGGTGTAATCCTGCTTGAGCTGTAAGGCAAGGTCTTCGATCTTGCTGGTGGAGATGGGGTCGAGGGCGGAGGTTGGCTCGTCCATCAGCAGCACCTCCGGCTCCACCGCCAGCGCACGGGCGATGCACAGCCGCTGCTGCTGACCGCCGGAGAGGCCCAGCGCGTCCTTCTTCAGCCTGTCCTTCAGTTCATCCCAAATGGCGGCGTTGCGCAGGCTGTGCTCGATGATATCGTCCAGCTTGGCCTTGCTGCGAATGCCGTGGGTGCGCGGGCCGAAGGCGATGTTGTCGTAGATGCTCATGGGGAATGGGTTGGGCTTCTGGAACACCATGCCCACCCGTTTGCGCAGGAGTGCGGTGTCGATGTCGCGGTAGATGTCCACGCCGTCCAGCAGCACCTGCCCGGTGATCTTGCAGCCCTCCACCAGGTCGTTCATGCGGTTGAGGGTCTTGAGCAGCGTGGATTTACCGCAGCCGCTGGGGCCGATGAAGGCGGTGATCTCCTTCTCCCGGATGGCGAGGTTCACGCCCTTCAGCGCGTAAAAACTGCCATAATGTAAGTCCAGATTGTTGATCTCTATTTTCATGCGTGTTTTCCTCCAACTCGTTTGGCGATCAGCGCGGACAGGCTGTTGATGAGCAGCACCATCACCAGCAGCACCACGGCGGTGGCATAGCTCTGGTCGATATACAGCCCCTCGGTAGAGATGGTGTACATGTGCACCGCCAGCGTACGGGTGGAATCCAGCAGGGAGCCGGGCACCTTCGCCACGGTGCCTGCGGTGTAGATCAGCGCCGCCGTCTCGCCCACGATGCGCCCGATGGCGAGGATCACGCCGGAGAGAATACCGGGCACCGCGCTGGGCAGCACCACCTTGAAGGTGGTGCGCAGCCGCCCCGCACCCAGGCCGAAGCTGCCCTCGCGGTAGCTGTCCGGCACGGCGAGGAGGGCTTCCTCCGTGGTGCGCATGATGGTGGGCAGCACCATGATGCTCAGCGTCAACGCGCCGGAAAGCAGGGATAGACCCATCCCCATCGCCACCACGAAGAACAGCGCACCGAACAGGCCATAGATGATGGAGGGAATACCGGAGAGCGTCTCCGCCGTCATGCGGACGAGCTTCACCAGCCTGCTGCCGCAGGGAGCGTACTCCGTCAGCCAGATGGCTGCGCCAATGCCCAGCGGCACACAGACCAGCAGGGAGAGCAGGGTCATCAGCAGCGTGTTGATGATGGAGGGCATCATGGACACGTTGGTGGAGTTATATTCCCAGGCGAACAGCTCCGGCGAAAGGTGGGGGATGCCCTTAATAAGGATGTACCCCACGATCAGCACCAGCACGCCCACGGAGAATGCCGCGCCTGCATACACGGCTGCGCGGTAGAGCTTGGCTTCCAGTTTCATCCGTTCGCCCTCCTTTTCAGGATGCTGGTCAGCACATTGATCAGCAGGATGAACACGAACAGCACCACCGCCGTGGCGATGAGCGCCTCCCGGTGCAGATCGGTGGCGTAGCCTATTTCGATCACAATATTGCTGGTCAGGGTGCGCACGCCTTTCAGCAAGCTCTTGGGCATGGAGGTGCGGTTGCCAGCGACCATCATGACAGCGGTTGCTTCGCCGATGGCACAGCCAATACCGAGGATCACGCCCGCCATCACGCCGGACTTCGCTGCGGGAAGGATAACATGGAACACGCTGCGCTCATGGGTCGCACCAAGCGCCAGCGCACCCTCGTAATAGGCGGCAGGGACGGCGTTCAACGCGGATTCCGCCACGGTGATGATGGTCGGCAGGATCACCATGCCCAGCAGCACGCTGGCTGTCAGCAGAGACGAACCTGTTCCGCCGAAAACCTCGCGAACCAGCGGTACCAGCACCACCAGCCCGAAGAAGCCATACACCACTGAAGGGATGCCCGCCAGCAGCTGCACCGCTGGGCGCAGGAGCTTGGCCATCCGCTTCGATGCAAACCGCGACAGGTACAGCGCCGTCATCAGTCCCGCCGGAACACCCACCACCAGCGCACCCGCCGTTACATACACCGAGCCGAGGATGAAGGGCAATATGCCGAAAACCTCCTGACCGGGCTTCCACTTCTCGCCGGACAGGAACTCCCATGCGCCGATTTTCGCCATGCCGGGGATACCGTTGGCAAACAGGAACACGCAGATCAGCGCCACTGCCAGAATCGAAACGAGGGCTGTGAAGGTGAACGCCACTTTCGCAGCGCCCTCCTTCACACCCTGTACAGATACCTTACTCATTGACCTCGCTCCAGTCGGTGATCTCGCCCATGTAGATGTCACGCACCTGCTCGGTGGTCAGGCCGTCCACAGGATTATCCAGGCTCACGATCACCGCGATGCCGTCCATGGCGATGGTCAAGCCGGTGAGGCCCTTTTCGATCTCGGAATCCTTCAGGGCGCGGGAAGCCATGCCGATGTCGCACACGCCGTCGATGGTGGAGGTCATGCCGGAGGAGGAGTCGCTCTGCTGCAGCTCGATCTCCACATTGGAATTGAGGGCCTCGTAGGCTTCCTTGAGCTTCTCCATCACGGGAGTCACAGAGGAAGAACCGGCGACGACGATCTTCCCGGAGACATTGCCGCCCTCAAAGGCAGGAGCCTCTTCCGCCACGGCGATGTAGCCGTTGGCCTCAATGACCGCCTGGCCTTCTGCACTCATGATGAAGGCAATGAAGTCTGCCGCCGCATCACTCACCTCCGCCTTGGTGGCAATGTTGAAGGGGCGGGCCACCTTGTAGCTGCCGTTCTTGATGTTCTCCACGGAGGCAGCCGCGCCGTCGATGGTCAGCGCCTTGACAGTCTCATTCATGGAGCCCAGGCTGATGTAGCCGATGGCGCAGTCGTTGCCGGCCACGCTGGTCATCATAACGGAGGTGCTATTGGTGATGTCGCATTCGTCGGTGGTGTAGTCGATCTTCTTGCCTTCAGCATTCTTCTGCTCAATGCCAAACAGCTCGATGAACGCGCCGCGGGTGCCGGAGCCGTCCTCGCGGGAGATGACGTTAATCTCGTCAGCCGTCGCGCAGGCGGTGGTCAGCAGCAGAGTCAAGAGCAACAGGATAGATATGATTTTCTTCATGATTTTCAACTTCCTTTCGTCATTCGGCCATCACTCGCAAAATGCGAGCACTGGCTACGCTCGGCGATTGCAAGCAATCGCTGTCGCTTGTCGGGCTGAAGCCCGACCTCGTTATCTCGGTACGCCTGTATCATACTGCCGGCATATTTCAAACGAATATCGGGAAGGTAAAAATTGAGTAAAATGTTCTGTGGAATCCGCCGTCTTCCTGCGGCTTTACAAACATTTTACACAAGCTTTGCATGGCTCTGCTGGCCTTGACGAAACCCTGCATTTATAATGATTGTTGTCGAAATATGAAAGATTTCCATAAAGGAGAGTCAACGATGACGGCATACATTTTCAAGATCATTTCCCTGCTGGGCGGCCTGGCGCTGTTCCTGTTCGGCATGGATATCATGGGCAAGGCGCTGGAGCGTCAGGCGGGCGGCAAGCTGCAGACGATCCTGGCCAAAATGAGCAGCAAGGTCTGGAAGGGCTTCCTGCTGGGCATGGCCGTGACGGCGGTGATCCAGTCTTCCTCCGCCACCACGGTCATGGTGGTGGGCTTCGTCAACTCCGGCATCATGACGCTGCAGCAGGCCGTGGGCGTCATCATGGGCTCCAACGTTGGTACCACGGTAACGGCATGGATTTTGTCCCTGTCCGGCCTGGAGGGTGACAGCTTCCTCATCCAGCTGTTCAAGCCCTCTACCCTGGCGCCGCTGATCGCCGTGTTCGGTATCTTCCTTTATATGGGCAAGTCCGAAAAGAAAAAGGGCATCGGCACCATCATGCTGGGCTTCATGGCCCTGATGACCGGCATGGATCTGATGAGCAAATCCATGTCCTTTCTGAAAACCGAGGCCTGGTTCGCCGACCTGATGCTGTCCTTCACCAACCCGCTGGTGGGCATCCTCTTCGGCGCGGTACTGACGGCCATCATCCAGTCCTCCTCCGCCTCCGTGGGTATCCTGCAGGGTCTGTGCGTGACGGGCGCTGTCACCTACGGCGCGGCCATCCCCATCATTCTGGGGCAGAACATCGGTACCTGCGTCACCGCCATGATGGGCGCCATCGGCGCGAACCGCAATGCCCGCCGCACGGCCATTGTCCACCTGCTGTTCAACGTGGTGGGCGTGGCGCTGTTCGTGGTCGTTTTCTACGGTCTGGGGATGTTCATCGACTGGGCATTCCTGACCCAGCCGGTCAGCGCGTGGAACATTTCCGTGATCCACACCGGCTTCAACCTGGCCGCCACGGCGGTGCTGCTGCCCATGAACAAGCTGCTGGTCAAAATGGCTTATGTGGTGATCCCCCGCGAGGAAACGCCCCAGAAGCAGGAGTTGCTGGACGAGCGTCTGCTGGCCACCCCTGCCGTTGCCGTACAGCGTGCCCAGGAAATCGCCGCCGTGATGGCAGCCGACGCTGCCAGGGCCATGCGCATAGCCATCGGCCTGACGCAGAAGTTCGACGCCGCCGCCATGGAGAAGGTGGTCGAGCTGGAAGACCGTACCGACCGCTACGAGGACGCGCTGGGTACCTACCTGGTGCAGCTGTCCGCGATGAACCTGTCGGTGGCGGATAACCGCATCCTCAACACACTCCTGTACACCATCTCCGACATCGAACGCATGGGCGATCACGCCCTGGCTGTTGCCAAGGCCGCGCTGGAGATCGAGGAAAAGAAGATCAACTTCTCCCAGCAGGCCAAGGGAGAGCTGGCGATACTGGAGCAGGCTGTGGTGGATATCGTCAACCGCACGGTTGCCGCCTACACCAGCTTTGACCTGGATCAGGCGATTCAGATCGAGCCCCAGGAGCAGGTGGTGGACGCCCTTGTCCGCGAGGTCAAGTCCCGCCATGTTCGCCGCCTGCGCGATGGCCTGTGCACGGTGGAATACGGCTTCGTGCTGGAGGATCTGCTGACCGCCTGCGAACGAACGGCTGACCACTGCTCCAACGTAGCCGTGGAGATGCTGCAGGTCTCCGAGGGCAAGCTGGAGGCCCATGAGTATCTGAACGCCCTCAAGGCCGGCGAGCTGCATGAGAGCGCTGCCTTCGCGGAGCAATTTGCGAAGTACAGGGCGCAGTATGCGTTCCCGGAGGAGTAAACATCAGTATATGTAAAAACCAGGACTGCTGTGTGCAGCCCTGGTTTTGTGTACTGATAGGGGCAAGTTATTCTACTCCGCAATGGAAACGAAAGTCGAGGCCATGAACTGTATAGAAAAGTACCTGTGATTTCGCTTACGTTGTGGTCAAAAAAGTGGTCAAAACCTTTACATCGTTTACAAACATGAATCCTTTTACACCTGAATCCTGCAGAAAATGCTTATAACAACAAAAAAGACTTGCATTTCTGCAAGTCCTGAGTGGAGCATAGCGGATTCGAACCGCTGACCCCAACACTGCCAGTGTTGTGCGCTACCAGCTGCGCTAATGCCCCGTCAACGTTTGGTAGTATATCACGTTTCGGAGGGCAAGTCAATAGGGAAAATGAAAAAATTCAAGAAAATTTCAAAAAAGTTTCGGGGCGTTACGCAAGTTCATGCAGCCATTGCAGGCGCTTCTCGCGGGCTGCGGCATCCGCCTGAAGCTTCGTCAGCGTGGCGCGGATCTGCATTTGGGCAACACGGCGCTCCTCCGGATCGTCAAATAGCGCGCGCCGGGCGTTGTAGGCCAGCCAGTCCAGGTCATTGCGGCGGCTGTCGTGGACAAGGGATGCATCCGTCAGCGGAATCCCGTCGGCTGTGCGATAGGCCTCCGCGAATGCCTTGAAGCACGCTTCGTCCTCGCCGCCCCAGGCAATGGCCAGGTCGATCAGCTCCTGCCGAGGGTCGGCAAAGCCCAAACACTCCAGGTCGATAACCCGGAAGTCATCCTCCTGCCAGAGCACATTCTTCGGATCCATGTCATTGTGGCAGAGCGCCTCCATCGGGGGCAGACGGCGCGCCGCGTCCCTGGCGGCGGAGGTCAGGTCCTCCAGCAGCGGCAGGGCAGCCTGCAAAAGCATTCCCTCCCCGCGCATTTCGGAAGGATCCAGCAGATTCGCCGCCAACTCGTTCCAGGGGATCTCCGCAGCAGGTTCGCCACCCTCCGGCAGATGGCGGAGGGGCAGCGTCCCATGGATACGCGCCAGCGTCTCCCCCACCCGCGCGCAATGGAACGGCGTGATCTCCTCCGGCTGCAGCGCACGCCCGGCGAAGTAGTCAAACACATACAGGTACTGCCCGTCCACGCATTGCATTTTGCGGCCGCCAATCATCTTTGCGGGCAGGATGGGCAGACTTTCCTGCTCCAGCAGCGCCTCAAAATGCTCTGCGGTGCGGTAGTTGTCCATTGCATCGGGCCGCCGCATGATCTCCGGGTTGAGGAGCTTCACGGCGTAGGCGCCGGTAGTCGTGTCCAGGCGGAACATCCGGTGGGTGAAGCCGCCGCTCAGGCGGACAGGCGGCGAAGTCAGCGCGCCGAGACGCAGCTCAGCACAGATTCGGTCAAACATGTTTCCTCCATGGCAAAAGGGCACACGATTTCCAGTCGTGTGCCTGTGGTTTACTCCGGCTGCGGGGTGGATGCGGGCGTGGGCAGCGCAGGCGTTGCGGAAGGTTCGTCTTCTGCCTCCACCGGCGTGATAAAGGACAGCATCACATAGCCTTCGATCACGTCCGTGCGCACCTTGACCCACGCAGGATCCTCGCAGGTCTCCAGCACGATCAGCTGTTGATGCTTATACAGCCTGCGCAGGATCGCCGCGCCCTGGGAGGGCTCCTCGCGCAGGTTGAGGCTCGAGTCGTCGTCGATCTCCGTGACCGCGGCGAGGTATGCGCCATCGGGCAGGTCAGCGGCGGAGACGGGCATCAGCGTCGGGCGGGGCGTGGGGGTGGCAGGCGGCGCGAGGGTCGCGGCCAGATCAGCCGGGGCCGTGGGCAGCACCGGGGTGCCGGCGTCCACCTTCGCCAGCGTCATGCCGGGATAGTAGAAATTCATGATCTCCTGATAGGTCTTGCCGTACTTGCCGGCCATCCACTGCGCGCCGCGCTGGCTCATGCCAACGCCGTGGCCGTAACGGCGGGCCTCAAGGACGAAATGCGTGTCATTTTCGGTGATAGTCAGCATTTCATTGTCCGCGCCGTAGACGGACAGCAGCAGCTCGTCGATCACCTCGGGGAAGATATCCACCGTGACGGTGATCTCCCCTTCCGCCGGGATGAAGTCGCTCAGGTAGGCAGTGGGCTGCGGCGTGGGGGACGCCTCCGGGGTAACGGTGGGTGTGGGCGTTGCCGTGGGGACAGGCGTGGCGAAGAAGTAGAACTCCTCCTCGGTCTCTTCCTCCGCAGGGACGGAGGTAGCCTCAGTCTCCGGCAGGATCCACTTCTTGCCCGACCAGGTGAAGGTCAGCGTCAGCTGGGTATAGGAGCGGCTGGGCTCGTCAAAGGCGGGCGTGCCCAGGGACATGGCGGTGATCCCGTCAATGCGGAAGTTTTCCGCCGCCGGGACATACCCCTGCCGCACCATTTCCGGCAGGACGTAGGAATAGATGATGGCCTTGAAACCCTCGTCGATCTTGCCGTTTTTGGCGATGCGGGCGCGGCGCACGACGGATTCCGGGTTCTCCACGTCGTAGGGGTCGTCGGTCATCTGGTAGTAATCCCAGTCGCCGCGGCCGCTCCAGACGTTTTGCACCAGCTCGGTCTGGCCGCCGTTGGAGGCGCTGTAATAGCAGATGGCCAGCTTACCCTTGTAGGTACCCACCACGCCGGCGGTCTCCCGGACGGCGCGCAGGGCATTGGTGTAATTGTAATTCACGCCCTTGAACACCTGATCGTTGGTGGTATCCACCACGTCGTAATCAGCATTCGCGCCGAGCTTGTTCAGCGCGTAGGTACGGGCGCAGACGGCCTGGGCCTTGAGGGCCTCCAGGGGGAAGTACTCGCTCATCTCGTAGGGCACCACGCCCAGCAGGTAGTCCTCCACCGACATGGTGCACACGGGGAACAGAACGCCGTCCCTGATCTTCAGCGACAGATCGCCGGGATAGAGCGCGCCCGCCTTATCAAAGCGAAGGCCGGTGCGGCTGTCGTCGCCGCCGGACGCATTGCGGATGAAGGCGACCTCATCCCCCAGGTGCAGGGTTAGCCCCTCGTAGAACAGGAACAGTTCGCCGCTGCGGATGGCGACGGTCACCTCCTCCTTTCGGGGGAAGGACATCACTACTTTGCCTCCAACCTTTGCGGTGTACACGCCGTCCAGAATGAGATCGGCGCGATCCGTCAGCGCCAGACGGCGCAGCAGCACCCGCACGTTAGGGGCCGCCTCCTCCGCGGAGGCAATCTGTACTGTCAGCGGCAAAAAGGCGATACATAGCAGCAAGCATAACATCTGTACAAGGCGTTTCTTCATGCGCAGAAAACCTCCTTGGATGGGTTGCACATTGATTCATGAATAAAACGGATGACAATCACATTATCATCCGCATGGCAAAAATTTATACGTCCTTATAGGTGCTTTCAAATTCGCCGGGGGTCATGCCGGTATACTTCTTGAACACCTGGCAGAAATAGCTCTTGTTGGGGTAGCCGCAGGCGCTGCTGACCTCCGCCAGGGACAGATTCTGCCCGTCAGAGAGCAGATACTGGGCCTTCTCCATGCGCGTACGGGTAAGGAAGGTCGAAAAATGCTGGCCGGTCTTTTCGTGGAAAAGGCGGCAGAAATAAGCCGGGGTCAGGCCCAGCGACTTCGATAGATTCGCCTGGGAATAGGGCAGCGAGCAATCCGCGCGGATGGATTCGATCACCCGGTCAATGGGCGCGCCGTTGACGCTGGGCGGACAGGCCCGCAGGATGGGCGCCAGTGCCGTCAGCCAGGAAAGCAGCGCCTCCCGCGGATGGCGCGCCATCTCCGCCAGGGAGAGCCCCTCGGTGAGCTTCTGCAGCGACAGCTCGCCATGCTGGCTCCAGACGGCCTCGATCACCAGCGGCACAAAGCCGAAGCAGACCTTCGCCAGCTCCGTTTCCGTCCGCAGCACCCGGGACACATATCCACCCAGCGTGCCGTACTGGCGGCGCTTGATGCTGGTCTGCAGGCTATTGCGGTGGACGTGGGCTTTGCTGCCCTCGATGGGCGAAACCCGCCGCCACCAGTCGGATATCTCCCGCATGGGCGCCAGGTGGCTGAGCCACTCGCCGGCATTGGCAAATTCCTCGCCGATGAACATGGTGCCGTCCTGCTCCAGGTTGACGGAGGCATGATCCATCAGCGCATGGGCGCACAGCCACAGCACCGTGTCCCGGTGGATCTTCGCCGGGAAGCGATCCAGCGCCAGCATGATGGTCATCACGTCGCCGTCCGCCGCGAAGAGCGCCGCCGCCGTGCCCGCCGCGGACATGGTTGCGTCAACGCCCTCCAGCAGGGCCTCGCGCTGATCGTCGGTGAGGGGAACGTCCGCCTCCCAGCGGATCAGCCGCCAGGCATAGATCGCCTTGTCCTCCGGTACCGCCGCGCCGGGATCTCCGGCCAACAGCGCCGCCATGCTGCGGCTCAGGGCAAGCTCGCGTTCAGTCGCCATCGTTGTGTACACCTTCTTTGCCATACAATAAGAAAGCGGCTCGCCGACATAAGCATCGGACGGGCCGCGAAATATGCTGCCTATTTTATTTTACATGAAACGAATCGTTTTGAAAAGAGAATTATACAAATTTGTTGCTTTTTGTCGAATTTGCACAACCCCAATCACTTTTCTTTCAGCAAACCAGCTCGAAACCGCGCAGCTGCGGGGTGCCGGTGCCGCGGAAGACAAGGTAGATGGCGTTCACGCCGTCGGGAATCCGGCACTCGCAGCCGTTCTCCGTCCAGACATTGTAGCCCACCACGGGGATCTCGCCCAGGGTCTCGCCGTCCCAGGCGGTGCGCACCTCAAACACGCCGTTGCCATAGCCGCGGGTCTGGATGCGGACGCCCTTCACGCCCCGGCATTCAAAGTACTTGAAGCCGATGGTCGTGCCGTTGTGGATCTGGTCGATGTGGCCGTCGATGGTGTCGCCGTCGCGGCCGTCCTGGGTGACGCGGGGCAGGCCGGGGCGGCTGACGATCAGCGGCGTTTCCTTGTCGAAGATGTGGCAGGCGATGTACGCCGGGTACCAGCCCTCACCCTTGAGCGGGCCGCCGTTGAGGCCGCAGGAGGTGATCTCCGCCTGGATGATGGAGCCGTCCTCGCGGAACTCGATGGGCTCAGCGCAGACCTGGCGGCTGAACCAGTGGCCGTTGGTCTGACGGTGGTAGAAGATGTACCACTGGCCCGCAATCTCCACGATGGAGCCATGGTTGTTGCCGCCGGAAACAGCGATCATGTCGGCAGGCTTGTAAGTGTCAATGTGGATGTCCGCGTTGGAGACGATCACGCCGCCGTAGGTGAAGGGGCCGCGGGGATCGCTGGCGGTGGCGTAGCACAGCTCGTGCATCACCGTGGAGGAATACACGAAGTAGTAGGTATCGCCGCGCTTGCGGATGGAGGCCGCCTCAAAGTAGGCGTGGCCCTCAAAGCCAGTGCCTTCCTCGTATTCCACGCCGGGGGCAACGAAGATGGGCTCCTCGGCGATGGTGAGCATGTCGCTTTCCAGCACGGTGCACATCGCGCCGTGGCGGGACTTGTCGCCCCTGGCGCAGAATCCCGTGTACAGGAAGGTCTTGTCGCCCTCGGTGATCACGCCGGGGTCAAATTGGGGCTCGTCGCCGGGACGATCGCCCAGGCGGGTGCCGTCCTTGTAGTGCACATAGCCCAGGAACTGATACTTGCCCGCCGGGGAATCGCACACCGCGACGCTCACCACACCCACCTTGTCCAGCACATAGTACAGGTAGTAGCGGCCGTCGGGGCCCTTGGTCACATCAGGGGCATAGAGGCACATATGGCCGTCGGCGTTGAGGGGATCCTGGGTCTTTTCGTAGATCACGCCCTCGCAGCGCCAGTCGGACAGATCATCCACCGGCGCAGACCAGCCCATGTAGTCTCCCTGGCAGAAGACCCAGCCGTTGAACTGATCGTGGGAGCCGTAGACATACACGCGTCCGTCAAAGACGTAGGGTTCGCCGTCGGGGATGTACTCCCAGGAGGGCAGGTAGGGGTTGAAGGCCTGCTTTTTCATCGCTTGCGCACCTCTCGTTATTTCATCATGCCGTGAAAGAAGCTCACATCCGTCGGATGGATGAAGCACTTGCCTATTTCATTCAACACGATGACCCGCAATACCTTCCCGGAATACTTTTTGTCCATAAACATTGCAGAAATGACGTCTTCCTCGCTCAGGCCGGGCAGCTCCATGGGCATATCCAGCTGGCGGAGGAGGGCGTCGAGGCGCGCGGCGGTGCCGGGAGCAGTCATCCCCTTCTGCTCGGTCAGGCGGGTCATGACGTGCATGCCCAGCGCGACCGCCTCGCCATGGCGCAGGCCCTCGTAATGCTGGCAGGTCTCCACCGCATGGGCGATGGTGTGGCCGAAGTTCAGCGTCATGCGAAGGCCCGTGTCCTTTTCGTCCTGGGCGACCACGTCTGCCTTGGCCTGAATGCAGTGCAGGAGGATATCGTCGATGCGGGCCATGAGGGCAGCGCGTCCGCCGGGGGCGCATCCCTCCAGCAGGGCGAACAGCTCCGCGTCGCCGATGCAGCCGTACTTGACCACCTCGCCAAGGCCGTCGCGCCAATACTCATCGGTCAGGGTGGTCAGGGTGTCGGGGTCCACCAGCACGAATTCCGGCTGATAGAACGCGCCGACCAGGTTCTTGCCCTGGGGCAGATCCACCGCGACCTTGCCGCCCACGGAGGAATCCACCTGGGCCAGCAGCGTCGTGGGCACCTGGATGAAGTGCACGCCCCGCAGGAAGGTCGCCGCGGCCAGGCCAGTCAAGTCGCCGATCACGCCGCCGCCCAGGGCGATCACCGCATCCTTGCGGGTCAGGCGGTTCTCGCACAGGAAGGTGTACAGGTTCGCCAGCTGGTCGAGGCACTTGGTCGCTTCGCCGTGGGGCAGGGTGACCGTGCACACCCGCAGGCCTGCCGCTTCCAGCGACTTCACCGCGCGGTCAAGGTAGAGAGGAGCGACGTTGTCATCCGTCACGACAGCAACGGAGATTTCCCCCAGCGCCTCCACGACATGAGCGCCGAGGCAATCCAGCAGTCCGCTACCGATGTGGATGGGATAGGTGCGTTCCCCCAGGGGGACGGTGATCATGGGCATGGTGTACCTCCGGTAAATATCCGATTAAATCTCGCGTCCCACCGCCTTGGCGATGTTGCGGATGTCCGCCATGACCTCGGCGAAGGCGTCGGGCTTGATGGACTGGGCGCCGTCGCACAGGGCGTGAGCAGGGTCGTTGTGGACTTCAATCATCAGGCCGTCGGCACCGATGGCGATGGCCGCGCGGGCCAGGGGCTGCACCATCCAGTACTTGCCGGTGGCGTGGCTGGGATCGACGATGACGGGCAGATGGGAGAGCCGCTTCACCGCGCACACGGCAGAGAGGTCGGTGGTGTTGCGGGTGTAGGTCTCGAAGGTGCGGATGCCGCGCTCGCAGAGGATGACGTTCTCGTTGCCGCCGGCCATAATGTACTCGGCGGACATGATCCACTCCTCAATCGTGGCAGAAAGGCCGCGCTTGAGCAGGATGGGCTTGTCGGTCTTGCCCAGGCGCTTGAGCAGGTCGAAGTTCTGCATGTTGCGCGCGCCGACCTGAATGCAGTCCACCTTGTCCTCGAACTTGTCGATGTCATAGGGGCTCATCAGCTCTGTGACGATGGGCAGACCGGTGATCTCGCGGGCATGGCAGAGCATATCCAGGCCCTTGTACTCCAGGCCCTGGAAGGAATAGGGGCTGGTGCGAGGCTTGAACGCGCCGCCGCGCAGAACGGTCGCACCGGCTTCCTTGACGGCCTTGGCGACCTCCTCGATCTGCTCGTTGGATTCAACGGAGCAGGGGCCGGCCATGATGCTCAGCTTCGTGCCGCCCACGACGGTGTTGCCGATCTTCACCTCGCTGGGGCCGGGGTGGAACATGCGGTTGGCCTTCTTGAAAGGCTCGGCGACCTTCATAATGCGCTCAACGCAGCGGAAGGACTCCAGCTGGGCGGGGTCGATGCGGCTGGTATCGCCGATCAGGCCCAGAATGGTCAGGTCGGAGCCGTACATCGGGTTGACGGTGATGCCGCCCTTGGCCGTGATGATATTGGCAACGTAGTCGATTTCCTGGCGGGTTGCGCCCTGCTTCATGACGATAATCATAATGTGTTTCCTCCCCTATTGTATCAGATATCCGGAGCAAATGAAAGCGCGGACGCTCCGCAAAGGAGCATCCGCGCATCAAATACCCTGATCGAGTACAGGTATGGCTTCCGCTGACTTCACGCAACGTCTTTAAGCCCGGACGCAAAAGCGACCGGGAACGTAAACGCGAAGTAAGAAGAATGCAGCATACCATATCCTCCGGTTTCGCCAGCCACGGCGCAAGCCATGTCCGACTTCCTTGTGGGGTGATGATAGCACTTTGTATACAGGATTGTCAAGGGGCGGGATTGTTCTTTTGGTGTATGGGAACGCCCGCCCTGCGTCACCGCCCGATGCGCTTGAGCTCCTCATACATCACGGCGAGGGTGAACGGGCTCAGCGCCGACACCGCCACATTCAGCGGCAGGAAGATGAGCGAAGTCAGCCAGGCCGGCAGCGCGGAGCTCAGCAGGCCGATCACCAGGGTGATCACGAATATGCCCAGAAACACTGGCAGTCCGACCTTGAAGTAGTGCCAACGGTAGCCATGCATCATGGCCTTGCTCTGTTTGAGGATATTGCGCGCACCCGACGCCGGAGCGTCGATCAGGATGCAGTTGCCCATGCTGTACCCATAACCCGCATAGATGGCCAGCACGAACACCGCCGCCAGACCAGCGATTGACATCAAGCCGCCAAGGATCGCCAGCAGCAGCACCTTTTGCCCCAAGGCCATCAGCATGCCGCCCACCATCATGCCGCCCATCCCCGGCAGCATCCAGGCCAACACGCACAGCCCCATCCACAGATCAAGGCATATGACCTTGCCTGCATGGGGCAGCATGCTTCCGATGCATGCATGGGTCAGGGGTTTCCTGCGCAGATAACCCAGTGTGCCGTTCAGCACGCCCACCGTGGGCACCGAGATGACCGCCGTAACAAAAATCGACAGGAAAGGCTTCAGCAGTTCAGGCAGCGGCAGCGCCTGTACCAGCTGGCTCAATCCATAGGCCAACAGCTGGATCACCGCGACCAGCGGCAGCACGATCTTCCAGGTTGCCTTCGCCGCTGTCCAGGCCCGGTCAAACAATTCACGCGCAGACGCGATCTTCCTCATGTTTCTTCCTCCTTTTGTGTTGCCGTTGATACCATTATATCTCCCCCTCCGCAGGATTACAACACGATCCGCGAAAATTTACAACTCTCCGCCCCTTGTCCCCCCTTGACGAAGGTGCTATAATGTAATGTGGCGGTAAATGGACCGTCAAACGTGAAATCAACCGAAATGGAGATACGATCATGATCAAGATCAACATTATTTCCGGCTTCCTGGGCGCTGGCAAGACTACGCTGATCAAGAAGCTGCTGACCGCCGTGAAGGGCGAGAAGATCATCCTGCTGGAGAATGAGTACGGCGACGTGGGCGTGGACGGCGCGTTCATGAAGGATTCCGGCATCATCGTGGATGAGCTGAACTCCGGCTGCATCTGCTGCACGCTGGTGGGCGACTTCCAGAAGGCCGTGGACGAGCTGATCGAGAAGTACAATCCCGACCGCCTGATCATTGAGCCCAGCGGCGTTGGCAAGCTGAGCGAGATCGTGAACGCGGTGGAAAAGTGCAAGGCCAAGCATCCCGACATGGAGATCTCCGGCTGCGCCACCGTCGTGGACGCCGGCAAGTGCCGCATGCACATGAAGAACTTCGGCGAGTTCTTCCTGGATCAGGTCAAGACCGCCGATACCGTCATCTTCAGCCGCACCCAGATGCTCTCCGCCGATCGCGTGGAGAAGAGCCGCGTCCTCATCGAGGAGGCCCATCCCGGCGTGCGCGTGGTTACCACTGCCTGGGACGAGCTGCCCGCTGAGGTGATGCTGGAGGTGGTCGAATCCGGCCGCCCCATCGAGCTGCATGTGGAGCATCATCACCACCACGATCATGACGAGCACTGCGAGTGCGGCTGCCACGATCATGAGCATCATCACCACCATCACGAGGATGGCGAAGAGTGCTGCTGCCACGATCACGATCACGAGCATCACCACCACCACCATGAGGATGGCGAAGAGTGCCACTGCCATGATCACGAGCATGAGCATCACCACCACCACGAGGATGGTGAAGAGTGCCACTGCCACGATCACGAGCATGAGCATCATCACCATCACGAGCATGACGAGCACTGCACCTGCGGCTGCCACGATCATGACCACGAGGGCCACCACCATCATCACCACGCCGACGAGGTCTTTGTGTCCATCGGCTGGGAGACCGCGAAGCGCTACGAGCAGGCTGACATCGCCGCGATGCTCGAAAAAGTCTCCGACGAGGAGGAGTACGGCAACGTCCTGCGCGCCAAGGGCATCCTGGCGAACGCTGCCGGCGAGTGGTTCCAGTTTGACTATGTTCCCGGCGAGAGCCAGTTCCGCGCGGGCAGCCCGGATTACACCGGCCGCATCTGCGTGATCGGCGCGCACATCGACGAGAAGGCCTTGAAGGAGCTGTTCAACGCATGAGCATGCAGGAATTCATCCCCGTATATCTGATCACCGGCTTCCTGGAGAGCGGCAAGACCACCCTCATCAGCGGCATGCTGGCGGATGAGGACTTCACCCGCCGCTCTGCCGGCGGCAAGCAGAAGACCCTGGTGATCGTCTGCGAAGAGGGCATCGAGGAGTACGACGAGGCGGCGCTGGCGAAGTCCGGCGTGTCCGTGGTAATGCTGGACAGCGCGGAGGAAGTCACCACCGAGCGCATGGCTGCCCTGGCCGAGGAGTACGATCCTGACCGCGTCATCATTGAGTACAACAGCGTCTGGACCATCGAGCGCCTCGGCGGCTGCATGCTGCCCCGCTTGTGGGAGGTCGTGCAGATCATGACCTGCGTGGACGCCACCACCTTCGACAACTACATGACCAACATGCGGCAGATTATGACCGACCCCATGAAGGTGTCCGATCTGGTGATCTTCAACCGCTGCGACCCCAAGGACAACAAGAGCCCCTGGCGCCGCATGGTGAAGGCTGTCGCGCCCCGCACCAACGTGCTGTTTGAGAACACCGACGGCACCAGCGAGGACGGCGTGGCTGACGAGGATCTGCCCTACGACATGAAGGCGGGCATCATCGACATTGCCGATGAGCACATTCCGACCTTCTACATTGACTCCATGGATCACCCCGACCGCTATGACCGCAAGACCATTCGTCTGGTGGGTCAGGTGTTCTCCGAGAAGGGCATGCCCAAGGGGTACTATCTCTTTGGCCGGCTGGCGATGACCTGCTGTGCGGATGATATTGCGCCCATTGGCTGGATCACCCAGGGTCTGCAGCGGCCTTCCACGAAGAACTATGTGAAGATGACCGCGTCCTGCAAGAAGGTGGTCTCCGGCGGCGAGCCGATGCTGCTGCTGACGGAAGTGCGCGTGGAGCCGGCTCCGGCGCCCAAGGAGAAGTATTTGAATTTCAATTGAGCTTATAACGAGCATCCGGCGGGTTGGCGGGGTGCTCGTTTTTTATGATTGGTTGGTTTTTCGGCAGGGTGGCCGCTTTCGCGCGTCGAAAGCGGCGCAAAGCCGCCGGGGGAAACGCAAAATGGCGTTTCCCCCGGACCCCCTCCTGCTCTTTTGGAGTTGGTCGAGCGGCTGCAATGCGGGGCGGCTCTGGTTGCAGAGGATTCCCTGAATTTCCGCCT
>JAZNSI010000028.1:0-11772 GCA_045591175.1 Clostridia bacterium
CTCAAGGGGAAGGCTCTCGCATGGCCCTACGCAATGGTTTCCCCTCGAGGGGAAGCTGTCCCGAAGGGACTGATGAGGTGGAAATCAGCTGCCTATACCCTCTTCAAGGATAGCTTATTCCGCGTTCCTGCCGCAGCACTGCTTGTATTTCTTGCCGGAGCCGCAGGGGCAGGGATCGTTGCGGCCCACGCGCTCGGAAGCTTTGACGGGGCGGGGCTGGCGGGGGCCATCGGAGAGGCGGGCTTCCACGGGCTTGGCGGTCTGCACACGCTCGGGGGTGCGCTCCACCTTGGCCTGGTAGACGCGGCGGATGGTATCCTCCCGGATGAGGTTGTTCAGCTCCTCAAACATGTAGCCGGCCTCCATCTGGTACTCGGTGATGGGGTTCTTGCCGGAGTAGGCGCGGTAGCCGATGCCGTCCCGCAGCTGATCCATCGCGTCGATGTGATCCATCCAGCGCACGTCCACCGCGCGCAGCAGCATCACGCGCTCGAACTCGCGCATGTCAACGCCCAGCTCGGCCAGCAGGGTCTCGCGCTCCTCGTAGAGGCTGCGCGCGTCGGCCTTCAGGGCCTCGACGAAGCCGTCGCGATCCTCGTCGTGGATCAGCTGCTTCAGCTCGGCGATCTTGCCGGGGCGGATGCACAGGTTTTCCAGGTACTTGGTCAGCTCGGAGATATCCCATTCCTTGCTGTCCTCGGCGTTGCAGTGGCGATCCATGGCCGCGTCGATCAGGTGGCAGGCCATGCCGATGATGTTCTCCCGGACGTTCTCGCCCATGAGCACCCGGCGGCGCTGGCCGTAGATGGTCTCGCGGTGGCGGGACATGACGTTGTCGTACTCCAGCACGTGCTTGCGGATCTCGTAGTTGCGGCCCTCGATCTTCTTCTGGGCGGATTCGATCTGCTTGGTGAGCAGGCCCGCCGTGAGGGGCTCGTCGTCCTTCAGGCCCAGGCGCTCGACCATCGGGCCGATGCGCTCGGAACCGAAGAGGCGCATCAGATCGTCCTCCAGGGAGATGAAGAACTGGGTGGAGCCGGGGTCGCCCTGACGGCCGGCGCGGCCGCGCAGCTGGTTGTCGATGCGGCGGGACTCATGGCGCTCGGTGCCGATGATGTGCAGACCGCCGGTGGCGAGGACGCGGTCATGCTCCTTGTCGGTCTCCTGCTTGAAGGCGGCGTGGAGTTCCTGATACTTTGCGCGGGCGGCGAGGACTTCCTCGCTCACGTCTTCCGCGTGGCCGACGGCAGCCTCGATCATCTCGTCCTCGTAGCACTCCTGGCGCATGGCGCGGCGGGCGAGGAATTCGGGGTTGCCGCCCAGCAGAATGTCCGTGCCGCGGCCTGCCATGTTGGTGGCGATGGTGACCGCGCCGTAGTGGCCGGCCTGGGCGACGATCTCTGCCTCGCGGGCGTGATTCTTGGCGTTCAGCACGTCGTGGGGGATGCCCCGGCGGCGCAGCATCGCGGAGAGCATTTCGCTTGTCTCCACGGTGACGGTGCCCACCAGCACGGGCTGTCCCTTCTCATGGGCAGCCTGGATGGCGTTCAGCACGGCGTTGTACTTGGCGGCGCGGTTCTTGTAGACCACGTCGTCCAGATCCTTGCGGATGTTGGGCTTGTTGGTGGGCACTTCTACCACGTCCAGGGAGTAGATGCCCTGGAATTCCGCCTCTTCGGTGCGGGCGGTACCCGTCATGCCGGAGAGCTTCTTGTACATGCGGAAGTAGTTCTGGAAGGTGATGGTGGCCAGGGTGCGGCTTTCGCGCTCGACCTTGACGTGCTCCTTGGCTTCGATGGCCTGATGCAGGCCCTCGGAGTAGCGGCGGCCGATCATCAGGCGGCCGGTGAATTCGTCCACGATGACGACCTGGCCGTTCTGCACGACGTAGTCCACATCGCGCTTCATCATGAAGTTGGCGCGCAGGGCGCTCTGGATGTGGTGATTGAGCTCGGCGTTCTCCGCGTCGTTGATATTTTCGATCCCGAAGGCCTTTTCGACCTGCTGGGCGCCCTCGTCGGTCAGGACGATGGTCTTGCGCTTCTCGTCCACGGTGAAGTGCTCGTCCCGGCGCAGGCGCTTGGCGATCGCGTCCGCCTTCTCGTACAGGTCGGTGGACTTTTCGCCCTGACCGGAGATGATCAGGGGCGTGCGGGCTTCGTCGATGAGGATGGAGTCCACCTCGTCCACGATGGCGAAGTGGTGACCGCGCTGCACCAGCTCGGCCTTGCGGACGCACATATTGTCGCGCAGGTAGTCAAAGCCCAGCTCGTTGTTGGTGGCGTAGGTGATGTCGCAGGCGTAGGCGGCGCGGCGCTGGGCGGGATCCAGGTCATGCACGATCAGGCCGACCGTCAGGCCCAGGAACCGATGCACCTTGCCCATCCACTCGGAGTCGCGGCGGGCCAGGTAATCGTTGACAGTGACCACATGCACGCCCTGGCCGGACAGCGCGTTGAGGTACGCGGGCAGGGTCGAAACCAGGGTCTTGCCTTCACCGGTCTTCATCTCGGCGATGCGGCCCTGATGCAGCGTCAGACCACCCATCACCTGCACGCGATAGGGGCGCATGCCCAGCACGCGCCAGGCAGCCTCGCGCACGGTGGCGAAGGCCTCGGGGAGGATGTCGTCCTCGGTTTCGCCGTTCTGCAACCGGGTGCGGAATTCGTCGGTCTTGGCGCGGAGCTGCTCGTCGGTCAGCTGCTTGTAGCTGTCCTCCAGCGCGTCCACTTTGTCAACAATCAGGGAAAGCTTCTTGACCTCAGCATCGTTGCTGACGCCAAAGAGCTTTTTCAGCCATTCAAACATGGGGAACTCCTTTCGGTATCGGGGATAAGGCCGTGGCGCCGCGGATAAAATGGCGCAGGCCTGTTACTTCCATATAAATAGGGTAAACCAATTTATTATATCACACTATGCCATGCCTTGCAAGAAAAACCTGCAATTACTCTGCTCGCTGGAGGATAACGCACTGCTGCGCATCCGAATGGACGATGGAGTATGCGCCGTAGAAGGCATCCTCCGGGCAGGCGCGGTTGAAGGCGTCCAGCAGGGAGGTCGTGTCATGGGCGGCGCGGGTGTAGAGGGAGCTGTCTGCGAAGCGCAGGTTGATCTGCCCCTCCCGTGAGAAAACCCGCAGCGCAGACAGCAATTCCGCCTCCGTGGTGATGACCAGACCCCGCTGGGCATGCCAGTTGTCCTGCTCGCCGCAAAGGGGGATGTTCTGGCCTGCATCCGGGTAGTGATCCGCCGCCATCTGCCGGGTGGACAGCCCATAGTACCAGCGGGTATTCAGGCCGATGCCGTTCTGGTCGTTCCAGGTCAGGTCGAGGAGGGTGTACCCGTTCATGTGCAGGAGGTTCCAGGCATGACGGTCGGTGCGACCGGCGTTATCCGTGGCATTGCCGACGATCACGCCGCAGGGGATGCCCTTCATCCGGCAGACGAGCGTGACGGCCTGGGCATAGCCCTCGCAGGTGGCTGCGCCCTGGAGCAGCGGCCCCACGGCGGTGTGACGCATTTCTTCATCCCCGCCGTAGAGGACGGACTGGCACAGCACATCCAGGATCACGTCCAGGTCGGGGGAGAAATCCGCCGCGAGCCGGGCCTGGGCCAGCAGCTGCTCCCGGAGGGAGGCAGCCTCTGCGGCGTCCATGCGGTAGGTGGGCTCCAGCCAGGTGGCGTATTCCGGCTTGTTGCGGTAATACCCTACGGAATAATTCCGCCCCAGGTGGAACAGCTCCGGATAATCCTGCATGAGGCAGCCCATGGCGGCGGAAACGTCGTCGTAGAGGGTCTTGTCCGGCAGATCGATGTGGGTTTCTCCCCGAAGGATGGGGCCGTAGAGGAAGTCCGCCAATCTGCGCTGCGCATCGGTCAGCGTGAGAACGGACAGCACCGTGGAATCGGGATAGGGGCGCGATTCTGCCAGGGCGCAGGGGATCAGGCACAGCGCCAGCAGCAGGGCGATCAGCTTTCGCACGGGGAACCTCCTTGGATGATTGGAAAAGGGGAGCAGCCGGTTTGTGCGGGCTGCTCCCCCAGGGGTGTCGGTTGTGATTACCAGGCGGGATTGGCGGTGCCGGAGTACAGGACGCGCTGGGTCTCGCTGTCAGCCTTGCCGGTGACGGACAGACCGTTGCGGCGCTGGAAGTTCTTCACCGCTTCCACCGTAGCATTGTCGAACTCGCCGGTGATCTCGCCCAGGTAGCCCAGGTTGTACAGGCTCTCCTGCAGCTCCACCACCAGGGTGCCCTTGCTGCCCTTGCTCAGGCTGTCATAGCTGCCGGAGGAGGAAGTGGCGCTCAGGGCGTTGCCGGAGTAGAGGACCTTCAGGGTCTTGGAGCCTGCCACGCCGTCCACGGGGCTGATGCCGTTCTGCACCTGGAAGGCGCGCACGGCATTGGCAGTGGTATCGCCGTATTCGCCGGAGATGGGGCCGTCATAGTAGCCCAGCTCGTACAGCACATACTGCAGGTTGCGCACCTTGGTGCCGGAGGAGCCCTTCTTGAGGCTGGTGGAGGTATCCGCGCTGGAGGCGGAGGTGTTGTACAGCAGCATCTGGGTGGCGGGGCCGGCGATGCCGTCGACCTTCAGGCCGTACTGCTTCTGGAAGGCCTTCACGCCTGCGTACACGCCGCTGCCATAGGTGGAATCCAGCTTGCCGGAGTAATAGCCGCGGTTCTTCAGCGCCTGCTGCAGCTTCTTGACCTCCGCGCCGGTGTCGCCCCAGCGCAGCGTGGTGTAGCCGCCCACGGTCACGTCGCCGGAATCCTCGGGGGCCACGACGTCCTCTTCATCGAAATAGGTATCGTCCTCTTCGTTGCGGGCGTCTTCATCGTCCTGGTAGTAATCCGCGTCGCGGGCGTCAGCGGAGTAGAGCTTGTTCAGGGTCGCGGTGGTGGCGCGGCCATCGGCGGTGAGGCCGTTGGCCTTCTGGAAGGCGATCAGCGCGGACTTGGTCACATTGCCGAACTCGCCGTCCGCGGTGGACTTGTAGAAGCCCAGCTCCTTCAGACGCTTCTGCATCGCGGTGACCGCGGGATTCTCATCGCCGGGATCCAGGGCCATGCCCAGGGACGCAGCAGGGGTCTTGGTGGTGGCGGCGCCCGCGCCGTAGAGGATCTTGAGGGTGTCGGGGCCGGCGATGCCGTCCTTCCACAGGCTGGAGTAGCGGGACTGGAAGGCCTTCACGGCGTACTCCGTGGCGGCGCCGTACTTGCCGTCGGCAACGCCGTCCAGCCAGCCCAGCTCGATCAGGCGATTTTGAAGCGTACGCACCTTGGTGCCGGAGGTGCCCAGCTCAAGGTAGTAGTTGAGGTTCTCCGCCTTGGGCGTTGCGGTGGGGCGGGCCGTGGGGGTCGCAGTGGGCCTGGGCGTCCGGGTAGGATCGGAGGGCGCGCGCTTGGCAGAGGAGGAATAGAGCTTGTTCAGCGTTGCATTGCCGGCCTTGCCGTCCACGGTCAGGTTGTTGTTGGCCTGGAAGGCGCGAACGGCTGCCTCGGTGGCGTCGCCGAAGTCGCCGTCGGCGCTGCCGCGCAGGTAGCCCAGATCCTTCAGGCGCTGCTGCATCTTCTTGATCTCCGCGCCGGAGTCGCCGTTCTTGTAGGAGGTGAAGGGCGTAGCCGTGGCGCGGGGGGTATTGGTGGCGGTGGTGGTGGGTGCCTTCTTGGCGGAGGCGGAGTAGAGCTTGTTCAGCGTAGCGCTGCCGGCCTTGCCGTCCACGGTCAGGCCATGCTGAGCCTGGAAGGCCTTGACAGCGGTTTCCGTGGCTGCGCCAAAGTCGCCGTCCGCAGAGCCCTTGAGGTAACCCAGCTCCTTCAGGCGCTGCTGCATGCGGCGCACTTCCTCGCCGGAGGAGCCATTCTTCAGGGTGGTGGAGGTGGCGGACTGGTCAGGCGTGGCCGTCGCGCCATTGATGATGATCACCGGGGTGATCTGCGCGATGGGGTTGCTGACCCCGCCGCCGATGCCGGAGATATCCACCGTGGGGGTCGCCGTCGCGCCGCCGGTGAAGGGGTTGCGGGTGAAGAACGGCGTGGGGGACGGGGTCGCGGTCGCCACCGGCACATAGGGGGTGTTGGTGATCTGCGGCGCGATGGACTGGAAGGGCAGATCGCCGTCGGTGACCACATAGCCGCTGTTGGCGTTGATGTCATCCGGGGGCACGACGCAGCCCGTGAGCAGCATGCACAGCGCCAGCATGCCAATGAGGCTGAGAATCTTGATCAGGCGCAAGTTGCTGTTCTTCATGGTGTGAATATCCTCCTTGAAAGTCTTATCCAGCGGGACGAGCCCGGTTTCATGCGTAAATGGGGGGCGTCTGCCGTCTTTGGGAACGGCATGGAGCCAATATATGTACAGATACTATTGTACACGTTAACCGGCAAACGTGCAAGCGCTAAATTTCGCCGAAGCTGGCATCGGATGGAGAAAATTGGCCGCCTGCAACAATAATAACGAATGAGCGGTGGATTTTCTTTCATCCGCGGCGGAAAATTCCGGAAAAATATTGCGGGAATGTAAAAAGCCTCCCCGAAGGGAGGCGGAGGATGGACGAAGGATTACTGAGCGGCCTTGGTGAGCAGCTTCATGAAATCAGCAGTGCCGATGGTGCAGCTGGCAATCACATCGAACTCGGAGGGGTTGGTAGCGATGGCGATGGCCTCATCCAGGGTCTTGCCGGTGATGAAGGTGCAGAAGCCGGCAGCCTGCTCGTACCATTCCTTGCCGATGGGGGAGATGTCCTTCATGCCGTAGCCTTCCTTCAGCTCGTTCTTGGTCTGAACGGCGACGGTCAGATCAGAGGTGATCTTGCCTTCGGCGTTGAAAGCGACATTGGCCTGCACGGCGTCGATGTAAGCAGAGGTGACCACATCGCCATTCAGGGTGAACATGCCCACATGGGTGTAGACCTGAGCCTGACCGGCAGCGGTGGCGGTGGCGTCCTTGGACTTGCTCATGGTGGAAACCTGGGTCAGCTTCAGCACGTCGCCGGCCTTGGCGCCGCGATGTTCAGCCTTGGCCACGGCATCCAGCACGCCGGGCAGGAACTCGTTCACGGTCAGGGTGCAGGAAGCGACGATGTCAACGACCTGGTTCTTCTCGTTGAGAGTTGCAGCCTGCAGCTCTTCGACGGTCTTGCCGACGCACCAGGCAGCGAAAGCATTGGCCTGCTCGTTCCACTCAGCAGAGATGGAAGAAGCGCGACGCATGCCGTAGCCGTCGCCCAGCTCCAGCTTGGACTGGAACTCGGTGGCCTTGTCGGTCGTGATCTTGCCGGTAGCATCAAAGGCAATCTTGCCCTGAATCATGTCGATCACACAGGCGGTGATGACGCCGTTGTCGTCCACCGACACAGCGGTGATGGCGATGTTGGCCTGAGCCTGGCCGTCCTTGGAGCTGGTCAGGCTGGTGATGAAGGACAGGCCGGTCTTCACGGGAGCAGCCTCTTCAGCCACAGCAGCGAAGGGAACCAGCATGCACAGAATCAGGAGCAGGGAGAGAATCTTCTTCATGATTGACGATCTCCTTTGTAGTATTTGCGGTTGTTCCGCAATGACATTTTATGTACAAACGGCGCATATGTCAACAAGAAAATTTGTTAAAAATCAATAAGAAGTGTCTAACTGGTCAATAAATATAACAAAAATGATGATAAATATAGGATTTAATAGGCGGTGAAACATAACTGAATTTGTGGCAAACAAAAAGCCTCCCCGAAGGGAGGCCGGAATCCGGCTGGGGGATCAGTAATTCTCCGCCTTGATGGCGAAGTAGGACTGGGGATGATCGCACACGGGGCAGATTTCGGGGGCTTTCTTGCCGACCACGATGTGGCCGCAGTTGCCGCACTCCCAGATCATGTCGCCGTCGCGGGAGAAGACGATACCCGTCTCCACGTTGTTCAGCAGCTTGCGGTAGCGCTCCTCGTGGGCCTTCTCGATCTGGCCGACCATGCGGAACTTCGCAGCGATCTCCGGGAAGCCCTCGGCGTCGGCTTCGTCCGCCATGCGGGCGTACATGTCGGTCCACTCGGCGTTCTCGCCCTCGGCAGCGTGGAGCAGGTTGGTGGCGGTATCCTGGATCTTGCCGCCCTCCAGGAGCTTGAACCATATCTTGGCATGCTCCTTCTCGTTGTTGGCGGTAGCCTCGAACAGCTCGGCGATCTGCACATAGCCGTCCTTCTTGGCCTTGGAGGCAAAGTAGGTGTACTTGTTGCGGGCCATGGATTCGCCGGCGAAGGCTTCCATCAGGTTCAGTTCGGTCTTGGTGCCCTTGATGCTCTTCATGTCGATATCCTCCTTAAAACGTTTGCATCGGGTGATGCTATTATAATACCCCATATTCGACGGAGTGAAACCAAATTCCTGCATGAATTTTTGCATAAGGCGGCCCCGGAAATGATTGTCGTTGGTTGACTGGGCGGGCAGGACGTGGTATAATCTATTCTGTATCTTTGTGCCGCTGTGCAAGTGGCAGAAAGGGGCCCCATGGATAAGAAAAATTTTCTGGTGATCGGGATCATCGTGCTGCTGACGGCGGTGCTGCTGACGGTGGCGATCCTCACCCGCCCTATGACGGCGGTGGAGGAGGACATGGTCATCATCACCATTGGCGGCAAGGAATATGCCCGCGTCCCCCTGTCCAAACCGCAGACCGTCACCGTCGCGCAGGACAATGGCTGCGTCAACGTGGTGGAGGTCAGCGACCACGGCGCGGTGATGGTCTCCTCCACCTGCGACAATCAGCTGTGCGTCGAGATGGGCGAGGTCACCGTGGACAACTGGGAATTCCGGCCCAATCAGCAATTTATCATCTGCCTGCCCAACCGGGTGAGCGTTGAACTGGCGGTGACAGAATGACACAAGGAAAAACCAAATGGCTGCGCTTGATGGCGATGCTGCTGGCCTGCCTGCTGCTGACGAGCTGCGGCGCACAGCCGGAGGACAAGCAGGGCGGAGGGATCCTCCCCACCGCCAGCGCGGCGGAAAAGCCCGATCCCAACAAGAAAACCTCCGGCGTCAACTTCTACTTTGATACCGTGGTGACCGTCACGCTCTGGGGTGCGCCCGAGGGCCTGATGGACGAGATCTGGGACGCATGCGCCCGGTATGAGTACATGCTCAGCCGCACGATCGACACCAGCGACGTCAGCCGCATCAACGGCGCGAAGGGCAAGACCGTCACGGTCGACCCGGAGACCTGGGAGATCCTGCGCCGGGCTAAGGAGATCAGCGCGATGACGGATGGCGCGTTCTCCGTGACCATCGCTCCTGTGACGGCGCTGTGGACCTTCACCGGCGTGGAGACCAACACGATCCCCACGGACGAGAAGCGCATGGCCGTCCTTCCCCTGGTGGATGATCAGAAGATCCAGCTGGGCGAAGGCTATGCCGTGACCCTCCCTGCCGGGATGCAGATCGACCTGGGCGGCATCGCCAAGGGCTACATCGCCGACAAGGTGGCGGAGCTCATCCGGAACACGGGCTGCGCGGGCCTCATCTCCCTGGGCGGCAACGTCTACACCGTGGGCCGGAAGCCGGATGGATCGAAATTCTCCGTGGGCGTGCGCGACCCGGAGAGCACCAGCGGCTACCTCGGCGTCATCTACACCGGGGACGGCACCGTGGTCACCAGCGGCACCTACGAGCGGGGCTTCAGCTTCGGCGGGGTGCGCTACCACCACATCCTCGACCCCAAGACCGGCTGGCCTTCCCAGTCCGACCTGGTCAGCGCCACCTTTGTGATGGAGTCCTCCATGACGGCGGATGCGCTGGCAACGGCCTGCATCGTCATCGGCAGCGAAAAATCTCTCGAGCTGGCGCAGTCGCTGGGGCTGGATGCCCTGTTCATCCGCAAGGACGGCACGGTGCTTTTTACCCCCGGCTTTGAAGAGAAATACGATTACATTTCCCAGTAAAACACAGATCCTTTTAAAGGAGGCAAAACCATGAAGAACAAGAAGCAGCTGCCCGCATTCCTGGTGCTGACGATCATCTGCCTGATCGCCGCGCTGGCGTTGGCTGCCACCAATGCTGTGACCAAGGGCCCCATCGAGGAGCATGCGGCTGCCGCCCGTGCTGCCAACTTCAGCTCCGTGCTGAGCGCGACCGCCTATGAAGAGGTGGAGCGTGACGCCAATGACGGCGTTGTGCTGGTGGAGGCCTGGCGCAAGGGCACCGTTGTGGATGCGCTCTCCGGCGCGACCGTGACTTCCGAGGCCGTGATCGAAGCAGTGAACGCCGCTGTCAAGGCGGAGGACCTGACTGCGTCCGCCAAGGGCTTCCAGTCCGACGTGACCGTGGCTGTCACCCTGGACGACAAGGGCATCATCTCCGGCCTGACCATTGATTCTGCCTCCGAAACGCCCAACTTCGGCACCCGCTGTGCTTCGGACGAAGCCTTCATCGCCCAGTTCGTGGGCAAGGCCGCTCCCTTCGTGCGCACCGAGGGCCTGGTGGGCTACTGCGTGTCCGCCTCCGAGACGGGCTATGCGGGCGCTGTTGCCGTCACCCTGGGCGTGAACCTGGACGGCGAGATCGTCGGCGCGAAGATCGGCGACAACAACTTCCGCGAGACCGGCACCATCGGCGGCAAGTGGCTGGCTGAGGACAAGGTGGAGCAGTTCATCGGCATTGACCTGGTGAACGGCGGCGCCATCGACACCATTGCCGGCGCGACCATCACCTCCGACGCCGTCAAGGGCGCTGCCAACAAGGGCGCCGACGCTCTGCGCGCCCACCTGAACATCGAATCCGACGCGCCCGTCTTCGGCGAGCCCAAGCCCGTCGAGTATGCCGACAGCGTCGCTGCGGGCGATTACAACGTCACCGGCGCGGGCTTCCAGTCCAACGTGAAGGTCAGCTTCACCGTGGACGAGAACAGCACCATCACCGCCCTGACCATGGACACCTCCGGCGAGACCCAGGGCTACGGCACCCGCTGCGGCGAGGATGAGGGCTTTGTGAGCCAGTTCATCGGCAAGGCCGTGCCTGTGACCGAGTTTGACGCGCTGTCCGGCGCGACCATCACCTCCAACGCGGTGGTGACCGCCATCAACAGCATTGCCGTCGCCGGCGCTGAGGAACCCTCCGTGGAGGCTTCCGCTGACGTGCCCGCGGTGGAGGACGTCCCCGCTGACGGCCTGACCGGCACTGCCCGCGGCTTCCAGTCCGACGTGGTGGTGACCCTGACTGTGGACGAGACCGGCGCGATTGCTTCCATTAAGGTTGATTCCGCCTCCGAGACGCCCAACTTCGGCACCCGCTGCGGCGAGGACGAGGCCTTCTTGGCGCAGTTTATCGGCAAGACCGCTCCCGTAGCGGTGGACGTGCTGGCTGGCGCGACTGTGACCTCCAATGCGGTCATGGAGGCCGTGAACGCGGCTCTGCCTGATGCGGCTCCTGCTGCTGAGGAGCTGACCGGCACCGCTCGTGGCTTCCAGTCTGACGTGGTTGTGACCCTGACTGTGGATGAGACCGGCGCGATTTCTTCCATCAAGGTTGACTCCGCCTCCGAGACCCCCAACTTCGGCACCCGCTGCGGCGAGGACGAGGCTTTCCTTGCGCAGTTCATCGGCAAGACCGCTCCCGTAGCGGTGGACGTGCTGGCCGGCGCGACGGTGACCTCCAATGCGGTCATCGACGCGGTGAACAGCGTGCTGCCCACGCAGGATATGTCCGTGACCGGCGAGGAGCTGCCCATTGCGGAGGTTCCCGGCAATGAGCTGACCGGCACTGCCCATGGCTTCCAGTCCGATGTGGTGGTGAC
>JAZNSI010000029.1:0-49775 GCA_045591175.1 Clostridia bacterium
AAGCCGCTGCGAAGAACGAGGATCCCTTCCTGATCCTGCTGGATGGCGTGACCGACCCCCACAACCTGGGCGCCATCATCCGCAGCGCCGAGTGCGTGGGCGCCCATGGCGTCATTGTGCCTGAGCGCCGCAGCGTGGGCCTGACCCCCGCTGCCGTGAAGGCTTCCGCCGGTGCGGTGGAGCACATGAAGGTCGCCCGTGTGGTGAACCTCAGCCGCACCATTGAGGAGCTGAAGGAGCGCAACATCTGGACCTACGCCCTGGACATGGACGGCGAGGACTACGAGCGCGTCAACTTCAAGGGCGGCGTGGCGCTGGTGGTTGGCAGTGAAGGCGAGGGCGTGAGCCGCCTGGTGGCGGATCGCTGCGATCAGAAGGTCAGCCTGCCCATGGCGGGCCACATCGACAGCCTGAACGCCTCCGTGGCAGCGGGCGTCATGATGTACCGCGTGCTGTCCTCCCGCAAGGCATGAAAGCGCTCTTGATCGTCGATGGCTATAATGTCATCGGCGCGTGGAAGGAAGCCGAGAAGCACGGCTGGACGATGGATGAGAGCCGGGATCGCCTGCAGCATCTGCTGATGGATTACAGCGGCTACACGGGCGAGGAGGTCGTGCTGGTGTTTGACGGCTATCAGTCGGACAAGCGCCTCACCACCGAGGAAAAGCAGGGCGACCTGACGCTGGTGTTCACCAAGCACGGCGAAACGGCGGATTCCTATATTGAGCGGCTCGTGGCGCAGAAGCCCAAGTACCGCGTGGCCCGCGTTGCCACCAACGACGGCGCGGAGCAGGCCATGGTGCTGGGCTCCGGTGCGACACGCATGACAGCGCGGGAACTCCTGCGGGAACTGCGCCAGATGCGTCAGGCGGGCTTTGATGAGCACGCCAGCCCACGAACCATGAACCGTTCCTCCCTTGCGTCTCGTTTGCCGAAGGACGTGCAGGAGGCCCTTGAGCGCCTCCGCAGGGGACAATAATACACAAAGCAGGATGATAACATGGACGACCGTATGGACTTTGAAGGCCTGACCCCGGAAGCGGCGGAGGAGATCGCCTCCGCTCCCGTTGACGTGCCTGAAACGCCGGCCTCCTATCAGGACATGGCGGATGAGGACGTCGTCGCGCTGTGCCGCACGGGTGATGCGGTGGCGGTGGAATATCTGCTGAACAAGTACAAGAACTTCGTGCGCTCCAAGGCCCGCAGCTACTTCCTCATCGGCGCAGACCATGAGGACATCGTGCAGGAAGGCATGATCGGCCTGTACAAGGCCATTCGAGACTTCCGCCCGGAGAAGCTGAGTTCCTTCCGCGCCTTTGCGGAGTTGTGCATCACGCGGCAGATCATCACCGCCATCAAGACGGCGACCCGCCAGAAGCATATTCCGCTGAACAGCTATGTGTCGCTGAACAAGCCCCTCTATGACGAGGAGAGCGACCGCACGCTGCTGGACGTGTGCGCCGAGGGCCACAGCGCCAACCCGGAAGAGCTGCTGATCTCCCAGGAGGATCTGCGCGGCATCCATCAGAAGATCGACGAGGTGCTTTCCAGCCTGGAGCAGGAGGTGCTGGCGGCGTATCTGGACGGCAAATCCTATCAGGAGATCGCAGATATGCTGGGCCGTCACGTTAAGTCCATTGACAACGCGCTCCAGCGCGTCAAGCGCAAGCTGGAGAAGTACCTGGAGGATACCAAGGGAGAATGATACAGCGGAAGTACAATCTTCCGCTTGAAAAATCCTACCGAAAGGTGTATGATAATTGCATCAACCACAGGAGGACGCGCATAATGCTGACCCGCATGAACGGCAAGTATTATTATTACGCACTGTGCCAGAATTGCAGGGCGTGATTTTCGCGCGAGGATTCCTTGATCGCTCTGCATGGCCGAAATGGCTGGCAGGGCGTTTTTCTATTATGACGACAATTTGACGGAGGTGCGACCCATGATTGTTATTCTCAAGCATCAGGCGAAGCAGGAGCAGATCGACAAGCTGAAGCAATTCCTGACGAATCTGGGACTGCGCATTGACGAGTCCAAGGGCGATCATTCCACGATCCTGGGCCTTGTGGGCGATACCACCCGCGTGGATGCGGATCTGATCGCGTCGCTTGATGCGGTGGAGGCTGTCCGGCGCGTGCAGGAGCCCTATAAGAAGGCAAATCGCAAGTTCCACCCGGAGGATTCCGTCATTGATTGCGGCGGCGTGCCGGTTGGCGGCGGGCTGTTTCAGATTATTGCTGGCCCCTGCAGCGTTGAGACGGAGGAGCAGATTGTCACCGTGGCTAAGGCGGTCAAGGAGGCCGGTGCGACCCTGCTGCGTGGCGGCGCCTTCAAGCCTCGCACGTCCCCCTATGCCTTCCAGGGCCTGCACGGCGACGGCCTGCGGCTGCTGAAGCTGGCCAAGCAGGAGACGGGACTGCCGATTGTCACGGAAATCATGGATGCGGCGCATCTGGATCTGTTTGAGGATGTGGATGTGATCCAGGTCGGCGCGCGCAATATGCAAAATTTCGAGCTGCTGAAGGTGCTGGGCCGCACGAAGAAGCCCATTCTGCTCAAACGCGGTCTGGCGAATACCATCCAGGAGTGGCTGATGTCCGCCGAGTACATCATGGCGGGCGGCAATGACCAGGTGATCCTGTGCGAACGCGGCATCCGTACCTATGAGACGGCCACACGCAATACGCTGGATCTGTCAAGTGTGCCGGTGCTGAAGGAAAAGACCCATCTGCCGGTGCTGATCGATCCCAGCCATGCCACCGGCGTTGCCAAGCTGGTGAAGCCCATGGCCATGGCGGCCACTGCCTGCGGTGCGGACGGTTTGATGATCGAGGTGCACAACGATCCCAAGCATGCGCTGTGTGACGGCGCCCAGTCCCTGACGCCGGAGCAGTTTGCGGACGTCGTGCGCAGGGTGCGGGTCATCCGCGACGTGGTACAGAACTAACACGCGGAACCAACCCAAAGGGAAAAAACGACTATGCTGCAAAAAGGGTGTCGAGAGGGCCTGTGATCCAACATCGATTGGCACTTTGCCTTCGGCAACTCCCCACAGGGGAGTCGTGCCTGCACGATGCCCTTCGCGGGGTCAAGGGGCAGGGCCCCTTGCCGTCGGAGACCTCTGCGTCCGCAGACGCAAATCCCCACGCGCCTTTCGCGAATCCAACGGATTCGCTGAAACAGCTCGCGCAACACCAAGGGAAAAGACAACGTGGCACACCACCTAAACATCGCACTATCCACATGGAAAGGAGCCACCTATGAGCGACATCATCCTCGTCCGCCCGGACGAAACGATGCTGGACGAACTCGCTGCCTACCGTGAAGCCATGCTGGCAGCAGGGGACTCCTTTGATGGCTGCGGCGGCTTGGAGGATTATGAATCTCCGGCTGCGTGGCTCCAGCATATCCGTGATATGGAAAGTCCGGAAACCTGTCCACCGCACTTGGTTACTGCGAACCTTTATGTGGCGGTGCGAAAAACAGACTTTGGTATGGTTGGCATGATCGACCTGCGGCACAGGCTGAATGCTTTCCTCGCGGAGTATGGCGGACATATCGGCTATTCCGTCCATCACGATGAGCGAAGGAATGGATATGCCAAGCAAATGCTGGCCCTTGCGCTGGCGCAAGCCAAGAAATGCGGTATCAACCCTGTGCTTGTTACCTGCGACGAGAAAAATGCGGCAAGCGCCCGTACCATCCTGGCCAATGGCGGCGTATTTGAACGAAATGCCTGGCTGGAAGAAGAAAAACAGACCGTGAGTCGGTATTGGATCGACGTGTAAGTGCATATGAAAAGCCTCCGGCAATGCCGGAGGCTTTTGCATGGGGAGGATCAATACAGGTCGGGCAGTTCATCCAGGGTGATGACGTGCTCGCTGCGATAGGTGTAGGAGAGAATATGGGCTTCAGTGTATTCCTCGGAATAGACGCCGTTCTTCTGCACGAAATCACCGCTCCAGGTGTTGAACCAGGCCCAGCGGGCGTTGGTGGCTACCACGTTGTCGATGTCAAAGAGCACGCCGTTTTCCGTCAGGGCGATGATCTTGTTGGTTTCGGAGTAGTCCAGCAGCTCGATGAACTTGGAATTCTGCGCACCGTAGGAATGGTTCGCCGCGTAGATATCTTCGCCGATGATATCTACGTATTCGTCGCCCGGATACCAGTCCGCGGCCTGGCCGTTCCAGACCCAGATCAGGTTGTTGCAGCCGTATACGTTGGTGAGCTGGTCGTAGAGGTAGATCCACAGCTGCTTGCAGGCTTCGGGGCCCTTGGCGCCCCACCAGAACCAGCCGCCGGAAGCCTCGTGCAGGGGGCGCCAAAGCACGGGAACGCCGGCATCCTGCAGCTTCAGCAGCTCGCGGGCGATGCCCTCGATATCTTTGTCCAGCGCAGCTTTGCCGTAGGGATCGGAGCCGTTCATGACCGCTTCAATGTCGAAGGTAACATTCTTGGTGTAGAATGCGCCCCACCAGCGGGGATTGCCGTTCTCGTCCCGGCCGTCCAGGATGTACTTTTTGTCCGCGCACCAGTGCCAGCAGAAGGTGACGATGCCGCCTTCGTTGTGGAACTTGATGGCCTGATCCACTGCGGTGCCGCGGGCGCCAAGCGCAATGCGGGAAGGGGTGTGATCCATCATGTCAAAGCCGATGATGGCGGGATACTTGCCGGTGATCTCGCGGATCGCGCGTACCTCGGGGCCATTGAGGCCCTGATCGCAAACCTGGCCGGAGAGCGTGTATTTGCCGTAGGTGCTGCACAGGTAGGCGTAGAGCGCCTTGGCGTTGTCCGTGGCGTTGGGGTTGATGAGGGTGGGGGAGACGCTGTAGACGCTGTTGTCGATGGCAACGGCAGGGGTAACTTTCAGGTAGTCAACATATATATAGCCCCAGGAAACGGCGATGGTAATGCTGTGCTCGCCCGCGGTGAGCAGCACGCCGGGCACGGTGACGTCGCCGTAAACCATGGCAGGGGAGTCAAACTGGGCTGCCTGCTGGCCATCGACCAGGATGAGGTTTGTTTTTACGCCGCCGGTGCCTTTGGTCCGCAGCGTCAGGTCGTAAACGCCATCTGCGGGAACAGTGACGGTGAAGGTCAGGGTGTCAGCTTTGTTGTCAAAGGAGCCGACGGTTTTCCACCCGGAGCACGATGCATCTGTACTGACGCGCAGATTGCCGTTCAAAGCAGCCTTCTCGGCTTCATAGGTGACGGTGCCGTCCTCTGCGGCGGCGAAAACAGGGAGAGAAAGACCTGCCGCCAGCAGGAAGGAGAGAAACTTTTTCATAAAATACCTCCATTCTCGTTGTACGAATCGGATTTCTTCCGTATGAAATGACGAAATTGTAACGAAAAAATTCCGTTTTCAGCTATTTCGGCATGATTATATCATATTTTATAGGACTGTTCAAGCAAAGAATAAGCAAAATTTGCGACCGTTGGCAAAATATAAGCATCTGATGGAAAACAATGGACGAAATGCGCCGAAAATGTGACGAAATGTTTATGCTTTTGGGTAATACGCATAAAATACAGGGCCAGAGCTTGACAATTATGTCACCAATCACTATAATTAGATAAAACAGCAACCATGCTTTGGCATGACCTGTCCGAATGTTTATTGGGCAGGTCATGTTGCGGTTGAGTTTTTTTCATGGTTTCAAAGGGCAACCCATCAATGCAACAGGAGTGGTGAGTTTATGCGAAAAAAGTGGCGTATTCTTGTCGGCATTCTGGTTGTGGTGATCGTTGTCGTGGCCATTGTACTGCTCAATGGCGGCGCGCAGAGCTATCATCACAAGTACGCAGGCAAGGACCTGAGCACTGACGTCTCCGGTATCGGTCGTGACGATACCTATGACGCTTATTTGAAGCGCCATGAGGGCGTTCCCGCCGGTACGGAAACCATCGAGGTGGACGTTGCCGCCTTTGAGGGCGACGGCGAGCTGCGGACTGACGAGAATGGCAATCCTCAGGTCTATGCAGCCGACGGCCAGTACACGACCTGGACGGTCAACGTGCCTGCGGAAGGCATGTATACCGTGCAGGTGGAGTACCTGACGGTCGAATCCCGCGGCGTTGATATTGAGCGCGAACTCTACATCAATGACGAGCTGCCCTTCTCCGGTGCTGATACGCTGCGTTTCTCCCGCCTGTGGGTGGATAACGGCGAAGTCCGCAAGGATAACCAGGGCAACGAGATCCGTCCCTCCCAGAAGGAAAAGTATGAGTATCAGACGGCCTTCTGCCGTGATGATATGGGCTATGAGACCGAGCCCTATCAGTTCTGCTTCAAGCAGGGCGAGAACAAGCTGTCCTTCCGGGGCGCCAATGAGCCCATGATCATCCGCAGCATCAAGCTGATGCCTGCGACGAAGCGTCAGAGCTACGAGGAGTACCTGGCTGCTCAGCCTGAGGTGCAGATGTCTGAGGAAGCGCAGGCTTTCCAGACCACCATCCAGGGCGAGAAGGCTGTGACCCGTTCCTCTCCCTCTCTCTACGCCCGCTACGATCACGCTTCCCCCAACACCGAGCCCTATGATGTCTACCACACCATCCTCAACTACATCGGCGGCGATCCGTGGAACACTGCCGGCCAGTGGATTGAGTGGGAGTTCGAGGTGCCGGAGGACGGCTACTACAACATCTCCATCAAGGCCCGTCAGACCTATCAGCGCGGCGGCTTGTCCTGCCGTACGGTGTACATTGACGGCGAGGTGCCCTTTGAGGAGCTCTCCTCTGTCGCCTTTGCTTACGACACCAACTGGAAGATGCACACCCTGGCAGACGAGGAGGGGACTCCCTTCCGCTTCTACATGACCAAGGGCGTCCACAAGATCCGCCTGGAGGTTACCCTGGGCGATATGGGCAGCATCCTGCAGGAGATGGACGCCAGCATCTACCGTCTGAACCAGATCTACCGCAAGGTGCTGGTGCTGACCGGCGTCAGCCCTGACCGCTTCCGCGATTATAACCTGGGCAAGGTTTACCCTGAGGTTATCGAGGCGATGGAGCTGGAAAGTCTGCGCCTGTACAAGCTGGTTGACGACACCGTCGCCATGACCGGCCAGAAGAACGACCGCGTGGCTGTCGCCCAGACCCTGGCTGTCCAGCTGGAGCAGTTTGTGGAGCGCAACGAGCGCATCACCCAGTCCTTCTCCAACTTCAAGGACAACATCACCTCCCTGGGTACTGCGATGCAGTCCATGGCCGAATCCAAGCTGGACGTTGACGCCATCGTCATCTCCGGCGAGAAGGCCCAGCCCAAGAAGGTGTCCAACAATATCTTTGCCTCCCTGATGCACGAGATCCGCGCCTGCGTCGCTTCCTATTTTGTGGATTACAACTCCCTGGGCGATGTGTACGAGGACGGCGCGGATGACGTGATCGAGGTCTGGCTGGTGACCGGCCGTGACCAGTCCACCGTGCTGAAGACCATGATCGACGAAGCCTTTACTCCCGTTTACGGCGTGAAGGTCAACGTGCAGCTGGTCGCGGGCGACGCCATCTTGAGCGCAGTTATGGCCGGTATCGGTCCTGACGTGGTGCTGAGCGTTGACGGCTGGTTCGCGGTCAACTACGCCATGCGTAATGCTGTTGAAGATCTGACCCAGTTCCCGGACTTCGAGGAAGTGGTCAAGCCCTTCTACAACAGCGCGCTGGAGCCTCTGACCTATGACAACGGCGAGCACAAGGGCATCTACGGTCTGCCCGAGACCCAGATCTTCTCCGTGCTGTTCTACCGCAAGGACGTGCTGGCGGACCTGGAACTGGAGGTTCCCAATACCTGGGAGGACATCATCGCCATGCTGCCCACCATCCAGGGCAACAACATGTCCGTGGGCGTGCCCTTCCCGGATATCTCCAACGTTGACATGTCCGGCTTCAACGCTCTGATTTATCAGAACGGCGGCGCTATTTATAATGAAAAGAAGACCCGCACAGTGATCGACTCCGAGGCGGCTGTTACCGCTTTCGAGTTCTATACCAGCCTGTACAATGACTACGGTCTGCCCACCGTGTTTGACTTCGTCAGCCGCTTCCGTTCCGGCGAAATGCCCATCGGTGTGGGTCAGTACAGCCTGTACAACACCCTGACCGTGTCCGCGCCCGAAATCCGCGGCCTGTGGGACTTCGCCCTCTATCCCGGCACCATGCAGGAGGACGGCACCATCGATCGCAGCGTCCATGCCAACGGCCTGTGCTGCATGATGATCGCCACCGATGACGAGAACGTCAAGCAGAACGCCTGGACCTTCATGAAGTGGTGGGTCTCCGCTGATGCTCAGGCCCGCTTCGGCCGTGAGATGGAGAGCGTGCTGGGCTCCTCCGCCCGTTACGCCACCGCCAACACTGACGCTCTGGATCAGCTGGCCTGGTCCGGCGACGAGCTGGCCATCCTGAAGGAGCAGCAGGCCTGGGGCCGCGGCTTCCCGGAAATCGCCGGCGGCTACTCCACCACCCGTCACATGACCAACGCCATCCGCAAGGTCATCAATGACAAGGACGATCCCCGCGAGACCCTGCTGACCTACGTGCATACCATTAATGAAGAAATTGAGATCAAGCGTAAGGAATTCGGCCTGCCGCTTGACGGAGAGGAGGAAACGAAATGAGCAACACCAGTCTGGCAAGACGCTATTGCAAGATGAAGTCTGATCAGCTCAAATACGGCTGGCAGAAAGCAAAGAACAATAAGGTTTGCTACCTCTTCCTGGCGCCCTACGCACTGCTGTTCTTTACCTTCTTCATCCTGCCCATTGGTACCTCCATCTTCTACGGCTTCACCTACTACAACATTCTGGAGCCCGCCCGCTTCGTGGGTCTGCAGAACTACATCAACCTGATCCTGCAGGACGAGGTGTTCCTGACCTCTGTGAAGAACACCTTCGTCATCGCAGTCATCACCGGCCCTGTGGGCTATATCCTCTCGTTCATGTTCGCCTGGTTCATCAACGAGCTGCCCAAGTGGCTGCGTGCCATCGCGGTCGTGATCTTCTACGCACCCTCCATCGCGGGCAATGCGTACAGCATCTTCTCCATCATCTTCCGCGGTGACGCCTACGGCTACCTGAACTCCATGCTGCTGAACCTTGGCTTCATTGATGCGCCTCTGCTGTGGCTGACCAATCCTCAGTACATTATGCCCGTCCTGATCTTCGTCATCCTGTGGATGAGCATGGGCACCGGCTTCCTGTCCTTCGTCGCTGGCTTCCAGGGCATTGACAAGAGCATGTACGAGGCCGGCTACGTGGACGGCGTGCGCAACCGCTGGCAGGAGCTGTACCACATCACCCTGCCCAGCATGAAGCCCATGCTGCTCTTCGGCGCGGTTATGTCCATCACCTCTGCTTTCAACGTCTGTGACGTGCCGCGTGCGCTGGCTGGCTATCCCTCCACGGACTACGCTGCCCGCACCGTCGTCACGCATCTGTTCGACTACGGCTTCAGCCGCTTCGAGATGGGCTATGCTTCCGCTATCGCGACGCTGCTGTTCCTGGTCATGATTCTGTGCAAGAAGTTCATTTCTGCAGCACTGGAAAAGGTGGGTACCTGATATGAGTAATAAGAATAATTACAAATCCAGCGGTACCCTGACGCTGAACGGAAAGAAGTTCCGCGGCGAACTGATCGCTGAGGAGCGTCTGGCCCGCTTTGTCTCCAAGAAGCAGACCATTGAGCTGCCCTATCCCGAGATCGCTGTCCTCAAGAATGTCCGCAACGGCGGCATGGCCAGCACCATCACCATCAAGATGCAGGATGGGACCGAATACGTCTTCTACCTGCCCAATGGCCTGAAGGTCTACCATTACATGGATCAGCAGTGGGACAACCGTCCCCGTTCCATGAGCCGCGCGGATGAACTGCACCGCCTGGCGGAAATGCGCGGCGAGCGCATCGTCAAGCCCCGCAAGCATCTGTTCAAGCGTCGTCATCCCAATCGTTCCCTGGGCGGCGACCTGGGCATCTACTTCATGCTGGCGGCGGTTGCCTGCCTGATGGCATTCCCGCTGGTGTTCGCTGTTGGCTCCGCTCTGAAGCCCCTGGACGAGCTGTTCCGCTTCCCGCCCACGGTCTTCCCCCAGCACCCCACGCTGGACAACTTCTCTGACCTGATCGTTACCATGGGCCAGAGTTGGGTGCCCTTCAGCCGCTACATCCTCAACACCGTGTTCATCACCGCGGCCGGTACCTTCGGCCACCTGGTGATCGCCTCCATGGCGGCCTTCGTGCTGGCGAAGTACGATTTCCCCGGCGGCCGGTTCTTCTTCGGCGTGGTCACCACGGCGCTGATGTTCTCCGGTTACGTCACCGGCATCCCGAACTACGTCATCATGTCCAAGCTGAACATGATCGATACCTACTGGGCGCTGCTGCTGCCCGCATTCGCGGCTCCCATCGGTCTGTTCATGATGAAGCAGTTCATGGAAGGCCTGCCCACCGCGCTGATCGAGGCTGCGAAGATCGACGGCGCCAAGGAATTCCGCATTTTCTGGAGCATCGTGATGCCCAACGTCAAGCCTGCCTGGCTGACGGTCATCATCTTCAGCGTGCAGAGCCTGTGGAACACCAGTGCTTCCACGGTTATCTACTCCGAAGCCAAGAAGACCCTCGTGTACGCTCTGCAGCAGATCCAGGCCGGCGGTATCGCCCGTACCGGTCAGGCCGCAGCGGTTACCGTCGTGGTCATGGCTGTCCCGATTGCCATCTTTGTTCTGAGCCAGAGCCAAATCCTGGAAACCATGGCCAGCTCCGGTATCAAGGACTAATTTGCTGGATAACCAAGATTGGCTGATTCAAATCATTCAGAACAGGAGGGGAATGACCGTGAAGGTGATGTACCGGCTTTTAGCGCTGATCATGACCATTTTCATGTTTGCTTCAATGAATACCGCCCTGGCCGTCGATGACGCATACCCCAGTACTTATACGTACAACTATGACTACTGGAGCGACATCCGTGAATCCCCCGACGCTTACCGCGTTATGGATGTGATTTACTCCGGCGAGCTGGGCCTGAACCCCGTGTTGCGTAAGCCTCAGAGCCTCTACGTGCGGGGCAACGACCTGTATGTTGTCGATACCGGCAACAATCGCATCCTGCAGATCACCAGGGAAGGGGATGAATTCACCCTGACCCGTGTGATCGACAGCATCAAGGGCTGCGACGTGACGACCTTCAACAACCCGAACGACGTGTTTGTGGACGTGGATGAAAACATCTACGTGGCTGATACCAACAACAACCGCGTTGTGATGGTGGATAAGGATCTGAACTTCGTCAAGCAGTTCACCAAGCCTGACGATGCGACCTTCGACCAGAGCCTGAGCTTCCTGCCCAGCAAGCTGGTTGTTGACGTGTCTGGTCGCGTGTTCGTGCTCGCTACCAACATCAATAAGGGCCTGGTCAAGTTCGAGTCCGATACCAGCTTCACCGGTTTCATCGGCGCGAACAAGGTTACCTATAACTTCGCAGAGTATATCTGGAAGAACTACTTCATGACCAAGGCCCAGCGTGAGCAGCAGGCTTCCTTTGTGCCTACGGAGTATCGCAACATTTGCATTGATCCGGAATCCTTCATCTATGCCACCAATATTACCTTTAGCGAGTATGATCTGCTCTACGATGCAGCGCAGCCCATCCGCCGCTTGAATGGTATTGGCAATGACATCCTGATCAAAAATGACCGTTATCCTCCTATCGGCGATCTGTACTGGATCGAGCAGAACAACGCGCTGGGTCCGTCCAAGATGTACGATATTACCGTGCTGGAGAATGATATCTACGTCACCATCGATCACACCCGCGGCCGTATCTTCGGCTATGACAGCCAGGGCGTGATGCTGTGGGCTTTCGGCACGACCGGAAGCAATGAGGGCTCCTTTACTTCCGCAGTGTCCATTGAGCACATGGGGCGTGACCTGTTTGTTCTGGATGAGTTGAGCGGCACGATTACTGTTTTTACGCCCACCGAATATGGCGGATTGATCTACAACGCAATCGACGCTTACCTCAAGGGCGACTACGATGGTTCCGCTGAACTGTGGGAGAGCGTGCTGAAGATGAATGCCAACTACAACCTGGCTTTCATCGGTATCGGCCGCGCCCTGATGCGTCAGGAAGATTACGAGTCTGCAATGGATTACTTCAAGATGGCCAAGGATCGCGATAACTACGGCCGCGCCTTCCGTTTCTACCGTAAGGTATGGGTCGAGGAGAATATCGGCTGGCTCGTGCTCCTGGTAGTAGCTGTGCTGCTCATCCCGGTTATCCGCAGCTCGATCAAAAAGATGAGAATGGAGGTGGAAGTACATGAGCGCAACCAAGTCCAGAAGTAAGAACCCTGCCCGCCGTGCAAAGTGGGACAAGTACGTTGCTTCCATGAAGTACGCTAAGTACGTGCTGTTCCATCCCTTTGACGGTTTCTGGGATCTGACACATGAAAAACGCGGTTCCTTTGCCGCGGCAACAACGTATCTGGTTCTCTTCCTGGTCACCCGTGTCGTGCAGCTGCTGTTTACTAACTTCCAGTTCATCAACGCACCGCTGCAGTATATCAACATCTTTGAGCAGGCTGCGTCTCTGCTGCTGCCCTTCCTGATCCTGTGTCTGGCAAACTGGTCCATGACTACGCTGTTTGACGGCAAGGGTCGCTTCATTGACATTTACATCGCCATGTGCTATGCGCTGGTGCCCTACACGCTCATCCAGCTGCCGCTGGTGTTCGTGAGCAACATCATTGCTTTCGATGAGGCGGCGTTCTACACAGTGCTGATGAGCGTATCCAACGCGTGGTGCCTGTTCCTGGTCTTTGTGGGCCTGATGCAGGTGCATGATTACAGCCCTGGAAAGACGATGGTCTTCGTCGTTGTCACGGTTGTGGGTGCGCTGATCATCATCTTCCTGTTGCTTGTGTTCTTCAGCCTTCTGGGCGATGCAGCGAGCTATTTTATCTCCCTGTATCGTGAGATCGCATTCCGTTTGTATTAAGGAGGGAGTAAGACAATGAAAAAAATCATTTTGCGCTTGCTTTCCTGCGCGATCATCCTGGGTCTTTTGGCTGCGCTGACTGTGTTTGTTGTGATCCCACTGTTCTCCGAGGAGGAGGCAGAACATCTGCTGAACCCCACTGTCGTGTACTATGAGGGCAACAGCAAGCCCCTGACCATGGAGAATGAGAATCTGATCTTTGAGATGGATCCTACGACGACCCATTTCAAGGTGACTGACAAGGCGACCGGCCGTGAGTGGCTGTCCAATCCCGTGGATGCAGAGAACGATCCTTTGGCCAATGCTGCCAATAAGGAGACTCTGCAGTCCACTGCTATTGTGACCTACACTACCGCCAGCGGTCAGGTTGACCTGAACAACTACAAGTACTCCATTGTCAACCAGAACTACGAGATCACTCAGCAAGAGGATGGCTCCATCCGTGTTGACTATGCCATTGGTAAGATCGAAAAGATCTACTTGATCCCCACGGCTATCACAAAGGAACGCTTCGATGCCTTCTGTGCAGCGATGTCCAAGTCTACACAGAAGAAGCTCAAGAGTAATTACGCACTCTATGAGCCTGACAAGCTGGACTCCAAGAAGAATAAGGATGAAATCATCGCCATGTATCCTACCGTGACGGAGGAGGCGCTGTACATCCTGAAGTCTACCACCAAGGAGAACGGCAAAAAGAAGATCGAGGAGTACTTCGCTGAGGCGAATTACACTCAGGCGGACTTTGAGATCGACGAGATGAACGTGGCAGCCAAGAAGGATAATTCTGGCGCTGTGTTCAATCTGAGCATGATCTACCGTCTGGAGGATGGCGACCTGGTGGTTGAGGTGCCTTACAGCGATATCCGCTACAAGAAGGATTACCCCATCACCTACGTCACCCCGCTGCCCATGTTTGGTGCAGCTGGCACCAAGGACGAAGGCTTCATGTTCATCCCTGAGGGCGGCGGTGCTATCATCAATTTCAACAATGGCAAAACGCTGCAGAACAGCTATTATGCAAACGTGTATGGCTGGGATTACGGTGTGCGCCGCAAGGAGCTGGTTAACGAGACCCGTATCAGCTTCCCGGTCTTCGGTATGGCAAAGAACGGCGGTTCCTTCCTGTGCTTCATGGAAGGTGCTACCTCCTACGGCGGCATTCAGGCCGACGTGAGCATGCGCTACAATACCTACAACTGGATGGCCGCTAAGTACAATGTCATCCATGCGGATCAGTACAACGTATCTGCAAAGACTGCGCAGCTCGTGTACATGTTTGAGGCTGCACTGCCCCAGGATACGGTCATCCATCGCTACCGCTTCCTGGAGACGGATAACTACGTTGACATGGCGAATGCCTATGGCGACTATCTGCGCGAGACTTATCCCGAACTGGCGGAAGCGACTGCCTCTGAGGAGAGCCCCGTGTCTGTTGAGCTGGTCGGTGCGATCGATAAGACGGTCGTGAAGTTCGGCCTGCCCATTAACTCCGTTGTCGCGACGACCACATTCACGGAAGCAGAAGGGATCATCGCAGATATGACCAGCAGGGGAGTGAAGAATCTCAACGTCCGCTTTGCCGGTTGGGCAAATGGCGGCGTCACCCAGCAGGTCATGACTGATGTGGACATCCTGCGCGAACTGGGCGGCAAGAAGGCTATGACCAGCCTGATCGCCAAGAGCAAGGAGCTGAATGTGCCCGTCTACTTTGACGGCATCAGTTGCTTTGCTTACGACAGTGGTGTTCTGGAGGGCTTCATTGCCTTTACTGACGCTGCGCGGTACACTACCCGTGAGCAGGTTTATCTCCAGTACTTCGACATCATCACCTACCAGAAGGCTGACTGGTTGACGGACTACTACCTTGTCCGTCCGGATACGGCGCATAAGTATGCTGCCAATATGATTGAAACGCTGGAAAACGTAGGCGCTCAGGGTGTCTCTTTCCGTGATATCGGCTATCTGCTGAGTGCGGACTACAATCCCAAGCGCACCTTCAACCGCGAGGCCGTAAAGGCAATGGACGTCCAGACCATGAAGGACGCCAAGGCGAAGGGCCAGAATGTCATGATCCGTATGGGTAATGACTATGCGGTGCCTTATGTCAGCATCGTGACCGATATGGACCTGGTTGGCTCCAAGTATTCCATCATTGACCAGAGCGTGCCCTTCTATCAGATCGCTCTGCATGGCATGAAGGATTATACCGGCGAGCCTATCAACCTGGCGGGTGACTACATGCAGGAGTTCCTGCGCTGTGTGGAATACGGCGCTGGCCTGAACTTCACTTTCATGCAGGCGGATGGTCAGATCCTGCAGGATACCTTCCATACCAACTTCTACGGTGCGAACTACACCGACTGGGCGGAGAATGCCGCGGAAATGATTGGCCGTTATCAGACGGATATGGAAGGTCTTAATCAGCAGCGTATCGTTTCTCATGAGCGGGTGAATGCTTATGTGGCGGTTACCGGCTATGAGGATGGCACAAAGGTCTATGTCAACTACGGCACTGAGGATTACGTCGCGGATGGCGTGACCGTGGCTGCCAGAAGCTACACTGTGGAAAGGGGGCAGTAATCAATGGCGAATATGAATGCACCCCATGAGCATTGGTATGACGGCATCGTCGAAGCCATTCAGACTTACATCCCCGGCAACGCGACCTTCCGTACGATGCGTGCCCGCAATGCCCGCATCGGTACCCTGTTCATCCTGCCCTTCGTCATCGGCTTCCTGGTTTTCATGTGCAAGCCGCTGGTGGAGTCTTTGATCTTCTCCTTCAACGACGTGCAGTTGGTGCCTGGTCAGGGCTATACCAAGACCTTTGTCGGCATCAACAACTACAAGCATGCACTGCTGGTCGACCCGGAGTACAACACCTACCTGGTGGAGGAAGTGGGCCAGATGGTCATCAACACCATCGCTACGCTGGTGATGAGCTTCGTGGTTGCCGTTATCCTGAACCAGGAGTTCAAGGGCCGTACGCTCTGCCGTGCGATCTTCTTCCTGCCTGTTATCCTGTCCTCCGGCGTTCTGCCCGGCATTGAGCATCAGAACGAGTTCTACGACATGATGGCTGGTATGGCAGAAGCGGTTGAAGGCTCCGCGGGCGTGAACATCTCCGAAACGCTTCAGGAGCTGTTGCAGGTTTCGGGCGTGGGCAGTAAGTTCTTCGAGGTCGTCTTCACCATGATCGATTCCATCTATGATATCGTCATGGCGTCTGGTATCCAGATCATTGTGTTCCTGTCCGGCCTGCAGTCCATTTCTCCCTCTCTGTATGAGGCGGCGGACGTGGAAGGCTGCTCTGCCTGGGAATCCTTCTGGAAGATCACTTTCCCCATGGTCAGCCCCCTGCTGCTGGTCAACTGCATCTACACGATTATCGACTTCTTCATGAAGAACGACAACCGCGTGATGGAACTGATCTACCAGATTACCTATCAGGACTTCAAGTTCGGCATCTCTGCCGCAATGAGCTGGATTTACTTCGCAATCGCGCTTGCCTTTATCGGCATCAGCTCGTTCATCATTTCCAAGGCGGTGAAGTCTTATGAGTAAAAACAATACGGTCTTCATTGGAAAGAATAAGAGCTTCTGGGACAGAAACCGCCGCAGTGAAGGTTACCTGCTCAAGCGTGAGGTCAAGCGTAAGTTCGTGTCCGTTGCACGTGCGCTGCTGCTCTTTGGCCTGTGTTTCATGATCATTCAGCCCATGCTGATTCGTTTCTCCACTGGTTTCATGGAGGAGCGAGACCTGTACGATTCCACCATCGTTCTGGTGCCCCGTCATGTGACCGCAGAAGCATACCAGCATGTGTTCAACCTTACGGGATTCCCCAAGTCCATGCTCAACACGCTGTGGATCTCCCTGCTGGTATCTGTGTTGCAGGTCGTGTCCTGTACCTTCGTGGCGTATGGCTTTGCTCGCTACCAGTTCCCGCTGAAGAAGTTCTGGTTTGCATGCGTGGTGCTGCTGATCATCGTGCCTCCTACGACGATTCAGACCTCGCTGTACATGTACTTTGCCAACTTCGATATCTTCGGTATCTTTAAGGCGATTACCGGCAAACCCATCAACCTGCGCACCTCGTTGGTGCCCTACGCGCTGATGAGCCTGACCTGCATGGGCCTGAAGAATGGTCTGTATATCTACATGCTGCGCCAGTACTTCAAGAATGTGCCGGACAGCCTGGAAGAAGCTGCTTTCGTGGATGGCTGCAGCACCCTGCGTACCTTTACGCAGATCATGCTGCCCGACGCCATGCCTACCATCGCCAGCTGCTTCCTGTTCTCCTTCGTCTGGCAGTGGACGGATCTGTTCTACTCCCGTAACTTCCTGTCCACCTACAATGTGTACTCTGTGCAGCTGTCCTCCATCGTCAGCCGCATGAGCCGTTACTTCTCTGCGGATCAGACTCAGGCAGTTATCGTGCCCAATGGCCGTCAGCAGCAGCTGATCGCCATCGGCGTGCTGATCTGCTGCATCCCGCTGATTATCCTGTACTGCTTCACCCAGAAGACCTTCGTTCAGTCTTTGGCGATGACCGGCAGCAAGGAATAAGCAGAAATACAAGAATTCCAGTATTTGGGTCGCTGTGGAAACACAGCGACCTTTTTGTGCTTCAAAGCTTCGGTGGAATATCAGTTGATAGGACGGTACTTGATATTACAGTAGTTGATGAAGAAATCATCGGTTCAGTACGATAGGGGATTGCATTTGCAGAGAATGTCCGGTATAATACCATCAAAATGATGGAATTTGACGCAGAGATTGCTGAAAATATGTAAGCTGTTGTACGCCCATAAGCAGCTTGCATAAAATATAAGGAGGTTTTCCTATGAAAAAACTGTTTGCTCTGCTTCTGGCTATCATGATGCTGACCAGCATCGCAGCCTTGGCCGAAGCCCCCGAAGGCTACCCAGAAATCGTGCCCGGCATGGATTTCGGTGGCGCGACTGTGACCATCTACGACTACTGGGGCGGCAATGATCGCGCGGCCGAGCCCACCGAGGAGCAGCAGGCTCGTTATGACTACGAGGACTGGCTGATGGAAACATACAACGTTGTCATCAAGCAGACTCAGGGCGGCGACTGGAATACCTGTGCGGAAGAAATGATCAACTTCGTTTCTGCTCCCGATGGTTCCTACCGCGCTTACATCATTGAGGCCGGCAAGGTTGGCTCGCTGGTCGCCAATGGCATTGCAGCGCCCATTACCACCTACGACGTGTCCAGCGACGAATGGAATCAGGCCAACATCGCCATGTGGGCAAAGGGCGGCGTGCCCTATGGCCTGTCCAAGGGCGAGCAGGAGCCTCGTATCTGTCTGTTCTTCAACAAGCGTATCCTGGAAGAGGCAGGCCTTGATTGGAACACCATCTATGACATGCAGGCAGAAGGCACCTGGACCTGGGCCGCGCTGGAAGAGATGATGTCCAAGGTGCAGCGCGACCTGGATAACGACGGCGTGATCGATATTTACGGCATGACTGGTGACCACAACAACCTGCATACCATCGCTGTAGCCGTGGGCGGAGGTTCTTACTTCGCCTATGACGCAGACGGCAAGCTGCAGCCTACCATGGGCAGCGAGGCTACGATCACTGCACTGAACTGGAGCCGCAATACGCTCCTGAACTACTTCTACCGTCAGCCTGCTGATGGCAACTGGGATTACTTCAAGGAGGCCTGGAAGACCGGTATCGCTGGTTTCTACGTCAACCAGACCTATGCCGGCTTCAATGACAACTCTGAAATGGCTGACATGGAAGATGAGTGGGGCTGCGTGGCTTTCCCCGTGCCAAATGCCGGTGACAAGTACCTCACCAACATCTCCGAAAACACCTACCTGATCCCCAACATCTACTCCGCGGAGGAAGTTGGCAAGATCGCTTTCATCATCGACATGTGGACCAAGCCTACTCCCGGCTATGACGATGAGTTCGGCTGGATCGGCAACAAGTACAACTTCACCGATGAACGTGCTGTGGATGAGACCTACGCAATGCTTCGTCAGGGCGAGCATGGCTGGGCAAACCTGACTTTCCTCCTGGGCACAGAAAACGACGTGCTTGGTCAGGCGCTGATCTGGGTTCTGGGCGGTGAGTCCACCCCTGCGCAGCTGGTCGAGGCAGGTATGCCCGCCTGGCAGGCGATGTGCGATACATTCAACGCAAAATGATCACAAATTGAACAATGTAACACCAAATGCCGCTGTGGAAACACAGCGGCTTATTGCATATAAAAGCGGGGGAGTAACGGTTGATACTTGAATGTAATAAAAGAAAAGACGTAAGGACAAAAAGTAATCAAAAAAAGACAACAAATGAACAATTTGCATCTTGTCATTTGGATAAAGTTGTTGTATAATGTTCAAGTAGTTGTGGCATATGTCACAGATAACATCGTTACTGTATAAGCGAATTGCACTTCGGTGAATCGCTTATATAGAAAATAAAAAGGAGGAACCCAACTATGAAGAAACTGGTTGCTCTGCTTCTGGCCGTCATGATGCTGTCCGCCATGGCTCTGGCCGAAGCGCCCGAAGGCTACCCCGAGGTCGTTCCTGGTATCGATCTGGGCGGTGCTACCATCACTATCCTTGACTACTGGTCTGGCGACGGCGCTCGCGCTGCCGAGCCCAGCGAGGAACAGCAGGCTCAGTACGACTACCGTGACTGGATCATGGCCACCTACAACTGCGTTGTTGAGCAGAAGCAGGGCGGCGACTGGGGCACCTGTGCTGAGGAAATGATCAACTTCGTGTCCGCTCCCGACGGCTCCTACCGTGCTTACATCATCGAGCCCGGCAAGGTTGGCTCTCTGGTTGCTAACGGCGTTGCTGCTCCCATCGAGTACGACTTCTCCGCTGAGAAGTGGAATCAGGCCACCATCAATGCCTGGACCCTGAATGGCCAGGTGTACGGCTTCTCCACTGGTGCTACCGAGCCCCGTGGCTGCCTGTACTTCAACAAGCGCATCCTGGAAGAGGCTAATATCGATTGGAACACTATCTACGATATGCAGAAGGAAGGCACCTGGACTTGGGAGGCTTTCGAAGAGCTGCTGAAGGCCACTACCATTGACAAGGACAACGACGGCATTATCGACGTGTACGGCTTCGGCGGTTCCGGCGACGACTTCTACAACTGCACCGTGTTCGGCAATGGCGGCTCCTACTTCGACTTTGTCGACGGCAAGCTGCAGCCCACCATGAACTCCGAGGCTACCATCGAAGCGCTGACCTGGGGCAAGGAAATGCAGTCCAAGTACTGGATGCCCACTCCCGAAGGCGCTAACTGGGACTGGTTCAAGGAGGCCTGGAAGGCTGGCTCCTTCGCCTTCTACGCTTACCAGACCTACGGTGGCTACAACGACAACTCCGAAATGGCTGACATGGAAGACGAGTGGGGCTGCGTTGCCTTCCCCGTGAAGAACGCTGGCGATACCTACATCCACGTTGCTTCCGAGAACACCACTCTGATCCCCAACGTCTACACCGCTGAGGAAGTCAAGAACATCATGTTCATCGTTGATCTGTGGACCAACGCTACCCCCGGCTACGACGACGAAGACGGTTGGATCGGCAACAAGTACAACTACACTGATGACCGCGCTGTGGACGAGACCTACGCCATGCTGCGTCAGGCCGAGAATGCTCGCGACAACAAGGTTGTGCTGCTGGGCACCTCCAACGACGTCCTGGGTGCTTCCCTGCTGTGGGCCATCGGCGGCAGCGATCCCGCTGCTCTGATCGAGGCTGGCATGCCCGCTTGGCAGGCTCTGTGCGATACCTTCAACGCGAAGTAATCGTGCACTGGCTTTGATTCTCTAACAAGATAATCGCGGCCGCTGTGGAAACACAGCGGCCGTTTTCGTGTCAGTATAAAGGCAGAAGAATGGCCGGGGCTTAATATGCCCCGGCTGATGTTATTTAGTTGTTTGCAGGTAAGTTCCAAGCATATAGCCGAATACTTCGCCATATTGGATGTAGCACCAACCATCTCTTAGCTCGCCCAATACGGTTACCTCGGTGTAGTTCGGGAGGAAGGTGAGGATCTCGCCGCCCGTGGAGGGCATGCTGCGCAGGTTCAGTCCATTGGCGCGGGTGTTACGGATAACTCGTTGGCTGCCGCTTTGCTTGGGCTTCTCGGGGGTGATGTAGTCGGTGTCCATGTAGCCCTCAGTCTGGCCGATGCGGACATATGCCCAGCCTGTGCGGGTGTAGCTGATGATCGTCAGTGGGGTGCCGGTATAGAATTTGCCCAGCGATCTTGCATTTGAACTGGCAGATTTGCGAAGATTCAGTACGCCATTGGTGGAGCGGGTGTTGATGTAGAAAACCGACTTCTGGTCGGTAATGACGGGGTTCTGGTCGGGATTGTCGCTGTCCATGCCATATCCATATGGAAATGTGCCGGATAGGACGGATTCAGCGATGTAACCGGTGTATTCGTCCGTGGTGATGTGATACCAGCCGTTGGCGCATATACCAAGCACGGTCAATGGCGTACCATAGCTGCATCGTGTGATGCGGGCTGAATCAGCGCTTGGGCCGGCTCGAAGTACGCTGCCGTTCATGCTGGCGATGGTTACCATGGGCGTCTCCGGGACAAAGGTGAGGGCGTCGGTTGTCAGGTAGCGTGCATCCATCCAGCCGAGCTGTCCTTCCAGCAGTACCTGCAGGAATCCGCCTTCGGCATTGCCGGTGAGGATCACTTGCGTTCCCGTGTAGTACTTACCCAGAGAGGCCGCTGTCCAGGCGGGTTCAGCGCGAAGATTCAGGCGATAGCCTTCATGCGCGTTGCTGACCCACGCTGGGGTTCCGGCCTGCCAGGTGACCTCAGGTGCTGGCGTTGGCGTGGGAACGACGGCTTTGTCGAAGAACGAAAGGGGAATGTAACCGTAACTGGTGCCGTAAACAGAGGAAAACGACACATAACACCAGTCGTTGGTAACACTGAGCACCTGCACTTCCTGACGGCTGCCGGGGATTATGTAGCCCACGATGTTTGCTTTGGTGCTCCTTGTGGCAAAGACGCGCACCTCGTCGGCGGATTCCCGCAATGTGTACGCTGGCGGCGGCGTTGAAGTGGGATAGGATTCTGCCAGGGTCGGAACGGTGAAGCATAGAGCAAGGATCAGCAGAAGGACTTTCCGCATCCGCATCACATCCTTTGAAGGTCTTTGAAAATATAACGATCCAAGCCCTTCAATTCTTGCATACTCCGGTGATTTTGTCAATATCAGCTTAGAGGACGTAACTGGTGATGCAGTCGTACCAGTGCATATAGGTTTTACCATTGATGATGAGCTTCTCCGAAGCGGGAAGAAGCTGCGACCAGGGCTTGCCATAGCGCTCCTGCTGCCAGTCGTCAGCATTGAAGCGTCGCCATAGTACGGTGCGGCCGTTCTGATCGATGAATTGCTCGGAGGCCATGCCGCCCATGTAGGCTTCATGCATCAGGACGCAGATGGTGTCATAACTCCTGCCGCCGATGCCGACGGTGTATCGGCCAACAACATCCATCAGTTCCCGCTGGCCATCGCAGGTGGTAATGACATTACCTTCACGGCGGATGAGCCCCTTGGGAACCAGGGTGGTTTCATTGCCGCAATTTTCCTCGCCAAAGCCCCAGTTCCGCAGGAATGAGTCGCCGTCCAGAAAGGTGTACATCTGCTTAAGACCGCCCTGTGAGTGTGTTTCAGCAAGGATGCGGCAATGGGTGTCGGTCAGCTGGGCGACGAGGGAACGCTGAACATAGGCGTCGTCATCACCGGTCTGGTTGTTTGACATCGGGTCGAGGGTCTCTACCTCGATCTCCACGCCTTCAATGCCGTGGATGAGGGCTCGACCCACAACGCGCAGGTGATCTTCCTCCGTGCGGACGCGCTCGGGGAAGTCATACATCGCCCAGGCGAGCTTTTCGCCCAGTCGCGGTACGATAAACCAGCCCATCAGCTCTTCCCATTTGCAGGTGAAGGGCGGCTGGTCGCTGCGCGTGATGGTGTAATGGGGCAAAAGATTCGGCATAACGGGTTTCATAGATACATCTCCTCTCTGTTTGACAGGGAAGGCGGCACGGAAGTGATTGCGGGCATTGTGCAGACGGCTTTTGACTGTTCCCAGCGGCAACCCGAGCAGCCTCGCGATTTCCTGCTGAGGCAGCTGCTGCCAGTAGCACAGGCGGAGGATCTGCTGATCCTGCGGGCTGAGCTTTTCCAGCGTGTCCAGTACCAGGCTGTCGCGGGCGACGGCGAAACGGGCGGGGAGTACAGCAATGCGCTCCGCATCCTCCAGGGAAAACTCATTCTGCCGATACTTCCGGCGAAAGAAGTCAGCGCACTTGTTGCGCGCGATACCAACAAGCCACGGCTTGACGCTGGATGCGTTTCGCAACTCTGTCCAGCTTGCTGCCGCGGCGGAAAGCACCTCCTGCAGCACGTCTTCTGCATCTGCCGGATTGGCGATACGGAAGCGGACATAGCGCTCGATGGCGCGGTAATGTTCGCGAAGTGCCTGCTCAATGCTGTCCATCGTACCGCCTCCTCTCTGTGGTTTGAAATGCATTTCACCCGAATAGTCGTGCGGAGATGCGCAAAAGGTTCATCAAAAATCAGAATAACGCAAAAAATCCGCCCATGCAAGTGCACAGGCGGACTTTTCTTTATCAATCGCGATACTGATCAAAGGCTTCGAAGAATTCGGGGCAGCTCCACACGCCGCAGGCTGCGAGATTGTCGCCCTTCACGGCCATCTGAAGCACCAGGCCGCTTTCCAGCTCGATCAGCAGCGCCTTCTTGGAGGAAATGCTGCCGCTGGATTCATAGCTGGCGCAATCCAGCAGGATGGCCAGCAGCTGCTCGCAGGCGGTGGGATCGGTGACCGTGCCGACGCCGGAGAGCTCCATGGCAATGACCTGACCGGAGATAGCGAGGGTATCCGCCAGCTTTTCGCGGCCGCGCAGCGCGTTGCCGTTGAAGCTTACGCGCTGGAACAGACGGATGCGGCCATTCACCTGGGCAGCCAGCAGGGTGTTGGTGGACTGGCCCTGCACGGAATACACTGCCGTACCTGCGGCAACGGTGTTGGAAAGAACCACGTCCGTGCCGGACAGGGAGGGCTCGGTGGTGAACTCGCTGATGGAAGCGACCTGACCGCCCAGCAGGGAAGCGTCTGCGGCAGCGGGATCGGTCAGCATGCGGTAGTACTTGCCGTTCACGCCAATCAGGGGGAAGGAGCCGCCTTGAACCTCAGACCAAATGCTGCGATAGCCCGGCTTGGAGGGGTTGGCGCTGATGAACACGCTGCCGCCGTTGAGATCAGCCGTAACGATGCGGGCGGGGACGGGCGTGGGATCGCCCAGGGTGCCGGAATCGATCAGCGTACCGGGCTGCTTGTTGCCCATGGGGACGAGGGTCAGCGCCAGTACCAGCACCACTGCGGCGCAGCACAGCGCCGGAGCCCACTTGGGCAGCGCGAAATGCACCTTGCCCTGCTTCTTTTCATTGACAGCGCGGTTGATGCGCGCCTGGAGGAACGGCGTGGCCTCCAGGCCGCCCATGGCCTTGTCCGCAGCTGCGGGCAGGTCGCGAAGCATGGCGTCAATATCGATGTGCTTTTCCTGCTTCACTGTTCCTCGCCTCCTTTCATGATGACTTCTTCAAGTTTCTTGCGGGCGCGGGAGAGCCGGGAGGAGATCGTTCCCTCAGGCAGCTCCATCATGTCTGCAATGTCCGTGATGCTGTAGCCCTGGTAATAATGCAGCAGGATGACTTCCTTAAACATGGCGGGCAGCTTGTTGATGGCGGACATCATTTCCTGCCTGTCGCCGATCTGGCTGAATTCATCCGGCGCAGGAATCAGCTCGAAGGTCGGTCCGCCAAGCACTACGCGCTTGAGCCACGCGCCGCGCCACAGATCGCGGCAGCGATTCATCGCAACCTTGAGCAGCCAGGCTTTTTCCTTGCCGGGCTGAAGCACCGGGTTGGTCGTCATCAGCCGGACAAAGACGTCTTGCACCACATCTTCGGCCTTCCCACGGTCAGCGAGGTAGAAGTAGCACATCCGCAGCACGTCTGTGGCGTAGAGCTCGTACAGCTCGCCGTAGTAGGCGGACAAGTCCTGCGCGTCAGCCGTGCGCACGTCTTGATAGTACAGCGCCTGTTCCACTGACCCGGCCTCCTTTCGTGTATGGTCTCGTTCACCCATATAACGAACCTACCTCCCGTTTTCTTCCCGAATTTGCATAAAGTTTATAAAAATTTTTGATGACAATTACGTCACATTTCGATCCTTGCCCGGCTGGAACCGTCAGCACCCTTGGTGACGATGATTTTACGGTCGATTTTCTCCCGTAATTCCGCGACATGACTGATCAAACCGACCAGGCGTCGGTTTTCGCTGAGGCTCTGAAGCGTGCCAATGGCGACCCGCAGCAGTTCCTCATCCAGGGAGCCGAAGCCTTCGTCCACGAAGAGGACGTCAAGCTCCACGCCGCCCTCTTGGGCCTGGATCTCGTCCGACATGCCCAGCGCCAGGGACAGGCTGGCCAGGAAGGCCTCGCCGCCGGACAGGGACGCCACCGGGCGCTCCGTATCGTTGACATAGTCGCGGACGTTCAGCTCCAGGCCGGTCTGGCTGCGCTTGTCCTGCGCCGAGGCCCGTACAAGCTCATACTGCCCGCGGCTCATGGCCTTCATGCGGCGGTTAGCGTGGCGCAGGATGCGCTCAAAGCATGCCATCTGCACATAGGTTTCCAGCATGATTTTCTCCCGGCCTTCAAGCCGCCCGTTTGCAGTGCGGGCAAGCTCCGTCAGCCAGGACAGGCGGACGTCCTCCTTGATCAGCGCAGCCCGTGCGCTGTTGATCTGTCCCTGTGCCTGCTTGTTCCGGCCTGCACGGAGGATCAGGGTACGCTGGGCATCGGTCAGCTCCTTGCGGGTGGATTCCAGCGTCGTGATATGTGCCTCGATCTCGGCAAGGTCGTACGCGGGCAGCGCGGCGAGCTGGTTGCGGTAGGCTTCTGCCTGCCCCTGATGTGCCTTTGCGGCCTCTGCAGCCTGACGGTGAGCAGCGTCGGTGGCGGTAATGGCCTGTTCGATTTCAGCGGCCTGATGACGCAGGAGACGAATCTGTGCCAGCGCGGACTGTTTGTCCGGATAGGCCAGCGTTTCGGACAGCGCGGCCGCCTGGGATTGCAGGGCAGTCAGGGTCGCCTCTTTGCCAGCCAGCTCTGCGGTGAGGGCAGACAACCGAGCACGCTCCTGGCCGAGGGTGGTCTCCTGGCGGGGAATCTCTTTGGTCAGCGCTGCATAACGAGCTGCGCCCTGCTTTGCGATGCGAAGAGCTTCGTTTGCCTCGGCAAGGCGGACTGTCAGCGCGGCCTTGCGAGCTGCGATAGCGTCGGGGATGTCCTCAGCCGTGGCGGCGTCGACCGTTGCGGCGCGGGCGATCATGTCGGCTTCGCGGCGGACTACATCCGCATGTGCGACGTCATAGGCGCGGTGTGCGGTGGATTCCCGTTGCTGGGCTGCGTCGCGGGCCTGCTCGGCTGCCTCCACGGCGGCCTTGTCCACCGCGGAATCCGGCAGGGCAGCGGGGGCCGGATGCTCCAAACTGCCGCAAACCGGGCAGGGGAGTCCGGGCGTCAGGCATTCCTTGGCCAGGTGTCCCGCCTGCTGGCTGAACCATGCTGCGGACAGCTGCTGATAGGCGGCCTGCGCTGCGGCGGCTGCATGGTTGCGCTCCTGCCAGGTGGCCAGGTTGGCGCGCTCGGTGTTTCTAGCGGTGAGCAGTGCGTCGTAGTCCTTCAAAAGAGCGTCTAATTCGGTCAGCGCGCGGGTGATTTCCTCGGCGGACTGCTTGTGGCGCTCCGCGTCTGCGGCGCAGTTTTCAAGGGTGGATTGCTCCGCTTTGTTGCGGGTGATCTCGTTTTCCTGCCTGGCGATGGCCGCCAGCAGTGCCTGGGCCTCCGCCTGACCTTTGCGCATGCTTTCAGTAAGGGCCAGACTGTCTCTGCGGGCGGCATCCAGACGGTCATAATCGCTGGAATGTGCCTCAATGGCGGTGGCCTCCGCAGTCATCTGCGTGGCTTCTGGCTGGCGTGCGCGGGCGGCATGCAAGTCGGTTTCCGTGGTCGAAAGACGCGCTGTGTCAGCCAAAGTATCGGATTCAACCTGTGTTAACTGGCGGATCAGCGCAGCACGCTGCGTTGCCTGCTCCCGCTGCCGGGCCAATTCGTTGGCCTCCTTGTCCAGTGCAGTCAGTCGGGTATGCAGGGCAGATTCGGCAGCATCATCCGCTGTGATCAAGGCAGCGAGCATTTCGTCCGCCTCCGCAGGCGGAAGCGCGTCCTCCCGCAGGGCGCTCAACTGGGCGGCATCCTGATCCTCAGGGGCTTCCACGGCGCGAAGGGCATCGCGAATGATCCGACGGTGCTCATCACATACACGCTTTTGCTCTGCAGCATCCTGAACAAGGCGCTCCTGCAATTTGGCGTAGTTGGCGGTGGAGAACAGGTCGCGGAAAAGGCTGATGCGTTTGGCGGTATCCGCTTTGAGCAGTTCGCGGAATTCGCCCTGTGCTATCATGGACACCTGCTTGAACTGCTCGCGATTCAAGCCAAGCAGGCTGACGAGCTGGTCGTTGACCGTTTTGTCAGCCAGAATGGTGCCGTCGGGCAGCGTCAGTTCGGCGGAAGGTTTCTCTTCCACCAGGCCGTCACCGCGCAGACGGGGTCGCAGATAAGCAGGGTTGCGGCGGACGGTGTACTCCTGCCCGTGATGTGCGAAGGTAAGGATCACGTATGTCGGCGTGTCCGGCGCGGCGTACATGCTTCGAAGCATGCGGGTGGAGCGCAGTGCGTCTGCTTTGCCTTCGCCGCCGCCGGAGGGCGCATCGTACAGCGCATAGGCGATCGCGTCAAAGATGGTGGTCTTGCCGGCTCCAGTGTCGCCGCAGATGAGGTACAATCCGCTTTCTCCAAGGGTGCGGAAGTCGATCTCCTGTACCCCGGCGTAGGAGCCAAAGGCGCTGATGGTCAAATGTAGCGGTCTCATGCCCTGCCCTCCCAGATCTCGCGGATGAGATCATCCACATATTTGGCCTGCTCGGGAGACATATCCGTGCCGCCCATGCGCTGGAAAAACTCCGCAAACAGGGAAAGCGGCGTGTGCTTTTCCACGTCAGCGGCAAGGGCGAAGTCGTCGGACTGACGGGTGCGGGCGTTGTCCCAGTCCAGGTGCGTGATGCGCGGATAAACCTGGCGCAGACGGTTCATCACGTCGGGGATGTGAGCGTCGTTGGTGAGGATGACATGGGTGTAGGCATCCTTATCGGCGTGACGGATGGCTTCCGGGCTGGTGATTTCCGCGAATGTGCCGCGAATCTCCACAAGCGCCCGGGGTGCGGGCAGGGGGATCGTGCGCAGGGTAAGCAGGCGGTCAGCATCCAGCTCCACCAGGGTGGCGGACTTCTCCATTCCACATTCGGAGAAGTCATAGGGCATGGGCGTGCCGCAGTAACGGATTCGCTCGCTCCCTACGTTCTGGGCGCGGTGGATGTGTCCCAGCGCTACATAATCAAAGGGCGCAAAAATAGAGGCTTCCACCAGGTCGCTGCCGCCCACTGAAACGTCGGCGGTATACGTCAGGCTCTCCTCGGAGCCGCTGAGTGCGCCGCCGGCCACGAACTGATGGGCAACAAGCACATTGCGGCGGCCGGGATTGATCTCCATGTGGCGTATGGCGCAAGCAACGGCGTCGTGGGTGGAAGCAATGGTTTCTTCCGGGAAATAGGGGCGGACGGAGGCGGCTTTCACAAAGGGCAGCAGCCAGACGTCCACCGGACCATGGTCGTCATACAGCGTGACGGGCTCAACCTTGCCATGATAGGCAGGGGAAATATGCAGTCCGCTTGCCTTCAGCGGCCCGGAAAGGAAGGAAAGTCGTTCAGCAGAGTCATGATTGCCGCTGATGAGGCACACCGTCGTCATCCTGCACAGCGCGGCGAGGAATAAGTCCAGCTGCTGCGTTGCATACACCGGCGGAATGCTGCGGTCGTACACATCGCCCGCAATGAGCACCGCGTCCGGCTTTTCCTCGCGTACGAGCAGCTGGATGCGGTGCAGCATCTCCGTTTGCTCCTCCTGCAGGGAGTAGCGGTGGAGCTGACGGCCCAGATGCAGGTCCGACAGGTGGAGGAACCTCATGGTCATCATCCCTTCAACAAAAATCCTAACCTATATTATCGCCGATCAGGTAGCTTTCGTCAAGCGGGAATCCGGTTTGTGCCGCCGGGGAGAAAAACAGGCGAAACAAATGTAAATGTTTTGCGGTTGAGGTTGACATTTGCGGCCGGATGTTTTACCATGTAGAATGTCGGATTATGTAATGCTCTCCGCCACAGGGCGGATGAATATCGGAGGCACGACACGATGACGATGCTTTGCAAGAAGCTGCTTTGCGGCTTGCTGACGCTGATGCTGATCCTGAGCCTTGCGCCTGCTGCCATGGCGGCGGAAACGCGGCTCCAGGTCACCCTGACGGGTATGTACGCCATGAAGGATGGCTCTTATCAGCCTGTGGCGGCTGCCTGTAACTTTGATGTGTATCAAAACAACCAGAAGGTTGGCACCATCAAGGTGAAACCCGAGGGGAAGAGCTCCATTGCCCTGCCTGCGGGCGGCGCGGTCAGCCTGGTGCCCGTTGCAGGCACCTACCCCGAGGAGCTGCCCATGAACCCCTATGGATATGGTGTGAGCGTGAAGGAAGGCAAAATGAACCTGGCGCCCATCACGGTATATGCCGAAGCGGGCCTGTTCCGCGTGGTGGGGGATTATCAGGCGGATTATGTCCTGCTCAACGCCAAGGGCGAAGCGGTGATGAACTTCCGTTCCGATATTGAGGGCGGTTACCGGCTGAATCAGGCGATTCCAGCGGGTTCTTATGTGCTGCGGATGACCGCTGCTGCCGGTCCTCTGTGGGAGGATCAGCCTTTTGAAGTGGTGACCTACACGGATGCGTCTTCCATTGTGAAGGTGACGGGCAAGGCGAAGAAGGCTGCTGCTCCCGCTGCGGAGGCGACTGCAGCGCCTACTGCCGAACCTACCGTCGAGCCTACTGCTGAGCCCACCGCTACGCCGGCTCCCACTGCTGCGCCGACGGCCACGCCTGTGCCCACTGAAGCGCCCACCAAGGTGCCCACCACCGGCAAGCTGGTGCTGAATGTCACCGGTGACGAAGGCATTACGGTGTCCTGCGACGTGATGAGTCTGGACGGCGCAAGCATTGCCAAGGGGACCCTGAGCAACGAGAGCAACGCCGTGATCCCCTATGCGCAGCAGGGCGAATATATTGTGACGCTCAAGCTGCCTGAGAATGTGGTGATGACCGGCCTGAACGGCAATCCCATGCTGCAGCGCGGCAATGTCCAGTGGAAGGTCTCCGTGCAGGCGATGCTGGAAAGCGTTTATGAGATCGAGCTGACCGGCACCGGCGACCTGGTGGTACCTTTTGAGAATATCAAGGACGCGGTTGTCACCGTGAAAGGCGCGCGCGAGTCCTTCGAGCTGTCGGCGAATGGCGCGGGCGTGTATGAGAAGAAGAATCTGCTGCCCGATACTTACGAGATCGAAGTCAAGCTGCCTGCGGGACGCTACGAATACGAAGACTATCATCAAAATTGGCAGCTGACCGAAAATGCGGACGGCACCTGCACGTTTGCCATGTCCTTTGGCGTCAGCCAGAACAGCGTGACCGAGCTGCCACTGATCCGCAGCATCACCATTGGCGATGCTGCCGGTAAGGTTGCGGATATTGACGGCGACGCCATGAAGGGCGTGCAGGTCACCCTGTACGCTGCGGATGGTCAGGTTGCCGCATCGGCCGTGACGGACAAGAACGGCGAGTGGGCCGTGACTGGCCTGGCATACGGCGAATACATTGCCCAGTACAGCGCTGATGGACGCGCCATCCCTGCCAGCAGCTTCTGCCTGGAAGGCGAAAGCGTGACCCTGTCCACCAAGGCTGCAAAGCCCGCGAAGGTCAGCGTGCGCGTCTTTGAGGACGGAAACAACAGCGGTACGCAGACCAAGGCTGAGGGCGGCGTGAAGAACGCTGAAGTCCGCCTGCTGGACAAAAATGGCGTGATCGTCGATACCGGTGTGACCGGGCGTGACGGCTATGTTACGCTGTCTGCGGCGGAAGGTGAGTACGCGGTCGAGGTCATCATGCCGGAGGATTTCGGCTTCGGCAAGGAGGGCAATGGCAAGAAGGACCATGCCCAGAGCTACATGGATGAAAGCGCTGAGCGGAGCCAGGTCAGCCGTGTGTTCAACCTGAAGACGGGCGAAACCGTTGAGATCGGCGTGGGTGCGATGCCCATGGCGGTGGTCACCGGTACGATCTGGAATGACCTGAACGCGGATGGTCTGTGGCAGGATGAGGAGCCCGGTATTCCCGGCATCCGCCTGACGCTGACCGGCGGCAAGGACAAGATCAACTATGAGGTCTACACCGACGAAAACGGCTTCTACGATTTCCACCAGATCAAGAAGGGCACCTACAAGGTGACCTGCTATGTCCCGGATGAATACGTCTTTACCGGCAAGGCCAAGGGCGCGCTGGAGAAAATCTCCCGCATGACCACCGAGAAGGATCGCGCGGGTGAGGATCAGCTGAAGCTGGAAATCGGCGAAGTGTACGAAGATCATAACATCGGCATGATGGAAGGCGCGATCATCGAGGGCGTTTGCTTCCTGGATGCCAACTACAACGGCATTTATGATGAGGGCGAACAGCCGTTGCCCGGCGTGGAAATGCGCCTGGCCCGCCAGAGCAACAATGTCATGCTGCAGGTGGTGGATTCCGCCGCAGACGGCAGCTACCACTTTGTTGGCCAGCGCGGCAGCACCTTCACCATCCGCGCGACGCTGCCCAAGGGATATGTGTTCACCCAGCTGGGCTCGGGCGAGAATGCCAACCTCTTTGCGCCCAATGGCGACAAGAATGAGCGCCGTCTCTCCGACGTGACGCTGGAGAACGGCGAGTACCGCCAGATCATGCTGGGCGCGGTGGCCTATGGCTCCATCAGCGGACGCGTGTATTATGACGACAACTTCACCTCCCAGTGGGAGAAGGGCGAAGGCCTGGGCAAGGAGATCTACATCACCCTTTACCACGTGAACGGCGAGCGTGCAGCCCGTGTCCGCACGGACAAGAACGGCCTGTTCACCTTCGATGACGTGGTTCCCGGCGATTACTACATGACCATGACGCCTGCCAAGGGCTATGGTTTCACCGCCCTGGGCGCCGGCAACGTGATGCAGACCATGGCCGACGGCACCGGCAAGAGCCGTGTGATCACCGTGGGCATGGGTGAGGACGTGAAGGACGCCGGCGCAGGCATGATCGTGCCCGCCGTCATTACCGGTGTGTTCTATGCGGACGATAATGACAACGGCCTGCGCGAGAAGGGCGAGAACGGTCTGGTGGGCGCGACTGTCCGCCTGATGACGGAACAGGGCGAAATGGCCTCCCTGACCATTGACGAGTCCGGCGAGTTCCGCTTTGCTACCATTCCCGGCACCTACTATCTGCAGTATGAGCTGCCCGGCAAGGGGATCTTCCCCTATGTGGTGGAAGGCGGCAACGCGATTGCCGGTGAAAACGGCGTGGGCAGGGGAGAAAGCTTCACTGTTGACATGGGAGACACCTGGAAAGCGCCCCTGTGCGGCGGCGTGCTGCTCAGCGATATCTCCGGTATGTCCTTCACCGACGGCAACGGCAATGCGGTCATGGATGCGGATGAAGCCGTCTTCTCCGGCCTGACCATCACCCTGACCCCCAGCCGCAGCGACCTGGAGGAGATCACCATCGTCACCGGTGCGGACGGCAAGTTTGCCCTCAACGACCTGCGACCGGACGCATATACCCTGACCGTCAGCTGCCCCGGCAACTGCGTGCTGTCCCGCCTGAAGGACGTTGACATGCCCCTGACCAATGGCCTGATGCAGCAGTCCGTCACGATGGATCTGAAGATGGGCACCCAGTGGCATGAGCAGATGCTGGGCTGCGTGCTGCCCTCCAACTGGTCGGGAGAGGCCTACCTGGACGAGAATTACAATGGTGTACGCGACGCGGGTGAGGCGCCTGCCAACGGCGAGACCTTCATCCTGCGAGACGCCGACACCGGCGAAGACGTGATCACCGTCAAGACCGACGATAACGGCGTGTTCGTGGTGGAGGGCATTGCGCCCGGTGAATACGAGCTGGTCTATCCGATGGACGAGGGCAACCTCATGCCCAAGGATACGGACATCGACTTCCACTTGGACGGCGATGTGATGACCACCGGCCGCGTACGCATCTACCAAAACGAGGATATGGCTGGTACCCGGCTGTCCATCGCCCGTACGACGGAAATCGGCGGTCTGGTCTGGCTGGAGCAGTACAGCGGCGTTACTCCCGTCAAGGGCGCTAAGGTGCATCTGCTGGACAAGAACGGCAATGCCATCGCTGAGTATACGACCGGCGATGACGGCGTGTACGTCTTCAAGGGCCTGATGCCTGACCGCTACGCCATTGATGTGACCATCCCTGCCGGGTATGTGCTGGTGGATACCAGCGACCTGACCATGGCCGAGAAGGGCCTCGTCAGCGTGGTGGAGGAGGTCAGCGGGCTGTATGGCAAGAGTGCGATGATCGAGCTGCGCATGGCCAAGCACCGCAATGACATGGATGTGGGCATGGTGCTGCCCGGCCGTCTGGGCGACAAGGCCTGGCTTGATCTCAATGGCAACGGTCTGCAGGATGGCGAAGAAGGCGGCATCCCCGGCGTGACCGTGCAGCTGATCCGCAATGGCCGCGTTGTGGCCTCCACGGTCACCGACCAGTACGGTTACTATGTCTTTGAGGAACTCTATCCCACGGAGTACACCCTGCAGGTCACCTGGCCTGCGGAGGTCGTGCCCACCGTACTGCGCGAGGATATCAAGCAGATTTCCTCCGTGCTGAAGGCGGACGGCACCACCATTCCGGTGGAGGTCGAGAGCAACAAGGCCAACTACACTGCTGATCTGGGCTTTGTCCTCGTGGACGAGGACCAGCTTCCCGCCGGTTATGGCGAGGGTGCGACCCAGATTTGGAAGAAAAAGTGATCCCACGGGCTGCTGCACGACGCGGCAGCCCTTTTCAAAAAGGAGGACGCCTATGGACCGCAACAGCTGGCACCTGTTGGAAGAATACATGTTCATCCGCATGCAGGACAGCGCCCATGACAGACAGCATGTTTACCGGGTGCTGAACAACGCCATCGAGATCGCCAAAGGCGAAGAAAACGTCAACATGGACGTGCTGATGACTGCGGCGCTCCTGCATGACGTGGGTCGCGCGGACGAACGGGGTGATTCCAAGGCTGACCATGCCATCACCGGAGGCGACAGGGTATACCGTGTGTTGACAGAAATGCCGGAACTGGCCTTTTCAACTGACTTTGCCGAGCATGTGCGCCAGTGCATCCGTACCCATCGCTTCCGCCGGAATGACCCGCCTGCGACCATTGAGGCGCGGATCCTCTTTGATGCGGACAAGCTGGACGTCTGCGGCGCCATTGGCATTGCGCGCACGCTCATGTACTCCGGCGCTCACGACCGCCCCATGTACACGACCTTCCCGGACGGTACCATCCGTGACGGAAAGGGTGATCAGGAGGATTCCTTCTGCCGTGAATACCGCTTCAAGCTGGAGGGGATGTATGACCGCTTCCTGACAAAGCGCGGCGCAGAGCTGGCTCGCGAGCGTCAAAACGCTGCGGTGGAATTCTACCATGCGCTGCTGCGGGAGGTTCGTACCGGCGAAGGACGCGCTGCTTTCGAGCAGCTGCTCACTGACCCATAAAAAAGGGGAGCCCCAGTGGGGATGATGATAAGGATGTAGTCAGCCCTCACAATGTCGTTTATTTCTGTGATAGAATGAAAGCGATAAATAAGAACATGACGGAGGTCTTTATGAGAATAAACAATATTGAAACTTCAAGACTTATATTAAGAGGTTTCACGAAAGAGGATGCTTTGTGGGCATATAGTATCTGGAATAATCCAGAGATGGGACAATATTTGCCTGACGAAGCAAAAGAAGAAATAGATGATGAATATTTGAAAATGCTTGAAGGTTTGGGCGAGGATGATGAATGTTGTTATTTGATTCCTGTTTTTAAGGATTCATTAGAACGAGTAGGGACATGCAGTTTCATGATAAGTGACGATAAAAAGGTATATGATATTGCTTATTGCGTACACAAAAAATATTGGTGTCAGGGCTATGCAACCGAAATCGCTCAAGGGATGATAGATTATGCTCGCGGTCAAGGCGCAGAGAAAGTGACAAATTTTGTAGGTCAGGAGAATGCAGCTTCTAACCGTGTTGCTCAGAAATGTGGTGGAAAAATTGTCAGCGAAAACACATACAAAAAAAGAGGAACTGATATTATCATGAAAGATTACAAATATGAAGTGATATTGTAATCATCTTTTGTTAGAATGACAACTTCCATTCTGTCGAGCAGACGAAAAATAAAATTCTCACCATTTAGGAGGGCGCAATTATACGCACCGCACCAGTGCATTGCGTTTATACACCCACATAAGCAAACGAGCATCCGAACGCCGGATGCTCGTTTGTTTGTTGCTGGATAAATAGTTCCTTAAGAACCCGCCCGCCATAGCGGGCTTCCCCTTACTTTATGCCATTCCGCGGCGGATGGCTTCCGCCAGCAGGTATGGCTGGATATCCGGGTAGGTGAGGTCTGTTGGCACGTCTTCGAGGGTGCGGATCTCCGCGATCTCCGAGTGCAGCTCGCCCATAGCATGTACCTCTGCGGCGCACAGCAGGCTGATGCTGCCAAGCACTCCATCGTTGAAATGCAGACGGTACCAGCATACCGGCGCGATGGTGAAATCCGTGGCGCCGGTTTCTTCCTGCAGCTCACGGGCGGCGGCCTCAATGGCGGTTTCGCCCGGCTCGATGTGACCGCCCGGCACTTCCCAGGTGTCGCGGTCCTTGTGGCGGCACCACAGCAGTTTGCCCTCATGCTTTGCGATGATGACGGCGTATTTCTGCCGCGCCCCGGCGGGTGCTTCCTCATAAAAGCGCACGGTGAAATCTGCCATGATGCGCCTCCAAAACATAGCGTATATCAGTCACGTTGCCGCTTCCGATACGGTATTCCACCCGGTCATCGGTTTGCTGGAAGCCGTGGTGCTCATAGAAAGCTTCCGCAGAGTGGTTCCCGGCGATGCACCACAGGTATACCCGGGTGTAGCCATCGGCCAGAAGAACCTCCAGCGCGGCGTGCAGCAGCGCAGAGCCGACGCCGCGGTTCATATACTCCGGCAGGACGTACAGCGAGGCGATCTCGCCCCAATCAGCGTGATCCTCATCCCGGCCGCGTCCGCAGATGACGCAGCCAACCGGATCGCCTTCCGTTTCTGCAATGTAACCGTACATGCGGCCGCTCTCCAGCCAGGTGCGCATAGAGGGCAGCCAGTATTCCTCCGGCAGGCGGCTGAGATACACCGGGTCGATCAATCCCTGATACGCTCCGCGCCAGCTGCGGGCGATGATCCGGCTGATCATAGGCGCGTCCTGCGCCATGGCGTCGCGAATGTGCATGATGTCCGCCTCCTTTCCATCTCCAGCATAGCACCGAATGTGCCTTGCGTCAACATTTCCGGCGTTGATTTATGCGCCGCAATCTGCTATAATAAACTGAATGAGTATGTGATGAAGGAGGATGACCATGCATCTGCTGATCAAAGCTGCGGTGCTGCTGGCTGCGGGCGCTGCGGGATGGGCGCTCTCGAAGCGCAAGGCTGTTCAGGAAGAACCGGCCGGTGAGCGGGTTATCTACCTTGGCGAGGATGATGCGGTGATCGATCCGGATCGTCCGCCGGTGCCTGCAACGGTCAAATCCTGCTTCCGCCGCATGGATCCGCTGTCCCTGAACAGCGGCAATGAAGCCGTGTTCATCCTGGAGGATGGCGCGGAGGTCAAGCTGAATTTCTCCGGCGAGGGCGGCTTGTACCTGAAGAGCGGGGATCGTGGTCTGCTGTCCTGGCGCGGCATGCGGCTGCTCCGCTTTGAACGGGAAGACGGTGCGGTATTTGGCGGCATGTTCTATGCGTCTGCGGAGGAGGACATCGCCGATGAGTGAAGCTTTGAGGCTGGCTCTCACGATGGTGGGCGGCGGAATGGCAGCCATTCTGCTGCTGATGCTGGTGGCCAAGCTGACCGGACGGGTCAACGTGGAAGAAAAGCAGGGCCGGAAGCCTGTGTATAACATCCAGGCCACCTTGAAAGGAAAGCGTACCCTGATCGAGGCGGATCCGGAGAATCCGAGCGTCCCCAAGACGCGATACTTCCTGACGTTCCACAAGCGTGACGGCAATCGCGTAGAAATGGAAGTTCCCGGTGAGGACTACGGCCTTGCCGCAGAGGGCGACGAGGGTGTGCTGGTGTACGAAAAGGGCGACGCGTTCATCGTTTTCAAGCGGATGTGATGACATCAAGGGAGGTACATCATGGATTTGCAAAGCGTTAATACCGGCGCTGATGTGCTGCTGGAAACCACGGAGCTTACTGAACTGACCTTCTGGCAAAGGCTGATGCGTATCGAACTTGCCCCGGATACGATACGCGATATTGCTATGTACATTCTGTTGCTGGTGTTCCTGTGTGCGGTTTCCAAGGTGATCTATGACGTGAAGGAGAATCGCCGGTTAAAGAAGGAGTTTGCGGCGTACCAGCAGCGCAGGGAAGACGAGGAACGGGAGTAAGACGTACTGATGCTGAAAAAACTGAAGCTTGCCGAGCGAGCCTGCAATCTGGTTGCGATCCTGATTTCCCTACCGACACTTGCCGCCCTTTGCGGGCATGAAGCCAATCGTACAGCGGTTGTTGTGCTGCTGGCGATCGTGTTTGTGTTGGGGTTCATTGCATCGAGGCTTCGCAAGCGGATCAATATCATTCGGCTGGAGGAACACGAAAAGCTGCCTATCAACGCTGCAAAGGCCAGGGTGGTCAAGCGGCGTGTGGGCTACCGGTACAGTGCCAGCGGAAATAGAGGCGCAGTTCGTTCCGGCGCACCGATGTATTATGTGACCTTCGAGACGGAAGCGGGTAAGCTCATGGAGCTGTACGTATCCCGTGACGTTTATTTCGCCAATCCGGAGGAAAAAACAGGTATCCTCCGCCATAAGGGTGACGAGTTTATTTCTTTCAACTAATCAACAGGGGAGGCATTCCCATGGCTTATCAGGCCCTTTACCGCCAGTGGCGGCCCACGGATTTCTCCTCGATGGTCTCTCAGGAGGCCGTCGTGGCCACGCTGCGCAACCAGATCACCACGGGGCGCATCGCCCATGCATATTTGTTCTGCGGCAGCCGCGGCACGGGCAAGACCTCCACGGCGAAGATCATGGCCCGCGCCATCAACTGCGAGCAGCCCGTCAACGGCGACCCTTGCGGTCAGTGTGAAAGCTGCCGCCGTCTGCTGGCGGAGGAATCAATGGACGTGATGGAGATCGACGCGGCCTCCAACAATGGAGTGGATGAGATCCGCGACCTGCGCGAGACCGTCAAGTATCCGCCTCAGCATGGCAAATTCAAGGTCTACATCATCGACGAGGTGCACATGCTGTCGGCATCGGCCTTCAACGCGCTGCTCAAGACGCTGGAGGAGCCCCCGGCCCATGTGTGCTTCATCCTTGCGACAACGGAGCCCCAGAAGCTGCCCGCGACGATCCTCAGCCGCTGTCAGCGCTTCGATTTCGGCCGCATCCCGGCCCATCAGATTGCCGGACGCCTCCGTCAAGCGGTGGATGGCGCATCTGCCACGGCGACGGATAACGCGCTCCATATGATCGCCCGTGCAGCAGAAGGCGGCATGCGCGACGCGCTGTCCATCCTGGACATGTGCCTGGGCTATCGCAATGATGTGGATGAGGAACTCGTCCGCAGCGTGCTGGGCACCTCGGACAAGTCCTTCCTCTTCCGCTTCGTGGATGCGCTGGATATGGAGGATGCATCCACCGTGCTGGGGATGATCGACGAGCTGATGCGCAAGGGCCGCGAGCCGATGGTCTTTGCAAAGGATGTGAGCCAGCACCTGCGTGCGCTGCTGATGGCCAAGACCTGTCCGGACGACCTGCCGGCACTGCTGGACATCACCGGGGAGGATGCGGAAGAGTACATTTACCAGTCGGAAAACATGACGATCACCCGGCTGATGAAGATGCTTGAATTCTTCATGGCGACGGAAACCGAGCTGCGCTGGGCGTCCAGCCCTCGTATCGTGCTGGAGAACACGGCGCTCAAGTGCTGCCTGCGCACGGTGGAGGCGGATACAGCGGCCCTCAATGACCGCATCGCCCAGCTTGAGAAGCAGATCGCCGACCTGACGGAGAAGCTCAAGAATGGCGTTGTGGCTGCGGTCCCTGCCAAAGAGGAAAAGGCGGAAACCAAGCCTGCTCCCAAGAAGGAAGAGCCGCCCAAGCCCAAGGTGCTTACCCCGACCGGGCGCAGCACCGATGACACCTGGAGGGAAGCCATGAATCAGCTCAAGAAGAGCGATCCGGGCGCACATTCCTTCCTGACACAGGGCAGATTCCTCGGCTGCGACGGCGTGACCTACCGCTGGGAAGCAGCTGCGGGCATGGATTTCTTCGCGACGGCGCTGATGAAGGAGGACAAGCGCAAGGCTGTCTGCCAGGCGCTCACCGAAGCGGCGGGGGTGGAGAGCAAGTTCGAGGCCGTTACTGCGGGCGCTGCCAATCAGGACGACATGAGCGATGATCGGTTTGTCTCCGGCCTGGAGCAGACGTTTGGCAAGGCCAATGTGCTGATCCAGGACGAGGCGAAGTGAACGGGCAGGGGAGTTCCTGCGAAAGTGAATACGCACCGGGTCCCTCTTGGTATGGAGCGGCTCGGTGTTTTTTGTGTCCCAATTCCGGTATGTGACGAAAAAATGAAGATGTAAGAAAATTTGATAAAAAATTATTTTTCTGGCAGGAAATAGGGGGCATATGTAGAATTAGAGAATACGGGTGAAATTGAGGTGTATCTTCCAGATATATTGGAAAACACCTTTCACTGTAACAATACCGTTTCCTGATTACGCGGCCATAACGCCGTTTGCTGAAAGGATGGTGTAACAAATGACTTTTGCGAACTCCCTGCTGGTAGCAGTCGTAGGCATTGCGGTGGTCTTCTTTGGCCTGGTCATCCTGATCGCGCTGATCAAGCTCATGGGTGCTCTGACCGGCAACATGGGTAAGAAGGAAGCACCCAAGGCTGCTCCTGCTCCCGTTGCTGCCCCTGTTGCTGCGCCTGCTCCCGCTGGCAAGCTGTCTCCCGCCAAGTTTGACGATGAGACCGTTGCTGTGATCACGGCTGCGATCGCTGCTGTCCGCGGCGAAGGCTATCCCTTCCAGATCAAGCGCATCGTGCGCGTGAAGCAGTGACCTGCTTTCATCCGATCCATCCCATTTCAAACAATACATAACACATTTTGAGGAGGAAACTATCATGCGTACTTACAAGATCACCGTCAACGGCCAGGTCTACAATGTGGACGTTGAGGAAATCGGCGCTTCCGCTCCTGTTGCTGCTGCTCCTGTTGCTGCCGCTCCCGTGGCTGCTCCCGCTGCCGCTCCTGCTCCCGCCGCTGCTGCTCCCGTTGTGGCTGGCGCTGGCGAGTCCGTGAAGGCTCCCATGCCCGGCACCATCCTGGACGTGAAGGTCGCCGCTGGCCAGAAGGTCAATGCCGGTGATACCCTGGTCGTCCTGGAGGCCATGAAGATGGAGAACGAGATCCCCGCTCCCAAGGCTGGTACCGTTGCTCAGGTCGTCGTGTCCAAGGGCTCTTCCGTCAACGCTGGCGACGTGCTGGTCGTCATCGCTTAATCGTATTTTACCACGGAACCGCAGCGGCAAACGACTGCTGCGCAACCCTACACTAAAATACAGACGGAAAGTGAGTTGATACCATGCAGTTCATTACTGATGCGCTGACTGGTCTGTGGGAGACCTCCGGCGTGTTCTTCTTCCTGTCCGATCCCAAGGCGCTGATCATGGTCGGCATCGCCTGCGTGCTGCTGTACCTGGCCATCGTCAAGCAGTTCGAGCCCCTGCTCCTGCTGCCTATCGCTTTCGGTATGCTGTTGACCAACCTGCTGGGCAGCGAGGTCTTCCATGAGGAGCTCTTCCTCGGCGGCCACGTGAACTGGGGCCTGTTTGGCGGCGGCGTGCTTGTCAGCGGCGAATCGCTGCTGGCTGAGGCTGCCAACAACGGCCTGACTTACCTGGTCAATGCTGCCGGTCAGATCCTGGCGGACGGCCAAGTGATCGGCCACTTCGCCAATGCTGTGAACGTTGAGAGTGCCACCGCCACCATCTCTCTGGCGGATGCGGTTGCTCAGCTGGTCGCGAACCAGAATGCTACCTCCGTGATCATGGAGGGTGCGTTCATGAAGACCATTGACAGCATCAACTACTGCTACTCCGAGGCTGGCGTGCTGCTGGCCCAGGGCGGTGCAAATGTGGTCAAGACCATCTCCGGCGGCCTGCTGGACTACCTGTACCTGGGCGTCAAGCTGGGCATCTACCCCTGCCTGATTTTCATGGGCGTTGGCGCCGGTACCGACTTTGGTCCCCTCATCTCCAACCCCAAGACCCTGCTGCTGGGCGCTGCTGCGCAGCTGGGCATCTTCGCTACCTTCATCGCGGCGATCGCTACCGGCATGTTCACCCCTGCCGAGGCCTCTTCCATCGGCATCATCGGCGGTGCGGACGGCCCCACGGCCATCTGGCTGACCGGCAAGCTGGCGCCCCATCTGCTGGGCCCGATCGCGGTTGCGGCGTACTCCTACATGGCGCTGGTGCCTGTTATCCAGCCCCCGATCATGCGCGCCCTGACCACCAAGAAGGAACGCGAGATCGTCATGGAGCAGCTCCGTCCTGCCACCAAGACCCAGAAGATTCTGTTCCCCATCGTCGTGACCATCCTGGTTTCCCTGCTGCTGCCCTCCGCCACTCCTCTGGTCGGCGCGCTGATGCTGGGCAACTTGGTCAAGGAGTGCGGCGTCACCGAGCGCCTCAACAAGACGATGCAGAACGAACTGATGAACATCGTCACCATCTTCCTGGGCATCACTGTTGGCGCCACTGCGACCGCGTCCACCTTCCTGAATGTCCGCACCATCCTGATCATCGTCATGGGCGTTGTGGCGTTCGGTATGGGCACTGCCTCCGGCGTGCTGCTGGCCAAGGTCATGAACTGGCTCACCGGCGGCAAGATCAACCCGCTGATCGGCTCTGCCGGCGTGTCTGCGGTTCCCATGGCTGCCCGTGTGTCCCAGCGTGAGGGCCAGAAGGCCAATCCTGCCAACTTCCTGCTGATGCACGCCATGGGCCCCAACGTGGCCGGCGTTATCGGCTCCGCCATCGCGGCCGGCGTGCTGCTGTCCATGTTCGGCGCCTGATTTTGACTGGAGGAACATAACACTATGGCTAAGTTTATGATTACCGATACTGTCCTGCGTGACGGCCATCAGTCTCAGGCTGCCACCCGCATGACGACGGCTGAAATGCTGCCCGCCTGCGAAATGCTGGACAAGGTCGGCTACTACTCTCTGGAGTGCTGGGGCGGCGCGACCTACGACAGCTGCCTGCGCTTCCTGAACGAAGATCCCTGGGAGCGTCTGCGCAAGCTGCGCAAGGCCCTGCCCAACACCAAGCTGCAGATGCTGCTGCGCGGCCAGAACCTGCTGGGCTACCGCCCCTACGCCGACGACGTGGTCGAGGCGTTCGTGCAGAAGGCCATTGAAAACGGCATCGACATCATCCGCTGCTTTGACGCCCTGAACGACCTGCGCAACATGCGCACCGCCGTGAAGGCCACCAAGAAGTACGGCGGCAACGCTGAGATCGCCCTGAGCTACACCGAGTCTCCCGTCCACAACGAGGATTACTTCGTTGCCCTGGCCAAGGAGATCGAGGAGATGGGCGCTGACCTCATCTGCATCAAGGACATGGCGAACCTGCTGCTGCCCTACAAGGCTTACAGCCTCGTCAAGCGCCTGAAGGAAGCTACCAAGCTGCCCATCGTGCTGCATACCCACAACACCACCGGCACCGGCGACATGGTTCTGATGAAGGCCATCGAGGCGGGCGTGGACGTGGTCGACACCTGTCTGTCCCCCCTGGGCTCCGGTACCTCCCAGCCCGCCACCGAGACCCTGGTTGCCACCATGGCCGGCACCGAGTACGACACCGGTCTGGATCTGAATCTGCTGGCCAAGCTGGCGGAAACCTTCCGTCCCATCGCGGATCGCCTGACCAAGGACGGCTGGCGTGATCCCTCCCGCGTGCTGGGCGTGGACGTCAAGACCCTGCAGTACCAGGTTCCCGGCGGCATGCTGTCCAACCTGATCGGTCAGCTGAAGCAGGCCAATGCCATGGACAAGTACTACGACGTGCTGGCTGAGGTGCCCGTCGTCCGTAAGGACTTCGGCTATCCGCCCCTGGTCACCCCCACTTCCCAGATCGTCGGTACCCAGGCCGTGATGAACGTGCTGGGCGGCGAGAAGTACAAGATGGTTCCCAAGGAGTCCAAGGACCTGCTGGCCGGCCGTTACGGCAAGCTGCCCGCTGAGGTCAACGAGGACGTGCGCAAGAAGTGCATCGGTGACACCCCTGTGATCACCCACCGCTATGCGGACGATCTCGCTCCCGAAATGGACCAGCTGCGCGAGGAAGTCAAGGCTAAGGGCTGGTACACCTGCGAGGAGGACGTGCTGAGCTACGCCCTGTTCCCCAAGGTGGCCCCCAAGTTCTTCGAGTACCGTGCCGCTCACGACCTGCTGATCAACACCGACAGCATCGAAATGTGCGACATGACCTTCTAATGTCAACAATGAGGCCCGGAAGCAACAGCTTCCGGGCCTTTCTGTATTATGCAACAATGGTCTTTTCAAGCAGATTCACTTTGTTTTCAAGCATGGCGCGGAGATTTACCATCCATTCCGGCGGATTAGGCACGCTCTCAGACAGGCAGTGCTTCAGCCTGGCATAGCTGCGCAGCGTGATGTACTGTCGCATTAAGGGTAAGGTCGCTTCTTGCTCCGCCGTGAACGGGAAAGCATTGCGATAGCCGTCAAGGAACGGCCCCGTCCATTCCTCATCCAGTTCGTTCAATGCCTGGGCGACGTCCAGGGCATACCAGCCGTAGAGGCAGTCATCGAAGTCAATCACGGAAATGCGATGGCTGGAAGCATCCCAGAACACATTGTCCGGCTCGAAATCATAATGGATCAATCCGAAACAGCTGCGATTGACGGGAAGTACATGTAATGCATCGAAGAGCTTGCTGCAAGCAGCAACAACAGAGGGTGCGGCCTGTACCTGCTGGAGGATAGCACAGTTCAGCGCGTCATTCCATGCAGGGCGAATCGCAGGGCACTCGTAGGCAGTAGATAACGCATGCAGCCGGCCTAAGCTTTGTCCGTAGGCGTGGACGATCTCCGGCGAGAGGGGAGTGTCCTCAATGGAAGTACCAGGTACAGCAACGAATGCCGAGACGCAGTGAGCGCCCCAGTGGCTGTCCAGCAGGAAGGTGAGTCTCCCGGCGTTGTCAGGAATCGGCTGCATCGCCGGATAGCCTTGTCTGCGGAGATATTGAATGAAGTCGATCTCAGCTTGCACCTGGGCAGGATGCTTCTCCTCCAGCGGCGCAAGACGCAGAAAGCAGAGCTGCCCTTGATTCAGGTATGGATACACCGCATTAGAGGAAATGCGAAAGCGCGGGAGCATGTTGTCCAGCGAGGCTGCATCGTGGGCGTAGTGGGTGAGGGCGAGTCGGGCAAGGTCGAAGTTCTCGACCAGGTTCTTGAGCTTCATCATGATGGATTTACCTCTTTCATGCAAATCAAAACGGCGCTCCTGAATGCAGAAGCGCCGGATTTTGCACGCAAAGCACACACGCCGTCAAATGTGCGCAAAACGGTGAGCAATCAAGCCTCTTGCATTCCTGATATCAAGAAACATACATCGCTCACCTGCCTTTCAAGAGTATTATAGCATCTGTACGCCATGGTGTCAACAGCGGCTTTTGCAGGCGAAGTCCTCTTGCATTTTCCAGTTGAATGGGGTACAATAGACAGGAATATGATCCGCTGCTATGCGGAAGAAAGAGGTACATATATGGCTGATATCCGCCGCCGCGAGGACGTGGCTGCCGCCTACAAATGGGACCTGACCCATATTTATCCCGATGACGCCGCCTGGGAGGCTGCAATGACTGCGACCTTTGAAGAGGTCAAGGCATTTGCTGCCTGGGAAGGCAAGGTAGCGGAGGATCCCCGCAAGGCCATCCGCGAATACTTCCAGCTGGACGAGAAGATGAGCCCCGTGTTCTCCTACGCCTTCCTGCGCAAGGAGACCGACAATGCCGATACCGTCGCCCAGACCCTGAAGGCCAAGCTGATGCAGACTGCCGTGCAGGTGCAGACGATGATGTCCTTCTTCGAGCCGGAGCTGCTGGCAATGGACGAAGCTTCCTTGAGGGAGATCGCTGCTGATCCCGCGATGTCGGACTACGACACCTTCATCGAAGGTCTGCTGCGCCAGAAGGCTCATGCGCTGCCCAAGGAGCAGGAGAAGCTCATGGCCATGATGGGCCAGCTGGCTCAGGCGCCCAACAATATCTTCTCCATGCTGACCGACGTGGACATGAAGTTCCCGGACGTCATCATGCCTGACGGCTCCGCCCGCACCCTGACTGAGGGCACCTATTCCTCCTTCATCCGCGATGCGAACCGCGACGTCCGCAAGCAGGGCTTTGAGGGCATCATGGGCACCTACGGCAAGTTCGCCAACACCATCGCGGCGACCTATGGCGCGAATGTCCAGAAGGACGTGTTCATGGCCAACGCCCGCAAGTATTCCTCCTGCCGCGCGGCCAAGATGGAGCCCCTGCAGATTCCCGAGGAAGTCTACGACAACCTGATCAGCGTCATCCATGAGAATATTCCCACGCTGAACGAGTATCTTGCCCTGCGCAAGCAGTCCATGGGTCTGGACGAGCTGCACATGTACGATCTGTACACCCCCATGGTCAGCGATTTCAAGATGGAACTGCCCTATGACAAAGCCTTCGACATGATGCTGGAAGGCTTGACCCCCATGGGTGAGGGCTACTTGGAGAAGCTGCGTGAGGCTCGCGTAGGCGGCTGGATCGACGTGTACCCCACGGAGAACAAGTCCTCCGGCGCGTTCTCTTCCGGCGGGCTCCGCAACGTGCACCCCTACGTGCTGCTCAACCACAACGACAACCTGAGCGACACCTTCACCATCGCCCATGAGCTGGGCCACTCCATGCATTCCTACTACTCCAACACCAACCAGCCCGCGCCCAAGAGCGATTACAGCCTCTTCGTGGCGGAGGTCGCTTCCACCTGCAATGAGGCGGTCATGATGCGCTACCTGCTGGAGCAGTTCAAGGATGACAAGAAGGCCCAGGCCTATCTGCTGAACCACTTCCTGGAGCAGTTCCGCACCACCGTGTTCCGCCAGACCATGTTCGCTGAGTTTGAATACATCGCTCACACCATGGCGGAGAAGGGCCAGCCCTTGACCCGCGACGCGCTGACGAAGGTGTACTACGACCTGAACAAGCTCTACTACGGCGGCGTGTGCGAGGTGGATGAGCTGATCGGCAACGAGTGGCTGCGCATCCCGCACTTCTACCGCAGCTTCTATGTGTACGTGTACGCTACCGGCCTGTGCGCCGCGGTGAGCCTGTCCGAGCGCATCTTGAACGAGGGCGCGCCCGCCGTGGCGGATTACCGCAAGTTCCTGAGCGCGGGCTCCTCCGTGCCGCCCATCGAGGCGCTGAAGCTGGCGGGCATCGACATGTCCAAGCCTGAGCCCATCCGCGCGGCCATGAAGGTCTTCAAGGATACGCTGGAGAAGTTCAAGGCGGCTTTGAATTGATCTGTGGAGGTGCACTATGCCCCGCACACAACCAATCCGCAGCCGGAATGACGTGTTCCAGCTGTATGAGACCCTGCGCCGCAACCGTGAAAAGCGCACACACATGAAGCTCTACTTCCTGGAGGGCGTGCATCCTCTGGAGCAGGCCATTGCAGGCGGCGAGCGCTTTGCGTCCATTGCCTATGCGGACGACAAGCGGCTTTCCGGCTGGGCGGAGGACATGATCCGCCGCGCAAACCCGGAGGTGCTGCATCCCACGCCCGCAGCGCTCCTGGCGGAGCTCTCAGACCGGGAGAACCCCTGCGAGCTGGTGTGCATCCTGCATCAGCGCTGCGACGCGGAGGCCCGCCTGCGCAAGGCGGTGGGGGAGTCCAAGTGCCCCCTTCTCGTCCTGTGCGACAGGCCTACCAGCCCCGGCAACCTGGGTACGATCATCCGCTCGGCGGATGCATTCGGCGCCTGCGGCGTGCTGATGACCGGGCATGCGGCGGATCCCTACGACACGCAGTGCATTCGCGCGAGCATCGGTACGGTGTTCCATCTGCCGGTGATGGCGCTTAACAGCTGCGAATTTGCGGTAGAATTCGTCCGCAGTCTGGGTGACTTCCAGATCGCCGGCACCAGTGCGAAGGGTACGATGTGCTTCCACGAGGCGGACTTCACCCGCCCGACGGTGCTGATCGTGGGCAATGAGACCTTTGGCATGTCCAAGGCCTGGAAGGAAAGCTGCGATTTGCTGCTGCGTATCCCGATCTACGGCGCGGCGAGCAGCCTCAACGTGGGCTGCGCGGCCAGCATCTGCCTGTACGAAATTGCAAGACAGCGGGACTTCGATGGTCACCGCTAACGGAGGTAAATCAACATGATGAACGGATATGACAAGGCCGAAGCGCTGGCCTTCATCGTCAAGCGCATCCACGCCAAGGATCATCCCGACCTGGCATTCATGATCGAGAGCCTGATCAGCCAGGCCATTGATGCCGACATGGACTACATGCACAAGGAAGGCGTGCTTGACGCCGAGGGCAACGCGGGCGACGAGTACTACGAGGACGATGACGCCTTTGAGCATATCGTGGAAACGATCGTGGCCAACAACAAGCTGACCCCGGAGCAGGCCGTAAAGGTTGCCGCGCTGGTGGATGATTACATGGATTATCAGCAGGCGTATCTGGAGTCTAAGGGCCTGTGTGACTGGGAATAAACGCATAATGACAAGCGGCGTACCATGCGGTGCGTCGCCTTTTTGCATAAAAAAACCCCGACAGCGTTGTAACTGCCGGGGGATGCTATTTGCTGTTAGATCAGCCTATTACAGCTGGGGGCCAGCCTCGACCAGGGCCTTGCCCGCGTCGTTGCCGGTGTACTTCACAAAGTTCTTGATGAAGCGGGCGGCCAGATCCTCGGCCTTCTTGTCCCACTCGGTGGGATCGGCGTAGGTATTGCGGGGATCCAGGATGTTGGTGTCAACGCCGGGCAGCTCGGTGGGAACCTCCAGGTTGAACAGCGGGATCTTCTTGGTCTCGGCCTTGAGGATGGAGCCATCCAGAATGGCGTCGATGATGCCGCGGGTATCCTTGATGGAGATGCGCTTGCCGGTGCCGTTACAGCCGGTGTTAACCAGGTAAGCCTTCGCGCCGGACTTCTCCATCTTCTTCACCAGCTCCTCACCGTACTTGGTGGGATGCAGCTCCAGGAAGGCCTGGCCGAAGCAGGCGGAGAAGGTGGGGGTGGGCTCGGTGATGCCGCGCTCGGTCCCGGCCAGCTTGGAGGTGAAGCCGGACAGGAAGTAGTACTGGGTCTGTTCGGGGGTCAGGATGCTGACGGGGGGCAGAACGCCGAAAGCGTCAGCGGACAGGAAGATGACGTTCTTGGCGTCGGGGCCGGCAGACACGGGGCGAACGATCTTCTCGATGTGATCGATGGGGTAGGAGACGCGGGTGTTCTCGGTGACGGAGCCGTCGTCGAAGTCGCACACGCCGTTCTCATCCACGGTCACGTTCTCCAGCAGAGCGTTGCGCTTGATGGCGTTGGAGATGTCGGGCTCGGATTCCTTGTCCAGGTTGATGACCTTGGCATAGCAGCCGCCTTCGAAGTTGAAGACACCGTTGTCGTCCCAGCCGTGCTCGTCGTCGCCGATCAGCAGACGCTTGGGGTCGGTGGACAGGGTGGTCTTGCCGGTGCCGGACAGGCCGAAGAACAGGGCGGTGTTCTCGCCGTTCATATCGGTGTTGGCGGAGCAGTGCATGGAGGCCATGCCGTTCAGGGGCAGGTAGTAGTTCATCATGGAGAACATGCCCTTCTTCATCTCACCGCCGTACCAGGTGTTCAGGATGACCTGCTCCTTGGAGGTGATGTTGAAGATGGCAGCGGTCTCGGAATTGAGGCCCAGCTCCTTGTAGTTCACAACCTTGGCCTTGGCGGCGTTGTAGGAAACGAAGTCAGGCTCGAAGTTGGCCAGCTCTTCCTCGGTGGGGTTGATGAACATGTTCTTCACAAAGTGAGCCTGCCAGGCGACTTCCATGATGAAGCGGATGGCCATGCGGGAATCCTTGTTGGTGCCGCAGAAAACGTCCATGACGTACCGCTTCTTGTTGGACAGCTGCTCCTGCGCCAGACGCTTGCACTCAGCCCAGGCTTCCTGAGAAGCGGGCTTGTTGTCGTTCTTGAACTCATCGGAGGTCCACCACACGGTGTCCTTGGAGTTCTCGTCCATGACGATGAACT
>JAZNSI010000030.1:0-15220 GCA_045591175.1 Clostridia bacterium
TAGGAGTCGGCGTGGCCGTGGGTGTAGGAGTCGGCGTGGCCGTGGGTGTAGGAGTCGGCGTGGCCGTGGGTGTAGGAGTCGGCGTGGCCGTGGGTGTAGGAGTCGGCGTGGCCGTGGGTGTAGGAGTCGGCGTGGCTGTGGGTGTAGGAGTCGGCGTGGCCGTGGGTGTAGGAATCGGCGTGGCCGTGGGTGTAGGAGTCGGCGTGGCCGTGGGTGTAGGAGTCGGCGTGGCCGTGGGTGTAGGAGTCGGCGTGGCCGTGGGTGTAGGAGTCGGCGTGGCCGTGGGCGCAGGAGTCGGCGTTGCCGTAGGCGTGGGAGTTGGCGTGGCCGTAGGTGTGGGAGTCGGCGTGGCCGTGGGCGCAGGAGTCGGCGTAGCCGTGGGCGTAGGCGTCGGCGTAGCTGTCACATCCGGTTCCTCTGAGGGGCTGGCGATGACAACAGCTTCCGCCATGACGGTGGGCGCAGGGGTGATCACGATCGGCACAAAGGTCATGTTCTCGTGGGCAGGGGTGGGCGGCGTGTTGATCGGGTCGCCCACATTCTGCAGATACACCACGGTGCGATGGACGAATGCTATGACCAGCAGCGCACAGATGGCCAGCGCAGCGGCGGGCATACGCCACCAGCGGCGGTTCTCGGCGGCGTGATCAGGCTGCGGGGCGCGGATCTTCTGCAGAACCTGCTGCTGCATGGCTTCGGTGAATACCAGGCTGGAAAGGCTGGAATCCAGGGCACGACTGAGATTATTCATCGTTCAGATACCATCCTTTCAGCTGTGATTCCAGGAGCTTGCGCGCCCGGTGGAGACGGGTCAAAACGGTGGCCTGGGGTATGCGCAGGACCCTGGCGACCTCAGTGGAGGATAACCCCTGATAGTAGTGCAGGGTGACGACCTCCCGGTACTTTTCCGGCAGCGCCAGAACAGCGTTGAGCACCGTATCATCAGGATGCTGGTCCTCGGTGGCGAGAGGGAGATCATCCAGGTTGGGGGACTGACTGTACAGCCGATGCTCCCGGCTGCGCAGGATGGTCTTGCAGGTGTTGACGGCAATGCGCATCAGCCAGGCCTTCTCAGTCGCGCCATCCCGCAGGGTCGAGATGGCCTGCCAGGCCTTGACGAATGTCGTCTGGGATGCATCCTGGGCAATGGTGTGTTCCTTGAGGAACAGGAAACAGACGCGGAGCACGTCATCACCATAGGATGACATCAGCCGTGTGATGCGATCTTCGGCGGATTCCCGCGGCAGCGGCGTCCCCGCGGTCATGAAGAAAAACAACGCGCTCCCTCCTTTCGGACTTCATTTGTACGGACAAAAATGCCCCTACTCATTATACTACTGAGCGGGGCAAAATCTTTCATTATTTGAGAGAAATTCTGTATTTTTTCAGTCTTGAATGTGCATCAGGGGGAAGGCTGCCGATTCATCTCGGCGCAGCCACCAATTCGAACCACGCCGGCAGGAATCCGGACTTCAGCGCTACCCGCTGACTCTCCAGATGGGAGATGGACGTGCCGTAGAAGGGCAGCCGCCCGGCAGCAAGAACGTCGTTGCGCAGAAGGCTCACCAGCATGGCGGCAAGGCCCTGCCCCCGGGCCTCAGGCAGCACGTTGACGCCGATCTGCCACATCAGCGGGCTGTCGGCGCTGGCGCCTGCCGTGCCAAGGATACGGCCATCCCGCAGGGCAGCCACGCCCAGCATGTCCGGCGCGTCGGGGGAGAAGCCATAGGCATCCTCAAAACGCGCGTCGCCCTTGAATTGAGCGATGTCCGCCTGGGTATAGCGGAGGATGGTGAAATCCCCCGTATTGACCGGGCAGGCGGTATCCGCCGTGTAGAAGGGCTGACGGTAGCGGATCTCAGCGTCAAAGGCAGCGAGCTCCTGATTCAGCTTCGAGAGATTCGGCGCCTCCATGAACCAGGGTGCATTGGCGGCGTGATAGAGCTCCCGGCAGCGGGCGATAATATCTTCCCGGCCGGTGAACAGCAGCTTACCGCCCACCACCGCGATCTTCAGCAGACAGGGGCGAACTTCCAGGAACTGCCGACGGTCCGGGTGGGGGACAAATACGGTGAAATGGTGACGGTCATCGAGGACAGCGGATTCCGTGACGCAAAAGTCAGCGGCCAGCTGGCGGAGCAAAAGCGGATGCATGGCGATCTCCTTTCCGGAGGGATGTTACACCAGTTGTAGCACATGCTGCGCCGTTTGTCAACAAAGCGGGCGCGCAAATACCCCTTGCCAAAGCTGCGGGGATGTGCTATAATACAATGGTTTTCATGGAGAGTTGTCCGAGTGGTCGAAGGTGCAGCACTCGAAATGCTGTGTGGGGAAACTCACCTGGGGTTCGAATCCCTAACTCTCCGCACAAAGGCTTTGCAGAAGGTATTCTGCAAAGCCTTTTTATGTATCGCATGCGGCATTTCCGCGTCAGATAAAGCGAATCCGCCGCTGGGTTTGCGGCGGAAAACATGCGACAAAAACGGGAGAAGCATTCATGCGGCGAATGCTTCTCCCATTGAATGAATGCAATTTGCTGTCTTGGAGGCTGGGGAAAATCAATCTCCGGAGGCCGTGGGCTTCATCAAAACCGTCAGCTTGAAGAGATCGTCGCTGGCCTGGACGGTGGCTACGCCGCCATACTTTTCCGCGATGCTCTGGATGGAACGCAGGCCGAAACCGTGCCCGGAGCCCTTCTTGGTGGTCTGCGGCATGCCGTCCACCATGTTGAGCGCCTGCTCGAAGAAATTCTCCACATGGAGCACCACCATATCGCCGCGGGCAACGGCCTTGAGGGAAATGACGCGCTTTTCCGGGTCGGTGACCTTGGAGCAGCTTTCCAGCGCATTGTCCAGCGCGTTGCCGAAGAGCGAGTAGATCTCCATCTCGGACATGAAGGCAAACAGCGCCCCGTCGATGATGTAGGAGAACTTCACCCCGCAGGTGGAGCAGAGGATATTCTTCTCCGTCAGCACCACGTTGATTGTCTCGTGTCCGCACTCCACCACGGTGCCGTATTCGATGATGGAGTCCTCCAGGCGATCCAGGTACTTGTCGAAATTCTCCTTTTCAGCTTTGGTGCGGATGGCAGCGATCTGATGCTTCAGGTCGTGACATTTGATCTGCAGGGAAGTGATGCCCTCGTGGGACATCCGGTAGTACTGCATCTTGTTGCGGATGAAATTGTGCATATCCTCGTTGTCCCGGCGGTAGTAGCTCAGCTGGCTGATGACCAGCAGCACCACGTAGGTGATGAGGGCGTACAGAAGCGCGCACATGTAGTACAGGAACAGTGCGGACTGATCGGCGGTAAAGACGCGGCCGCAGAATTCCAGCACGATCTGGCAGAAGAGGAACGCACCGTAGGAGAGAATCATGGAGCGGGCGTCGGCCTCATCCGGCAGCTTCCTGACGATGCGCCGGTGGATATAGCAGGTCAGCAGGCACACCGCGCCATAGGTCAGGTAGGACACGCAGGAACCCAGAATACTGTATGTGGACCAAAGCGGCGTGCCCTGCGTCATGTTGGAGCCGGCGGCAAAAACCTTGAAGGTGTTCCATGCCAGCTTGAAGATGGTCAGTGACAGCAGATCCACATACACCAGCTCGGCAGAGTTGGATTCATAGCACAGGTAGTAGCAGCCCATGTACATCAGGCTCATGGCCAGCAGGTGGAAGGAATGGCCCACGCCCTGCATGATCACGCCGGTGATATGCACGTCCACCACCGTGCGGATGACCCAGCTGACCAGGCACATCCCCACCAGGGAAGCAGCGGCCCGCAGCGGGAACAGCGGCCGCTTTTTGTTGTTGCCGATCAAAAGCAGCAGCAGAAAGAAAATCAGCGCGGTGGATATGCGATGATCAATGCTCTGGATAAACCAGCGATCCGTCGTCATAGGTTCTCTCCCAGGAAGTTGGAGAAGTGCTTCATGATCTCCTTGGAATGGGACTTCGAAATGTAAACCTTCTTGCCATCCACCACCAGATACTCGCTGCAGGCGCTGGACACATACCGCAGGTTCACCACGAAGGAACGGTTGCACATGATGAACCGCTTCTGATCCAGCTTCTGGATCACGTCCGACAGCCTGCCGCGCACCTCGTAGATGCCCTTGGTGGTATGGTAGGCCAGGTTGTGATCAAAAACCTCCACATAGGTGATGTCATTGGAGGAAAGGCTCACGATGCCATCGGAGGTTTTCAGGGCGAAAATGGTGGAGGAGGTGTTCTCCAGGCGGGTGAGGGCTTTGGCCAGCACGTAGTTGATCGAACCCTGATCAGCAGGCTTGACGATGAAATCCAGCGCGTCCACCTCATAGCCCTTGATGGCTAGCTGCGCCATGGCGGTGACGAACACCAGCACCGAGTCGGTGTTGATCTTGCGCATGATGCGTGCGACCTCGATGCCGTCCAGCTTATCCATGCGGATGTCCATGAACACGATGTCATGATTCTCCGTGGAGCGGATGAAGTCCATGGGCGCATTGAATACCTGGATCACATGGGCGTGGTTATTCTTTGTCAGATAATCTGCCACAAGCGCACGAAGGGCAGCAGAATCATTTGGATTGTCGTCCACGATTGCAAGCCGCAGCATAGGGTTCTCCTCTCATGTATATCATTCATCATTGATAATATGATAACACATGGGAGACGCTTTCGACAAGTCGTTTTTTGTTCCTAAATTGTACCAAATGGAAATCCACGGCGTATTTGAGCCGTGGATGCGAAGGGGAGGTAACGGCATGCCCGACGTGTTCATGGCGCGGCGAAACGGATAGCAATGGAGGATGAAAATTACATTCGCGACAGAATTTTGACGCAAACGAGCAAAAAACGCTCTTTCACGCCCCCGACAGCGTCATTGAAGGTGAGCCCCTTTTATTTCTGATCAAAATGTGGTACATTACATAGTGAATAAATTTGTCTTTTTCTATATCAAAACATGCCAGGAAATAAAAGTTTGCCAAGGAGGAGTACCATGCGCCAGAAGATTGACCTGCTCCAAGGCTGGCAGTTCACCGGCCTGGACGGCCAGACCGTGCCTGTCAGCATTCCCCATACCTGGAACAACATCGATGGCCAGGATGGCGGCAATGATTATAAGCGGGGAGCCTGCTGCTATGAGACCGCGTTCCCCGTGCCTGCTTTCGATGCGGAAACCCAGGAGGTCTGGATCGAGTTTGACGGTGTGAATTCTTCCGCCAAGGTTGAAGTGAACGGCCAGGTGGTTGCCGAGCATGACGGCGGCTATTCTACCTTCCGTGCGGAGATCACTTCTCTGCTGCAGGAGGAGAATACCCTCGTCGTCACCGCGGACAACTCCGTCAACGACCGTGTTTATCCCCAGAAGGCGGACTTCACCTTCTATGGCGGCATCTACCGCGGCGTGCGGCTGCTGGTGGTCAACAAGGCCCACTTTGTGCTGGATTATCTGGGCTCCACCGGCATCCGCGTGACGGCCACCCCCGAAGGGCGAGCCGCCAAGGTTCGCGTGCAGAGCCGTGTGACGGCGGGTGACGTCGTCATCACCATCAAGGATCACAAGGAACGCGTGGTCGGCGCTGCCACCGGCGCGGATGTGACCATCGACATGGAGAAGGCCCACCGCTGGCACGGCGTGGAGGATCCCTACCTGTACACCTGCCACGCGGAGGTCGTGGTGGACGGCGTTGTCACCGATGCGCTGGACATCCCCTTCGGCGTGCGCTCCTTCCGCGTGGATCCCAAGATCGGCTTTGTGCTCAATGACAAGCCCTATCCGCTCCACGGCGTCTCCCGCCATCAGGACCGCAAGGGTCTGGGCAACGCGATCAGCAAGGCTCACCACGATGAGGACATGAAGCTCATCGCTGAGATGGGCTGCAACACCGTCCGCCTGGCCCATTATCAGCACGATCAGTACTTCTACGATCTGTGCGATCGCTACGGCATGGTCGTCTGGGCGGAGATCCCCTACATCTCGGAGCATATGCCGAATGGCCGTGAGAACACCATCTCCCAGATGAAGGAACTCATTGAGCAGAACTATAACCACGCCTGCATCGTCTGCTGGGGCGTTTCCAATGAGATCACCATCTCCACCAAGCGCGGCGAGAAGAAGGACATGCTGGACAACCACCGCGTCCTGAACGACCTGATCCATGAGACTGATTCGACCCGCTTCACCACCCTGGCCTGCTATGCCATGTGCGGCCCCTTCAACCCCGTGGCCCACATCACCGACGTGGTCAGCTGGAACCTGTACCTGGGCTGGTATGTGCCGGGCCTGTTCCTCAACGATCTGTGGATCAGCTTCTTCCACCTGTGCTACCCCAAGACGCCCCTGGGCTATTCCGAGTACGGCGCGGAGGGCATGCCCAACCTGCATTCCTCCCATCCCCGCCGCAACGACCACACCGAGGAGTATCAGGCCAGGTACCATGAGTTCATGGTCAAGTGCTTCAAGCGTCATCCCTACATGTGGTCCACCCATGTGTGGAACATGTTCGATTTCGCGGCGGACGCCCGCGATCAGGGCGGCGAGCCCGGCATGAACCACAAGGGCCTGATCACCTTTGACCGCAAGGTGAAGAAGGATTCCTTCTATCTGTACAAGGCCAACTGGAGCAAGGAACAGTTTGTGCATATCTGCTCCAAGCGCTACGTTGAGCGCGCAGACAAGGTGACCAAGATCAAGGTGTACTCCACTGAGAAGAAGATCACCCTGATCGTCAACGGCAAGACCTTCGCCACCAAGGAGAGCAAGGATCATGTGTTCACCTTCCGCGTGCCCATGGAGGATGTGCTCAAGGTGGAGGCCGTGTGCGGCAGGCTGAAGGATACCGCCACCTTCAAGAAGGTGGAGAAGATGCCCGAAGTCTACATCCTGCCCAAGAAGAAGAACAAGCAGAAGTCCAACTGGGTGTGATCAAGCCTGCGCACAGCAGACTGGTGATAACGGAAATAACAAAGGAGGAGATCTTCCATGTCCAATGCGGCAAAGCCGAATGAGGGCATGAACCGTGCAAAGCTGTATCAGCTGGCGCTGTTCCCCATGAACAACGGTGCGACCAATGTGTACTTTATCCTGGTTCTGTCCTATGTGCTGAATTTCGGCGGCGGTGTGCTGAGCCTGCTGCCCATCTTCGTGTCCACGATGATCGCCGCGATGCGCGTGTTTGACGCGTTCACCGACCCCATCCTGGGCGCGCTGATCGACCGTACCAACACCAAGTTCGGTAAGTTCCGTCCCTACATGGTGCTGGGCAACCTGGTCATGGCGGTCAGCATCCTGACGCTGTATATCCTCACGCCGATGATCCCGGAAACCATGATGTGGGCGCGCTATGTGCTGTTTGTGGTGCTGTACGCGGTTTGGGTTATCGGCTATACCTTCCAGACCTCCTGTACCCGTTCCGGCCAGACGGTGCTGACCAACGATCCCAAGCAGCGTCCCATGTTCACGCTGTTCAATACGGTGGGCTCGCTGGTTGGCATGGGCGCGATGCAGTTTATCGCTCCCGTCATCGGCAAGGCTACCGGAGGCTACAATACGCCTGAGTTCTTTGCGACGCTGGCGCCGCTTGGCATCGTGGTGTCCATCGTGCTGACGATCCTGGCGGTCATCGGCATTGCGGAAAAGGATCAGCCCAAGTACTTCGGCCTGGGCGGCGAGACCGAGAAGGTCAAGATCCGCGATTACGTGGAGATCATCAAGAATAACAAGCCCATGCAGCGCCTGATGGTTGCCGGCGCCGGCTGCAAGCTGGCCCTGGCCATTGCGACGCACACCATCGTACTGGCGATGCTCTACGGCTGCATGATGAACAATTACGACGGCCTGTACCTGCCGATGATGGTGCTGGGTTATGTCTTCTCAGCCCCCTTCTTCCTGCTGACCATCCGTACCTCCCAGAAGAAGGGCCAGAAGGCCTCCCTTCAGAAGTACGTGGCGCTGGCGCTGATCATGTACGTGGGCGTGCTGGCTCTGCTGCTCATGTGGGGCCAGGGCAATGCGGCTACCAGCCTGTCCTTCTCCAACATCAACCTGTACACCATCGCCTTCGTCATCTTCTTCGGCATCGGCTACGGTGCGTACTATTCCACGGCGGATATGCCCATCCCCATGGTTGCGGACTGCTCTGACTACGAGACCTACCGCTCCGGCAAGTACATCCCCGGCATCATGGGTACGCTGTTCTCCCTGGTGGATAAGCTCGTTTCTTCCCTGGCCTCTGTGGTCATCACCATTGCATTGGCCTGTATTGGCTTCAGTGGCACGCCTGACCAGTACACTCCCTACGCTCCCGGCATGAACTGGGTGGTCATCGTGCTGTTCTGCGTTATTCCGATGCTGGCGTGGATCGCAACCCTGTGGGCGATGAAGGGATACTCCCTGACCGGCGCCCGCATGAAGGAGATCCAGACCATCAACGGCGCTCGCAAGACCTATGTTGCTGCCGGCCACACCCTTGAGGAGGCCATGGAAACCTACAAGACGGTCGAAGACGTGGAAACGAAGCCCGTCGCCTGATCCTGTACCCCATTAAGTTTACATACAGAAAGGAAGTATTCCCATGATGAATCTGCCTCTGAATGTTGATTTTACCGGTAAGGTCGTCGTCGTGACCGGTGCCGGCGGCGTGCTGTGCGGCGACATGGCACGTGCCTACGCCCAGGCTGGCGCGAAGGTCGCTGCCCTGGACCTGAACGAGGAAGCCGTGAAGAAGCTGGCGGCCGACCTGAAGGCCGAAGGCTTCATCTGTGAAGGCTATAAGGCCAACGTGCTGGATCCCGAAGCGCTGGAGGCTGTCCACCAGCAGGTGCTTAACGACCTGGGCCCCTGCGACATCCTGGTCAACGGCGCCGGCGGCAACAATCCCCGTGCCACCACCGACAACGAGTACCAGCACGAGGCCAAGGAAGGCCAGAAGACCTTCTTCGACCTGGAGCCCAACGGCATTGACTTCGTGTTCAAGCTGAACTACCAGGGCACCCTGCTGCCCACCCAGGTGTTCGCCAAGGACATGGTTGCCCGCAAGTCCGGCAACATCCTGAACATTTCCTCCATGAACGCCTACATCCCGCTGACCAAGATCCCTGCTTACTCCGGCGCGAAGGCTGCTATCTCCAACTTCACCCAGTGGCTGGCCACCCACTTCGCCGGCACCGGCATCCGCTGCAACGCCATTGCTCCCGGCTTCCTGGTGTCCAACCAGAACCGCGCGCTGCTGTTCAACCCCGATGGCACCCCCACTGCCCGTTCCGCCAAGATCCTGGGCGGCACCCCCATGGGGCGCTTCGTGGATTCTGAGGAGCTGCTGGGCGGTCTGTTCTTCCTGACCGATGACAAGGCTGCCTCCGCCATCACCGGCGTGGTGCTGCCCATCGACTGCGGCTTTGCGGCTTACTCCGGCGTGTAACGTAAGAGAAAACGCTGCCAATTCATCCCTGTCGATGAAAGGGACATGAATAGGCTCCAACGGGCCGCATCTGCAAGGGTGCGGCTCTTTTCGTGCTTGCAATCCGGCGGGGAATCCGGTATAATACAGGCAGCAGATTGTTTGATCGCGCCTGCCCTGAGCGGCAGGTGCTTTTCGTGGCCGCAGGGCCGGAAGGAGTCAATATGAACTGGAAGCAGATCCTGAAAACGCTGCCGGTGGTGGCCTTGGGCAACGCGGTGATGGCGGCAGGCATCGTGCTGTTTGTGCTGCCCTCAGGGCTGATCACCGGCGGCACCACCGGACTTGGCATCATTGCGGAAAAACTGACGGGCCTGTCCATCCCGGTGTTCACGGCCATCTTCAACATCGTGATGTTCCTGCTGGGATTCATCTGCCTGGGCAAAACCTTTGCGGCTACCACGCTGGTGAGCACCTTCCTTTCGCCGGTGATGCTGGCGCTGATGCAGCGGATCGTCGGCGATTTCGTCCTGTGCGAGGATCTGCTGATGAACGCCCTTTTCGGCGGATTGCTGGTGGGCGCGGCGATCGCGATCGTGGTGCGGGCCGGCTCGTCCACCGGCGGTATGGATATCCCTCCGCTGCTGCTGCAGAAGTATGCAGGCATCCCGGTGTCCCGCAGTCTGTATGTATTTGACTTCCTCATCGTGTGCGGACAGGCGGTAATTGTTGCGCCGGACATGCTGCTTTACGGCGTGCTGATGGTGATTGTGTACACCATCGTGATCGACAAGCTGATGGCGCTGGGCGATGCGCAGCTTCAGCTGGAGATCGTCAGTGAGAAAGCGGACGCGATCCGGCAGGCGATCCTGCAGGACGTGGACCGCGGCGTGACGCTGCTCCACGGGCAGACCGGATACTATCAGAAGGAGACCGACGTGCTTTTCACCATCATTTCGCCCCGTGAGCGCCACCGTACCGAGCAGCTGGTGCGACGCATCGATCCCAACGCCTTCATCATCATCAGCCATGTAACACGGGTCAGCGGACGCGGCTTTTCCGAGGGAAAGCAGCATCTGCCGCTGGACAAGTGACGCAAACACTCCCGCAGAACGAATCTGCGGGAGTGTTGTTTATGCCTTTTTCATTTCATACAGCAGCTCGGCGGCAATACGGGTCTTGGTGACGCTCACGTCCCCCTTGGGGAAGCAATAGTACAGCGCATCCTTGTTACCGATGGAGATCACATCGCCGATCTCGTACCAGTGGTAGTCCACGTTCAGGCTGTGGCTGGTCACGGGGGACTGCTCATAGTGCAGCTTGCCCTCGCAGCCATCCAGCACGAAGCCGTCTGCCGTGTGGACGAGGCGGCCGTCGCCTACCATGTACAGCGCTTTGTGATCCACCATCATGCCGATGGTGACGTCGGTGTCCAGGCGGTAGGAGCCCTCCAAAAGGGCGGCGCGCACCTGCTCCCGCTGCCAGTCGTACCAGTCTGGGATGTGGGAGAAGCGGGTTTCGCCGTTTGTGCAATGGAGCTGGCCGTATTCGTCCATCTCGTGGATCTGGCCGCAGGCATGGCAGATCAGCTGCGTGCCCTTGCCCTCCATGCGGCCTTCCTTGCCGCAGTTGGGGCAGTGGTAGAGCACCCGGTGGAGGCCGTCTGCCCGGAAATCCTCGGTGATGGCGACCCGGTTATCCCGCTGCCAGGCGAACTGGTCGAAGGAGAATGCCTCGTCGATCATCGCGTCCAGCTCGGCGATGGATTTCTCCTCAATTTCTTCCGGGGTGAGGATGCACTTCACGTCCGCGGATACCTGCACCTTGCGGATCTGCAGGCAGTTGTACAGCGGATCGCGGGCGAAGGCGCCCCAGGTGGTCACCGTCACCACCGGTACCTTGAAGCGCTTGAGGATCGCACCCAGGCCCCGAGGAAGCACGGTCCTGCGGCCATCCAGGGTGTATCCGGCCTCGGGGAACATCAGCACGCTGCACTTCTTCTCATTGAGGGCGTAGCGCATGTCGCGGATGAGGGTCAGGTCGCTGACGAACTTCTGCGTGGGGATGCAGCCGATCAGCGGCATCAGCCAACGCTTGCCGACATAGCTATCCGTGGTGGAGACGATGCACAGCGGACTGGGGAAGAAAATGCCGTAGGCCAGCTTCAAATCGGTAAAGCTGGAATGGTTCATGAGGATGAAGCAGGGCTGGTCGCCGATGAGATCCATCCGCTCCCGGCGGACCGTGTAGCCGATCTTGTGCAGCGTGGGTGCGCTGAGCATGCGAATAAGCCCCCGGAAGAAGGGATGGGGGCGCATGGGATTCATGTGCTTGGGGCGGGGGAGCGCCATGACTTGCTCGTAGGGCAGCTTCTTCGTCCTGATTTTCACGCGTTGTACCTCGCAAACTTCATTGGTGCAAATGCTGCATCCATTATGGCATATCCTGGAGGAAAAGTCAACGAATGTTGAAAAAAGGCCGCGCGAGGCAGGAGAACTCGCCCCTGCGGCGAATGTGTAAAGAAGAAATTTTCCGTACATAAGGAGGTCATCCTATGGCCAAGTTTATCCTGTCCGCCTTTGCGGATGAAGCCAGCCCCATGCTGGACGAGCAGATCAAGGCCCTTCAGGAGGAAGGCGTCTCCCTGATCGAGCTGCGCGGCGTGGATGGAAAGAACGTTTCCAACCTGACCCTTGAAGAAGCCGCAGCCGTCAAGGCCAAGCTGGACGCTGCGGGCATCCGCCTGTCTGCCCTGGGCTCCCCCTATGGCAAGGCATCCCTGGGCGTTGCGTTCGACGAGCATCTGGCGCTGTTCAAGCATGGTCTGGAACTGTGCAAGGTGCTGGACTGCAAGCGCATCCGCATGTTCAGCTTCTATCCGGCGGGTGCGTCCGACGAGGATACCCGCGCGGAGGTTCTGCGCCGCCTGGAGATCATGGTGTCCCTGGCGGAGGAAGCCGGCGTGCAGCTCGTCCATGAGAACGAGAAGGGCATCTACGGCGAGGATACCGCCCGCAATGCGGATCTGCTGGAGGTGTTCGGCGACCGGCTGGGCTTCGCCTTTGATCCGGCCAACTTCATCCAGTGCAAGGTCAACACGCTGGGTGCCTACGAGCAGCTGCACGAGCGCATCACCTACATGCACATCAAGGACGCGCTGCTGTCCGATGGCGCGGTGGTCTGTGCGGGCCACGGCGACGGCAATGTGCCGGAGATCCTGCGCCGCCTGAACGCTGAGCGCGACGGCGAAGTCATCCTGACCGTCGAGCCCCACCTGACGGTGTTCAAGGGCCTGAGCGACCTGCAGGATGAGGAACTCAAGCACCACGAGAGCTACCCCGACAGCCGCACGGCTTTCCACGCGGCGGTGACGGCGCTCAAGGATATTTTGGCGAATATCTGAGGAGGTATGAATATGCTGAAGCTTGGTATCATCGGCGTTGGCAACATCGGCTCCGGCCATGTGGAGCGCGTCACCGGGGGCGGCTGCCCTGACATCATCATCACTGCGGTGGCGGATCGCCGCGCGTCCCGCCGGGAATGGGCGGAGAAAGCGCTCCCCGAGGCGAAGGTTTTCGTGGAGGGCAGCGACCTGATCAAGTCCGGCGCATGTGAAGCAGTGCTGATCTGCACGCCCCATTACCAGCATCCGACCCTGGCTGTGGAAGCCTTTGAAGCTGGCCTGCACGTCCTGTGCGAGAAGCCCGCAGGCGTGTATACCCTGCAGGTGCGCGACATGATCGCCGCGGCGGATAAGCATCCAGAGCTCACCTTCGGCATGATGTTCAACCAGCGCACCAACTGCGTCTACCGCAAGATGAAGGAAATGATCGACGGCGGCGAGATCGGCGAGATCAAGCGTATGTCCTGGATCGTTACCGACTGGTACCGCACCCAGTATTACTATGATTCCGGCGCATGGCGCGCCACCTGGGCCGGCGAGGGCGGCGGCGTGCTGCTCAATCAGTGCCCCCACCAGCTGGATCTGCTGCAGTGGCTGTGCGGCCTGCCTGCCAAGGTGCATGCTTTCGCCCAGGAGGGCAAGTGGCACGACGTGGAGGTCGAGGATGACGTCACCGCTTACCTCGAGTTCCCGAATGGCGCGACCGGCACCTTCATCACCACCACCGGCGACGCCCCCGGCACCAACCGCCTGGAGATCACCGGCACCAAGGGCACGCTGATCTGCGATTACAACGGCCTGATCTTCAAGAAGCTGGCCATGAACGAGCGCGAGTGGTGTGCAACTTGCAAGGAAGGCTTCCGCAAGCCCGACTGCGAGACCATCACCGTCGAGACCGATGGCAAGAATGAACAGCACACGGGCGTCATGAACGCCTTTGCAGCGGCCATCGAAAAGGGCGAAGCGCTGGTGGCCGATGGCCGCGAGGGCATCAACGGCCTGATGCTGTCCAATGCCATCCACCTGTCCGCCTGGACGGGCGAGACGGTTTCCCTGCCCATTGATGAAAAGAAGTTCTATGACATGCTGATGGAAAAGTGCAAGACCTCCCGCCACAAGGAGGAGGTCGACGTGGTGGAAAATCAGTAATGTACGCCCCTGTCCGGCTGCCGGGCAGGGGATTTTGCTTCTGCTGCCGAAACCGATTTTTTTCTAAAAAAGGTGTTGACAAAGCTGGCAAGGTTTGATATAATCTATACCTGTCAGCAAGAAGTCCTGCGGGATGGATTGCCTGGTTTCCGGTCTGCGCCTGTAGCTCAGTCGGATAGAGCAACGGCCTTCTAAGCCGTGGGTCGGGGGTTCGAATCCCTCCAGGCGCGCTGATTGTTGGGGATTGCCCCAACGCTTGTGGAGGATATAGTTCAGTGGTAGAGCGCCAGATTGTGGCTCTGGATGTCGTGGGTTCGAGCCCCACTATTCTCCCTTTTTCCTTTTTCCTCGGGTGAAATCCGAGCGTAGCCAGCACGCGCCGAAAGGCACGGGATGGCCGAAATCAGGTCTGCTGCGTCATGCGGCGGGCAACCTGCGATGGGGTGTCGCCAAGTGGTAAGGCACGGGACTTTGACTCCCGCATTCGCAGGTTCGAGCCCTGCCACCCCAGCTGTATGACCCATTAGCTCAGTCGGCAGAGCACTTGACTTTTAATCAAGGTGTCTGGAGTTCGAATCTCCAATGGGTCATTCCCATCTGCCCTCTGGAACGTCATGCGGGCGTGGCGGAATGGCAGACGCGCCAGACTTAGGATCTGGTGCCTTAGGCGTATGAGTTCGAGTCTCATCGCCCGCACACTTTCCTCAGGCACCCGATATGCGGTAGTAGCTCAGTTGGTAGAGCGCCACCTTGCCCAGGTGGAGGTCGCGAGTCCGAGCCTCGTCTACCGCTCCATTTTCTTCGCGGGTGTAGCTCAATGGCAGAGCTCCAGCTTCCCAAGCTGATCACGTGGGTTCGATTCCCATCACCCGCTCCATACGAATATCACACTCATTTTGTTGGGAGGAATTCACCATGGCAAAGGCAAAATTTGAGCGCAGCAAGCCTCATGTAAACATCGGCACCATCGGTCACGTTGACCACGGCAAGACCACCCTGACCGCAGCCATCACCATGACTCTGGCACAGGTTGGCGGCGCAGAAGCAATGCGTTATGACCAGATCGACAAGGCCCCCGAAGAGAAGGCCCGTGGTATCACGATCAACACTGCACACGTAGAGTATCAGACCGAAACCCGTCACTATGCTCACGTTGACTGCCCCGGCCACGCCGACTATGTTAAGAACATGATCACCGGCGCAGCACAGATGGACGGCGCAATCCTGGTAGTATCCGCAGCAGACGGCCCCATGCCCCAGACCCGCGAGCACATCCTGCTGG
>JAZNSI010000031.1:0-28882 GCA_045591175.1 Clostridia bacterium
TGCTTATCCATCGATAAGAGCCAGGATGATCTCATCGACATGGGTTCCCGCAAGCTGAAGATCTATCCTGATACACCTGAAAACATACTGGGGATTATCAGCAAAACATTGTTGGAGGTTGTTGACCTTTTCCAGACACCGTTTGCGAATATCATCGTTTGCAGGAAGCCATAAAAGTTGCTGGGCTGTTATTGCGGCGTTCCACCTCATCCGGCCTCACGGCCACCTTCCCCTCAAGGGGAAGGCAAAGCCGCCCTTCTGTCGCAGAGGCAGCCAACTACAAAGGTTCGTGCAGTATCGGCCGCGCCGCTCCCCTGTACGGCCTCGCGGCGCGGATGGTACTCCGTGCGTTTGTGCAGATGCGTAGGGGTGGCAACCTGCTGTCTGTGCCAATTGTGTTCCACAAAAAAACCACCCTTTTCGGGGTGGTTTTTTCTGATCAGTGGGACTTGTGGAAGATCAGGCGCTCGTAGCGCTCCACGTCGCAGTTGCGGACCATGATCTCCAGCTCCTCGTCGCCCATGACGGTGTTGCGGCCCTGGGCGTAAAGCTCGGCCACCTGCTCGCGGACGGCCACCACCAGCGGATCGGTCTTGGGGATGACGTGATGATCCTTGAGGCGGAAGTAGCTGTTGAGCCAGTGGGCCACGCCAGCCAGGCCGGAGGTGGCATCCACCGCCACCAGCGCGGGACGGTTGAGGATCTTCGTGGTGTCGAAGATGTTGTAGATCTCCTCGTCCTTGAGAAGGCCGTCGGCGTGGATGCCGGCACGGGTGACGTTGAAGTGACGGCCCACGAAGGGCTGACGGGGGCTGATCTCCAGGCCGATCTCCCGCTCCATGTAGTCCGCCATTTCGGTGATGGCGGTCAGATCCATGCCGTCGGTGGTGCCGCGAAGGCTGGCGTACTCGATGGCCATGGCCTCCAGGGGGCAGTTGCCGGTGCGCTCGCCGATGCCCAGGATGGAGCAGTTGATGGAGGAGCAGCCGTACAGCCAGGCCGCGTCCGCGTTTGCCACGACCTTGTGGAAGTCGTTATGACCGTGCCACTCCAGCTGCGCGGAGGGGATGCGGGCGTAGTGGTGCAGGCCGTAGATGATGCCGGGCACGCTGCGGGGCGTGGCGGCGCCGCCGAAGGGCACGCCGTAGCCCATGGTGTCACAGGCGCGGATCTTGATCGGGATGCCGGACTCGTTGGTGAGCTTCATCAGCTCCTCAGCAAAGGGCAGCACGAAGCCGTAGAAGTCCGCACGGGTGATGTCCTCGAAGTGGCAGCGGGGCTTGATGCCGCGGGACAGGGCCGCCTTCACGATGCCCAGGTACTTATCCAGAGCCTGGCGGCGGGTCAGGTGCATCTTCTTGAAGATGTGATAATCGGAGCAGGAAACGAGGATGCCGGTTTCCTCGATCCCCTCGTTCTTGACCAGCTCAAAGTCCTTTTCGTTGGCGCGGATCCAGGTGGTGATCTCGGGGAACTTCAGGCCCAGATCCTGGCAGGCGTGCAGGGCAGCCTTGTCCTTCTCGGTATAGACGAAGAACTCCGACTGGCGCACCAGACCCTTGGGGCCACCCAGGCGGTTGATCAGCTTGAACAGATGCACGATCTGATCCACCGTAAAGGGGCTGACAGACTGCTGACCGTCACGGAAGGTGGTGTCGGTCATCCAGATCTCCTCGGGCATATCCATGGGCACGGTGCGCATGTTGAAGGGCACCTTCGGGATGGACTGATAATCGAAAATATCGCGATAAAGATTGGGTTCCTTAACGTCCTGCAGCTCATACTGGTAGCGTGCCTGCATGAGGAGGTTCTTGTTGTTGTTGAATTCGAGCATGGGAAAGGGGCCTCCTTTCGGATAAGATTACGCTGCATGGGCGGGCAAAGTGCCTTGCCCTCTTCTTTCGATAAAGGCAAGTCGCAGCCCGCGCGATGAGCGCGCGGACGGTCAACGCCAGGCAAAGACCCAAGCAGCACGCGGCAGGTCTATGCTGAAACAGCTGACTTGATCGCGGGAAAACGGGGTCGAAGACCCCTTACCAGGGGGTGTCGGTCAGTTCGTTGATGAAGGCCTCGATGCGGTTGAGGCCCTCCATGCAGTGCTCCATGGAGCAGGCGTAGCTCAGTCGGCAGAAGCCCTCAGCCTCAAAGGCGATGCCGGGCACAACCGCCACATGCTTTTCCGCCAGCAGCAGCTGGGCGAAGGTGTTGGACGTCTCGATCACGCGGCCGTTGTAGCTCTTGCCGAAGATGTTCTTGATGTTCATCATGATGTAGAACGCACCCTTGGGCTTGCGGCAGGAAAGGCCGGGGATCTTGTTGATGCGCTCCACCATGGCGTCGCGGCGGGCCTGGAATTCGGCCACCATGGGCTTGATGCACTCGTCGCCGCTCTCCAGCGCCTTCATGGCGGCGTACTGGGCAATGGCGTTGGCATTGGAGGTCGCGTGGGACTGGAAGGAGGTCATGGCCTTGATCTCCTGCAGGGGGCCGGCCACATAGCCGATACGCCAGCCAGTCATCGCGTAGGCCTTGGACATACCGTTGACCACGAAGGTCTGATTCTTGATCTCCTCGGAGATGTTGGCGATGGAGAAGTGCTTCTCCCCGTCGTAGATCAGCTTCTCGTAGATCTCATCGGACACGACATAGAAGGGGTGGCTCACCGCCAGATCCGCCACGAACTCCAGCATATCCTTGGGCCAGATGCTGCCGTTGGGGTTGGAAGGGCTGGTGATGATCATCGCCTTGGTGCGGCGGGTGACGCGGGAGGCGATGTCCTTCTTGGTGGGGATGAAATCGGTGGCTTCGTCGGTGGGAATATACACCGGAACGCCGCCGGCCATGCGCACCATCTCCGGGTAGGAGACCCAGCAGGGCGTGGGGATCAGCACCTCGTCGCCGGGATCGATAATGGCCTGGAAGATGTTGTACAGGCTGTGCTTGGCGCCGGAGGACACGACGATGTCCTGGGGCTTATAGTACAGGTCGTTATCCCGCTCCAGCTTGTCGCAAATGGCCTTGCGCAACTCGAAGGTGCCAGAGGCGGGGGTATAGCGGGTCAGGCCCATATCCAGGGCGTCCTTTGCCGCATCAACGATGTGCTGGGGGGTGGGAAAGTCCGGTTCACCGGCGCCAAAGCCGATCACGTCCACGCCGCGGGCCTTCATTTCCTTGGCGCGCGCGTCGATTGCCAGCGTGGGAGAGGGAGCGATTGCCTGACAGCGATGGGAAACGGCGAGAGACATGATGGAGGACCTCCTGCATAAATGCTTGGTGTTTCCTGCATATTTCCGCATGACGAAGGAAGTCTCCGCCTCCTGCGGGCGCAGGGAAAACGAGTGTACAGTCCATATTATACTTTCGCCTGCCCTCAAAATCAATAGGAAGTGCAGAAAAAATGCAATTCTGCCAGATGTATCCTGCAAAAACACCCGGCCAGAATGGGCGCGAAACCCTTTTCCGTCCGGGTGAATATGCATATTATACCAATCAATCCGTCATTTCAGGGGAAGCAGCCTCCTCGGTCTTTGCTCCGGGAAGCGGGCCCACGGCGTACTCCTGATAGAAGGCGGCCTGGGCACAGGTGGTGTAAACCGTCAGGAACAGGGCGGCAAACTGTGCCAGCGCCATGCCCAGCACCGGGCCCAGCATGCCCAGCAGCAGCGCCTCGCCGTAGGCAAGCAGCAGCGACCAGCCCAGGAAGGAGATCTCCAGGCCGAAGAGCTCCATCTTGCGGCCCGCCATGATCTCCTTGCTGCGGCGGACGCAATCCCGCACGCGGGTCTGGGGCGCATCGGCCAGAACGAAGCTGGCCATAGCATAGCGGTACGCCGCAGGGATCACCGGCACGAGCATGGCGATCATGCCCAGCATGGTCACGATCATCGCTGCATCCACCGGCAGCAGGAAGGCCAGCGCCATGATGGCAACGCCGGGCAGCATCCACAGCGCGTACTTCAGCCCCAGCAGCAGCGTCAGCCCCAGCGCCTTGGGGTAGATCCGCAGGCGGCTCAGGGCGATGGAGAAAGTGAACTCCTGCCTGCGCAGGGCGTGCAGCAGCGCGTTGATGAGCCCCAGCTCCAGCACCGGGGCAAGGAGGATGGTCATCACGGTCAGGGCAATGATGATGGGGCCCTTTTCCCGCGCGAAAGTCTCCGATTCGGCGAAGAATGTGTCATATACATTGAGCACGTCCGCCGCGAGGGCGTTTTCGTCGACGCCCTCAGGCAGCGTCTCCGTGGTGGTGTCCAGCCCGTACTTCTCCGTCACCTGCATGGAACGGTTGGTGAAGTTCAGCAGCACCTGATCCGGGCTGGCCTGGGTCAGCGTCGTCAGGAGGGAGCTGAGGATCGAGGGCAGCGCGGCGATCAGCGCCACCACGATCAGCACGGACATGACCGGCTTCATGGCCGCCCTCGCGCGGGCGCGGAAGGCGTAGGCGGGAACCATATACTTCATGGGGGTCTTCCTTTCCTGGTTGATGGCGGGTCAGTCCGCCTGCTCGGCCTTTTCCTCCGCTTTGCGCTTGCGGCGGGTCTGGATGGCGGCCTTGGCCTTGGCGTACCAGCCCTTGAGCACGGCGAGGGTCTTCTGATCACCCGGGAACAGCCAGCGCAGCAGCGCGATGGCAATGGCGCAGGTGACGATTTTCTCCGGGGAGATGGGCAGCCACAGGAACGCCAGATACGCCCCGGACACCGCGATCATCCACTCAATCTCATAATAGGTGCCGAAGCCGAACATGATGTACGACCAGCCGTTGGTGATCACCCAGGCAATCAGCCAGCATAGCAGCAGCCGCGGGTTGGCGATGAACTGCCAGGTCTTTTTGAGGTTGTGCTTCAGCTTTTCGCCGGTCAGGTTGTCCTTGAGCTTTGCAAGCAATTCTTTCATTTCACACTACCGGGGCATCGAAAGGGCCGCGCGGCCGTTGCCCGTGAGGGTCAGCGCGGGGGAAGCAGCGGGCACGTAGAGGCTCTCGCCGCGGACGAGCTTGCGGCTGCCGCCCTGCCAGGCGAGGGTCAATTCGCCCTCCAGCACCGTCAGCAGGCCGAAGTGGTTGATGGCGGGCACGGCCTGCTTGCCGGAAACGTTGATCAGGTCGAGGGTGAAGTAGGTCTCGTCCAGCACGCGGGCGACGGGGGCGTCCCCGGCAGGGATGGGGTCGAGGGTGAAGTCCAGGTCGGTTACGTCGAGGGCCTTGTCGATGTGCAGCTCGCGGCGGTTGCCGTTCTTGTCCACGCGATCCCAGTCGTAGAAGCGGTAGGTCACGTCGGAGGACTGCTGGATCTCATACAGCATGATGCCCGCGCCGATGGCATGCACACAGCCCGCGGGAATGAAGCACACGTCGCCGGGCTTCACGTCCACCTTGCGCAGGAGCTTTTCGACGGCAGCGCCGGCCTCACAAGCTGTACGCAGCTCCGCCAGGGTCGTGCCGCCCTTGATGCCGTAGACCAGCTGGCTGCCCTCCGGCGCGTCCAGGATGAGCCATGCTTCAGTTTTGCCCAGCTTGCCGTTTTCCACACGGCCCGCGTAGGAATCGTCCGGATGCACCTGCACGGAAAGGGATTCCGCCGCATCGATGAACTTCAGCAGCAGGGGGAAGGTCTCCCCGGCGTACTTGCCCGCAAAGCGCGCGCCGTATTTCGCGATCAGCTCAGGGAGCTTCACGCCGGTATCGTCGGTGGATTCCAGCCCGGGGATGCAGCTTACCTCCAGGCTCTCGCCGGTGGGCACCTCCGCGATGGGCTTGCCGTACACGGTGCGCAGCTTTTCGCCGCCCCAGGGGGTCAGCTTGCCGCCGCGGAAGGCGGGATGCATCGTCAGGGGGAGCAGGGGGTAATCCGCCGTCAGGGGCAGCTCGTAGCAGTAGAAGGGCTGCTCCCGGTGGAAGAAGCGCACCTCGCCAGCCTTGCGCATGCCGAGGGCCCCGTAGAGCTTCTGGGCGTTGGCGTTGGGGGCGTAGGTGTCGATACGCAGGGTATCACAGCCATGTGAACGCAGTATGTCGCACACATCGGCGATGATCTTCTTGCCCAGGCCCCTGCCCTGCTGATCGGGCGCGATGGCCAGGCGGTGGAACGCACCGGGCTTCACGCCGAAGAGCCAGTTCACGTCCGCATATTCGGGGTCGAAGTTGGTGTCGATGGTCACGGCGCACAGGAGGGCATTGTCCTCCCTGGCGACGTAGAGCGTGCCTGCGTCAAGACTCTTCTGCAGGAAGGCCTCGGTGGGGTAATCGCCCCAGACCCACTGGTCGTTGCCGGCAGCGTTCATCGCCGCGCAGATGGACTGGTACAGGGCGCAGATGGGGGTGAAATCAGCCTGAGTGGCTTTGATCAGCATGGTGGAGAGTCCTCCTTATCGGTCGCTGGTATACATGGCATACAGCCCGGCGTAAATGCCGCCCTTTTCAATGAGGGTCTTGTGGTCGCCCATTTCCTCCACGCCGTTCTCCGTCAGTACCCAAATCACGTCCGCGCCCTTGATGGTGGTCAGGCGGTGGGCGATGGTGAAGACGGTGCGGCCCTTGGCGAGCTTCTCCAGGCTCTGCTGGACGATGTGCTCGCTCTCGTTGTCCAGGGCGGAGGTGGCTTCGTCCAGGATGAGGATGGGCGGGTTCTTCAGGAACACACGGGCGATGGAAATGCGCTGCTTCTGGCCGCCGGAGAGGCGCACGCCGCGCTCGCCGGTGTAGGTGTCGTAGCCGTCCGGGAGCGCCATGATGAACTCATGCGCACCGGCCAGCTTGGCGGCCTCGATGACCTCTTCAAGGGTCGCGCCGGGCTTGCCGTAGGCGATGTTCTCATACACCGTGCCGGCGAAGAGGTACACATCCTGCTGCACCACGCCGATGGCCTCGCGCAGGCTCTTCTGGGTGAAGGAGCGGATGTCCTCGCCGTCGATGAGGATGCGGCCGCCAGTCACGTCGTAGAAACGGGGCAGCAGGTTGCACAGCGTGGTCTTGCCCGCGCCGGAGGGGCCCACCAGCGCGATGGACTGGCCCGGCTCCACCGTCAGATTCAGCCCGTGGAGGACCTCCGCGTCGTCGTCGCCGTAGTGGAAGGAAACGTCCTCGAAGGTGACCGCGCCGCGGACGTTCTTCATTTCCCTGGCGTCCGGCGCGTCAGTGATGTCGATGGGGGCGTCCACCACCTCAAAGAAGCGCTCGATGCCCGTCATGCCCTGCTGGAACTGCTCGGTGAATTCCACGATGCGGCGGATGGAGTTCAGCAGCACCGTGGCGTAAAGCATGTAAGCGGTGAAATCCGCCACAGTGAGCTTCCCCCGACCCATGAGGATCGCGCCCGCCATGACGATGATGATGTACATCAGTCCGTCAAAGATGCGGTTGGAGGTGCCGAACTGGGCCATGACCTTGTAGGATTCTGCCTTCAGGTCAAGGAATTTCAGGTTGCCAAGGCGGAACTTCTCCTCCTCGATGGCCTCGTTGGCGAAGGACTTCACCACGCGGATGCCCAGCAGGCTGTCCTCCACTTGCGCGTTGATCTCGCCCACCTGCTTGTTGCGGGCGCGCATCACCCGGCGCATCTTGCCGTTGAAGTGGCTGGAGGCCATGAGCATGAAGGGCAGCACCGCAAAGACCAGCAGCGTCAGCGGGATGTTCATGCCGCAGAGCACCGTGAAGGACACCACGATCTTGATGCCCGCGATGAAGAATTCCTCCGGGCAGTGGTGGGCGAACTCCGTCACCTGGAACAGGTCGGAGGTGATGCGGGCCATAATTTGACCCACCTTCGCCTCGGAATAGTAGCTGAAGCTCAGCTTCTGTACATGGTGGAACAGATCCTGGCGCATGTCGGTCTCCATCTTGGAGCCCATGATGTGGCCGACGGACTGCATGAAGTAATTCGCCGCGGCGTCGATGATCCGCAGCAGCAGGTAGAAGCCGCCCATCATCAGCACGAACTTGACCGTCAGCTCCGCCGGATTGGTGGTGGCCTTGTCGGTGATCGTGCGGACGATCATGGGCAGCACCAGCTCGCAGACGGTGGTCAGAGCGGCGCAGATCAGGTCGAACACGACGGTCTTTTTGTGCTTGCTAAAGTAGGGCAGGAAGCGCTTCACCAGCGTGCCCGTGGGCAGGGTGCGGGATTGCTTTTCCATGGCATTGGTACTCCGTTTCATCAAATTGTATCCTGTCTATTGTAGCATAGTTTTCCACCCCCGGCAAGGCAAAACGGCGGATTTCGCCCCGGGGACAGAAAAAACCCAGCCGCTTTCGTCACGGCTGGGCGCTGGGATTTACCCCTGCATATTCTGTCCGTTTTGCTGGCCCTGCTGAGGATACTGCATGGGCTGCTGATAGGGCTGGTAGTACATCTGCTGACCCTGCTGGGGCTGCTGCATCTGCTGCGGATAGCCCTGGGGATACTGCATGGGCTGCTGATACTGCTGGGGGTAGTACATCTGCTGGCCCTGCGGCTGCTGCATCTGCTGCGGATAGCCCTGGGGGTACTGCATGGGCTGCTGATACTGCGGATAGTACATCTGCTGGCCCTGCGGCTGCTGCATCTGCTGCGGATAGCCCTGGGGATACTGCATGGGCTGCTGATATTGCGGATACTGCATCTGCTGGGGCTGGATGGGGGTGTAGCCCTGGTTGAGGCTTTCTTCCTCCTTCTGCTCGATCAGCGGACGCTTGATGAGCTTCATGCTGGCCTTGTTGATCAGCGCGATGAAGTCGAAACCCTTCTTTCCATCGGGCTGCTGGGGTTGGCCCTCGGATTGCTTCTGCTTGTTCTCCAGCGAGTCGGTGTAGAACACGAAGGCGATCATCAATCCGCACACGAGGATGGCCACATAGATTCCCGGCGGCTGCTGGATGTAGCTGGCCAGGTAGCCCAGCTGGGGCACGGCAAACATGGCCTTGCCGATGATGTTCCCCGCTGACACGAGGGAGGCGTCCACGTCCTTGTTGGCGTCGCCCTTGGTGCGGTAGCGCACGATGGTGGGATACTGCTCGTCCGGCACGATCTCCACGATGCGGTGGGTCGCGATCACATTGGGGGAGATGCTGAAGGTGATCACGTCGTTGACGCGCAGTTCCGAAGGATCCACGTCCTTGACGTAGATCAGCGAGCCGGTGGGATAAGTGGGCTCCATGGAGCCGGTCAGCACGCCGAACACCTCGAAGCCGAGGATACGGATGCCGGCGATCAGGAACGCAAACACGATGGCAATCACCACCATGCCGGTCGACAGATTTTTGAGGAACCGGATAGTCTTCTGATTCACATTGTCCTCCTGCGTGATAAGGTTAATTCGCGTTGCGGCGGCGCAGGAGCAGCAGTCCGGCGGCGCTCAGGAGCATCATGGCGGCGAAGAACAGCGGCTGATCATGATCGCCGGTGTCAGGCACGATGACGGGGGTGAAGATGTTCTCGAACTCGGCCATCACGCCCTCCACGGGGATGCTGTTCATCATCACATCCGCGCAGATGCAGTTGTCCGCGTTCACCGTCAGGGCGATACGGATGTCGTAGACCTTCTCAGAATAGGTGATGCGCTCATCCTCGCCCGCGATCTCCGTCAGTTCGTAGTGGTAGACCTTGTTCACGTCAGCCTCGGTGAAGGTCAGCGCAGTGCCGGCGTAACCATGGCCATCGGTGGTGAAGGTGACGATCTCGCCCGTCTCCACGCAGCGCAGCGCGAACTCGAAGCCGGAGGGCGCGACGGTCTCCTCGCCCAGGGAGGTGACGGTCTTGTGCACGCGCACCGGCACGGAGATATCCTCCAGCGGGACGTACACGATGTTGATCTTGTTGGTGACGGTGTTGGATTCCTGCTGCATGTAGGCCAGGGTATCGGGGATGGCCGCGGTAGCCGCCAGCGTCGCGCAGATGAGCAAGGCCAGCGCGATCCACAGGCGAACGATCTTCTTCATATTCACTTGGCCTCACTCCTTTCTGCGTTATTTCAGGCGGATTTAGTTGAAGGGGTTGAAGTTGGATAGGGGGAGCGCCGCGTCCAGCGCGTCCACGGCGGAAGCGTAGGGAGCGGTCTTGCCCTCCGGCGCGGTCAGGAAGGTGGCGGACTCGATGGCGAGCACCTGCGTCTTGAGGAAATCGCTTCGGAATTCCTCAATCTGCTTCGTGGTGACAGCCTTGTCCATGGCGATGGTGATGCTCACGACGGGGGACGCTTTGCCCGCGTCCAGCGTGGCGGTGTAGGTGAAAACCTTCATATTATAAGGGGCGCCATCCACGGTGATGTCCATCCAGTTGCTTTGGATGAAGCTTTCATCCGCGGAGAAGGTGAAATCCAGCCGCTCCCACGCGGAGGTCTCCTGCACGGCGAAGGCCAGACGGAAGCACGCGCCGCGCTTGCCGTTATTGACGACCTGCACTTTGTGAGTAGCCTTTCCGCCGGGGTAGAGCTGCTCGACCTCGCCGACGTTGACCAAATCGACATCGAAATCGCCGTCCGTGGTGGGCGCGCCAAGGGTGCCGCCCAGCGTAGCGAATATATCGCGAGCCTGATTGAACACATCGGCCAGCGTGCCGTTGACCAGCATAAACCCGACCAGCACAAACGCCAGCGCGGCCACAAGGGCTTTTTTCATGGGCGAGCCTCCTTTCGATGGGATGTTGCCAAGCGGCAATCAAAAGGCGCGGAGTGCGTGCCCTTTGATTGCCGCCCCTCCGGTGAAGGAGGGGTGGCGGGGGGATTACTTAACGGTAGCGTTGGCGATATTGCTGGTAACAAGCGTAGCAAGATTGTCAGCAGTAATCAGCACGCCGTCAAGGTAGCAGTTCTCGAGGGTCACAGCAGCACGGGGATCCATTTTATAGCCAGCCTCGAAATTGCAGTTGGTGAAGGTGGTGGGGGCGTAGGGACGGCAGAATGCGTAGCCGTTGCCCTCGCCGAAGTTGCAGTTGATGAACTCGGCCTCGCCAAGGGTCGCAGCATAGCTGGTCCAACCGTTGAAGGTGGAATCAGTAGCAGTCAGGCCCTGATTCATACCCTGGTCACAGCTAATGGTGTAGGTGGTGCCATCGATGGTGACATTATCAAGCACAACGCGCTCGGAGTGAGTGCTATTGTGGTTGATGAAGATGCCGCGGAAGGAACCGGTCACGGTGACATCCTTAATCAGGCCGCCGGTGGTGTTGATACCGGAGTCCCAGGTGCCGCCAGCACCCTGGATGTCAATGGTGCAACCATTGCCGTTGATGGTCTGGCCATTCTTGATGTTGATACCGGTCGTGCCATAAGCATTGCTCATATTGGCAGGATCGATCTTGATGTCTTCGGTAAGAATGACATCATTACCGGATTCCAGCGCTTCGATCATATCATCGGCGGCGGCAACGGTCTCAGCAGGAGTACCCCACTCCAGGCCATTGTTCACGCCACCCTCGGTCGTCCACTGAGCGTTGTAGGCCTCATAGCCGTCCTTCACAGTGTCGAAGCCTTCGGTCTGGATAGCGTAGGCAGAGACATACACGATGGGCTGATCGTTATCGTTATAGTTCCAGCCAAGTTCTTCCGCCTCACCCTTCACAACCAGGTTCAGCTTGCCGTCGGGATCAATGTCCACTTCGGGCTTCATCTTAACGCTGGTGATGATGGGAGTGGTAGCGTCGCCCTTAGCCAAAGCGGTCTTGTACAGGTAGGTGTACACGTTGTAGGTGACTTCGTCCTTATCAACCTGCTCGACCGTTTCAAGCTTCGTCCAGTTTGCGTCGTCCACAGCAGGCCAGCCAATATCCAGTGCGTCCTCCAAGTCAGCGGGAACAGCCACGGTCGCCCACACCCAGGCAGCATTCTTGCCGGTGTTGGTAATGGTGGGTTCCTTCTCGATCTTCACGCCGGGAATCAGCTCAGAACCCTGAACGAATTCTTCCTCGAGGTCGATCTCAACATTGCCCATGGTGAAGACGTTGGCTTCGCTGTCGCGGTCGGTCAGGTAAGCCAGAGTGCCGGTGGTGGCCATGGCCATGCTCATGACCAGCGCCAGCACCATGATCCATTTGCGGTTCAGTTTCATGTGCTTTTGCCTCCTATTGGTTTACTTGTCGGGGCCCTTGCCCCGGAGGGTTAGTTGAAGGTGTAGGAGAAGGTGCCAACGGTGATGAACTCGCCAGTTTCCACGTTATGGCTATTGCCGTTTTCAGCAGAGGGCTCCTCGGTTTCATACATACGCAGCTCGACGGTGAGTTTAGTGCCGGGGGTAAGTTTCTCTGCGTCCTCCACCTTACCTTCCAGGGCTACAGCGCCGCACAGGAAGCCAATGCCATCGTTACCGTATTTGCACAGTTCTTCGTAGTTAACAGTGATGGAGCCACCGCCCATAACATCGACCAAGCGGATTTCCTCACCTGCAGGAATGACATCCGGACTTGCCAACATTACCCACTTGTCGTTGTTAAAGGAACACCAGGCATCATAGTAACCCGCCAGGCCGATGCCCCACGCCGGAATGTCCTTATTAGCTTTGACAACAAAGTCGGCGTGCCAGTATCTGTATTCGCTTTCTTCAGCTTCAGCGAGCGTTTTTTCAGGCTCAAACTGATACGCAACATCCAGCGGAATCTTGCCAACATCAAGACCCATCTTACTGTCGGTGGTATCGATCATGCGGCCAGGTTCCACAACAGTCGCATCACCATCAGCATTGGTCAGCGTCCTGACAGCATCAATCATGGATACTCTTGCCAACGTAGAGGGCGGGTTGTTGTTGGGCCACTTGTCGCCGGGAGAGCCGATGTCATCTGCATCCAAGCCGCCAAACCACAGTGCAATGTTGGTCTTGCCAGTTTCCGCATCGGTGGCAGTAGGCTCGCCAAATCCAGCATTCAGAGCAACTTCAGCACCATACTCTTCAAAGCCGTCAGCCTGCACTGCCTGAGACAGCACCAGGATGTCCAGCTTGCCGTTGCCGTTGCCGTCGATGGCTTCGACATCTTCATTGTCGGCCTCAGATCCCAGGTAGACCTGCGCGAGGCTGGGATAGGTGGTGTCGCCAGCGGGCAGGATGCCCTTTTCGTGACGCCAGGTACCATCGCTCAGCTGAGCGCCGGGATAACTGTATTCAGTCACCATGTAGTTATTGCCATCGATCGTGATTACTCCGATCTCCTTACTATCCCAAGCACCATGGTAAGAGGTTCTGATCATAGAACCATCAGTAGAACCGATCTCGATCGCAACAAAGGTACGAACGAAGGCATCGCTTTTGCCGGTGTTGGTCACAGTCACGAACTTGTCCACCGCATTCTTACCAGCAAACACCTGCATACTGCCGTAAGAACCAATCTGGGTCATACGAACGGGGGTATCGTCCCAGCCGAGGGTAATGCCGTCAGTCTTGTGGGGATCACCAACAATGGGCAGCAGGGGCTTGTCCTGCTCAAACTCTTCCAGCACATAGCTGGTCTGGCCATCGATGGTGTCAGTCTTGTAGGTGCCATCTTCATTCACAACACGCTGGCTCTCGTTCTGCACGATCTCGACCTTGCCCAGCGTCATGGTATTGACGTCGGCATCCTCATCAGTCAGGTACGCCAGGGTGCCGGTGGTCGCCATGGCAACGCTCAGCACGAGCGCAACCAGCAGCAGCCACTTACGGTTCAGTTTCATTTAGGTTACCTTCCCTTCCTATTAATTCCCCGGGGGTGCGCCGGGGTTGGGTACGGGTTACTCGCCCTCTTCGGGCTGAGTGGCGGCGGCCAGCTTGTCTTCGGCGGTCATCTGCGCGTCGAAGGCAGCCCAGGCGTCGTCAGCATCAGCGAAGCCGGTGGTCTGGATGGCGTGGCCAACCACTTCGATGGTCAGGTCCTGGATGGTCTGCAGCTGCTTGGTGGTGATCTCACCCGGCACCTTCAGGGTGGTGAACAGCGCAGGCAGGACAGTGTCTTCATCCGCTGCAGCGGCGACGGCCTCGGGGTAGCGGAACTCCAGCACGTAGGTGTTGGTTTCCTCGTCCTTGGTCATGGCGGTGCAGGGCCAGACGGTTTCGTCCCAGCCACCGACGCAGTCCGCAGGCACGAAGCCCTCGGCAAACTTGTCGGGATACATGATCTTCAGCTCAGAAAAGATCTGATCCAGCTCGTCGGCATGGCTGATTTCGACCATCATGCGCACGTAAGCTTCCTTGCTGCCGGCCTTGACGGTCATGGTAGGATCCTTCTTGTACTCTCCGCCGGGCTCGATGTCGTATTCGTTGCCCTCTTCGGTACGCTCGGGATCGGGGTGATCAGGATCAGGATCATCGGGATTGGGATCGTCAGGATCAGGATCGGGATTGGGATCCACGACTTCCTCGTCCACGATGATGTCCACGTTGCCCATGGTGAACTTGTTGGTCACAGACTCGCGGTCGGTCAGGTACGCGATGGTACCGAACGCCACGCTGGTCATGACCACAATCGCACAGAGCAACATGATGAACGATTTCTTCTTCATGGCAAATCGCTCCTTCTGTGTATTTTGCGGACCCTCGGTTTCGCACGCGCGCCCTGCCGTGACCCGGCTTTTCAACATACTGAGCATTATGTTGTGGATCGGTGGCACGACAAGTGATGCGAACCTGAATTCACACCATATATTGTATCACTTTGACCAAGTTTTTACAAATAAAGCTGTTACACGAATGTTACACTTGCCTTAATTTCGGCCAACATTTTGGGGTCGTTTGGTCATAATTTGCCGTGCGAAAAATGATTATGTTTTTTTCACTATTTGCAGGGCTTGTTTTTGCTGCCGCAAAAGGCAAAAACGCGGCGGTTCACGTCATTTTTGTGTCGGGAATGTCAACATAATGCTCATTATGTCGATATTCCGCCAGCGACGGTTGCCGTCGCTTTTTTTATGCCGGAAACGAGCAGATGCATGCTCTCCATGCGGCGACGATGCGCGGAAAAAGTCGTTGCGGTGTAGATGCGGGTCGTGTTGATGCTGGCATGTCCCAGCACGTCCGCCAGCTGGACAATATCCTTTCCCGCAGCGTAAAAGGTGCGGGCAAAGAGATGGCGCAGGTTGTGGGGAAAAACCTTGGCCGGGAGGATGCGGGCACGCTCACACAAAGCCTTCATTTCCCGCCATACGGTAACGCGGTCAATGGGCCTGCCGCTCCGGGTGATGAACACCGGTCCGGCGGTGATGCCCAGCTGGGCAGCGTACTTCAGCAGCAGCGTCTGCAGCTCCCGGACGAACAGAATGGTGCGCACCTTGCCCTTGCAGCGCACCACGGCTTCCCCCTGACGGACCGCTTCCACCGTGATATGAACGAGCTCGCTGACGCGGATGCCGGTGACGCAGATGGTCTGCAGAATGAGCTGCAGGCGGGGCCGACTTTCCGCAGCATGCACCAGACGCTCATACTCCTTGCGGGTAAGAAGTTTCTCCTCCGGCAAGTAGGGCTGGCGCTGTACTTTGAACTGCCGCACACATAGCTCCGGGCGTCCGGCGAAACGGAAAAACGCCCCCAGCGACGCCAGCATGGAATTAGCGCTGGCCACGGCGTATTCCTCCGCGATGGCCGCCTTGTAATCCAGCACCAACTGACGGGTAAGAGGCCGCCCTCGGAGGAAGGCGGCAAAGCGGCGTACATCCCGCAGGTATTTTTCAATGGTGGCGGGGCTTTTTTCTGCATCGGTCAAAGCGGTACGGAAGGCGGGCAGCATTTCGACTATACGGTTGGTATCCATGGTGGAACCTCCTTTTGCACTTGATGCCCCTATCATATACCAAAGCGTTCGCCTTGACTTCCGCCGCAGATGCAGTATACTTGTATACAGATACTTTCACCGATCAAGGAGGCCTACTTATGTACGAATATCTGCTCCGCGCACTGATGCTGATGCTCATCTCTGCACTGTTTCTGTCCGCCTTTCCCGCTTATGCGGAGAACTCCGTCTTCACGCAGGAGATGATCGAGCGCTCCTATCTGGCCGCGGGCAACACCGAGCGCCTCCAGCGCGCCATCGACAAAGCCCGCAACGGCGAGGACGTCTCCATCGTGTACCTGGGCGGCTCCATCACCGAGGGCAGCGCCGCCTCTCCCCAGAAAACCAAGTGCTACGCCTACCTCTCCGCGCAGATCTTCGCAGAGAAGTTCATGGCGGACAAGAGCCATCTCAAGTACCACAACGCCGGCATTTCCGGCACGCCCTCGCTCCTGGGCGTGACCCGCTGCGAGAAGGACGTGCTGGCTTACAACCCGGACATCGTCTTTGTGGAATTCGCCGTGAACGACGGCGGCGACAACAACAGCCGCATGGCTTACGAGTCCCTGATCTGCAAGCTCTTGGAGAGCGAAAGCCAGCCTGCGGTGATCCTCATCTTCACCGTGGGTGAAACCGGCTGGTCCGCCCAGGATCACATGCAGAAGATCGGCAAGCACTACAACCTGGGCATGATCTCCATCAAGGACGCCGTCTGGACGCAGATCCAGCAGGGCAAAATGACCTGGCGCGACTACTCCCCGGACTACGTCCACCCCAACAACGCCGGCCACGCCTTCATGGCGGACTGCATCGGCTATTACCTCGACCAGGCTGCTGAGGTCGAGCCCACGCCCTACACCATGCCGAAGTTCGCCTTCTTCGGCCGCACGCTGGCCACCCTTCAAAACCTGCAAAAGGACGATCCCGCCATCACCAGCATGGGCATGTTCGATTACGGTACGGTGAACTGCTACAGCTACAAGCAGGGCTGGCGGCACATGTCCAACCTGAACGACCAGGGCGCGCTGACCCTCTCCCTGGACGCCTCCCTCATGACCGTCGTGTACAAGCAGGAGAAGAACGCCATCTGCGGCAAGGCGGAGATCTGGGTGGACGGCAAGCTCAAGGCCACGCTGAACAGCCAGTCCGACAGCGCCTGGGGCAACCCGGTTACGGAGATGATCTTCCTGGGCAAGGGCGTGCACACCGTCGAGATCCGCATGGCGGAGGACAGTGAATTCAAGACCTTCAATCTGCTGGACATCGGGTATGCGCCGTAAATCCGACAGAAAATTTGCGTGTTCCCCTTGCAAACTGACGTTCGCTGTGATACGATGGGTACATCCCCAAAGGAAATGTACGGGCTATCCCGTTTTTGGAAAGGAAGTTTTGATATATGGCTGCAAAGAAGACCACCAAGGTGGAGAAGAACACCCCCGTCAATGCCGCACAGGAAGAGAAATTGAAGGCCCTTGAGCATGCGCTCAGCGACCTGGACAAGCAGTTTGGCAAGGGCTCCGTGATGAAGCTGGGCGAGCGCACCGAGCAGAATGTGCAGGTCATCCCCACCGGCTGCCTGACGCTGGACGCAGCGCTGGGCGTGGGCGGCATCCCCCGCGGCCGCATTGTGGAGATCTATGGCCCGGAATCCTCCGGTAAGACCACCGTTGCGCTGCATATCGTCGCCGAGGCCCAGAAGGCCGGCGGCATCGCTGCCTTCGTGGACGCGGAGCATGCCCTCGACCCCGTGTACGCCAAGAAGCTGGGCGTGAATATTGACGAGCTGTACGTCTCCCAGCCCGACACCGGCGAGCAGGCCCTCGAGATCGTCGAGGCTCTGGTGCGTTCCGGCGCGCTGGACGTGATCGTCATCGACTCCGTGGCGGCTCTGGTGCCCAAGGCGGAAATCGACGGCGAAATGCGCGACTCCTTCGTGGGTCTGCAGGCCCGCCTGATGTCCCAGGCCCTGCGCAAGCTGGCCGGCATCATCAACAAGACCGGCTGCGTGGCAGTGTTCATCAACCAGCTGCGCGAGAAGGTCGGCGTGATGTACGGCAACCCCGAGACCACCCCCGGCGGCCGCGCGCTGAAGTTCTACTCCTCCGTGCGCCTGGACGTGCGCCGCGGCGAGCAGCTCAAGAATGGCTCCGAGGTGGTGGGCAACCACACCAAGGTCAAGGTCGTGAAGAACAAGGTGGCCCCGCCCTTCCGGGTAGCCGAGTTCGATATCGTCTACGGCGAGGGCATCAGCAAGGAAGGCACCCTGCTGGACATGGCCGTGGAGCGCGACATTATCCACAAGTCCGGCGCCTGGTTCTCCTACAAGGATCAGCGCATCGGCCAGGGCCGCGAGAACACCCGCCTTTTCCTGCGGGACAACCCTGAGATCACGAACGAGATCGACGCCCTCATCCGCGCGGAGATCTTCGCTTCCGCCGCGCCTGTGGCGCCCGAGGCTGACCCCGGCGAGATGCCCGAGGAAGAGGACGACCTCCTCACCCTGCTGGAGGAAGAAGTGTAATTTTCTCTGGAATGAACAAAGGACGCAGCTGCCTGGCTGCGTCCTTTTTGCGTGAAAAAGGGCCGTCCGCAAAGGCGGACGGTCCGGTGGGGCTGCGTTTATTCGGCATCGGTCAGGGGCGCGGGATCGGAAAAGGTCACGGGCTCCTCGTTTTCTTCGGTGACGATCTCTTCGGCGACGACCTCTTCGACAGGCTCCTCGACAGGGGCCAGCGCAGCGATCGCGTCAATGACCTTCTTTTCAAAGTTGGCCTTGGCCTTGTTGTCGCTCAGCTTGGTGCCAAAGTGGCAGATCATGCCCAGGCCCATGCACAGCAGGATCACGGCATAGCCGGTCATGTCGGTGTTGAAACCGGTAGGCATGCTGCCGTAGACGATGCGGGGCAGGCTGCGGAAGCCGGACAGGATGATCTCAGACTGGGTCTTGACGTTGCGGGCCGCATCAGCGGAGGCCTGCTGGATGCCGGTGTAGGCGTCGCCGCCGTAGTAGTTGTAGGACGTACGGGTACCTGTATCCATGGAGGAGATGCCAGAGGGCTGCTCGTTGTATTTCAGCACGACGTTGCCGGGCGTGGTGAACAGCAGGACGGCCAGCACAACAGCCAGCACGCCGGCCAGCATACCGATCAGGGCGGGGAAATTACGCTTGAACATGATGATTCTCTTTTGTGTCTCGTCGGAGCAGAGCGCTCCGCATTTGTACAGAGGCAAGCATACCATATTGGGCGAGGAAGGGCAAGGGGATGCAGCAGATCTTTGCAATCCGCAGGGCTGTCAGAATGCCTCATCATAGTAGAAAAAGTGGTCGCCCAGAGGTTCCACATAGAAGGTGTTGTCACCCGACTCCCGATAGCGCCAGCCGCTGCCCTCCGGCTGCAGCTCGTCCAACGCAGCAGGGCCAAACCTGGCGCACAGGTCATCCGCCGGGGAATAGTAAATGCCGAAATAGGATGTGCTTGAACCAAAACCGTGGCCGCGGCAGCAGATATCCACATAATCGGTGCGGTCATACACGGATTCAACGCCCTCCAGGGCCTCGACGGCAGTGAAATCGCCGGATGCGGCGGCAGCCAGGAAGGCTTCGCGGTTTTCCTCGTAGAGAGTGATGATGGCGGAACGCACCTCCGCGCGGTCAAGGATACAGCCCGTCAGCAGCAGCGGCAGCAGACAGAGAAGAATCAGGGCGGCAAGCTTCTTCATGTGACACCTCCTGTTGTGTTGCAGTATAGCGCCACTCTCGTCGAATGTCAATATGCTATTTTCGAAATGCGATAAGTCTATGTTGCTTTCCGCTGCGCACAGTTCACTTTCATGTTCACGAACGCACTTTGTCGTCAACAGGGATATTTCCGCCGCCAACGCATCCTCGGCCCCATTGCGTCCATCAGCGCAATGTGCTATAATATGCATAACACAACCAAAAAGAATAGGGCCGAAGCCCCATCACTCGCGAAAGAAGGCACGATCTATGCAGCATCACAACCCTCTCATCAACGATCATCCGGAAAAGAAATTCATCACCATGGGCGAGATCATGCTCCGTCTGACCCCTCCCAACTATGAGAAGATCCGCATGGCCTCCACCTTCGGGCTGAGCTACGGCGGCTCCGAAGCCAACATTGCGCTGGCGCTGGCCAACCTGGGCGTGGACAGCACCTTCTTCTCCGTCGTGCCGAACAACTCGCTGGGCAAGTCCGCCGTGCGCTCCCTGCGCTCCAACGACGTGCACTGCACCCCTATGATCCTCTCCACCCCCGAGGAGACCCCCACCCATCGCCTGGGCACCTATTACCTGGAGACCGGCTACGGCGTGCGCACGTCGAAGGTCATCTACGACCGCAAGCACTCCGCACTGACCGAGTACGACTTCTCCAAGGTGGACCTGGACGCCCTTTTGACGGGCTATGACTGGCTGCACCTGTCCGGCATCACCCCGGCACTGGCCCCCAACTGCCGCCAGCTGGTGCTGGACATGCTCAAGGTCGCCAACAAGAAGGGCATGACCGTGTCCTTTGACGGCAACTTCCGCTCCACCCTGTGGACCTGGGAGGAGGCCCGCGACTTCTGCACCGAGTGCCTGCCCTACGTCAACATCCTCCTGGGTATCGAGCCCTATCATCTGTGGAAGGACGAAAATGACCACTCCAAGGGCGACTGGAAGGACGGCGTGCCGCTGCATCCCTCCTACGAGCAGCAGGACGAGATCTTCCAGCGCTTTGTGGAGCGCTACCCCAACCTGAAGTGCATCGCCCGCCACGTGCGCTACGCCCATTCCGGCTCGGAGAACAGCCTGAAGGCCTACATGTGGTACGAGGGCCACACCTTCGAGTCGAAGCTCTTCACCTTCAATATCCTGGATCGCGTGGGCGGCGGCGACGCCTTTGCCTCCGGCCTGATCTACGCAATGATCCATGGCTACAAGCCCATGGACATGGTGAACTTCGCCGTGGCGTCCTCGGTCATCAAGCACACCATCCACGGCGACGCCAACATCACCGATGACGTCAAGACCATCAAAAACCTGGCGAATATGAACTACGACATCAAGCGCTAACCAGCATGCCGCTGGACCCGGCTCGCGATTGTGTTGACCGCATTAGCATAGACCTACCGCGTGTGGATTGGGGTGTGGACTGGCGTTGACTTCCGCGCGCTCATCACGCGGGCTACAGGGTTGGCTTCTGCAAACGAAAGGCATATAACTCCCGGCCCCCTTTCTGGCGGCCGGGATTTCCTTATGTCTCAATGGCCTCCCGCAGCAGCCCGATGGCCTTCTTCTCCACCCGGGAGACATAGCACGGCAGCTACTGTAAACAATGCCCGTTAAGAAATCGCTTCCAAAGTCGGCCATCCCAGCCCAAGGGCTGTGCTGGCTACGCTCGGTCATTGCAAGCAAAGACCTTCGCTAATCGAGCTTTGCTCGATCTCCAACTCACGGAAGCGGAATTTGATGATGATTTGCTTGTCTTCGGTCAGCTCGATCCGTTCAATGAGGCTCACAAGCAGTTCTCTGCTATTGCAGGCGGAAGCAAGATACTGCTGCACCAGCTCCCTCGCCCGGTCTTCTGTGGAGATCGGGCTTTCCTTTTGCGCCTCCAGCTGCTTCAGCTTTTCCTCCAATGCTGTGCGATCCATCTTCACCCGTTTGTAGATGCGCTCAAAGTCGCTGTCGGACAGCAGGCCGCTGAGCCGATCCATGTACATCTTATCCAGATGGGCGGTCAGGTTCTCGATCTTACCTTGCAGGGCTTGCATCTCCGTTTCCGTGCTGTCCGCTTTCTGTGCTTCCTCCACCGCTTGGGCAGCAATGGGCTGCAACCTGTCCGGACGAAGGAACGCCTGGCACACCTCCTGCACTTTGGCAATGACAGCTTCCGTTACCGTCCGCTCCTTGATGGAGTGGCAAGTGCACACACCGGCTTTGGTGAACCGCTGGTAGGTACGGCAGACGAAGAACAGCCTTTCCTCTCCGGCGGTGTTGGGGCGGTTCATCACCGCCATGGGGTAGCCGCACTCGTGGCAGTGGATCAGCCCTTTCAGCAGGAAATCGTAGGTGCGGCTCCGGGTATGCTTGCGGCTGTTCACCAGCAGCTGCACCTTGCGGAAGGTCTCCTCGTCGATCAGCGGCTCGTGGGTGTTCTTCACCACCACCCAGCTTTCCGGCGGCTGAGCATGGCACTTCTTGGACTTGTAGCTGATCTTCACCGTCCGCCCCTGCACCATGTGGCCGATGTAGGTTTCGTTTTTCAGCATCTCGTTGATCCGCTCCGCCGACCATTGGCCGGAGTAAGCCCCCTTGGCACTCAGCGTCAGTCCGGCGTAGGTAGCTGGGGTAGGAATATGCTCCTCGTTCAGCCGGACAGCAATCTGTCGGCAACTGATGCCCTCCAGGGCCATAGCGAAGATCCGCCGCACCACAGGAGCCACTTCCTCGTCGATGACGATCTTGTTTTTCTCCGTTGGGTGCATCTTGTAGCCGTACATGGGCTTGCCGCCGATGAACTGCCCCTTGCGCTGCTTGTCACGCTTGACGGACTTGATCTTCTTGGAGATGTCCTTGGCGTACATGTCATTCATGATGGCTCGGAAGGGCGTAATGTCGTTGGCGGTGGACTCCACACCGGTGTCGATGCCGTCCAGCAGGGAAATATATCGCACCCGCTTCTCGGGAAAGTACCGTTCCATGTAGTGGCCGGTCATGATGTAGTCACGCCCCAGACGGGACAGGTCTTTGGTGATGACCATGTTGACCTTCTTGGCTTCAATGTCCCCGATCATTCGCTGGAAGGCCGGACGGTCGAAGCTGGTGCCGCTGAAACCGTCGTCAATGTAGGTGTCATACACGGACAGCCGGTGCTGCTGCACGAATTCATTCAGCAGGGATTGCTGGTTGGTGACGCTCTGGGATGGGCCTTCGGTTTCATCCTCCTTTGACAGTCGTATGTACAGGGCGACGTGGTAATCCATGGGGTTGCTTATTTCAACGTACATCTTTTCCTCCTCGAAATAAGCGACCATTCATCGCTCCCATGATACCGCAGGTTTCCCCGCCTGTGCAAGGATACGGCTCAGATACAACCGAAAAGATTCCTCCACCAGATGGGAGAGGCTCTTTTCGCCTTTTGTATATTCGCAGCGCACCACCGCCGCGTCACATTTTTTCACACACCCCACCTCCTTTGTTGAACGTATGTCTGATTGATTGTTTTTTTGCTTGTCCACAGTGATTCCGTCTGCCCGACACAAAAACAGAGCCGATGCCATCGCATCGACTCTGCGCTTATTCAGAATGAATCTACGCTACTTAGAATCCCACTTTCCTGATGAACTCCACCAGATTCCTGCCGTACAGCTCCATGCCCAGGCAGTTGGGGTGCAGCTTATCCAGGAAATACTCCGGCAGGTGCGGCACCAGGGTGAAGCCGTCCACCACCGTCACGTTGGGATACTTGCCGGCGATCTTCTTCACATTGTCACAGAAGCGTTCCAGCACGGCTTCCTGGCCAGGACAATCGCCGCGCCACAGGGGGCCGATACACAGCACCGGCGTGTCGCCGTACACCTTTTTCAGGCACTCGTAGTATTCCTCCACCGCGTCCATGGTTTCCGAGCCAAACTGATTGGTACCCATGGAGATAATGATCTTGTCCGGCTGGTAGCCTTCCATGGGAACCATGGTGTTCTTGTCGTACACATAGCCGCCGATGCCCTGGTTGAGGATATCGTAATTCAGCAGCCGGTTGGCCACGCTCACATAGGTGTGGGAGGAACGCAGCGGGCCATAACCCTGGGTGATGGAATCGCCGATCCACAGCACCTTTTCGCCCTTGGTGGCCGGAGTGAAATCTGCGTTGATCTCAAAGTCCTTCACCAGCAGAGTGGCATCGGAGGGCAGGTAGATCATCACCTGCTTTTCTCCTTCGGGCAGGTCAAAGGAAAGGACGCCCTCCTGCCCCATGTCCCTCACATACTTGATATCATAGGCCAGCCCATCCACGTACAGCTCCACCGTATCCTCGGAACACTTCCAGTTGAACCTGTACGCAAAGGAGATCTTCGTGGCAGCGGTGGTCATCTCAAAGGTCTTGCAGTTGGAGGCGTCGCACCGCTCATACCAGAAGGTAAATGGCGAATTGCGGAAATAGTCCATCTGGCTGTAGGTGTACTGGAACGCCTGCAGATAGCCGTCCTCGGTTTCCTTGAAGTGCAGCGCACCGAAATAAATGGATTTCAACTGTTCGTTGGTCAAAAGCATCTGGAAGTCCCCCTTATACGCATTTGCAATTAGTATATAAAACAACCCGTCGAAACGCAATAGCTGTGCCGTTCGTTATTCACCCTGGGTGTAGTCCACGGCTGTTGATCCCATGTCGAACTCGAATACCGCGCCATCCCGGATCATCTCATGGGTGAACATGGTGCTGTGCCATTCCTGCCCGTTGATGCGCACGGCCTGGATGTACTTATTCTCCGTGGACAGGTTGTTAGCACGGATGACGATCTCCTTGCCGCCCGGCATTTTGATGACCGTTTCATCGTACCGGGGGCTGGTGAGGTAGTACAGGTTCTGCCCCGCATTGGGGAAGAAACCCACGGAGGAGAAGATGTACCAGCTGCTCATGGCGCCGGAGTCGTCGTTGCCGGGAGGGCCGTCCATGGTGAACAAACCCCGCAGCTTGTCGATGCTGTCGGTGATGAGCCAGGGCTTTTTCGTGTACGCAAACAGGTAGGATGCCAGGAACGCCGGCTCGTTGCCGTAGTCCACAAGGCCGGTTTCGATGCCATGCGTAAGACGGCGGATGAAGGCTTCCTCGCCGCCGCACTTTTCGATCAGCGTGGGCACATCGTGAGGCACGAAGAAGGAGTAATTGTAGGACGTAGCCTCGTAGAAGTGCTTCACCCAGCTGCCCCAATGCTGGCCGGGGTCGATCTCCACCCAGGTACCATCAGAATTGCGGGGGCAAATGAAGCCGGTGAACTCCCTGTACTTCGCATCGGGGTTCCACAGGTTCTGCCAGTTGCGGCTGCGCTGGGTGTACGCTTCACAATCCTCTTTGGTGCCCAGATCCTTCGCCATGGTGGCAGCACAATGGTCGTTGTAGGCTTGCTCCAGCGTGTAGGAGCAGGCCATCTGATCGTACTCCGTGCCGGGAATGGCGTAGTCATCGGGGATATAACCCAGTCGGTAATACGGCGCGCCCGGGTCGGCCACCGGCGGCGCATAGCTGTACCAGCCGATACGGTAGTTGTCCGCATGGTTCTTCACCACCTGATACGCCTTGTCCCAGTCAATGCCAGCAACGCCCTTCACATAAGCATCGCAGATGATATTGTCCACATCGTCTCCGCCCTGCTGGGGGTGCATATCCACACCGGCCACGAAGGTGTCCCGCACATAGTCGGTCTTTGCATGGCGGGCAATGAAGCTGTTCACGGTTTTGGTCACCATGTCCGGCTTGATCAGCGTGTACAGGGGGTACAGGGTGCGCCAGGTGTCCCAGATGGCGTAGTGATCGTCGATCATCGGCACGTCGTCACCATAGCCGGGGATGTCGCCGCTGCGGTCACGGGGCATGCACATGGCGTGGTAGATGGCGGTGTAGTGCTTCATCTTGTCCACGTCGGTCACGTGCTCGCCGCTGATCTGGATCTTCTGCAATTCGGTGTTCCACAGGGCACGGGTTTCTTCACGCACACCTTCATAATCCCAATCGGGGATCTCCTTTTCCAGCCACATCTTTGCCTTCTCGATGCTGGTGAAGGACACGCCGATCTTCACATACACGTCTTCGTTTTCTCCCGTTTCAAAGCGCACGAAGCCGCCCACGCTCTCGTCTTTGGAGCGCAGGGTGTCTTTAACAAAGCCGATTTCGCCCTCATGCAGACCGTCCGCATCATAGGTGCCGATGACGACAGGCTGCTTCTTTACCACGGCATAGAAGCACAGCCCATGCGCACCACCGAAGCCGCCCTCGTACACACCGGAGCCGCTGAAAACAGGATATCCCTCGGCATTGATCTCCGTATGCAGCACTACCTTGGAGGCGGAAATGCCGCTTTCGGTGTTCACGATGTTCGCAAGCAAAGGCACACTATGCGCCAGATCAATCAGCAAGCTGGCGTCCTGGGACGCAGGATAAGTGAAGCGATAGATGGATGCATGCTCCGCCGGGGTCACAGCGCAGCGGATGCCGTAACGCTTCAGCAGCACGCTGTATTCGCAGCAGGAGGTGCGCTCGTCCACTGCTGCAGAGTCGTGTCCGGTAAAGCGGGTGTCCAGCCCGATCTGGGGCGACAAGAGGAACTGGCCGTACTTGCCGTAGCCCGTGCCGCTGGCATGAATCTGGGAAAAGCCCCGGATATCGTTGCCGGTAAAGTAGCCGGAGTGCTGGCCGCCCTTGGTATCGGGGGCGGGGTTTGCGGAAGCATTGGGCCGCTGTGGGCCGATGACGGTGTTACCTTCATTGTCCACGCCGTAGCGCAAATTCACATAGCGCGTCAGGTCAGTTGTCATGCTTTTTCTCCTGTTTGAACGAACAATTTGCGCCTATTATAACACACCTCCATAGAAAATGATATCACAAAAACGAATATCGCTTCATCATGCCAAGATAACCATTGCTTCCATCCATAATGTTTGCTATAATAAATCGGTTTCCCCATCATCTTCCAGGGAGTGTATACCTATGTTGGAAAGACTTTTCAAGCTTTCAAAGAATAAGACGACGGTTAAAACGGAGGTCATGGCGGGCATCACCACCTTCATGACCATGGCCTACATCCTGGCGGTGAATCCCAGCATCCTGGCGGATGCGGGCATGGATTCCTCTGCGGTGCTGCTGGCGACGGCTATTGCGTCCTTCATCGGCACCTGCTGCATGGCGTTCATGGCCAATCTGCCCTTTGTGCTGTCTGCGGGCATGGGTCTGAACGCCTACCTGGCCTATACCGTGGTGCTGGGCTTCGGGTACAGCTGGCAGATCGCGCTGCTGGCGGTGTTTGTGGAAGGCATCATCTTTATCATCCTGTCGCTGACCAATGTGCGCGAGGCCATCTTCAACGCCATCCCGCTGACGCTCAAGCGGGGCGTGTCCGTGGGTATCGGCCTGTTCATCGCCTTCATCGGCCTGCAGAACGCCGGTCTGGCGGTGGATTCCTCCACGCTGGTCACCATCACCAGCTTCACCGAGAACTTCTCCACCCACGGTATCTGCGCCCTGCTGGCCCTGGTCGGCACGCTGATCACTGCTGCGCTGCACATCAAGAATGTGCGCGGCTCGATCCTTCTGGGCATCGTTGCCACCTGGCTGATCGGCATCGTCTGCCAGCTGACCGGCATCTACACCCCCGCACCCGAGGCGGGCTTCTACTCCCTGATCCCCAGCCAGATCATGTCTGCGGATTTCTCCAAGCTGGGCGAGACCTTCGGCCAGTGCTTCCGCGTGGACTTCTCCACCGTCAAGGTTCTGGACTTCATCGTGGTCATCTTTGCATTCCTGTTCGTTGACCTGTTCGACACCCTTGGCACCCTGATCGGCGTGGCCACCAAGGCCAATATGCTGGACAAGGAAGGGCGTCTGCCCGGCATCAAGCCTGCCCTGATGGCTGACGCTGTCGGCACCACCGTTGGCGCGGTGCTGGGTACCTCCACGGTGACGACCTTTGTGGAATCCGCCTCCGGCGTCAGCGCGGGAGGACGCACCGGTCTGACGGCACTGGTGGCTGCCCTGCTCTTCCTGCTGAGCACCCTGTTCGCACCGCTGTTCACCGCCATTCCCTCCTTTGCCACCGCGCCTGCGCTGATCATGGTGGGCTTCCTGATGGTCAGCTCTGTCACGGAGATCCGCTTCGACGACGACAACCTGTGCGAAGCCATCCCGGCCTACATTGCCATCATCGCCATGCCCCTGTTCTACTCCATCTCCGAGGGCATCAGCCTGGGCATCATCTCCTATGTGGTGCTCAATGCGCTGACCGGCAAGGCCAAGAAGGTCACCCCTCTGATGTACATCCTGGCGGTGCTGTTCGTCCTCAAGTATATCTTCCTGTGATCGTTTGATCAGAAAATCATCCTGTCCGGCAGAAGCAATCTGCCGGACATTTTTTCAATCTTCCAGCGGATAATTCTCTTTGATCGGGGCAGAATGATTCTCAAAAAAGGAGGATCAACCCATGATCGAACAGGATACCATCCGACTTCTCCGTGAATGTGACGCCGGCGTCAAGATGGGCGTGGAGTCCATCGAGGAGGTTGTGGACAGGATCGAGTCCAAGGAATTCCGGCAGGTACTGGTGGAAAGCCGTCACCAGCATGACGAGCTTGACCGGGAGATTCAGCAACAGCTGGATCGCTACAAGGACGACGGCAAAGCCCCCACTCCCATGGCCAAGGGTAGCGTTGAATCTGCTTGTAGCTCTCGCCGGTGCCCTCTGCAACGATTTCGGTTGAACGCTTCCCCAAATATGGGACAACTTGTCCCACGTTTTCCGACGGACGGCCTTTCGCTCGTTCAATAGCCTCCAACTTCATCTTATAAGCAAAGGCCCTTTCGCTGGGCAAGATGTTCTCCCGTTGGATGTTGCTATCCACCATCACCAGCACGGCGGCATTGTCATCCATCTCCCGAACGATTACCGGCATGGTGTCCAAGCCTGCCAGTTCACAAGCTCGCTTGCGGCGGTGGCCGGAAATCAGCTCATAGCCGCCATCAGGTCGGGGACGGGCAATAGCCGGCACCAGCACACCATGTTCCTGCACGCTGCGGGCGGTATCCGCCATGCGGTCATCGTCAAGCACTTTGAAGGGGTGATCCTTGAAGTGGTGGAGCTCGTTAAGCGGAATGTCCATCACCTTTTCACGGTGATAGTCCTGCCGCTGTTCTTCGGTGGAAAAGAGATCTTCGTAAGGTGTCAGTTGAATGTGTGTCCGTCTTTTCATGTTTTTCTCCTTTTTTATCGTATTATTTAACTGTGTTATGTTGTTGGTTGAACCAAATGCCCTTTTGTTTGCATACTTTCCCTTATTTCAGGCATAATTTTAAGGGATTCATTCCATTTTTTATTGACTTTTCCCTTATATTTGCCTATAATTTAAGGGAAAGCGAAAGGAGGTAAGGCCATGAGAGCGTTCAATTATTCCGCAATCAGGGAACAGAAGTGGGATTCCG
>JAZNSI010000032.1:0-68416 GCA_045591175.1 Clostridia bacterium
ATTCAGGGAATCCTCTGCAACCAGAGCCGCCCCGCATTGCAGCCGCTCGACCAACTCCAAAAGAGCAGGAGGGGGTCCGGGGGAAACGCCATTTTGCGTTTCCCCCGGCGGCTTTGCGCGCGCGGGTCGATGACCCTTCGACGCGCGAAAGCGGCCTCCCGGCAACATGATGCACAACCTAAAAAGGAGCCGTGCCAATGCACAGCTCCCTGCGAAATCAGATGTTAACGCCCTGCTCCCTCGCCTGCGCGGTATACAGCTCGTAATACGCGCCCTTCTTCGCCATCAGCTCATCATGAGAGCCAGCTTCCATGATCCCCTTGTTGCCAATGTACAGAATCCGGTCGCAGTTCTTGATGGTGGACAAACGGTGCGCGATGATGAAGGACGTGCGGCCCTTGAGCAGCGCCTGAATGCCGTCCTGCAGCAGCTTCTCCGTCTTGGTGTCGATGGAGGAGGTCGCCTCGTCCAGAATGAGGATGCGCGGGTCGCTCAGCAGCGTGCGGGCAAAGGCGATCAGCTGACGCTGACCCTGAGACAGGCTGGAGCCGCGCTCGTTGACGCTGGTCGCGTACTTCTCAGGCATCTCCTGGATGAAATCGTCCGCGCGGACAACCGCAGCAGCCTGGCGGACTTCCTCGTCGGTGGCGTTCAGGCGGCCGTAGCGGATGTTGTCCATCAGCGTGCCGGTGAAGATGAAGGAATCCTGCAGCATGATGCCCAGCTGAGTGCGCAGGCTGTGAATGGTCACGTCGGTGATGTCGTGCTTCACGCCGCTTTCGTCGGTGAGGAGGATGCGGCCGCCGCGCAGGTTGTAGAACCGGCACAGCAGGTTCACGATGGTGGACTTGCCCGCGCCCGTGGGGCCGACCAACGCGATGGATTCGCCGGCCTTGACGTGCAGGTTCATGTCCTCCAGCACCGTCTGGCCTTCCTCGTAGCCGAAGTTGATGTGCTCGAAGGCAACCTCGCCGGTGATCTCGGGCAGGGTGGTCGCGCCGGGCTTGTCATCCACCACAACGGGCTCGTCCATGGTCTCGAAGATGCGCTCCAGATAGGCCATGTTGTTGACGAAGGAGTTGTAGATGTTCGCCAGATTGGTGATGGGCTGCCAGAAGCGGTTAAGGTACTGGCCCATCGCCAGGATGGTACCGAAGGCGATGATGTCGCCGCCCAGCCAGTACACGCCCGCGATGTAGAGCAGGGTGTAGACGAGCTGGGTGATGGTCTGGGAGGTGACCCAGACGCTGTTGGAGATGTAGATGGCGCGCATCCAGGCCTTGCGGCAGGCGATGGCCAGCTTCTGCATGATGGAGATGTTGACCTCCTGGCGGGCAAAGAGCTGGGAAACGCGCACGCCGTCGATGGACTCGGCCAGGTAGGCGTTGTAGTTGGAATTCTTGTTGGACTGATTCTGCCAGGCCTTGCGCTGCCGGGGCTTGATGAACATGATGAAGGCCACGAACACCGGCAGACCCGCCACGACCACCGTGGCCAGCGTGGGCTCGGTGGCGTACATGAACACCACGATGAAGAGGACGTTGATGATCTCCAGGATGGCGTTGATGATGCCGTTGGACAGGATGTCCGAGACGGAGTTGACGTAGTTGATCACGCGCACCAGGATCTTTCCGGCGGGGCGGCTGTCATAGTAGGAGAAGGGCAGCCGCTGCAGGTGAGCAAACAGGTCCTTGCGGATGTCGTAGATGATGTCCTGGGACACCTTGGCCATCATGCGGGAGCGGATGACCGTGAACACGATGGAGATGGAGATGATGCCCAGATACGCCAGGGCCATGGGGATCAGCTGATCCGCGGCCTTGTTGGGGACGATCACGTTCAGTACATGCTCGGTGATCTTGGGGGAGAACAGGCCCGCAACGGATGCACAGGCGCTCAGCAGCAGCGCCAGCAGCATCTTCCACTTGTGGCGGCCGATGTAATGGAGGGTCCGCTTCAAATGGCCTGCGTCAAAGGGGCTTTCCAGGCTCTCGTCAACGTCAAATTTGTTGCGTGCCATGCTTACTCAGCCTCCTTTCCGGAAGGCGCTTCATCGATGTCAATGCCGTTCTGCAGGCAGAAGGTCTCGTAGTAGTAGCCGCGGTTTTTGAGCAGCTCCTCGTGGGTGCCGCGCTCGGCGATCTCGCCATCCTTGAGGATGAGGATCTCATCCGCCTCCTTGACGGAGGAAATGCGCTGGGCGATGATGATCTTGGTGCAGTCATAGGGCAGCTCGCGCAGCTGCTGCTGGATGTACTGCTCGGTCTCCATATCCACGGCGGAGGTGGTGTCGTCCATGATGAGGATGCCGGGCTGCACAGCCAGCGCGCGGGCCAGGGCAATACGCTGCTTCTGGCCGCCGGAGAGGCCCACGCCGCGCTCGCCCACGATGGTGTCGTAGCCGTCGGAGAGCTCCTCGATGAAATCGCCTGCCGCAGCACGGCGGGCAAAGTCCTGCACCTGCTCCTCGGTCAGCTCCTGATCGCCGAAGGCGATGTTGCCCTCCACGGTGTCGGAGAAGAGGAACACGTCCTGGGTGGCGGTGCCGATGCCGTCACGCAGTTGGTTGAGCTTCCAGCGCTTGATGGGGCAGCCATCCACCAGGATCTCGCCCTCCTTGACCTCGTAGCAGCGGGCCAGCAGCTGGATGATGGTGGTCTTGCCGGAGCCGGTGGGGCCCATGATGGCCAGCGTCTTGCCGGGAGCCACCTTGAAGGAAACGTCCTTGAGGACGGGCGCCTTGTCGTGGGAGAAGGACACGTTGCGGAACTCGATCTCGCCCTTGATGCGCTCGTGATCCACCGCGTCGGGCGCATCCACGATATCGGGGCGGGACACCTCCAGCTCCATGACCTTGTTGGAGCAGGTGATGAAGCGCTGCCAGTCGTTGAGCAGGTTGCCCAGGTTGCGCATGGGCACGCTCAGCGCCCAGGACAGGCTGGTGAACACGGTCAGGTCACCTGCGGTCATCTCGCCCTGAATCATCAGGAATCCGCCGAAGAACACGGTGATCAGCGTCATGGCGTTGGCGAGGATCTCGATAAAGGGGAAGAAGGTCAGCCAGCGCTTGTTGATGTCCAGATGGGCCTGACGGAAGGCCGCGGACTTCTGGTCGAAGGCGTCCTTCTCGTACTCCTCGCGGGCAAAGGCCTTGATGACGCGGTTGGCCGCGATGTTTTCCTGTGCTGCTGCGTTCATCTCCGACTGACGCTCGCGCATGGCCATGAACAGCTTGCGCACGCCCTTCGAATATACCTTGGTGATCAGCATCAGCAGGGGAGTGACACATACCAGCGCCAGCGCCAGCTTCCAGTTGATCCAGAACAGGTAGATGGAGGTGGACAGGAACATGACCACGCTGTCGATAATGGAGTAGTCGATATAGCTCAGGAAATGACGGCACCAGTCGGTGTCGGCGGACATGCGGGTCATCAGGTCGCCGGTGCGGTTGCGGTCGAAGAAGCGGGTATCCTGATGCTGCAGGCGGGTGAACAGCCGCACGCGCAGGTTATAGATCACGTTCTGGCTGCATCTTTCCAGCGTGATGACCATCAGGTAACGGGTGCCCTCGCGGAAGATGCGCACCGCCAGCATCCAGAACAGGATGCCCAGCAGCGGCTCGGGGTTCTTCGCCACGATGACGTCATCCACCAGCTGCTTTTGCAGCGTGGGGTTGATCAGCAGCATCAGCGATGTGATCGCGCTGACGCACAGCGCCATAATGTGCCATTTTCGGTACTTCTTGTCCATCAGGCCAAACAGCCATTTGATGTTTTCCACGGTGCTCTTTTCCCTCCTGTATGTTCCGGCAAGCCGGATGCGAGCGGACATGCCGCCGTCGGTCGTGAGCCACACAATTTCGCGGACAGTATAGCACGGAATCGTTGCGCGCGCAACGGCTGAAATGGGAGGTTTCCAGTCAAATTGGACAAATCATCCGTTATCTGATCAGAAGGATCGGATGCTTGCTCCGATCGGCGATATTTATAATGAAGAAATTGTTGCGGGTGGGAGAAAATGGGCGGCACGACAAAACGTGGCATGTGACCCGCCCTGCCAGTCCACGGCGCCGGGAAATATTTCCGCAAAATTTTTTGAAAAAAGGTGTTGACAAGCCCTCCGTCCTGTGATATACTAACTCTCGCAGTCGAGCGAGAAGCTCCCTGCCGGATATAAGCCGATGGGGAATGGTGTAACGGTAGCACCTGCGACTCTGACTCGTATTGCCTAGGTTCGAATCCTAGTTCCCCAGCTTTATATGCCTCCGTTGTGTAGAGGCCTAGCACGCGGCCCTCTCAAGGCTGAAACAGGGGTTCGAATCCCCTCGGAGGTGCTTAAGCGCTGAATCGTAAGGTTCAGCGCTTTCACTTTTTTATGGACGATCCTGCTCGCTGGTGTGTGGCAGGCCTGCAACTTGTATTATCCGCCCTGGCATGTCCCACCGACCATATCATCCATCTGCCTTATCGCCATGCAATTCGCCCTGCCGGAAGCTGCAGCTTTGTCTTCCGCAGGGCGTTTTCGATAACCAAAATGCAAGTACAAAGAAAAAACATTTTTTCATGAAATCCTGCATTGTTGTCTTGCAATTCCACTGGGATGGTGTATAATGGTAAATGAAAGAGAGTTCATGCAGGGATTCCTGCATGGTTTGGAACGATATGGTGAGGAGGTATGGTTATGATGTGGATGCTGCTGGCGGCTCTGGTGGGTGTTGTGGTGCTGTCCGTGTCGGATCAGCTCCGGCGCGAAAATGAAGTGCATTGCGTGACCATGCTGGGCCGCGAGTACTCGCTGTAATCGAAGCGTATTCCCCCGGAGCGACATGCTCCGGGGTTTTTCTGTGCATAAAAAGGGGACTGCCGTCATGACAGTCCCCTTCAAATTTGCAATTACTTCTTCAGCGCGATGCCCTGCTTCTCCAGGTCGGCGATGACGCCGTCCACCACGGCCTGCACTTCCTCGCGGGTGAGGGTGCGCTCGGCATGAGAGAAGAAGATGCGCACAGTGATGGACTTGCCCGCATCGTCCACGTAGGTGCCCACGACAGCCACCTTGTTGACCAGGGGGCTGTTGGCGGCCTCGACGGCCTTCTTGATGGGCTCGTACTTGTCGGCGATGAAGGTCAGATCCTGCTCCATGCCGGGGAAGCGGCTGGGCTCGACGTACTTGATGCGTTCAGCGCCGATGTTCGCCAGCGCGTTGATGTCGATCTCCGCGAAGACGATGGCGGCCTTCTTGTCGATCTTCTTGCTGACGACGGGGTGCGCCACGCCGATGGTGCCCAGGGTCACGCCGTCGCAGACGATGGCGTTCAGGTTCTTGGGATGTTCCCAGGAGTGGGCGGCTTCCGCCTTCACCCAGTTGAGCTCCTTGTGCTTCAGGTCGTCCACGGTGACGGCCAGCATGTCGCGGAGCTTGAAGTACAGGGCCTCCACGCTCTCCACCTTGCTGAACAGGGTGATGCAGAGCTTCTTGTACTCCTTGGCCAGGCCCTTTTCGCAGCAGCCCTGGGCCACGCGGCCCACCTCGAACACGCCGAAGGAGGGCGCGTAGGACGTGTTGCCCTTCACCTGCACCAGCTGAGTGGGTACGATGGAGCGGCGGATGACTTCGATGTTGGGGTTGGCGGCGCCCAGCAGGCGGATGTTGTCCTCCACCTCGATGCCCAGCTTCTTGTACTCGTCGGAGTACTGCCAGACGTAGGAGTGCACCTCATGCAGGCCGTAGCGCTTGACGAGGATGTCCTTCACCTTGTTCTCGGTGGTCTTTTCCACATGCTCGCGCACGGGGTACAGGGGCGCTTCGGCGGTGTGAACGTCGAAGTTGTCGTAGCCGTAGATACGGGTGATCTCCTCGATGATGTCGGCCTTGATGGTCACGTCCTTGGTGGCGCGCCAGGAGGGCACGTCCACAGAGAACTTGTCGCCATCATGACGGACGACGAAGCCCAGCGCGGTCAGGGTGCTGACAATGTGCTCATCGCTGATCTCGATGCCGGTGTAGCGATCCACGAAGCGCTTGTCGAAGTCCAGGGTGATCTGAGGATACTGGAAGGCGCGCTCGTCGGTCAGGCAGGAGGTGACGCGCATGCCCTCGTCGGCGTCCTGCAGGAGCTTGACGAAGCGGGCGATGGCGGGCACGGTCATCTCGGGATCGAGGGACTTCTCATAGCGGGCGGACGCGTCGGTACGATGGCCCAGGCGAACGGTGGACTTGCGGACAGAAGCCGCGTCGAAGGTAGCGGATTCCAGAGTCAGGCTGGTGGTGTCGGCCACGATCTCGGAGTCCAGACCGCCCATGATGCCAGCGATGGCCACGGGCTTGTCGCCGTTGCAGATCATCAGGGTGTTCTCGTCGATGTTGCGCTCCACCTTGTCCAGGGTCTGGAAGGTGAAGGGCTCGGCAAAGCGCTTGATGCGGATCTTCTCCACCTTGCGGCTGTCGAAGGCGTGCATGGGCTGGCCCATCTCCAGCATCAGGTAGTTGGTCAGGTCGGCCAGCAGGTTGATGGCGCGCATGCCGCAGTAGAACAGGCGGATGCGCATGTTCATGGGCGCGACGTTACGGGTGATGTTCTCCACCGTCAGGCAGGAATAGCGCTGGCAGAGGGGATCCTCGATCTTCATGTCGATGGCGGGCAGGTTCTTGTACTGCTCCAGATCAACGACGGCCATGGGCTTCAGCGGACGCTTGGCCAGCGCGGCGAACTCGCGGGCGATGCCGTAGTGGCCCCACAGGTCGGGACGATTGGTCAGGGACTTGTTATCCACCTCGAACACGATGTCATCGATCTGCCACAGGTCCTTCACGTCGGTGCCGACGGCCACGTCCTCGGTGATGTCCATGATGCCGTCGTTGTTGTCGCTCAGGCCCAGCTCCTTTTCGGAGCAGCACATGCCGTGGCTGGTGTAACCGGCCAGCTTGCGGGGCGCGATGGTGATCTCACCGATCTGGGCGCCCAGCTTGGCAAAGGCGGTCTTCATTCCCACGCGGACATTGGGCGCGCCGCAGACCACGTCCACCAGCTCGGCTTCGCCGCAGTCCACCTTCAGCAGGTGGAGCTTCTTGCTTTCGGGATGATTCTCAACGCTCTTGATCTCCGCCACGACAACGCCGGAGAGGTCGGAGCCCTTGAGGAAGATCTCGTTCTCCACCTCGGCGGTGGACAGGGAGAACTGATGGATCAGCGCCATCAGGTCAATGCCGGAAAGATCCACGAATTCCTGGATCCAGTTCATAGAAATATACATAGCTTGTTTTCACTCCTTCTCTTTTGCAGGGCTTTCCGATTATAACATTGCTTGATGCTTTGCCTTCGGCAACTCTCCACTGGAGAGCCGCATCCGCGCAATGCCCCCTGCACCCCTTCGGTTACTCGTCGTCGGTGAACTGGGACAGGCGGGTCAGGTTGCCGCTGTTCAGGTCACGGATGTCCTTCACGCCGTACTGCATCATGGCCAGACGGGTCAGGCCCAGGCCGAAGGCGAAGCCGGTGTACTCCTCGGGGTCGATGCTGCCGGCCTTGAGGACTTCGGGGTGGATCATGCCGCAGGGGCACAGCTCCAGCCAGCCGGAGTGCTTGCAGGAGGGGCAGCCCTCGCCGCCGCAGATCAGGCAGGAGATGTCCAGCTCGAAGCCGGGCTCAACGAAGGGGAAGAAGCCGGGACGCAGGCGAACCTTGATGTCCTTGCGGAACACTTCGGACAGCATGGTCTTCATGAAGTAGATCAGGTTGGAGATGGAGATGTTCTTGTCCACCATCATGCCTTCCATCTGGAAGAAGGTGTTCTCGTGGCAGGCGTCGGTGGCCTCGTTGCGGAAGCAGCGGCCGGGGAACACAGCCTTGATCGGCACGCCGTTGTTCACCAGATCATCGCGGTACTTGCGGTAGATGGCGTTTTGGGCGGCGGAAGTCTGGGTCTTGAGCAGCTGGCCATTGTCCAGGTAGTAGGTATCCTGCATGTCGCGGGCGGGGTGGAACTTGGGGATGTTCAGGGACTCGAAGCACTCGTAGTCCGTGACGATCTCTGCATAGTCCTCCAGGTGGAAGCCCATGGTGCGGAACACCTGCTCACACTGGCGCTGCACCAGGGTAATGGGGTGGTAGGAGCCGCGATCCATGTTGGCGGGCATGGACACGTCGAACTCGGGCAGGGCGTCGATCTCCGCCTGCAGCTCGGCAGCCTTCATGGCCTCCAGCTTCTCCGCCAGGGCGACGGTAATTGCGTTCTTCAGCTCGTTGGTTTCGGCGCCGATGGTCTTGCGCTCCTCCACGGACATGTTGCCCATGCCCTTGAGCAGCTCGGTCATCTTGCCCTTCTTGCCCAGGTAGCCCACGCGCAGGGCTTCCAGCGCAGCCATGTCGGCCACCTGAGAAAGCTCGGCTTCGAAGCTTGCCTTCAGGGCAGCGATCTTCTCGTTCATGTATGTTGCCTCCTTTAAGAATTACATAAAAAACTCCGCCTCATCAAAATGAGACGGAGATATCCGCGGTACCACTCAAATTGCGATGCGTCGCACCGCCACTCGATGCCTTAACGCGGCAAACGCCCGGAAACGGGAACTCGCGGGGTGAAATTCGTCATTCCGTGTCCCTGCGTCCTTTCAGCATGCGGACGCTCTCTGTGAGGGATGGGCGGAAGCCTACTTGGGCCCGGTCATCGTCTTTGATATGCAATACCCGTACATTTTAGCACGGTTTCTGGGGATTTGCAAGGGGAAATTGACGATATGAGGCGCTCCCGTCGGAGAGCCTTTGGCGTTTTCACAGCCGCATATGCCGCATGTACTTCATCACCCGGTCAGCGCAGACGCCGGTGATGGCGCCAAAGACCAGTCCGCCGATCATCAGGAAGGGCAGGAAGGACAGCAAGCCAGAGGTATTCACCACCAGCAGCGCCATGAGGATCTGGCCCACATGGTGCATCACGCCGCCCACGATGGACACCGTGACGGGGTGCATGCCCTTCACGCGGGAGATCAGCACCATCGCCGTCAGGGATACCACGCCGCCGGCAAGGCCCATGGCGAAGCTCACGCCCAGGCTGCCGAAGAGCACGTTGGACAGGAACACCTTGAAGGCCATCAGCACATAGGCCGTGGGGATGTCCAGCATGTACACCGCGAAGATCAGCACGCTGTTGGACAGGCCCAGCTTCAGCGCGGGATGGGGCGTGGGGATCTGCTTTTCGATCCAGCCCAGGATCAGCATCATCCCCAGCAGCAATCCGCACAGCGCCACCCGCTTGGCATTGAAACGTTTATTCATCCGTGGCCTCCGTCACAAACGCGAGGGGGTAATTCGCGCGGGTCTCCTCCTCGGTGAGCAGCTCCAGGATCACCTCGTTGGGCAGGCAGAGGATCTTGTTCTGCAGCACGCGGTCGCCGCGGTTGCTCAGGGTCACGGTGCCCTGGTGGATGCAGTCCTGACCCGCGCAGGTGGAGGTATGCATCTTCACGCTTTCCGGCGTGACCTCGATGACGTTGACCATCTCCCCGCGGGTGATGGTGTAGCGGGTGCTTTCGTCCAGCTTGATGGGCATGTAGGTCTCCCCAGCCACATTGATGACCAGGTACGCCGTCGTATCCTCCGCGACGGGGGCCAGCCTGGGACGCAGGAGGCTCGCCACCAGCGCCACCAATGCGATCAGCGCCACCAGCGCGCCGATGACGATCAGGTTCCGTTTATCAAATCGCTTCTGTTCCACAGAAACAGCTCCTTTGGTCAGGGTATCAATATTATGATACACGATTCGGGAGCCTTCGTCAAGGGCACATCAGCCGGTGGAGGCTGTCCGTCAGCAGTGCGGTCATGCGCCGCAGGAAGGCCGCGTTGGTGGGTTTGCCCTTCTCCGGATCGACGCTTGAGCCAAAGAAGCGCTCCAGCGCGGAGAGGCTCCCGTGGGTCCAGGTGGATTCGATCAGCAATCGCAGACTGCGCTCTACGCCGGCGGGGGTCATGCCGTGACGCGCGGCAATCAGCGGATACAGCCCGTGCCGCAGATTGGTCAGCAGCGGCGGATGGGTGACGGCACATGCCAGCATGTCCGGCAGGAAGCGCCAGGCCCGTAGCCGCGGAGGCACATCCATGGCCTTGAGGAGCGCGGCGGCCATCTCCCGCGCCTGGGGCAGATGAGAACTGCACAGTACAGGTATCCGGCCGGCATCCCGCCAGGCTGCCAGCAGCCCGGGCAGCGCCTCCGCCGGGGGGAGAGGGGCATCCGGCCCGCCCAGGATGAAGGGCGGCGCCAGCGGGGGATGCTTCTCCAGCCGGGCCAGCAGCAAGGCGCTTTCCCTGCCGGGCAGGAGCAGCAGCACCTCCGCGCCGTCCAGCAGGGGGCGGGCGGCCTCCGCCGTCATGACCGGCGTGCAGCGCCAGTCCGCGCCCAGGTTTTCCAACGCGTATTGCCAGCCCAGCCCCACATCTGCCGATGGCGCGAGTACGATCACGTTCATGCTATCCCTCCCCGGACAAGGATAGCATACTTCCTTCAGCCCCGGCGGAAAACCGACGCAAAAAGGCCGGAAGCGACGGCTTCCGGTCTTGCATATCAGGGGATGACGCCTTCCTCGATCAGCAGCTCCAGCACCCGCGCTTCCCGCAGAAGCATGGTGTGGTAGCGGTTGTCCAGCGCGCGTTCACGGTTGGCGCGGATGGCGATGCGGGCGTCCACGAACTCCGGCGTGAACCCGGCTTCCTCCTCGTAGTCCTCCATCTGCGGGGGCAGGGTCTCCTCCTCCGCATCACAGATATAGTAGAAATTATCCTGAATGAAGCACTCGTTCGGGTCCTGTCCGCCCCGCTGGATGCGGTGGACGCAGCCGTACTCCCGCACGGTGTCCGGCCGGACGATCAGCCCGGCTTCCTCGCGGGTCTCCCGGATCATGGCGGCGATGGGGTCTTCACCCTGCTCGATGCCGCCGCCGGGGAATTTGTAGTAGCCGTGCTTCAGGCTGTGGATCATGGCGATCTTCCCGTCCCGCAGGATGATGCTCCTGGCGGAATTTCGCACAAAGGTGTAGGTGCAAGCGGCGTAATCCTGCTTGTCAATGGCAAATAGCAGCCTCATGGGGCCTCCTGTTCTGCAGGGCTGCACATCATCAGCAGCGCCTCGCGGATGGCAGCCTTGTCCTCCGGGGTGAAGAGATGATGGGTGGCCTTCTCCATCCGCCGCAGGGTGATGGCGGGGTTGCCGGCCATGCACTTTTCACTGCGCAGGCTGACCTGCTCGTCGTTTCCGGCCATGAAGGCCAGCGTGGGCACATTCAGCCGGGACACCTTCTGCCGCGCATCCTTGCTCAGGGCAAACAGCTCCAGGTAGCGGGGGATCCACCCGATGTACCGCCAGATGCGCCAGTCTACCTCCGTGCCGTAGCAGGTGTGGAGCTCCTCCTGGCTGGCTTTGCCGCACAGGCCTTTGCAGATGTTGCGCACAAGCGCCGACGGCCGCGACCAGATCCGCAGCGGCACGCACAGCAGCAGCATCCCGGCGATGCGGGTATCATCCCGAACTGCCTCGCGGATCGCCAGCAGCGTCCCCAGGGAATGGGCGACGATGTACACCCGCTCGTGGCATGCCCGCAGCTCGTTCAGGCAGGTGCGGACGTGGGCCTCCCATTCCTTCGCGGAATGCCGTCCGAAGTCCTTTACCGTGCCGCCGTGGCCCGGCAGGAGGATGTTGTGCACGGAAAAATCTGCCGGGAGGACAGCCACGTACTCGTCAAAGAACCGCGGCGTGGCGTTGATGCCGTGCACGAACAGCACCGCATTTTTTGCGCCGGGGATGATGCGTTTGAGTTCACTGTGCACGGCGTTCGCCTCCTTCACATCCTGGCTTAAGCTCATCTTGATAGCCCGCGCGATGAGCGCGCGGAGGACAATATCGGGCAAAGGCCCAAAGGGAATGGGTCGAAGACCCCACGCGGTAGGTCTATGGAGAAACAGCCAACTCAATCGCGGTAAAACGGAGTCGAAGACTCCTCTGCCAGACGGGCATTCTTGTAGTCGGGGTCGTCGGTGACCTCGCAGATCACATGCAGCTGGGGCGGGAATTCGATGGGCTCGTTCTCGTCGCTCAGCTCGATCTCGACGATGGCCTTGTCCTGCCAGAAGGGGTACACGTCGATCTCGAAATACTGGATGCCCCAGGTGAGGCAGTAGCGGGTCTTGCGGATTTGACGGCGGCTGACGTCGGCGTCCATCATGGCGATGAGGTACTCGTCCTTGGTCAGGCGCTTTTCGATCTCCACCCGCTTGAGGCCGGTGCCGCGCTTGATGGTCTTGAAGTACAGGTAATGCCCGTTGCAGCCCCTTTGACGGATGCGGCGCTCCTCGCCGTTCTTCGCGGTGAGGTAGGTCTGCAGCACGTCGATCTTGGAGCAGTTGGGCAGGCTCTCCAGCCAGGCGATATCCGGGTATTCGATGAGGAACTTGCGCTCAATTTCAAGGGGCTCCGGCCCGCCCAGGACGGTGGAGATCTCCTTGATCAGCCGCTTCATCTTGTCCTCGAAATTCGTTTCGTTGTCGATCACGCGGAAGTGGGGATGGCCTGTCCACGCCGCGATGATCTTGTCATCCAGCGCCACGGCCTGCTCCACCGTTTCGATGCGGGCAGAATTGTTGGCGGTGGTGTAGAATTCCTCCGCGCCCTTGGCTGCCGTCACCAGATGGAACACCGCGTCGTACTGGTCGCGAAGCTCCACTTCGCCCTCGCCGATCTGCTCCAGTACCCAGGCGGTCTCCTCCTCGTCCATGTAGGCACGATTGTCCAGCATGCCCCGGTCGCACACGATGAGGATCTTGTCCTTGGGCATGCCGCGGGCCGCCTTCTCAAAGAGGCGCTCCTTCTCCCTTTGAAGGGTCATCTGCACGACCTGGTAATGGGCGTTGGTTTCGCAGGTCCAGGGGGCCACGCCGCCGGAGATGAACTCCGTAGCCGTTTCCGGCACGAAAAGCACCGTCCAGCCCTTCTCGGAGAAGTGGTTCTGGATCCAGCTCATGGCGGTGGATTTGCCCGCGCAGGGCCCGCCGGTGATGACGATCTTCACGATCTGCTGCATGTAAATGCCTCCTTGGGGGATCTTCTGCTTCCATTATAATGGGATTTGCGAGGGATTGCAAGGCGCGTCAGGCTTCCCACAGCGCGTCCAGCAGCGCGGCGATGTTCTCCTCGGAATACTCGATCTCGGCGGAGTACATGCGGGCCAGATCGATGCAGTCGGCGAGGGTACAGCCGGACTTTGCGGCGCACAGTGCAGCCAGAATCCGCGTGGACAGCACGCAGAACGCCACCCGGCCGGGGATGTCGTCGTCCTCCAGCGCGCCGGGGAGATGGCGGTAGAGCATGTACATGCAGAAGTTATCCAGTGCGACACGCAGACGCTCCGGACAACTGCCGGTATTGCCCGACAGCAGATCCAGCGCGTTGTCCCACGCCGGGTCGAGCCGCTCCAGTCCCCGATAAACCTCCGCCCAATCCCTGCCCGGGATAGCGAAATCCACCGCGTCCAGCAGCGCGTCGAGGCGGGCTTCGAGGGGCATTGAAGTATCCTGCATGAGCGCGATCAGCTCACCGCGCAGGGACAGCAGGGCGGCTTCTTCCTCGGGCAGGTCGGCGTCCTCGCCGTCGTCCTTCAGGGCGATGAGCCGCATGGGCTCCTCCTGCGAGAGAATCAGTCGCGCCGCTTCCTCGCAGCACAGGCCGAGGCCGATTTCCTTGCGATCAGCGAAATAGTTCCGGAACCGGGGATGATCTGCGCAGATCTGGCACAGATTGTCCTCGCCCAGTGCGGTGATCAGGTCGCACAGGCCGTTTTGGTTCAGCATCGGGCAGCGCTCGCCCTCGCCAAGGCGAAAGGATGACACCTCGCCATCGTCAATGGAGGCGTTCAGCCGTGTGCCGAATTCGCCGGGGACGCGGCGGTAGGCCTCGCGGGCGTCCGGGTCAATGTCGATCTCCCAGCCGATGCAGCAGGAGTGCCGGCATCTGTCCGCGATGCAGTGGAAGATTGGGTAGTAGTTGGGTGCAATTAAGCGCATGTCAATGCCTCCACAAGGGACGCCGCGAAGGCGCGAACGGTGACGTCCTCTGCTTTCTCCCACAGGCGGGCGGTCAGGTGGGGGATGCCGTCCTGTTCCCACAGCAGGCACAGCTGCTGACAGCGTTCGGTGTTGTCGATCATCTGGACAATGGGGTTGTGGCAGTCCACGTTTTCACAGTGCGCCGTTTGGATGACCTGATACCATGCGGGGGTGGTGTAGTCCTCCTGGGCGAAGGCCTTGAGCCAGGGGTGCTGCGCGTCGATGCACAGGCCCAGCGTGCCGATGGGCACCGGCTTGCCCATGCTTTCGCTGATGGAGCGGAACATGGGGTAGCACCAGAAGTCGCTGGCATAGGTGGCGGGCAGTTTGCCCTCTGCATCCGGAATAACGATGGCGGGCACGGCGGAAGCCTTCGCCTCCTCGATAGACTTCACGAACGCCACGCGCTTGTTGCCCAGTGTGATGCCCTCGCGGGTGATCTCGATGGGGTATTCGGGGAACACCCAGATGGGGTAGTGGTTGACCGTGCCGTCCTCCAGCGTCAGGCGGACGGTGAGGCGGCGGGTCTGGAAGGGCTGCGTGTGCACCTGGCCCAGGCAGACGCTGACCGGGCTGGACAGCCGCTTGCCCGTGCTTTCCACAGGGACGGTCTGCTCTGCGAGGACGGTATCGCCGTCCAGCAGCTCGCAATGGACGGCGGTATGTACCTTGCGCGGGTCGCACTCGCTGACGCGGACGCTGAAACGGACTTCCTCCCCGCAGGCAAGGACGAACCTGTCGAACTCGCCCAGCACCACCGTGGACGCGCAGAACTCCCGCCACGCTTCCGGGGTGATCAGGCCCTTGCTTTCCATGAAGGCGTTCAGCACGCCCACCAGCGCCGTGCCCTGCCCGGTGAAGTCCTGCAGGTCGAGCAGCTGGAAGCCGGACAATTCCGACGTGCGCAGGAAGGTCTCGATCTCCCGGCGGTAGCAGTCGATGGCCAGCTTGCCCGCCGAGCGGAAGAACCGCTCGTGGTCTTCCCACAGTCCGGCCTTCTGCAGCCGCTCGCGGAACACCTCGAAGTTGCGGGCCTTCAGGGGACCGGTATACTTGTCAATTTCATCGAAGTCCGGGTAGAACTCGTACTGCCCGACCTCATGGCTGATGACCGGCACCTCGGGGATGAAGGCCTGCGCGCTCTCCGCGTCCACGTACTTCACGCCCATGCCGTACTGGATGGCGATCTTGCCCGCAGCACCGGTGGCGGATTCCACCACCTCCGGCGCGATCATGCGGTCATAATTGCTGACGGATTCCGGCTCGGTCGTCTGCACGATGCCCTGAGGAGCGTCGCACATGGCGTAGCTGCCACGGATGAGCCGGTCGCCGGCGAGGCGCACGCCCACAAAGACGTCCTCCTCCTCCAGCACCTCCGGTACCCACTGGAAGTTATTCGCACCGGAAATGTAGAGCTTGTCCGGGTCGAACTTGCGGTATTCGGCCAGCATGGCGTTGAGGGCCTTTTTGCTGCCCCACAGCTCGTTGCCCATGGACAGGAACACGAAGGACGGGTGATGCCCGAATTCGCCCAGCATGCGCAGGCCCTCGCCAAACAGGAACTGCCGCTCGGCAGCGTTGTAGCCTTCCTCGCCCTCTTCGGTGATCGTCCCCCAGAAGGGCAGCTCCGGGGACATGGCGATGCCCAGCTCGTCGGCGGCGGTGAAGGCCGCATCCGGCGGGCAGCAGGTGTGGAAGCGGTAGTGGTTGACGCCGTAATCCTTCGCGGTTTGCAGCACCTTGCGCCAGCTGTCCACGTCGGTGGGGGCGTAGCCGGTGCGGGGGAAGATCAGGCCGTCGTGCTTGCCGCGCAGGAACACCTCGCGCCCGTTGCACATCAGGCTCCGGCCCTTGCTCTCGAACTTGCGAAGGCCGAAGGTGGTTGCATACACGTCACCATCCACGTCAATGGAGAGGGTATGCAGGGCGGGGGAGAACTCGTCCCAGAGAGCCTCATTGCCCGTCAGGGGGAGGACGCCCTCCAGCGCGTGGCCGTTGATTTGAACGCGGTGCGGCTCCTGTCCGGGCAGACCAATGGACGCATAGCCGTCGTGCCGACCCTCCACATAGGCGCGAAGGCGAAGCTTCTTTCCTGCAATATCCGGGAACGCCTGCACGCCGGTCACGATGGCCTTCGCTGCGGTCAGGCTGATCTCGCCCGTGATGCCGTTCCAGTTGGACTGGGTGTCGAGGCTGGTCAGGTGGCCGCCGCGGGTGGGGTAATCGGTGTTGTCCACCCGGATGATCAGGGTGTGCGGGCCCTTCTTCAGCCCCGGCAGGAAGTACAGATGGGGCGCGCAGAGGGAGCAGCGGCTGGCGATTTCCTGGCCATCCAGCCACACGGTGGTCTTGCGGGTGCGCTCCAGCTTCAGGAGGACGGCCATGTCCTGCCAGTCGCCGGCTTCAAAGGTGCGCATGAACCACGCATATCCCTCGAATTTGTGGGCGTCTGTGAGGAAGTAGGTCTCCCGCGCGGGGTTCTCCGGGCCGAGACCGGCGGCGGAGGTCGTGCCGGGGAGCATCATTTCGTCAGGATAAACGGCGGGCAGGGCGTCGCGTTTTTCCGCATCCAGATAAACCTGCCACAATCCGGAAAGATCGATCTTCTGCATCATCGCACCTCAAAACTGTTGGAATGGTTGACAACATTATAAGCCCCAATGCGTTTTTTTTCAATCTGCTTTGCGTACTTGTTCATATTCGGTTGAAAAATCTCAATTATACTTTATAATGTATCATGGAATTGTGCGGGGACACCCCGTGGAAAGAGGGCATATTTATGTGGATGCGAATCAAGATGGCGATCATGCGTTTTATGCAGGGCCGCAACGGTGTGGACAACCTGGGCTATCACGCCCTGTGGACGGGCCTGGGGCTGCAGATCGTGGGTATCTTCATCGGTCTGCCGCTGCTGAGCCTGGTGGGCAATGTGCTGTATGTTTATGCGCTGTTCCGCTGCTTCAGCCGGAATGTCTACAAGCGGCGGGCGGAAAACAGCCGCTACATGCAGTCCGTGAGCAAGTGGAAGAAGGAAGTGAAGCAGTTCTTCCTGCGGGTGAAGGGCTCCAAGGAGTACAAGTACTTCCGCTGCCCCGGCTGCAAGAACCGCCTGCGCCTGCGCCGCGGCTGCGGGGAGAAGCACATCACCTGCCCCGTGTGCAAGCACCAGTTCGACCAGAAGGCGTGATTTTATGTTCGGTTATGTAAGGCCCAACTGGGCGGATCTGTCCGAGACGGATCAGCAGCGTTACCGGGCCCATTATTGCGGGCTTTGCCATGCTATCGGCGCGCGTCACGGGCAGGCGGCCCGTATGGCGCTGACCTTCGATCTGACCTACCTGACCATTTTCCTCTCTTCGCTCTATGAGCCGGAGGAAGCATCCGGCGAGGCCCGCTGCCTGCCCCATCCGGTGAAGCGGCATCATTGGGCGCGCAGCAAAATCACCGATTACGCGGCGGACATGACCATCGCCCTGACCTGGCACAAGCTGGCGGACGACTGGCGGGATGACCGCAATCTTGCCGCAAAGGGCGCTTCCGCCTGGCTGAAGAAGGCCTACGCCCGCGTCCGGGCGGAGCATCCCCGGCAGTGCGAGGCCATCGAGGCCTCCCTGCGCACCCTGGGCAAGGTGGAGAAGCAGCGCGATCCGTCCCCCGACGCGGCGGCACGGTGCTTCGGCGAGCTGATGGCGGAGCTCTTCGTGATGGAGGAGGACTACTGGTCGGGCGCCCTGCGGGCTTTCGGGTACTCGCTGGGGCGGTACATCTACCTGCTGGACGCCACCTGCGATTACGACAAGGACGTGAAGTCCGGCAGCTACAACCCGGTCATCCTGATGGGAAAGAAGCCGGAGGACATGCGCGACACCCTCGAGCTGCTGCTGGGGGACGCTTCCGCCGCCTTTGAGAAGCTGCCGCTCATCCAGGATGAGGAGATCCTGCGGAATATCCTGTATTCCGGCGTGTGGCAGGGCTACAACGAATATCTGCACAAGAAGGACAAGAAGCAAGAAAGCGAGGTGAAGGATCATGGTGACGAACCCCCATCAGCTGCTGGGCGTACCTGAAAACGCCACGCAGGAGGAGATCAAACGCGCCTACCGCCGCAAGGCCAAGGAATGTCACCCTGACCTGCACCCTGATGATCCCAACGCGGCGAAGAAAATGAACGAGCTCAATGAAGCCTACGACATGCTGATGAACCCGGAGAAATACAGGCAGCGTCCGCAGCAGAATCCCTATGGCGGCAATCCCTATGGGCAGAGCTACGGCGGCTACGGGCAGAGCTATGGCGGCTCCTACGGTCAGGGCGGCTGGCAGGGTGGATTCGGCGGCTTTGACTTCGAGGACATTTTCGGCGGATACCGCAGCACCCAGGCGCCGCCGCCCACCGAGCAGCCCGGCGACAGCGATTTCGTCCGCCAGGCGATCCGCGATATCCAGATGCGGGCGTACAATTCCGCCCTGTTATCTCTGTCAAAGGTGATCAGCGGCCAGCGCAATGCCCGGTGGTATTACCTCTCCGGCGTGGCGAACCGCGGCGCGGGCAACACCATTCAGGCCGTGGAGGACATGAGCCGTGCCTGCCAGATGGACCCCACCAACGGCCTGTACCAGACGCTGCTGCGCCAGTACCGCCAGTCCGGGCAGACCTATCAGCGCAATGCCGGCGGCTACAGGACCACCTTCTTCGATCCGTCGCGGCTGTGCTATCTGTGCTGCATGATGCAGCTGTGCTGCCCGTACTCGCGGTTTATCTGCTGCTGACGCGGCATCCCGAACACCTGCGCCGCTTCTTTCCGGGGGCGGCGTTCGTTCCGTCACTGGACAGGGGATGGAAACTATGATAGAATAAAGGTAGTGTTTGAAATGGATATGTTGGTCAAATTCATCGTTTGTCTGTTTGCAGGTCTGGGAGCAGGTCTGGGTACTGGTTTTGCGGGCATGAGCGCTGCAGCCGTCATCACACCCATGCTGGTGACCTTTCTGGGCATGGAGACCTATGACGCGGTAGGCATCGCCCTTGCCAGCGATGTGCTTGCCAGCGCCGTCTCCGCGTGGACATACCACAAGAACGGCAATCTGGACATCAAAAACGGCCTGACGATGATGATTACCGTGCTGCTGTTCACCGTGGTGGGCAGCTGGGTGTCCAGCCTTGTGCCCTCGACGACCATGGGCGGTTTCTCCGTGTTCATGACGATGATGCTGGGCGTGAAGTTCATCCTGAAGCCCGTCATGACCACCAAGGAAGCCATGGCTCAAGTGGATGCCAGGAAGCGCACCATCCAGTCCATCGGCTGCGGCGCGATGATCGGCTTTATCTGCGGCTTCATCGGCGCGGGCGGCGGCATGATGATGCTCCTCATCCTCACCACGGTCATGGGCTACGAGCTTAAAACGGCCGTAGGTACCAGCGTGTTCATCATGACCTTCACGGCCCTGACCGGCTCGGTGAGCCACTTTGCCATCGGCGGCGCGCCGGATTGGTGGACGCTGATTCTCTGCGTGGCTTCCACGCTGCTCTTCGCCCGCATTGCGGCGAAATTCGCCAACAAGGCAAAACCTGCGACCCTCAACCGGGCTACCGGCGTGGTGCTGGTGGTGCTGGGCGCGGTGATTCTCCTTTTCAACGCTTTCACTTAATACATGAAGGAGGCCTTCCCCATGGAACGCAAATCCATTTCGTCCGACGTGATCACCCGGGCATATATCGACTCTCTGCTGGTGGAGGTGCGCCATCTGGACGCGGTCATGCCCTCCACGGAGATGACGCTCTTCGGCAAAACTTTCGCCACCCCCGTGGCGACGGCGGCGCTCAGCCACATGCACAATCAGTACCCCGACGGCATGGCCGCCATGGCGGACGGCGCGCAGCAGGCGGGCGCGCTGGTCTTCAGCGGCATGGGCCCCAAGGACGAACTGGAGCGCATGGTCGCTACCGGCGCGCAGGTCATCAAGATCATCAAACCCTATGCTGATCGCGAGAGTGTGTACGACAAGATCCGCCATGCGGAGGAGATCGGCTGCCTGGGCGTGGGCATCGACACCGACCATGCCTTCTCCCGCGGCGGCTATGACGTGATCGAGGGCATGCCCATGTTCCCGCTGTCCTCCGCGGAATTGGCGGACATGGTCAAGGCCACCAAGCTGCCCTTCTTCATCAAGGGCGTTTTGTCCCGTAAGGAGGCCCGCAAGTGCCTGGACTGTGGCGTGAAGGGCATGGTCGTCAGCCACCACAACGGCCGCATCGACACCGCCGTGCCCCCGCTGATGGTGCTGCCGGAGATCGCCGAGGAAGTCAACGGCGAGGTGGCTCTGTTTGTGGACTGCGCCATTCAATCCGGCCTGGACGTGCTCAAGTGCCTGGCCCTGGGCGCGACGGGCGCCTGCGTGGGCCGTCCGCTGATGCAGCCCCTGCGCGAAAAGGGCGCGGAAGGCGTGCGCGGCGTGATCGAGGGCATCACCACCGACCTGCGCTACAACATGGCCATGACTGCCTCCCCGGATGTGAAGAGCGTTGACCCGACCATCATCCGCCTGGCGAAGCACACCTGGTGACCGTCATGAAGAGAATCGACATGAATACCTACCCCCGCCGCGATCATTTCGCCCACTTCTGTGCCATGGCGTACCCCTATGTCGGCGTGACCGTGGACGCGGACGTGACGGATCTGCTGGCCCTGTGCCGGGAGAAGGGCTATTCCTTCTACCTGATGGTGCTGCATGCCGTCGCCCTTGCGGCGGATGAGGTGGACGAGTTCCGGCGGCGCATCGACAATGAAGGCATCGTCGAATATGACGCTTGCCCCACCTCCCACACCGAACTCAAGCCCGACGGCACCTATGCCTACTGCACGCTGCACCATCACATGCCCCTGGCGGACTACCTCGCCAAAGCGGAGGCGGCCCGCGCGGCGGTCCGGGAGAGCGGCTCCATCGAGGAAGAGGACGACGTGCAGTCCATGTACTTCATCTCGACCCTGCCGTGGCTGCATTACACGCAGCTGGTGCAGCCCGTGGCCTGCGGGGAGGAGTCGAATCCCCGCATCACCTGGGGCAAGTATCAGTCCGATGCGGCTGGCCGGATGATGATGCCCCTGTCCGTGCTGGTGCACCACGCGCTGGCGGACGGGCTACACATCGCGAAGTTCTATGAAGCCTTTGACCGGCAGGTCAGGCTGCTCTGCAATGAATAAGGAGGACGAATTATGCGCCTTGGCGGTTCTGTGATGAAGCCCTATTCCAGCCCCAAAGAGTGGCTCCAGCATGTGAAGGAGCTGGGCTATTCGTGCGTCATTTTCCCGGTGGAATCCACCGCGCCGGCGTCTGTCATCCGCGACTATGCCCAGTGCTGCCGCGATAACGACCTGCTGATCGGCGAGGTGGGCGCGTGGCGCAACGTCATGGCCCGTGACGAAAAGGAGCGCGCCGCGAACCTTGACTGGAACATCCGCCAATTGGAGCTGGCCGAGACCGTCGGCGCGAACTGCTGCGTGAATATCTCCGGCTCCTTTGCGGACTACTGGGACGGCTATCATCCCGACCTGGACACCCGCGAGACCTGGGAGCTGGTGGTGGAGAACACCCAGCGCATCATCGACGCGGTGAAGCCCACCCATACCGCCTACTCCCTGGAGCCCATGCCCTGGATGGTGCCCGAATCCCCCGAGCAGTATCTCCAGCTGATGAAGGACGTTGACCGCGCGGCCTTTAAGGTGCATCTGGACTACTGCAACATGATCAACTCGATCGACCGCTACCGCCACGCGTTGGAGTTCATCACGAAGTGCTTTACGCTGCTGGGCGAGAACATCGTGTCCGTCCATGCCAAGGACGCGCTGATCACCCAGGGCGCGCTGCCGGTGAACATCAACGAGGTCGCGCCGGGCGAGGGCAGCCTCGACCTGCCGCTGGTGACGAAGCTGGCTCATAGCCTGGGCGAGGACACCCCCGTCTTTGTGGAGCATCTGCCCGACCATGCGGCCTACATGAAGGCCGCCGCCGTGATGCGTCAGGCCGCGGAGAAGGCCGGCGTGTCGGTGAAGTAAGGAGGTCCCCATGCTGAACGCCCCTCATCCTGACGAGCGGCGGCACAATCCGCTGGCCCCGGTAGGACGCCCGGACAACCGCTTCCCGGATCCGCACATCAAGATTTTCGTGAATCCCGATACCGGCAACGAGGCCATGTACGTCTATGTCGGCCATGACGAAAGCAAGGATCGCTTCGTGATGAAGGACTGGTTCGTCATGTGGTCGGAGGATCTGGTGCACTGGCATTGGCGGCGCGCCCTCCGCCGGGAGGACACCTACCTGCCGGATGATTCCGTCAACTGCTGGGCCTGCGACTGCGTCCAAAGCCCCTGGGACGGCAAGTACTATCTGTACTACTCCAACGCAGGGGATGACACCGGCGTTGCGGTCAGCGACCGTCCCGACGGTCCCTTTGTGGATGCCCGTGGCAAGACGCCCATCCTCCCCAAGGGCATCACGCCCACCAACTCCTACGACCCGGACATCATCCTCCCCGACGAGGACGACCCCAATGCTTACATCCTCTTCGGCTCCGACTGGACGGATCACTACTGGGCCATGCAGCTGAAGGAGAACATGACTGAGGTGGTGCCCGGCACGGCCCGCAAGGTGCCCGTGTACCCCGCTGACGGCACCCCCACGGAGCTGCTGGGCGTGCTGCGCAGCGATCAGGCGGAGGTCTTCCGCCACGGAGACACCTGGTACATGTACTGGGCGGGCCGGTACTCCACGTCGAAGCACCGCCTGGGCCCGTACATCTTCCACTCCGACCTGGGCAAGGAGATCCCCCATTACCCGGATGGCCGCTGCTTCATCGATCACGGCTCCTTCCTGGAGTGGCGCGGCCAGTGGTTCTACGCTGTCAGCCACGGCACGGAGAGCTGGTCCTACCGTCAGAGCTGGCTGCTTTACCTGCATTTCTGCGACGACGGCACGATGATGATCGACGAGACCATCCGCCGCTGCGGCGTGGGCAGCTACTTCGCCGGCTGGGACCGCATCGAGGCGGAGTGGTACATGGCCATTCCCGATACGGTGAAGAAGATCGAGCTGAAGAATGAAGACGGTACCCACGCGGGCTTTGCCATCGCCCAGGAGGCGGGCACGGCGGAGGTCAGCTACCCCCATGTGTACGACATCCGCACCGGCAGCACGATGACCCTGCATGTCAGGGGCAGCGGCACCATCGAGGTGCTGGCGGACGGCAGGCTGCTGGGCACGGCAGCGGTGGATTCGGCGGACTTCGCCGACGTGCGCGTCCCCCTGGACGACCTCGCCGGCGAGCATGATATCACCCTGCGGCTGACGGGCCGCATCACCCTGGACTGGTTCACCTTGAAATGAAAAAGGCTCCCGCTGACCGTGAATAGTCAGCGGGAGTTTTGTGCTCTTACAGCCCCTGCAGGCAGCTGCCGCCCCTCTCGGGGCCCTGCTTGCCGGAGATATACCCCTTGTTGAAGGCCGCGTTGCATTCGCGCAGCTCCATTTCGCCGTCGATGTAGGCCTGGTACATCTCGGCAAGACCGGGCATGCAGCCGTCACAGTTGGCCTCGATGTTGCCCAGCGCCTCGGCAACGATCTGTTCCCGCTCCTCGCGGGTGGTGTCTTTGATCAGGTAGCTCTTCATGGATTATTCCTCCTCAAACGCGCCCTCATGACGCTTGAAAAAGTCGTGATAAGCCTTTACGGCGGGCAGCTCCGTCCATTTGCGGCGGCAGACGGGATCTGCCTCCATATCATAAATGCGCGCACCCCGCATGGCCAGCAGGAAGGGCGAATGGGTCGCGATGATGAACTGGCAGTCGTAGAAGCGGGCGGATTCCTCCAGGAATTGCAGCAGCTCCGTCTGTTTGGTGGGGGAGAGGCTGTTTTCCGGCTCGTCCAGCAGGTAGAGGCCGCCGTCCTGGATGCGGCTGGTGAAGTAGAACGACGCGCTCTCGCCGTTGGACTGCTCCCGGACGTTTGCTATCAGCCGCTTGCGGGTGTAGGCGGACTGGGTCGTGCGCCGCGCCAGGTTGACGCGCTTGAGGCGGTCATAATCCTCCATCGTGCGGAAGCGGAAGGGGTTGACCTTGTCATTGTCCTCCAGGTACTCCTGGAAGATGACCTCCCGCCGTTCGTCGATGCCCTCGTTGAGGGCGCGCAGGTTCAGCATATAATCGAACACGTCATCCGAGGTGATGATGCGGCTGACGGGCGGAATGGCCTGGCGAGTCTCCTCCTCGCACAGGCGGACGTAGCTCTCGAAGAAGGTGGAGCGGTTGTACCGTGCGTCCCGCTGGAGGCTCAGCTTCTCTGCGATGACGTTGAGCGCGGTGGATTTACCCGACCCGTTGCCGCCATAGAGGATGGTGACCGGCTCAAATTCCAGCACCGTGGGATCGAAGCGGGCGATGACGCCGAAGGGGTAGTTGGTATTGTAGCACTGCCGCTGCGGCCCGTGGAAGGCGAAGGACTCCCGCTCCTGGCTGGGGAAGGTGAAACGGCTGAGGTAGAGCATGGTATGGCCGCCGGGGCTCCCGGCACTCCTTTCCGGGCGTGTTACTTGGCGGCGCGCTGGTGGCACACGCGGGAAACGGCGCTCCAGATGGCGAGGGATACCGGCAGCGCGGCGGTAAAGCCATATTGCAGGTCGGTCAGGAACTGAATGAGGAGCGCCAGTGCTGCCAGGGCAAACACGCCTGTGATCACCAGCAGGACCACGTCCAGCGGAGTCTTGCCGGCATCGCCCAAGGTCAGCAAAAGGGGAAGGATCGCCATGCGGAACAGGAAATATACGATCAGACACACGATGGGTGTGCTGATGGCCAGCACCAGCTTCTGTTCAGGGGCGCCGGCCAGCAGATAGAGCGCATAGGCGCAAAGGGCGATCCCAAGGGGAATCCATTGCGTCAGCGGGCTGCGGTGGATGGCGTCAAGAATGTGGCGCGGTGTAGATGCGGTGTTGCTGCTCATGGGGCAGGGCTCCTTTCGCGAGTTTCTTCTATTATAGCATGCCTGCGTCGGGGGAACAAGGGGAACACGGGCTTTCTTGGGAGACGGCGTTGATGCAGGTTCCGCGTTCTCCCTCAGTCAGCGAACAAGTTCGCTGCCAGCTCCCTCCCGGAGGGAGCCTGCGGGATTCACATTGGCACTGTCTCTCAAAGCAACAGCCCGGAAGCGCTCTGCCTCCGGGCTGCATGCTGTGCGATTATTCCGCCGCTTCCTCGGTTTCGGCGTACTCCGCGTACACCTCCGCCAGGCGGTGGGGGTAGTCGGTCATGATGCCGTCCGCGCCGATGCCGATCAGCATGCGCATTTCATCGCGGTCATTGATCGTCCAGTAGTGCACGGCCAGGTTGTGGTCGTGGGCGCGATCCACCAGGTATTCGGTGGCCAGGTCGATGCCGATCTCCTCCGTGGGCAGCTGGAAGACGCACATGCCGTCGCGGAAGAACACGTCCAGGCCCAGCAGGTGCAGCACCACGAACTTCGTCGCGCCGCCGGTGGAGGGGGAGTACATGAAGCTCGCGGGCACCTCGCCGGCCTTCTGCAGGCGGACGTACTCGTTGTAGATCTCGTCATGGAAGGAGGCCAGCACCACGCGATTCCAGGCGTTGTGCTTTTCCAGCAGGCGCAGGATCTCCTTGAGGCACTCCATACCCTTTTCGCCGGACTGCTTGATCTCTACGTTGATGCGGTTGTTGGGGAAGGAAACGATCAGCTCCTCCAGCGTGGTGGCGAGGAAGACTTCCTCGTTGCGGGGGGAGACGCCATCGGGATAGGGCACGTCCAGCGGGGTGACGTTGCGGCCATCCTCGGTGGTGAACTTCACCAGGTCGCTGCCTTCCACCCGCACCTGGGACTTGGTCTTGTTGGTGTAGCCGAAATCGACCTTCTGGGCGATCAGGTCGGCGTAGTTCCACTCAGCGATCTCGCCGGTCACGTTGGTCTTGCGGTCCAGGCGCACGTCGTGGCTGAGGATGACCACGCCGTCCTTGGTGATGGACACGTCGGTTTCCATCATCACGCGGGGGTCAACGCTGTAGGCATTGTAGAAGGCCTCCAGGGTGTTGTCGGGGAACTCCCTGTTGCCGCCGCCGTGGGCGATGAGGATGGGCAGGTTGTCAGGGCTGTCCTTGAGCATGGGATTCTGCAGGGCGAAATTCTGCGGACGGGGCAGGATGAAGCACACCAGCCAGGCGATGAGCAGCACCAGCAGGATCTTGCCGAGGACTTTCAGGAATTTCTTCATAGCCGGATTTCTCCTTTGCGTAAGCTCGTGTCAGGATTCGGAATACCCTCTTATTATAGGTTTTTCGCTTTTGTTCGTCAAGTATCGACAGCAGGGAATCGTTGATCTGCCAAAGAAAACGGCCGAAGAAAAGTGTCGGAAGCTTCCAAGAAGATATTGCATTTTGCGATCGTGTCTGCTATAATGCTGAAGATTTGGACATTTTCCGATTCGAGATTTCATCAGGAGGGTACACCAATGAAAAACAACAGCAACCGTCTGGCGGTCAAGATGCTGATCGCCATGGTCGCGGGCATTGCCGTAGGCCTGGGCTTCATGCTGCTGCGTGAAAAGCTGGGCGCGGATTCCGCCGTCTGGACCACCATCAACAACCTGCTCTTCCAGGACATCACCGCCAAGGGCGCTGAAAAGGCGATCGGTCTGTTCTACATTGTCGGTCAGCTCTTCGTCAAGGCGCTGCAGCTGGTCATCGTGCCGATGGTGTTCACCTCCATCATCATGGCGATCGGCACCATCCGCGACGCTGCGACCCTGGGCCGCGTTTCCCTGAAGACCTTCGGCTGGTTCCTGATGACCACGGTTGTGGCGCTGGTGCTGGCTGGTGCGGTGGCGCTGATCTGCTTCAACGCTGGCGTTTTCAACACCACCATTGAGGGCCTGTCTGCGGCTTCCGGCTCCACAGGTGCAAATCCCCTCAATGTAATCCTCAACATCGTGCCCAGCAACATCGGCGCGACCTTCAGCGTCAACAACGCTGTGCTGTCCCTGATCTTCCTGGCCATCGTCATCGGCCTGAGCCTGAACAAGCTGGGCTATGACTCTTCCTGCACGATCAACAAGCTGTGCAAGGAGCTGAGCGAGGTCGTGGTGACCTTCCTCAACTTCGTGGTCAACAAGTTTGGCCCCATTGCGGTGTTCATGCTGCTCAGCCGCACCTTTGCCACCTACGGCATCAACTACCTCAAGCCTGCGGCGGCCTACGTCATCCTGACGGTCGCGCTGCTGCTGATCTACCTGTTCATCGGTTACCCGCTGTACATCATGATCACTACCAAGATGAACCCCTTCACCTTCATCAAGAAGATCTTCAAGGTGGTCGTGTTCGGCTTCTCCACCTCCTCCAGCGCGGCGACCCTGCCCCTGAACACCGAGACCAACGTGAAGGATCTGGGTGTTGACCGCCAGATCGCCTCCTTTGTCCTGCCCCTGGGCATGACCGTCAACATGGACGGCACCGCCATCATGCAGGTTGTGGCGACCCTGTTCCTGGCGGGCGTGGGCGGCTACGAGGTGACCATCCCCAATCTGATCGTCATCATGGTGCTGGCCCTGATCGCCAGCGTGGGCACCCCTGCTGCTCCCGGCGCCGGCGCGGTCATCCTGTTCACCATCCTGTCCGGCGTCGGCTTCACCGGCGAGGCTGCGATGATGGGCTACGCGCTGATCCTGGCCATCAACCGCCCCATTGAGATGCTGGTCACCAGCCTCAACTGCGCGGGCGACTCCGTTGCTGCTGTGGCCGTCGCCAAGAGCGAGGGCAAGCTGGACGAGGAAGTCTTCAACAGCTGATCGACCCAATAAGCAAAACCTCCCGCAATCGCGGGAGGTTTTTTCGTGCCGAAAATGGATCAATAGGGGCTGTTGAACTGCGCCTCGGCCTTGGCAACGGCCTCTTCCAGCGTCATGCCGGTGAAGTGGGGCGCGTTGAGGTAGCGGCCGGACTTCTTGTCGTCCACGAAAGCGCCCACCACAATGCCGGGGATGGCGCTCGTGGGGTCGTTGGGGGCATGAGGACCGCCCAGATCCGTGCGGCACCAGCCGGGATCGGTCAGGTTGATCATCACATCCGTGCCCTGCACCTTGCTGCCCAGGTCGATGGTGACCTTGTCCAGCGCGGCCTTGCTGGCGGAGTAGCCCGCCTGCTGGGGATCCAGCGAAATGCCGCTGGTGGTGTTCAGGATGCGGCCGAAGCCACGCTCCATCATGCCGGGCAGGAAGTGGTAGCAGATCATCATCGGGGCGATGGTGTTGATCTTGAAGGACTCGGTGTAGTCCTCCACAGGGGTCTTCAAATAGTCCACGCGGTAGGCAATCTGCATGCCCGCGTTGTTGAGGACGATATCCACCTGGGTGCCGCGCTCGTCGATCTGCGCCAGCATGGCCTTGACGGAATCCAGGTCGGAGAGCTCCGCTTCCACGGCGTAGGCCTCCACGCCCAGCGCCTTGACTTCGGCCAGCACCTTCTCGGTGTGGGCCAGCTTACGGCTGTGGAGGATGAGGTTCGCACCCTGCTCCGCCATGAACTTCGCGGTCAGATAGCCAATGCCGCGCGCTGCGCCGGTGATCAGGCACCAGCGGCCCTTCATATTAACCATTGAGAATGTCCTCCTTTGCCTTTTCCATGGCGGCGATCACCTTGTCGCACCATGCGTCGAATTCGGGGTCTTCCACCTGCAGCTCGGGGGTGGCCAGCATGTGGCGGACGGTCTTGCGCAGGCCCTGATCCGCGCGCACGGTGCACACGAAATCCGGCACGGCCCGCTTGACCTTGGAGTTGTCAAACACGACGGTGTTGGCCTTGTCGCCGATCAGGCCGCCCTCGAAGTCATATTTGCCCGCCTTGTCCAGGAAGTCGGAGGGCACATAGTAGGGCTTGAAGGGGACGCCCAGCTCATCTGCGATGATGCGGTAGATCTGGTTCCAGGTGACGGACTCGTCGCTGGTGATGTGGTACGCCTCACCGATGGCGTGGATGTTGCCCATCAGGCCGATGAAGGCCTTGGCGAAATCGGTGTTGAAGGTGATGGTCCAAAGCGTCGTGCCGTCGCCGTGGACGAGGACGGGCTTATCCTCCTGCATGCGGCGGATGATCTGCCAGGAGCCCTTGTCGCCGTGGGCGCCCACGGGCACGTTGCGCTCGTCGTAGGTGTGACTGGGGCGGATGATCGTCACCGGGAAGCCATTCTCCCGATGCATCTTCATCAGGTACTCCTCGCAGGCGATCTTGTTGCGGCTGTACTCCCAGTAGGGATTGACCAGCGGCGTGGACTCGGTGATCCTGTAATCCGCCAGGGGCTTCTGGTAGGCGGACGCGGAGGAGATGAACATGAACTGCTTGGTCTTGCCGGCAAAGAGGCGGTAGTCGCGCTCCAGCTGGGCGGGGACGAAGGCGATGAAGTCGCACACGCAGTCGAAGGTGAGCCCCTCCAGGGCCTTGGCGGCTTCGGCTTCGTCGTTGATGTTGGCATGGATGGTGTGCACGCCTTCGGGCAGCTCGGTCTCGCGGCTGCCGCGGTTGAGCAGATACAGCTCCCAGTCGGGGTTTGATGCCAGGGCACGGGTGATGGCCATCGAAATGGTGCCGGTGCCGCCGATAAACAGCGCTTTCATAGGGATACCTCCTTATATGGTTGTGGGATATCGAACATGTTGGGGACAGTATACCACAACTTTGGTGGGTTGGGAAGGGGGAACAGAGAAAATGCACCGGAATGATGGCATTTCCGGCCCGGATGTGCTATACTTGTCCGGACAACAAAAGGAGGCTTTACCATGTCTGAGATGAAGAACATATTGCTCCTGGGCGACAGCCGCCGCCAGGGCTACGAACCCCTTGTCCGCCAGATGCTCGAAGGCAAGGCGGGCGTTTACGGCCCCGCGGAGAACGGCCGCTGGGCGGGCTATACCCTCAATTCCCTGCGCTTCTGGCTGGATCAGTTCCCCAAGCCAGACATCGTCCACTGGAACTGCGGCCTGTGGGATCTGGGCGACGACTACCACATCGGCCGTCCCTTCTCCCTGCCGGAGGAGTACGAATCCGCCGTGGACCGCACCGTCATCGTGCTGCAGAAGCTCTTCCCCGGCGTGCAGATCATCCTGGCGACCACCATGCCCACCACCAGCCCCTATCATGACGGCATCATCAGCTACAACAACATCATCAAGAAGGTGGCGGAGAAGTACGGCCTCCCGGTGGATGACCTCTACGCCGGCTTCCACGACAAGATGGTCACCTATGACCGCGGCGATCACCTGCACCTGAACGAGGAGGGCAACACCCTCGTGGCAAAGCAGGTCGTGGGCGCGCTTTCGCAATACTTGTAAAAACTGACAACCGTTGCAGGAATTTGACGATGGCTGGCGAATGAACAAGCTAAAGTCAAAGTGCATTTTTGACGAAAGAAAGGAAGAAACACAATGAAGAAGCTGCTCTCTCTGGTGCTGGCCGCGATGCTGTGCCTGTGCGCCCTGACCCCCGCGATGGCTGAGACCACCGCTGCCGTGGAGACCTTCCCCTACACGCTGAGCGATTATAAGGTCTACTTTGACCTGCTGGCAACCAATCTCTTTGGCGTGGCGCCCCAGTGGGCTGACGATGCTGAGGAAAAAATCGCGGTGGCGTCCATTCCCGGGATTGGTGAAGTGATTTTCAGCGTGGACGAGAATGAGTACATGCTGGAGATTCTGACTATGGTCGAAATGGACATCAACGACGACGAAGCGGTGCAGACAAAGTCTGCCTATTTCGGCAATGTGGTTGCGCTGGCGGCCCTGTCCTCCAAGGCTGCTGAGGACTTGAACGGCTTCACCGATGAGAAGATTGACGCCATTACCAACCAGTTGATCGCTATGATTCAAGGGATGGTGGGCAAGATCGCTGAAGCGGTGACCGGCGAAAGCGTGATTGTTCAGGAGGAGGTCGACGGCAACCTGTGCACCTTCATCATGCAGATCGACATGACCACCATGACCATGAGCTTTGGCTTCCAGATGCTGCCCTGAGTTCTCTTGCATAAGGAACGCTCCCTCGCATACCGCGAGGGAGCGTTTTTGTGTGCCGTTAACGGGTCTTCATCGGGCTGTATTCAAAGGTAACGTAGATGGACTTGATCTGCTTGGTGACGGCGTCGTTGATGTTGATGGGGGTGGGGGTCGCGCCGGCGAGGTTGCCGTAGTGCATGCGGGCCTGATTCACGGGCACGGAGGTCACCCAGCTGTTGTAGAGGTTCACGCGGGTGGTCTTGCCGTTGTCGGAGGTGGTGTAGGCGCGGCCCTTGAGGCGGTAGACCTCGCCGTTGATCAGCACTTCCTTGATATCAACGATGTAGCCCGGGAAGAGCTTCTCGCCGTTGGCGATGCCGATGGCGGCGAAGGCGATGGAGTTCGAATAGCCCTGGGTGGTACCGGTGAAGTCGATGCCCACGGTATAGGTGCCGGGGCCGGTGATCTCCACGTCGGTGACCTTCATGCCGGAGGAGATGGAATCGGGGTTGTAGTCATCGCCCACGGAGTAGGAGAGGGACCAGCTGCCGTCGTTCCACATGATCCAGGCCACGGCGTTGTGGTCCGTCAGGGTGATGGCGTCCTCCAGGAAGGTGACGGGCGCGGCGATCATGCCGGCGTCCAGACGGGCCTTGGCAGCGGACTGGATATCCGCGTAGGCGACGCCGGTTTCGGAGGCGGCATTGCGGCTGGCGTAGAGGTCAGCGATCTCTTCGTCGACCATCGTCAAATTCCGGCGGACAAAGAAGCCGCTGCAGTCCCACAGGCAGGAGGTCAGGTCGTAGTAATCGCACAGATCCAGGAAGCGGCTGTGGTAGGCCAGGGTGTTGACCTTCAGGCCGTCGCTGCCGGGGAGGGCGGCGTATTCGCCGATGACCACACCCACGCCCTGCTTGGTGAACTTCGTCAGCTTCTGCAGCTGGCCGTCCATGTACTCGTAGTCGGACTTGGTGCCCCAGGCGGTTGCGCCCGCTGCGGTGGATGCGCCGGCGTAGCTCCAGGGATCGTAGTAGTGCACGGAGAGCAGCAGCTTGTTCTCAGCAGAATCCGCGGGCATGCGGAAGCGGCTGTCGTAGGTCTGGTCGATGTTGGTGCTGTAGCCGGCGACCAGCAGGAAGCGCTGGGCGTTGTTGCCGCCGGTGGCGCGCACGGCGTCCACGAAGGCCTGATTGACCTGGTTGGTCAGGGCGTAGCGGGCGTTGTCATCCAGGTAGGAGACCACGGAATCGGTGCAGTAACGGGCGGAATCCTCGTCGAAGCGGGAGCCCAGCTCCTCGTTGGCGGCCTCGAAGATCACGAAGTCGGAATAATCCCGGAAATACTCGGCGATCTGCGTCCACATGCCCTTGTAGGCTTCCATCGCGAAGGCGCGGGTCTCGGCGTTCTCCGAGCCGAACATGCCCCACCAGCCGCCATCCCAGTGATCGTTGATGATGACGTACATGCCGGCGTTGCGGGCATAGTCGACGACTTCCTTCACGCGGGCGAGGTAGGCAGGATCGATGGTATAGCTGTTGGGCATATCGGTGGCGTTGGTCATCCAGGCCACAGGGATGCGGATGGTGTCAAAGCCGGCGGCCTTCATGCCATAGAGCATCTCCTGGGTGGTGACGGGCGCGCCCCAGCTGACCTCGTAGGTCTTGGGATCCTTGCCGGGCGCATAGGCGAGGTTGGTGTTGCAGGCCTCAAAGGTGTTGCCCAGGTTGGTGCCGTTGCCCATCAGGCGGGTCAGCTCCAGGGCGGTCAGGCCTTCGCGCATCACGCCGTCGTCAGCGGATTCCGCCAGCGCGGGCAGCGTGCCCAGCAGCATAAGGGCCAGCAAGGTGCATAGAAGCTTCTTCATCAGGGTCATCCTTTCTGAAATTGTTGAAAAGGCTGGTTGAGTACAATCAATATACCATTTTCAGCTCCGATTGTCAATGAAGAGAAAATCCGGCCGGAGTTGTAACAATTACGCCGCGCACCTTGACAGCCCCGGCAGCGACTGATATGCTGAAAGGCAGATGGACCCGAAAGGATGAGAAATATGCCGAAAACGCTGCGGCGCTGCTGGCTGATCTGCCTGCTGATCGTGCTGGCGCTCTCTGTTTATCCGCTGATGATGGGGCTGAAGATCCTGCACGGCGTACTGTTCTTCGGCGGCGTCAGCGCGGCCGATTACCCCAAATACGTTATTCCGTATACGCCCATCAGCCTGGCCGTGCTTATGGGCGTGCTGGTGATGCCGTGGTTTATCCGGCGGATGCGCCGTCCGGTGCTGGCGGGGTCGCTGCTGGCACTGGCGGTGTTCTTTGTGAGTGAAATCGCGCTGGAAAACGTGATGGTTGGCGGCAATACGATGGCGGAGTGGCAGACTGCGCTGTGCATACGCCCGATAGAAGCTTTTGATCCTGCTGTCACGGCTGGTGAGACGGCATTCACACTACGCCAGCCGGTTCTGGAAACCGAAGTCGGCAAGCTCATCGGCGAATATCGCCCCGCCATCAAGCTGCACTTTTACATGATCTCCATCGTGCTGATCCTGGGCACGCTGCACTGCCTGTATGGCTTTGCCCGCGCGGCGTATACCGGCGACTGGAGATGTCTGCGCCTGCTGATCGCCCACGCAGCTGTGACCGGAGCATTCCTGGCGCTGTGCGTACTTGCCTGCTTCACGGCGTTCTTCCGGGACGGCAGCCTGCTGGTATCGCCCCTGTCCGCGGGACTGATGGCAGTCTTTTTCATCCTGCTGGGCGTTACAGCGGGATTGATCCTGGGCAATGTGCTGCAGGGGCGGAAGCTGGCCTGGGCAGCGTGCGCCTCCTCCGTGGTGACGCTGCTGATGTACCTGGGCGAGCTGGTGCTGCTGAACGGCCATCTGTACCGCTTTGGTCAGGGATTTTTCTTCGACGGCATGGGCGCGTTGGTGCTGGCCCCGGCGGATGTGCTGATCATTCTTCTGTCGGGCGGGCTGTGTGGCGCTCTGCTGCGCGCGCTGCAAAAGGATGCATGACGCGCAGGGGGCTCGCCTGAGGAAATCCGCCTCCGCCAAAAGAATTCGCACAATTTCCCGCAGGAACCCTTGACAAAGCGGGTCTTCTCTGCTATCATGTTAAGGCTGAATGTGCTTCAGCAGATGCCAATATGGCTCAGGTGGTAGAGCGGCTCACTCGTAATGAGCAGGTCGAGGGTTCGAGTCCCTCTATTGGCTCGTATACGGCCCGTCACGACTCGTCGGGGCGGGCTGCTTATTACTTCCGAGGTGTAGCGCAGTTTGGTAGCGCGTTTGGTTCGGGACCAAAAGGCCGCGGGTTCGAATCCCGCCACTTCGACACGACTGCAAACGCAGTAAAATCAAGGGTTTGCGCCATGTGTGCAGGCCCTTGTTTTTTTGTCGAATTTGCCGGGTGGTACAGGCACCGGGTACCACCCGCATGCTGTCCAAAGATGCTGAAAAGCCTGCAGAATCGTACTCTGCAGGCTTTTGCGTTGGGTGGTACATCTTCTCCTTGGCAGCGGGCCAGAAAGGCCCAGAAAGGCCCGCAAAGCCAGCAAAATCAAGGTGGTACAGATCATGTGCCCAAAGAGACGGAGAGCACCGTCGCGCCGGCATGGGATGAGATCTCACTGCTGCTGATGGACAGGCTGACCAGCGCTCCCTGCCGATCGGCGCGGCGGGCGATCTTGTCCATGACGTTGGCGCTGTCCCGGTCGCGCTTGGCCACCATCATGGCGTAGAACTTCAGTGTCGTGACGGCGTCTGAGTGCCCCATGCGGCTGGCTACGGCTACGGCGTCGATGTTGTTGCTCATCAGGATCGTGGCGTGCGATGTGCGCAGGTTGTGGAATGTTACGCCCTCATACCCGTGCGCCTCTGCGAACCGCTTCCATTGGCGGCTGGGTGTGTCCTTGTTTTGCGGGGATCCGTCGAAGTTGCAGACGATTAGGCCTTCGCCGCGCCACCGGCTGCCCAGGATCCGGCGGTTATCTTCCTGGTACTTTCGGGTTTCATCCAGCAGTGTCATGAGGGCTGCCGGCACGGTGATCATGCGGATGGAGTCGTCCGTCTTCGTGGTGCCTACCTGCCTGCCGTCTGCAGGTGTCTGCTTGACGGCCTTGGTGATGTCGATCGCGTGATCGCGCCAGTGCACGTCGCTCCAGGTAAGCGCACCGACCTCGCCCAGGCGCAGGCCACAACACAGGGCCAGCATGACAGCACACCTGAAGGACATGTTTTCCTCCGTGGCCAGCTGGCGGAGCAGGCCCACAGCCTGATCGTCGTCAAGGTATTTGGGCCTGTGCTTGCGCACCTTTGGCGCATGCGTGGCTGCAAAGGGCGTCTCATGCAGCACCTGGTTCTCCCGTGCCCAATTATAGATGGTGGCCAGGGTGATGTAGATATGGCGGACGGATCGGGCGCTCAGGGTCTCTTTGGGTTTGTTTCGTTTGGGCTTGCGGAGCAGGAGCGCCACCCATGCATTGATCCGCAGGGGTGTGAGCTTTGAGACGATCACGCTGCCCAGGTGGGGAACGATGTGCAGCTCGATTAGGCTGCTGGCTGTCTTGGCATAGTCGGCGGACTCTGTGGGCAGCTTGGTATCGATCCAGAGCTGACACAGCTGCGCGATCGTCAGCTGATCTGCAGATGGCAGGTCATCCACGTCCACATGCATGACCTGCTGGGTGTGCCGGGATCTAAGCAGCGCCAGATCTGCCTCTGCGAGATCCAGCTGCTGATCGTGTGTCAGTGTGTCCGGATAGGTGTATGTAGCGCGTACCCATTTGCGCACCTTATTGCCCAGGGCGTCTCGTGTGGTAGGAAGGAAGCCGACGCGGTAGGTGTTGGGGCCGATCTGTTCCACGCCAGGGCGCTCCTGTTCGGTGTGTTTGTAAGCCATAGTGATGCACCTCCATGCTATTTATGTGTGGGGTATAAAATATTTTGGGTAATACGGTAAGGACAGCCCGCAAACCCTTGCGACGCCTGTATTTGCGGGTCTAACCTGCGATCGGTAAGCCGTGCAAAAAGGTAAGCCCCCGGCGCAGGCCGGGGGCTTTGTGTCAGTCGTAGAAGTAAATTGTGAAGGTCTCCTTGTCGGTGCTGGCCTCGTACAGGCCATATACAGGTTTGCCCTTTTCGATCCAATCATTGACCATGTCCTTCAGCTTGTTGCGGAACATGTAGCCCAGCTGATCCTGGCCACGGTAGATGGCAATCGCCTCCGGATCGTAGGTGTTCTCCGGCTCCTGCTTCAGTGTCAGTAGATCATCAAACTGCAGATCGACGATCGGGAAGAACTTGTCGGTCAGGGCGATCTCGACCTCATCATAAGTGTATTTGACTGTATGGCCGGGCAGCTCCGGCAGGCCGGATGCATGGCTGCGGGCCGTGGCTGGCGCCTTTTTGGTGGCGGCAGGCTTCACGGGAGCTGCCTTGGTCGGTGCAGCTGCCTTCTTGGCTTTACGCAGCAGCAGCCATGCGAGGATCAGGACAATGGTGCAGACGACGCCAAACCCTGCTGCAGCCGGATCGGTGTCCATGCAGCCGATGGTTCCCAGGGCGAATATGATGGCGAGAACCAGGCAGATCGTTGACAGTGTCTTCTTCACAGCATGTCCCTCCTGCGTGTATAATCGAATGTGTGGGGAAGAATTCCGACAAGCACTGACGGAGGTATCGAATGGATTACATCAAGCGAATGGTGGAGATATTCAGGGAGCTGTCACCGGCTGGGCGCCTGCAGGCGCTTGCCTGGCTTGCTCTCGCTCAAAAAGAGACTCCATGTAAGACAGAGCCTTCTGCTGATTCTCAGGAGTCAGCTGAGAAGCCCGACGAATAAACTCATCGACCTGGCCGTCCAGCTCTTGCTGGGCGGCTAAAGTGTGGTTTACTCACGTGGAGTTAGGGCGAGAATGATAGTGGCTTTTAACATGTTAAGAAATAGTTTGAAGGAACGACGATCCATGAAAGTGGCATTGAGGAAGTGGAGCCTATCATAGTATACAGTTGAATCTTTAATGTGAGATAATTCACTAAGAGTAATGGTAGCAAGACTTACTAAGCCCGGTCTGTACGATTTGTATTGCTCAAGAAGTGGGGGGTAATGTTGGTTAATATGATCTAGTCGTGAGTATGGAATACGGGATAAGCCAAATAGGGAAAGATCGTGCCGTAGTACGTTCCAAAGGATTGGAAGTTCAGGGATTCCCAGCTTATTTAGGTACTCAAGTGCCTTCCGTAAAATAAATAAACTTTGTTCAGATGAGTCGGAGGACGAAAATCTATAAACTGTTATAGGGTTGCCATTTTTTCCAATAACAGAGTAATTGCTCAATAGGTGACCTGCATGGGAAAGGTATAGTAGTAACAAGTAGATTAGTGTGAGTGGGAGGGTTATGAATAGTGCTGTGACAGAAAAGAAAATTTCGAAGAGCCGAATTGTTACATCATAAATCACAAGTGAGCGTGGGGATGGCTTGGAAAAGCGTGTTCTGCCAGAATGCATTAAGTGCAGAGTTAGTGGCTGAAAGGTTTTAGCATTGTTCGAGTAAAGGACAAGGGTAATCGCGCAGAATGCCAAAGAAAGCAAAGCTAATAGGACAAAAAGGATTGTGAAAAGGTTTGTCATTTGCCTTCCTCCTTTTCTTGACTTGCTTCAACATATTCGCTAATGCCACCAATTGCAAGGCAAAGAGAACCGCATATGATGGAGAAGAGAATCACATTTTGATTACTTACTTCCGTAAGGATTAGTACGATGAGGATTATTGAAATAACGCAAACTACGCCAAGAGTGAAACGCGCTATGCGCAATAAGGGGAGGGTATATTTCTGCAGCTTATGCCACGTAACAAGACAAATGACAAAGCTGTAATAGAGTATATCGTTAGGATCATAGGGAGCGAGATTTACAGTAGAGAAATGATGTATGATGAACCTTACGAGCATGGGTAACAGTGGAAGTAAAAGATTTATAAAGGCAGCCTTTAGAAATCTACCCCATTTATCTTCTGTCATAATCTGTTTCAGGCCTCCTCATGTAATGGAGATTTGCACTGCTCACGTTCAAAAAGAAACTCCATGTAAGACAAAGCCTTCCGCTGATTCTCAGGAGTCAGCTGAGAAGCTCGACGAATAAACTCATCGACCTGGCCGTCCAGCTCCTGCTGGGCGGCTTTTTCTATTCCCAGCAGACGATCGGTAGAAACATCAAAAAGTGTAGCAAGGGCCATCAAGTTTTCACACGTTGGTAGCGTCTTACCATTTTCCCACTCACTCACTGAGGGGGCGGCGACGCCAAGTGACAGCGCAACCTGCTTTTGTGACAAGCCGCTGGCTTTGCGGCACTCAAGAATTCTGTTCATGGAGCACCTCCTAACACAATTATATAGGTATTGCCTATCTTTCGCAACATAAAAATAATAGGCTATACCTATTGACAATAGGCTAAACCTAATTTATAATAGGGACAACTTAATTCAGGAGGTGCTTATGGTTAGGAATTGGCTAATTTCTGCCCGTGAGGAAGCCGGGCTGAGTCAATCTCAGATTGCCGATATGATAGGCGTATCCCAACCTACCTACTGGGAGTACGAAAGAGGCAAGTCAACGCCACGGATTGATAAGGCAAAGAAAATCGCCTCGGTTCTGGATCTCAGCTGGACAAGGTTCTATGATGACAGAGAGGAAAACGTCCATGAGAATGATGCGCGTCCCTGAGTGCCTGCAGGCGCTCGATGGGAAGATCAGCAGCGGCCGGCTCTACTACGGAATCCGCCAGGGCATCTACAGGTCAGCCCGGATCGGCGGCGTGCTGGTGGTGGATCTGGACAGCGTGCTGCGGGATCTGCCCAGATACCAGCCGCGCCGGGCGTACCCGTCCGGGCTGGTCAGCTTCGCGGAGCTGCTGCGTCAGACCGGGCTGACCCGCCATCAGGTGGAGCGCGGCGTGGCAGAGGGCTGGATCAAGCCTGTGGTGACCAGTAAGCGCAAGCTCTACGATCTGAAGAAGGTGCAGGGCTATATCGCAAAGCAGTTGGGAGGTGATGAGACATGATGCTTGATGAGATCCTGCGCCGGCTGAAGGTGCAAAAGCATGCCCAGCCCGGCAGGGATAACCGGTGCATCTGCCCTTGCCATCAAGACCGCACCGGCAGCCTGATGGTCAAACTGGAAAGCGATGGCAGGATCCTGATGTGCTGTCAGGCGGGCTGCTCTGTGCCGGCGATCTGCGAGCAGATCGGCATCAAGGTCTCCGACCTCAATGAGCGTCCGCTGGTGCCCGGCATGAACGTCCGCAAGGCCAAACCTACGAAGGCCGCTGCGAAAGTGCAGCAGCCCGCTGCAGTACCGCAGCAGGATAAAGAGGACAAGCCGGAGCGCCCTCTGCCCTGGCCGCCGACAAAGGTCTATGACTACACCGATGAAGGCGGCAAGCTGATCTTCAACGTCCTGCGCTTCACCTACCCGGAAGGCGACAAGACCTTCCGCCAGGGCGTGCCGGACGCATCGAAGAAGTCTGGCTTCAGCCTGAGCGGCGTCAACAAACTGCGAAGACCGCTGTACCGGTTGCCGGAGGTGGTCAAGGCTGTGCAGGAAGGCCGCCCGGTGTATGTCGTAGAGGGCGAGAAGGATGCAGATACCCTCGCAGCTATGGGGCTGACTGCCACCACCAATCCCGGCGGCGCCAGCAAACCTGGACAGGCTATCAAGTGGAAGGAAGAACACACGCAAACCCTTGCCGGTGCGGAGGTCATCCTGCTGCCGGACGTGGACGCCACCGGCCTGTCAGACCGCCAGCGCGTCGGCCTTGAGCTGATCGCTGCTGGCTGCCGGGTGCGCTTCATCGACCTGCGCAAGGCCGGGACGCAGCTGCCGCCAAAGGGCGACATCACCGATCTGGTGGAGCTGGTCGGCGCGGATCAGGCCAAGGTGATCCTGAGCAGCCTGGTGGCCAGCACGCCTCTGGCGACCGTGGAGGATCTGGAGACGGAGGAAGTCCGCCGGCAGCGGGTACTGGATGTGTACTCAACCCGGACGCCTGGCTACTGCATCAAGGATGGCTGCATCGCTCGGTGGGATGAAGGCGGAGGACGCGCGCTGTGTACCTTTGTGGCCTACCCGGCCTTCGCAATCAACACGGACAACGGCGTCACCCGGCGCGGCGAGTATGTGATCCATGCCTGGGATGCCCAGGGCAATCGCTTACAGCCCGATGCTGTAGTGCCTTACGCCGATTTCTCTGGCCAGATGCGCTGGATAGAAACGGCCTGGCCCATGCGCGTCAACGTGGCAAGTGGCAGCACCGTCCGCGACAACCTCCGGCAGGCCATGACTTATGCCGGCATGGCGCTGACAAAGCATGTGGACAAGTACCTGCACACCGGCTGGCGCGAGATCAATCACAAAATGTGCTATCTACACCAGGGCGGCGCGATCGGCGCGGACGACGTGCAGGTAGATCTGGGGCCGGGATCCCTGGTGCGGTACCGTCTTGGCCCTGAGCTGGGTCAGACCTGGGACGACATCACTGACATCGATGCGATGACGGAATCAATGAGGGTTGCCAGCTGCATGCCTGCATGGGTCAATGTGCCCGCGACGGCGCTGGTGTTCCTGACGCCGCTGCGGGAGATCCTGGAGCGTCTGGGCATCCCGCCCCGCTTCCTGATGTACCTGTACGGGCGCACCGGCAGCGGCAAGTCAGTCACGGCGTCGCTGATGCTCAACTACTTTGCCAGGTATGATGGCAGCAACTTCCCGGCGTCCTTCGCCGGATCCATCGGCAATCTGCGTCAGTGCGCTTTCACCCTGAAGGACAGCCTGCTGGTGGTCGATGACTTCTTCCCCGCAACCAACACACAGCAGAAACACAGGATGCAGCAGATTGCGCAGGAGCTGTCCCGCATGTTCGGTGATGGTGCAAGCCGTGAGATCCTGAACGCGGACAGCACCCGTCGTGAGTCTACGCCGCCCCGATCCACCTGTCTGATTACCGGCGAATATCTCCCGGACATCGGCGAATCGGGTCTGCATCGCTTTTACTGCATCCACATGGAGGGCGGAAACGTGCCAAAGGACGCAAACCTCACGGACGTACAGCTCAAAGCCTCGAAGGGCTACCTGCGCAAGTGCATGCAGGGATATATCCAGTGGCTGATTCCTCAGCTGCACACCCTGCCGGATCAGCTGCAGGAGCGCTTTGTGGCATACCGTGCCAAGGCCCAGCGCGAGCTGAAGGGCTGCCACGATCGCACACCCGGCACCGTGGCTCACCTGATGCTGGGTTATGACATGTACATCCGGTACCAGCAGCATGTGCTGGGCATGGATGATCCGGATTTTACTGCCAGCGCCTTGCAGTTCGCCTGGGACAACATCGTGCGCAACTGCGCTGCCCAGACGCAGGACGTCGGCGAAACCAGCCCGGCCCGGATGTTCCTGGATGCCCTGCGCGAGATGGTCATCAATGGCACAGCGACCATCAAGGAGCTGGGAGACCTGGAGCACACAGGCATCCCGAAAGGAATGGTCGGCTACAAGGATAGCCGGTATTACTACTTCCTGCCGGATGTGTCGTTTTCCGTGGTTTGCGAGCAATACCGGAAGAAGGGCCAGGAGTTCCCCGGCACCCGCCTGGCCATGATGCAGCGGATGCGTGAGGATGGCATGTGCGTCGCCGATAAGGACGGCAAGCCCACCAAGGGCAAGAGCATCAACGGGCGCACACAGCGCTATCTAACGATCCCGCTCCACGTATTCGACGGCGAAGGCAAGCAGCAGGTGGAGCAGCTGAGCATGCCGGTCAATGCGCCGGACAACCCGTTTGTTTAAGGAGGAATGATCATGGATAAGGAAAAACGCTGGAAGTCCACCATGCACGTCGAGATTGCCTATGAGGACGGCACCCGTGAAGGGGTCGAGGGCGATGTGGTCATGGTTTTCAAGGGGCAGGCTGCCGATGGCGAATACCGGCCCACGCTGGCAGTGTCCGGTGCGTTGGACGTCCGAGCGCTGTATGGGCTGCTGATCCTGCTGGACATGCAGCTGGCTGATGACCCCGACGTCCTGGATGTCGCCATCGACACCTGGCGTGAGAACCGTGAACGTCTCCTGCAGGAGGCCGTTGAGAACCGCAAGGAGGTATCTGCAGATGAATAACCTGATCAATTCTCTGAACCGTCCCCAGGCGCTGAGTGTGCGGGGCTATGAGGAACGGATCCTCATGTACAAGGAACAGGTCTACGGCGGCTATATCGGCATTGGCCGGACGCTGATTGAGGCCAAGGAGACTGGTGCCGTTCCCCACGGCGAGTGGGAGGAATGGGCCACAGCCACCACCAGCATGTCTATCCGCAATGTGCAGCGCTGCATGCAGGCCGCGCGGGAGATCTCCGACGGGTCGCCCCTGGCCAAGCTGGACATGAGCAAGGCCCTGCTGCTGCTGTCCTCCGGGCTGGATGATGACAAGCGCGAGGCTATCGGTGCAGCAGCTGCTGAAGAACAGATCAGCGTCAAAGAGTTGCAGCGCCGGATCACTGAGGCTAAAGCGGAAACTCGTGAACAGTGCCAGGCTGAGGCCCGGCGGATCCAGGCGGTCAAGGATCAGAAACACCGGGATGATCTGCTTGCTGCCCAGCACAATGTGGCTGCAAGGTACCAGGCACGGGTCAATGAGCTGCAGGCGCAGGTCGATTCTGCTGCCGGGATGATCCAGGCAAAGGATCAAGAGTTGGAAGCAGCTGCTCAGGCCCTGGAAGCTGCCAAGGCCAGCGCGGCGCCTTCAGCTGAGGTGACCCGCCTCCGGGCACGACTGGAGAAGGCAGACGCCGATCGGCAGGCTGCTCAGCAGCAGCTGCTCGCGCTCAAAGCCCAGCAGGCCACGGCATCTGCTGGCGGCCGTGAGCAGACCGGCCTGACGGTGGAGCGCTTTGGCAGCGCTGTCCGGGCCTTCCTGGTGGAAGTCGGTGAGCTGCCCTACATGGGCGGGATCCTGGCAACGGCGGACTATGCAGAGCGCCAGCAGTACCAGATGTACCTGGATCGGGTGGCGTCCTGGCTGGAGCTGGCTCGCACTGCAGTACAGACCTACGCTGCGCAGGAGGTGTGATCATGACGCGGAAACGGTTCAAAAAGCTGCTGATGGCGCATGGGTACCAGAGCCGGGAGGCGGAGTGTGCGGCCTGGTGTGCCCTCAGTGAATATGGTGAGTACCGCCTGGCATGGGAAAACAAATGGCACGCTTTGGCCGTGATGCGCCGGCAGATGCAAACTCTGGCGGCTGCCAATGAGGCACTCCGTGACAGCTTCCGGTCTGTGATTGAGAACATCCTCATTCCGATGGCAGAACGGATTCGTGAAAACGTGCGACCGATGTTCGAGGCGCTAATAGATGCCTAAAAGGAGGGAAGCCCGTATGAGTGATACCGGAATGATCAGGATGGACGGCCAGGGCGCGGCCCTCTCCGTCCTGGAGCAGCGGATCACCGCCATGGCCCAGCAGGCCCAGGAAACCAACCTGCAGACCATGGCCATGCTGCGGGAAATGGCAGCAGCCATGCGCATGATGAGCGAACAGACCATGGAGGTCAATCGTCAGCTGCAGGCGATGGCCCAGCAGATCCCGCTGAAGCCTCAGCAGCGCACGGAGCTGACCAAAGCGATCCGGCAGCGGGCTGTGCAGCTGGCGGAGGAAAACGGCTGGGCCGGCGATCGCCGGCGCACCACCCTGATCGCCAATGCGATCCGCGCCGCCGTCAGGAGCCATGTGGCCACGGTAACCGGCAGCACGGTCAGGGCGATCGGCGACATCCCGTCCTGCCAGTTCGCTGTGGCCATGGAGCTGGTCGGTATGTGGGATAGTTGGGCCACGCTGGATAAGATCGGAGGGATGGAAGAATGACACAGAAACGCTTTCGCCGTCTGCTGATGAGCTGCGGAGTCAGCCCGCGCATTGCTGACGCCTATGTGCAGATCGTCAAGCGCAATCGGCTGCCCTATGGGATTGTGCTGCGCGGCCTGGTACCCCACAGCCTTGCTGATCGGTGGCTGATGCACGTCGTGCTGGATTGTCATGGGATCGTCAAGGACGATGAACAGGGTGGCTATTACGCCTGGCTATGGCATAGCGGAGCCTTCCACCAGTTCACTGTGATGGCGCCGGAGATCCGCGCAGCCCTTCCGGAGGACTGGCTGAGGTCGCGGATGGTCAGTGTGAGCCAGCTCAAGGGACGGCTTGCAAAAGTTAGAGTGGTCAAAACCCAAATGGTAAAGGAGGAAAAAGAATAATGATTCTGTCAATCGTAACCGGTAACCTGGGTCGCGACCCTTCCAGTCGCGCGACGGACAGCGGCGTCAACTATGTCACCTTCACGGTGGCCAGTAGCAATGGCCGGGACAAGCCTCCGACCTGGGTGAATGTCACTGCCTGGCGTCAACTGGGAGATCGCTGCGGACAGTACCTGCGCAAGGGTTCGAAGGTCTGCGTCACCGGCGAAATGAAGGCCCGCGCCTGGATTGGCCGCGACGGCGCGGCCTGCTGCAGCATGGAGCTGGAAGCTATCAAGGTGGAGTTCCTGTCCTCCCGGCAGGAGGATGAAGCTGCCCAGCCGGCGGTGGATCCTGAGACGGGCTATGAGCAAGTGGACGATGAAGAACGCCCGTTTTGATCCGGAGCGGGCCCAATAGGAGGTGATGCGGATGGACGTCATTGAGCTGCTGGAGCGGTGTCGCAGTGCAGAGCGTGAGTTGCGGGCGCTCCGGGCGCGTGAGAACCGGCTGCGAGAGGTGGCCTACTATCCCGGCAGCAGCCGGACGGATAACCCTGGCGGAGGTAAGTCCACAGCGGAGCCGGACAGGATGGCCGCGCATTTCGCTGCGCTGGATGAAGTGGAGCGAGCTGTCCGGCAGCGTGAGAAGCGCCAGCGGATGGAGGAAGTCGCCTGCGCCGTGCTTATTGACGGTGAGCTGGCCGCCCATGGGCAGGCTGCTGAGGTGCTGTTTGGCTATTACGTCCAGCGGATGCCGGTCAAGCTGATCTCTGTCACGATGAGTCTGTCGATCAGCCGGGTGAAGAATCTCAAAACCGAGGGGATCGAGCTGATGCGTCGGGTACCCGATGCGGACGTGGATGCCCTGCTGCCGCCGGAATATGACCAATGGGAGGAATACAACGAATGAAGATCCTCAGAGCCGTCGCCCGTGGGAAGACCCCCGCGATGTATGATGAAAAGATCCTCGCCCAGCTGGACGAAGAACGGGGCCGCCGTCGGCTAAACAATGCGGAGGTCGATATGCTGATCGCGCTGAAGGTCGGCACCAACCTGATTATGCAGGCTTACGAGGACGTGCTGCAGCCCTTCGCCCAGTATGCCGGTGCTGATCGGCGGCTGAAGCAAGCCATTGCCCTGCTGTGCAATGCCAACCAGCTGCTGTCGGATAAGATCTCCGGCGCCCAGCTGATCACCATCGCCAACAACACGGATGACAATTCGATTTCCTTGTCATCGATGCCAAAGCAAAAGCCTGGCGTGATCAATATTGACTGGCAGGCCCTGTGCCACATCGTCAACCGGGCGCTGGAAAGCTGTGAAATGACCTGCACCTGCGACCTGATCCAGAGCAAGCAGTGTGATCTGCGTCGCGCCTTTGAGCAGGTGCCCAGTCTCGCCCTGGCTGCCAGGGTGCAGGCGAAGAAAGACAAACGCTCCTGCCCTTACATGATGCTGGAGCTGAATCATAATTTGAATGGAGGAACAGAAGATGAATGATATGCAGAACGTCGAAAAGATGATGGGTGTCGTGATGATCGCTCGCGGGAACATTGGCTGTATGACGATGCTGATGGAGATGGAAAAGAAGCTGGACGCAAAGTGCTACAGCATGTGCATGGCAACGTTGCTGCAGCTTGATCTGTTTGGTTCTGATGCGTATCTGCTGTGGAACAACGTCTGTGGTCGGAATGTCGTAGCTACGGCGGAGTTGCTGTTTAAGCTGAAGGTCGGCGCGATCCCGCTGCATGTTCTCCGTGAGGATCTGGCGGAGCATTGCCTGTCACCCAAGCTGCTCCAGACGCAGCTTCCCCATGCGCGATGGATGGATAACTTTTCCCTGGATTCTGTAATCATGTTCGGACGTGACGTGCTGGCTGCTGTGCCGAAGAAGGAAGGAGAATAACCAATGACGTTTCTGCAATCTTTGATGCTGAGTATTGCCTTCGGCCTTTCTGTGGCTAACTTCCTGTTCAACCTGGGCAATTCCCGGCGGTATATCAAGATGGAAAAGCAGGTTGACATTCTGATGCACAACCGACTGCGGGATCTGCTGTTTGAATTTGTGCACGACTCCCACAAAAGCGAACCCCGGCAGTACCCGGACGGTACCCAATCGAACCCTGACAAGACCTGAACGGTACCTCAATGGTACCCGGACGGTACCTGCGCGGTACTTGCACGAACCTTTTGACCTGTGATAATGTTATGCTACCAAATCAACGGGAGACGGGAAGCCTCCTCCCGTTGGTGCGTTTTGGAGGCCGGTATGTATCGCGTCAAGCAGGCGGATCCGTTCTATTCGTCGGGCCCCTGGCGACGCGTGAGGTTGCTGGCTTTGGAGCGTGATCTGTATCTGTGCCAGGACTGTCTGGCGCAGTACATGAAGGATCCGTCGTACAAGGTCAAGACGGCCACGATGGTGCACCATAGGATCCCGCGCAAAGAACGACCTGACCTGGAGCTGTGCCTGGATAACCTGGTCAGCCTCTGCGACTCCCATCATGAGCAATACCATCCCAACCGTGGACAGCGTCAGCTGCCCACACCGCAGGCGCCTCCGGGTGTCCGGGTCATCAAGATCTGAAGGAGGAACACGACATGTCAGAGGTCGAAAGACCGGCTCTGGATGAGCAGCTGCGCGAGGAACACATCGCCCGTCTGGGTGAAAGTGCGCCGGCGATCCGGCTGTATGGCCGGCTCTGTCAGGTCGTGGGTGACCGTCCTGAAGGGATAGACGCCGCAGCGCAGCACATCGTTGCGCAGATCGCGGAGCTGGAGCGGATCGCAGAGCTGGCCCGACAGGACATCGCCGACAAGGGTCTGCGGGACAAGTACCGCAATGGCCGTCAGATCGTGGAGCGGGAGAACAAGTCCATCTCCACCATCCAGCGCTGTATTGAGCAGCAGCGCAAGCTCATGAGCGAGCTGCGGATTACACCCGCCAGCCGCAGAACGTCACGCCAGGGCAGCATGTTTGATGATGACTTCGACACATTCTGATCCGGCACAGCTGAACAAGGGCGCCCGGCAAAAGCTGGACGCCTTTGAACGGTCGATCCGTGAGCAGGAAGAAGTCATCCGGCGGTTTGACGCCTACATCGATGACGTTCTCTCCGGCAGGATCCTCGCCAGCAAGAAGGTCATCGCAGCATGCGAGCGGCACCGCCGGGACATGGACAAAGCTGCCAACGATCCTGACTACCCGTGGTGCTTCGACGCTGCCCTGGCCGCCCGCCCGGTGCGCTTCATGGAGAACTATCTCGCCCCTACCAAGGGCGCGATCGACCGCATGGAGCTGCTGGGATGGGAGGTTTTTGTCCTCTGCAGCATCTTTGGCTGGGTGGACAAGGAAACCCGCCTGCGCCGCTTCCGTGAGGCGTTGGTGCTGGTGGGCCGCGGCAATGGCAAATCCACGCTCATGTCCGGCGTGGCCACCTACATGGCCACCAAGGATGGAGAGCGTGGTGCTGACGTCTATCTGCTGGCCAACAGCAAGGAGCAGGCCTCCATCGTCTACGGCGAATGTCAGCGCCAGATCCTTGCTTCGCCGGCGCTCCGTAAACGCTTCCGGCCCAACAATGCGGCGCTGATCTATGACGCCACCAACTCCACCATCCAGCACCGCGCGTCTGACAGCAAGCGGCTGGACGGTCTGGCGCCGCACTGCGCGATCTTCGATGAGATCCACCAGTACCTGAACTGGCTGCTGATCAACGTCGTCCGTCGCGGTATGCTCAAACGCAAGCAGCCCTTGGCCATGTACATCACGACCATGGGCCAGGTGCTGGACGGCCCGCTGATGGATCTCTACTCCCTGTTCACCGATGCCTTGACCGACGGCCTGCTTTCGCCCGATGTGGCGGACAGGCTGTTTTTCTTTGGTGCGGAACTGGATCCGGAGGACAAGATCGACGATCCGTCGGTATGGATCAAAGCAAATCCTTCCATGAATGTGCTGCTTGACCTGAATGATCTGATTGCCGACTGGGAGCGCTCGAAGCTCATCCCGCAGCAGCGTGCTGACTTCATCAACAAACAGCTGAACATCATGACCGACATGGCTGACGCCAGTTGGGCCAGCATTGAGATCATCGACCGCTGCAAGGATGTCATCGATCCGGAGGCCCTGAAGGGGGTGCCATGCTGGGGCGGCTACGATCTGTCCATGTCTGATGACCTGACGGCTGCTGCGCTGCTCTACCCGCTGCCGGATGGCCGGGTGTACGTCAAGCAGCACTCCTGGGTGACCCGCGACTACGTCATGAAGGATGAGGGCAAGACTCCCTTCCTGCACTGGCAGATGCTTGGCAAGCTGGACATCGTGGATGCGGAGGTCATCAGCAAGGATGTGATCTATGACTGGTTCCTGCAGCAGGAGCAGTTGGGCGAGGACTTCCAGGTCATCGGTTACGATCCGGCCAACGCCGTTCGTCTCAATCAGCAAATGATCTCCCACGGCTGGCAGACCGATGTGGTGCGCCAGGGTGCGCTGACGATCAATGATCCGATGCATGAGATCCTGGAATACATGCGTCAGGGCCGCCTGGTGTTCGACCGGGATCCCATGATGCGCTGGTACCTCAATAACGTCCGGCTCCGCAACGACCCGCGCAAGGATGCGGTCACAGCGGTCTGGATGCCCACAAAGCGCAACCGCAAGCGCAAGATCGACGGTTTCATGGCCATGCTGGACGCCTGGGTGGTCTGGGTGCGGGCTGGCATCGATCCGGAGGTCGAGCCGTCTGTGACTGTCTACACATTGGAGGATTTGATGCAATGAGTATCGCTACACGGCTGCTGCAGGGGACAGCTCAGATGCTGCTTAATACTGCGCAGCGGATCCAGAAGCCGCAGAATGAGCAGGCCCGGAGCCGCGACGAACCCCAGGAGAAGGGCTATGCTGCCGGCTACACCCCGGTGGATGTGCAGCTGCTGGGCAATGAGATGATCTACAGCGCCGTCGCCCTGGTATCGACCACGCTGGCGTCCATGCCTTTGCACCTGTACAGGGGCGATCAGATCGCCTGGGATCACCCGCTGGAGAGGCTGGTGTCCTACGATCCCAGCCCGCGCATGCATGCCTTTGAATGGCGGCGCACCATGCAGGCCAACGTCTCCGATGCCGGCCGCGCATACAGCGTCATCCGGCGTGCCTCTAACGGCATCACCCCTGTGCGCTTCCAGCTGGCGGATCCGGCTCGCGTGATCGACGTCATCATGCCGAAAACGGATGAGGTCTGGCACCGCGTCACCTGGGAGGACGGGGAAGTGGAGTGGATCCACAAGTCCAATATGTTCTCCCTGCGCGGCCTGTCCGCCAACGGCGTGCGCGGCATCAGCCAGCACAGCGTCCTGCAAGGCGCGATCGGCTACGATCGCCGGGTGAAGGCCTACACCGCCAAGATGATGGACGACGTCAACAGCACGATCGCCATCACCGTGCCCAATGGCGGCATGAGCAAAGAACGGCAGGAGTCGATTGTCAAGGAATTTTGGGAGATCTACAAAGGCTCCGGCGGTAAGGCGGTTGTCCTGCAGGGCGGTATGTCGGCATCACAGCTGACCAAATCGCCATTCGACACCAAGGCCAATGAAGTCGAGAAGGCCACCAAAAACCGGATCGCCACGGTCAATCAGGTGCCGGCTCACATGCTGGGCGATTACTCCGACACCAACTATGCCACGGCGGAGCAGACGATGCTGGAGTTCCAGCAGATGACGCTGCTGGGCTGGGTGTCGCAGTGGGAGACGGAGCTGGATCGGCAGCTGCTGACCTGGGACATGATCCGTTCCGGCTACCATTTCAAGTTCCGTATGGACGTGCTGCAGCGCGGCGACACGCTGTCCATGGCCAATAAGCACTCGATCTCCATCCGTGCAGGCAAGATGACGGTCAATGAAGCCCGTGCGGAGGATGGCCTGCCCGCAGTGGCTGGCGGCGATGAGCTGCTGATCTCCCGTGACCTTGTACCCCTGGCTGTTGCCCTTGAACAGGCCAAGGCAGCAGCCGCTACCACCACGACCGCTGCGAAGGGAGTGAGAAAGAATGCCCGCAAGTAACCCGCGCAATGATCAGAGCGCGACTACGCCTCAGAATGAGGACCTGCGCCTGGATGGCGTCATCGGTGAGGACTTCTGGACGGAAGGAATTACCGTCGGCTGGGTGCAGGAGCAGCTTGCCCAGCGCCCTGGCGATCTGACGATCTGGCTCAACTCTCCCGGCGGTGACGTCATCGAGGGCAGCCGGATCTATACTGCGATCCGGGAGCATCAGGGCCGCGTGCGCATCTGTATCGACGGTATTGCCGCCAGTGCAGCCAGCGTGATCGCCATGGCAGCCGATGAGCTGTGCATGGCCCCCACCGCCTACCTGATGATCCACCGTGCCTCTACGATTGCCTGGGGCAATCAGGACGCCATGGATGAGGCGTCCCGGCAGCTCTCCGCTGTCGATGAGGGCATCATTGAGGCGTACCGGCTGAAGACCGGCATGTCCCGCAAAAAGATCCACCAGATGATGGTGGAAGAAACCTGGCTCAACGCCAGGGCTGCCCGTGATCAGGGCTTTGCTGACACCATCCTGTACCTGGATGATCAGCAGAGCGATGAGGATGAGCAGGAGGAACAGCAGGGGCAGCCCACTGACCACAGTGCCCGCAGATTTGCCGCATCGATGCGGCCGATCGTGTATGCCTGCGGCGGTATGCGCAACGCTCCCCCCGCTCCCCAGCCGCCCCAGCCTGAACCGGAAAAGCCCGCTGATCCCCCTGTTTCCCCGGCTGGTATGACTGACGCTGAGATCCAGCGTCAGCAGGCCCGCCTTGCTCTTTTCAACACCATCGGACAACTTTAAGGAGGAAAACATCATGCCTATTGCCCAGCTTCGTGAGCGTCTGCAGAACCTGCAGAACGAACTCAGTGCCGCCGTGCAGACCGGTATGCAGCTGCTCGATCAGGGCAGCAACGCTCCCACCGATCAGATCACGGCCAACAATGCGGAGGTCGCCCGCATCAATGCCCAGATCACCATGGTGCGCAATGCCATCGCGGAGGCGGAAGGCCGCCAGCAGCCCCAGGCTGCGAACCAGCCCGGTGCTTCCGCTGACGACAGCGTCATCGCCCGTCGTGATGCGATCCGCGGCTCCCGTGAGTATAATCGCGCCTTCTATGCTGCTCTCCGCAACGGTTTCCGTCCTGGCGGCGACTCCTACCAGGATACGTACAAGCCTTTGATGGACGTGCTGACCATCGGCGGTGGCGATCCTGCTGGCGAACAGGGCGGCTTCATTGTTCCTGTTGATCTGGAAACGGAGATCAACCGCCTGATCAAAGAGCTGAGCCCCCTGCGCAACTACTTCAATGTCGAGAATGTCAACACCAACTCCGGCTACCGCACCATCGAAACCGGCGCCCGCCTGGCCTTCGAGAAGCTGAATGAGGGAGCTACGGCTCCTGCTATGACTGAAGCAGACAAGAAGCTGCTGCGTCAGGTGCACTACTCTCTGGCCACTTACCGCAAGCATGTGAAGCTCTCCATGGAGCTGGCCAATGATGCCCCCGCCATGCAGCGCTACCTGGCGGAGAAGCTGTCTGAAGCCAAGGTCATCACCGAGAACGCGAATCTGCTGGCGCTGGTGAATCTGCTGGATCCCACTGTCGTTACAGCTGAGACGTCTGCGCTTGATGCGATCAAGTCTGCGCTGAACAAGAAGCTGCGCCGTGCTATCAGCAAGCGCTCCGTCATCCTGACCAACGCCACCGGCTTCAATCTGATGGATATGGAGAAGGATCAGATGGGGCGTCCCATGCTGCAGCCCAATCCTGCTGACGCCACCGGCCACATGATCAAGGGCCGCGTCATGGACTATGTGGACGATGAGGACATGGAGAACCTGGAAGGCGGCGCTCCTGTCGTTGTGGGCTTCCTGAAGGCTTACGCCACCCTGTTCGATCGCGGCGCCATGGAGCTGGGTTCCACCAATGTGGGCGGCGATGCATGGAGCTCCTACACTGTGGACGTCCGCGCCATCATGCGCCAGGACTACCAGGTCATGGATCCCACTGCCGCTGTCATGCTGGCGCTGGCTGAGTAATAGGAGGTACGCATGATCACGACCAATACCACCAACAGCACCTCCGTCGGCATCCAGATCAAGGATGAGGGTGGTTCCACCCGGGAGGCTTGCCGTGTCAGCAGCAGCATCCGCGCCGGGCGCATGGTGTCCGTGGTCGTGGACATGCACGACCGGGAAGACTTCTCCGCGTACTTTGATGAGATCACGCAGCAGGTGATGGCCCTGATCAATGACGCTTTCGGGCGTGCAGCTGCTCAGGGCCTGCCTGTTGCTGCCCAGGAGGCGGATGGCAATGGCAGCTGCTGATGTTGCGGCCTTCCGCCGGTATGGCAAAATCACCAAAGCCATGGCGTCGGATGAGGAATGCGAGGACTTCCTGGCCTTTGCTGTGGAAGCCCTGGAGGCGCAGGGCGTCAAGCCTATGCCCAACAGCAGGCTCTATGTTCTGGCTGTCCGGATGCTGGCGCTCCACTACTACGACAACCGCAGCCTGATGGCCGATAAGGACACGCAGATCCCGATGGGGATGCAGTCCATGGTCAACTGGCTGCACTACACGCCGCCCGAATCTGAAGGGACGGTGAGCGAATGAGCTACAACATCGGCGACTTCGACACTGCAGTGCAGCTGCTCCGTTGCATCTGCGATGGCAAGGATCAGTTTGGGCGGGAGATCTCCCGGTATGAAACCAGTGACGATGATGTCATCCTCTGCAAGGCCTCTGACGTCTCCGGACGCGACTTCTACGCTGCTGCAGCCCAGCAGATGGAGGACGTGGTCACCCTGACGATGCGCAGCGGCTACGGCGTCAACCTGAAAGATCGGTTCCGCTTTGTTGATCCCCAGGAGGGGATCCCTGTGGGCCAGGAGTACAGGATCATCGCCGTCAACCATCTGGGTTATCGCGGTGACTTCATCCAGTTCCGCTGCAGAGCCGTCATTCCGGAGGCGGTGAGCGCTCATGGCTAAGTTCACCACCACTGGCGTGGAGGACTTCCTGCGGGCGCTGGACAGCTGGGGTGATGACGCCAGCAAGGCGATCCCTGCTGTCCTCAACGCCGGCGCAGACGTCGCCCAGGAGCGCATGGAGAACAATGCTGCCTGGTCTGACAAGACCGGCGAGCTGCGCAGATCCCTGAAGCGCACCAAGCCCAAGGGATCCGGCAGCGCCACCTACATTGAGATCTATCCCTCCGGCACGTCTTCAGATGGCGAAAGCCTGGCTGAGGTCGGCTTCGTGCTGGAATACGGGCGCGGTGTGAGTACCTTCACCCGTGTGACAAAGAATGGCGTGACGAAGACCTATGTCAGCCCCGAGATGGCCCCGCATCCCTGGGTGCGTCCTGCCATTGAGGACAACCCCGGCGAAATCATTGGTGCCATGCAGAAAAAGTGGGAGGATATAATGGATCGTGGATAAGCACATATCGGAGATTCTCAACGATGCGCTGACGCCGCTGCCTTGGCCCTGTCATCTGCACTCTGCGCCTGGTACCGATGAGATCTACCTGACCTGGTACCTGCAGCAGCAGTTCGACAACACCTTTGCCGGCAACCATGCCCGCCGCGGTGAACAGGTTGCCCAGGTGAGCATCTACAGCCGCCGCCCGGTGGTGGATGAGCTGCAGAGGGTTGTGCAGGCTCTGCGTGCTGCCGGGCTGCGAATCAGCGTCAACCCGTCCGGCTATGACAGCGTGACCCGGCTGTACAACACGCCGATCATCGTGCGTCATGCCCTGAAAACCAACCTGCTCAACGATTGAGATTGGAGGAAATTGCAATGTCTGAAGTTACGAACAACCAGGCCGTCGGTTACTACGACGGCGTACTGGATGTCTATGTTGCGGTGTGTACCACGGAAGGCACCGCTGCCGCTGCTCCTGTGTATGACGATCCTGAGCTGATGGGCGCCAGCATGGAAGTGACCATCACTCCCGTGTATAAGGAGGGCAAGGTCTACGCTTCCAACGCCCTGCAGCGTCACAAGAAGAAGATCGACGCTTACGACGTCAAGCTGAAGCTGGATCAGATCCGCGCTGCTGTGCGTGACAAGATCCTGGGCCGCAAGAAGGACAAGAACGGCGTCAGTATCATCTCTGACAGCAATGAGGCGCCGGAGGTGGCCATTGGCTTCGCCATGACCCTGGACGACGGCAGCAAGGAGCTGTGGTGGCTCTACCGTGGCAAGTTCGCTGAGAATGAGGCCACCGTCAAGACCCAGGAGGACAAGATCGAATACCAGCATCCCACCGTCTCTACCCGCTTCGAGCGCCGTCTGCATGACCAGGCTCTGGCCGCCACCGTCAGCACCGCTGATTTGGGCGCCAACAGCGCTGTGGAATCCGGCTGGTTCACCAAGGTCTACGAGCCTAAGTTTGAGGCTGCTGCAGCTGCCCAGGAATAAGGAGGCATTGATATGATCGATACGAAGGGTTTCCAGCCTCATGGGCGGGATCTTGAAGCGCCTGTGAAGTACATCACGCTTCGCGAAGACAAATATCCGCTGAAGTTCAACAACAAGGCTGCCCGCATCGCTGAGGATGTGTACCAGGAGATCTACGGTAAGCCTGAGATCGGCTACTACGCCATCATCGATGAGGCCAGTCATTCCAAACACCGTGCGCTTCAAGCGATCTACTACGGCGCTCTGATTGCCGGCGGCACCAATATGGACTGGGATACCTTCGACGATCTGTTCACCCTGACTTCCATTGAGGGCGTGGCGGAGGTCATCATGCAGGCGCTCAGCGAATCGCTGCCGCCGGCGGATGAATCCGCCCCAAACGCGGACAGCCAGCCTCAGAGCGATGGCCCTGGGGCTGGCTGATGTACCGCGCCCTTGACCTGGGCGTAAGCGTGCAGGAGTTCTGGGAGATGTCTCCTCGTGCCTGCTGGGTGCTGCAGCAGACGTTGATCAGTGACATGCAACGCCAGGCAAAGGCGAAAAAGGACGCGGCGGATAAGGCTCCGGCGCCGCAGCGACTCAACTACATACCACGATAAGAAAGCGGCAAAGGCGCCAACATTGGCGCTTTTGCCGCTTGTTGTATATCAGTCGATGATCAGGGGTGGTATACACCCAGATAATCCTTCAAAGCGCTCTGAAGGATTTGCGAGTAATTGACGCCACGCTTTTCCGCCGCTTCGTTCAGCCATGCGGGGATGGTCAGCGTCTTTTTGACAGCACGGTTTTCCATCTCATCCCGGAAAGGGGTCATCCATGCGGTGATCGGCACAACGAACTCACCGGATTCGGTGTGGACGTTCATCTCCGCAACGGGGATCTCCTCGCCGTCCTGCTCCATGCTGTACAGGTGCAGACTCATGGCATCGCAGGCCATGGCACGGGCTTCCTCAAAGCTGTCCCCCTGAGAGAAGCATCCATCAAGCTGGGGGAAGCGGATGCTGTAGCCGCCGTCATCTTCCATGGTGAAGACAGCTGCGAAGGTATAGCTGCTGGGCTTGCTCATAATGCGTTCCTCCTATTCAAATATGGAAATCAGTCAATCAGAGATGCCAGGAGGTCAGGCTGAGTGGGGTTACCACCCAGCCTTTTTCTTGATGTCTTTCTCGACACCGGGCTTCAGGTCGCCTTTGTGATCTGGCACCGTGATTCGCACGCCGTTCTTTTTGAACTGCTTGTGCGAACCTGTTTGCCGTTCTTCGACCCAGCCTTCACGCTTCAAGCGTCGAATGGCTTCCCGTGCCGTCATTGGCATCCCGATCACCTCCTGACATGATATAGTATAGCACAGGTTGCACGTATTGTCAATACGTATTGTGGATTTTTTCGAATCTTTTTTTGAAATGAGGTGAGGTACATGGCAGGGCCGCAGCTACGTGGTCGGATTGGCGTCGATGGAGAGAGAGAGTTCAAGGCCGCGATGAAGGATGCGGGCAACGCTGTTAAGCTGGTGGACTCTGAGCTGCAGCTGCTTTCTGCACAGTTCAAGTCCGGCGAGGCGTCCATGGAGATGTACCAGCGCCAGCAGGAACTCCTGACGAATAAGCTGCAGGCGCAGAAATCTCAGGTTGCCACCATGGAGTCGGTGCTGGCTGCTGTCAAGGCCAAGTATGGCGAGAACAGCGACGAGGCTACCAAGTACACCGTCCAGCTCAACAAAGCCAGAGCGGCTGTCGCTCAGACTGAGGGTGAGCTGGAGAAGTGCAACGGCAAGCTGGACGATTTCCGGCAGGGCATGGAGGACGCCGGCAATGCCTCTGATGAGCTGGGGGACGCTCTCAATGAGGGCGAGTCTGCAGCTGAAGATCAGGGAGAGGCTGCAGAGGAAGCCGGCGAGAAAAACGACAAGCTGAAGGCGGCTGCAGAGAAAGCCGGCGCTGTCATGAAGGGTGCTGTTGTGGCTGGCGCAAAGGCCGCAGCGGCTGCCATCGTGGCGCTGGGCGCGGCAGCCGGCGCAGGCGTGGTCGCGCTGACCAACATGGGTACCAGCTACCAGCAGGCGTCGAACATGCTCTCTGCTCAGACCGGCGCCACCGGTGCTGAGCTGCAGCAGCTGTCCGGCATTGCGCAGGACGTCTTCCGCAAGGGCTTTGGCGAGAACATCGGTGAAGTCAATGAGGCCCTGGCGGTCACCAAAACCAACACCGGTCTGATGGGCGATGAGCTGCAAAAGGCAACGGAGGCAGGTTTCCTGCTGAAGGATACCTTCGGCTTTGAGTTCCAGGAGTCCTCCCGCACCGCGCGGACGCTGATGAAGAACTTCGGCATCAGCGCAGAGGAGGCCTACAATCTGATCGCTGCCGGCGCCCAGCGTGGTGCGAACCAGAACGGCGACATGCTGGACGTCATCGCTGAGTATGGCCCCATGTTCGCGCAGATGGGCATGAGCGCTGATCAGATGATGTCTGCACTGGTTGGGGGCAGTGAGGCCGGTGTCTTCTCCATTGACAAGGTCGGCGACGCGATGAAGGAGTTCTCCATCCGCTGCGTTGACGGCTCCGAGACAACCAAGGAAGCCTTCAAGACGATCGGTCTGGATGCTGACGCCATGGCGCAGCAGTTCGCCAAGGGTGGCGAGAATGCCCGCCATGCCTTCCAGACCACGGTCGAGGCCATCATGGCCATCGAAGATCCTGTCCTGCGCAGCCAGACGGCGGTGCAGTTGTTCGGCACGCAATTCGAGGATCTTGGCCCGGAGATCCTGCCGATTTTGGCGGAGATGGCAGCCGGCGGCGAGCTGACGGCGGAAGCGCTGGAGCAGATCGCGAACGTCAGGTATGACGACTTCAGCAGCTCCGCCCAGGGCTTCATGCGGCTGGTGCAGGCTGAGTTCCTGCCCACAGCGCAGCAGTTCTCTGCGATCGCCAAGGGCGTCGCGGATGATGCCCGTATGGCGCTGATGGACGGTTTTCAGCCTGAAGACGTCCGCGCGATTGGCGAGTCTGTCGCTGAGGCACTGGTCGAGGGCATCACGACGGTGCAGGATCTAATGGACAGTGCGCTGCCGGTATTCGCCGACGTGGTAGACGTGATCGGCGAGACGCTGACGACGCTCCTGCCGGCGCTGATCGACACGGTGCTCCCGGCAGCGATGACGCTGCTGGACGGGCTGCTGGGCGCGATTTCATCCAACATGCAGCCGCTGATCAGCACGGCGACGAACGTGGTGACCTCCCTGGCAGGCTTCCTGGCTTCCAATGCAGGTAAGTTGATCGCTGCCGCCCGAAACTTGCTGACGGGCTTGGTGAGCGGGATCTCTCAGGCGTTGCCACAGCTGGTACCCGCTGCGCTCTCCATCATCGGTGAGCTGGCGGCTGGCCTGGTCGAGGCGGTGCCGGAGCTGATCGCGCAGATCCCGGCCATTTTCGGCGGCATCATTGAAGGCATCGCCAATATGGACTGGCTGGCGCTGGGCAGCCGGCTGCTGAACGCCATCAAAAACGGCCTGGCCTCCATTGGCTCCACGCTGCAGACGCTCTTTGAGGACGGAAAGCAGCTGGTTTCGGAGATCGACTGGGCCAGTGTTGGCAGCGCCATCAAGGCTGGTGTAACGGCTGCGTTGGATGCTGCCGGCAGCTGGCTCTCCAGCCTGTTCTCCACGGCCTGGACGGCGATCAAGGCGATTGATTGGGGCAGCGTCGGAAGCGCTATTCTCAGCGGCGCTACGGCTGTGCTGGATGCTGCTGGTAGTTGGTTGTCCAGCCTGTTCTCTGCAGCCTGGACGGCAGTCAAAACTATTGACTGGGCCAGTGTGGGCAGCGCAATCCTGAGCGGCGTAACAAGCGTATTGGATGCTGCCGGCAGCTGGCTGTCCAGTCTATTCTCGGCTGCCTGGACTGCAGTTACAGATATCAGCTGGGGCGACATCGGTAGCGCAATTTGGAACGGCGTGACATCTGTCTTTGATGCAGCTGGTACCTGGCTGTCCGGGTTGTTCGGCGGTGGAAAGACTGCTGTAGAGGGCCTGAATTGGGGCGACATTGGCAGCGCGATCCTGAACGGCGCCACATCCGTCTTTGATGCAGCTGGTGCCTGGTTGTCTGGTTCCTTCGCGGCTGCTAAAACGACCATTGAAAGAATCGACTGGTCCGGCCTCGGCACTACGATCAGCAGCGGTCTCAATAGTGCGCTGGACACGCTGGGTAAAATCGGCGCGTCCATCTGGGATACCATTTGTGGCTGGTTTGGTGGTGGCAAGAGCAAGCAAGCAGAGAGCGATGCCAACAGTGCAGGCGGTAACCTGGCGAGCGAAATGGCAGCCGGGATTACTGATGGTGCGACGGCAATGGAGGCGGCATCTACAGCAGCTGCTGCGACCTGCGTAACGGCCTTTCAGACGACCTTTGGCGAGACTGATGTTGGCGGCGAGTGGATCACCAATGTCGCCAGCGGAATTGCAGCTGCTCAGGTGACGCTGACTGCTGCTGCAGACATGGTGGCCAAAGCTGCCCACAAGGCACTGGTGGACGTCCTGAGTGGTAGGGCAGGCTTGAACATCGGCGGCACCTTCAGCGGTAATGTGGCAAGCGGCATTACCAGTCGGCGCGGCAGCGTCAGTTCTGCAGCCAGCGGGCTTGGTTCTGCTGCAAGTAGTGCGCTGTGGGCCGCTGTTGGTTCCAACGGTAGCCGGTTCAACGCCATCGGTGCAGCGATCTCCATCGGCATTGCCGCCGGCATTACTGCCAACCAGAGCAAGATCACGGCGGCGGCCCAATCTGCAGCGCAGGCAGCCTACACAGCAGCCTGTGACGAGCTGGAGATCCACAGCCCCAGCCGCAAGGGTAAGTATATCGGCAGCAACTACATCCAGTCCGTGGCAATGGGCATGAATGAGAGTCGCAAGCAGGTCACCGCAGCAGCTGCGTCTGTGGCTCGTGATGCAAGCAGCAGTACGCAGCAGAATCTGCAGGTGCAGATGCAGGCGCTGGACTATGACCGTCTGGGGCAGTCTGTGGCCCGTGCCAACCGTGAGGCTGGTCTGGGCAACCTAGCTCTCTATGTCGGCAAGGAAAAGCTGGGCCAGACGCTGGAACCTACGGTGATGCACGCTGGCCAGACGCGCAGTCGGCAGACGGTCTCCGGACGCAGCACCCGCCTGCTGTTGGCGTAAGGGGGAATCAACATGAGTTTTGGAGCATGGCTGGTCATGCAGCGCAAACGTCTGATGCTGACGCAGGCTCAGGCTGCAGAGCGCTGTGGTGTGACCTTGAAGGCCTGGCAGGCGTGGGAGCAGGGCGTGCGCGTCCCTGTTCCCCGCAGCAAGGCGCGGATCTGTAAAGGCCTGCAGCTGGATCCGACTGATCCGCATTGGAGGGCAGAGAAATGATCTGCAATAACATTACCTTCGACGGGCTGCATTGTCTGGCGGATATGGGGCTGATCTACGTTCCTGCCAGCACCAAGCCCATTGTTGCGCCGCAGCGGGTGTACAGCTACACCATCGGCGGTGCGCCTGGTACCGCCGCCTATGGTGATCAGCAGACGCTGATGGAGTACCAGATGACGGGCGTTTTCTACCCGGCTGATGATCTGGCGAATGAGATTGAGGCCCGGCGTCTGTGGCGCCGCATTGCTCAATGGCTGGGTGTGGGCAGACGTCATCTGATCCTGGACAGTGAGCCAGACAAATACATCATCGCTGAAGTCCTGTCGATGGACAACGATGAGTACGGCTGGATCGATGGAGGCCTGCAGGTGACTTGGTTGTGCCAGCCTTATCATTGGGCAGTGAAACCGGAAGAAATCGAACTGCAAATTGATGGGAAGGACACATTGTTAGCGGGCGTAGGTGTGACGTCCTGGTATGTCGAAACCGCGCTGCCTGCTCCGGTGGATGCCACCATTACCAATGATGGAACAAACACAATTACGATGGCAGGTGTCCGTGTGGGCGATAAGCGCGTTCAATTTCGTGACATGGAACTGCTGCCTGGCGAGCGGATTGAGTTGTCCATGATGGTGCCGATCGGAGCCGTGATTGTGGCTGAGGATGGTGCAGAGCGCAGCGCGCTGGAGTACATGACAACCTTCGAGCGGCTGATTTCCACGGGCACAGAAGCTCCGCGCTTTGATGTGGAATTTGCCACTGTTGATGATGGGAACTCAGCGCACTGTCTGCTGAAGGTGCACGGATGCTGGAGGTGACAGGATGAATCTGCTATGGGTTTACGGCCCGGACATGCGGCTGCGCTGTATCCTGGAGAACGCAGCGACCGTCTCCTATGAGCTGAAGAATAACGATCTTTCTACGGCCAGCTTCCAGCTGCCTGTCGAGGATCCGAAAGGAGATCTGATCCAGGCACACGATTTTGTCCGCATCCAGGACGGCGGCGTCGAGGTGGGGCTGTTCCGGGTCGTGTCCTGGGAGGGCAGTTTGATCCCCGGCGCAGGCATCTTCACGACCTACCAGTGCGAGCACGTCATCGCCACGCTGCTGGACAGCGTCATGGACGGTGACCACGTCATCGGCAGCGGCGATATGACCACCGCCGACGTGATGCGCTACATTCTCAGCTTCCAGACGACGCAGCTGTGGGCGTTGGGTGAGTGCGACTTCGACGACGCGTTTGAGTATGTTTTCTCCAATCAGGACTGCCTGACCGCGCTGATGAGCCTGGGCAAGGTGCTGGTGGAGCGATACCGCTGGGAGTATGACACCAGTGAGCTTCCGTGGCTGGTCAGCCTGAAGAAGGCGCCCACAAAGCCCCGCTGCGGCCTGAACTACCGCCGCAACCTGGGCGACATTGTTTGCACCGTGGACGCGACCCGTCTGGTGAACCGCCTTTATCCCAAAGGCAATGGTGAGGGTATCAACCAGCTGACAATCGCGGAGGTTAACGGCGGCGTCAAGTACATCGACGCTGACCCGGAGAATGTGGATCCGGTCAAGGTCAAGGCGGGTATATACTCCGCGTCCGACATTGAGGATCCGGCACTGCTGCTGGCGAAATCAAAGCAAGTCCTGAAGCAGCTGAGCCAGCCGGTGTACAGCTACGTCGTGTCGGCTCTGGATCTGTACCAGCAGACCGGTCTGGAATGGGATCGTTTCGCAACGGGCGATCTGGTGCGGATGTATGACGCCGATCATGGCGTAGATCTGACCACCGGCATTGAGCTGATCAGCAAGGCGGACATGTTCGGCGATCCTGCCACTGTGACGCTGACGCTTTCCACGGCATCTACCGATCTGGTTGGTGACATCAACAGCCTGGCGGATCGTGTGGCCATCAACGAGCTGTATAGCCAAGGCACGACGCAGATGTACCCACTGCAGCTGGCGGACAATGCTGACGCTGAGCATCCGCTGGTGATGCGCTACTATATCCCGTCTGAGGCCAAACACATCAATAAGGTGATCCTCAGCTGGCAGCTGGAGAACTTCCGAGCCTACAGCAAGGGGGCCGCAGCTGGCGGCGGAACTGCCACATCGACCGAATATGGCGGTAGCACGACGGTTGCTGAATGGGTTGAGGGCTACAGTGATATTGTGGATACTGCAGCTGCGCTTGTTACTACGAGCGCAGCAAGCAGTGAGGATGCATCGCATACGCATACAGCCTACCATCACCACTCCGTTCCTATCAATGTCACGATCCCACAGATAAATATCGAGATCCCGAATCATTATCACGGCATCACGATTCCCTCACATTCGCACGGGATTTCCTACGGCATCTACGAGGGGAAAAGAGCTGAAGGTGTAACGATCAAGGTGGACGATGTGGAGTTGCCAGCAGAGGCGCTGGATGGGCGCGAGGTGGACGTTGCTGCGTATCTTTCCACGGATGATGCCGGCAAGATCCAGCGTGGAACCTGGCATACCATTGAGATCGTCCCGGACGGCCTAACCCGCATCGTGGGCAATCTGTACATGCAGATCTTCATCCAGCACCGCGGTGGCGGAAACTACTGACGCGGCGTGTGGATAATAAAAGCGTCAACGTTGACGCTTTTTTGCGTTTTTGGAGGCGGATATGGCAAAAGAGAAGGTGTGTCTGCGGGATTGCCCGCGGCGTCAGGTGGGCTGCAGGAGCAGCTGCCCGGATTGGGCGGAGCATGAGATGCGCAAGGCGGAGCGGTACGCAGCCAAGAAAAGAGACTATGCGTCCTATCCGTCATCAGAACTGAAAGAGAAGAATTACAGACGGAAACTGAGGTCAGGAAGAAACTGACGAAAGGAGGCAACCTGCATGGATCCATACATTATTCGGGAGCATGTGGATCTGGCACGGCCTGGCAGCCTAAAGCACTGGCCAGACCTGATGATGATCGAGGACGATGCCAATGCTCATTGCTGGGAGGTATCGGTCTATCGCGACGGAGCGCCGGTGGACATGAGTGACATCAAGGTGATCGGCTGGTTTACTCGCAAGGATGATGTGACGGTGCCAATCGAGGCGGAGGTCGATGGGCATGTGCTGCGCGTGACGCTGAACGATGCCTGCTATGCGGTGCATGGTGACCTGTATGCGCTGCTAAGGGCTACTGTGGACGGTATGAAGATCACGCTGGCCCGTGTGCGCTACTATGTCACCCGCGGCGTGGGCGACAAGATCTATGACACGGATGGGATCATCCCGTCGGTGCAGGACTTGCTTGCTCGTATCGAGCAGATGGAGGTGGCCACTTCGGAAGCGCGGGCTGCTGCCGACCGTGCCAACGCAGCAGCTGCTGCCGCAGAACGGTTTGACCCCACTGCCTTTGCAGACGGTATGCGCTACGACCCCAACACCGGCAAGCTGAACCTGACCAATCAGGGGAATGTCCTGCCCGGTGGCGAGGTCACCATCAAGCTCACGGACAGCTACACCAAATCCGAGGTAGACTCCAAGCTCGCAGAACTGGAGCAGAGCCTCGGCGATATGGACATCGAAGGTGCTACCTACTACGCCACCTACGGCACCGAAACGCTGGAGAACGGCGAAGAGACTGAGAACGTCTTCACGCTGTGGGAGGTGGACAAGGACGGTACTGAAACCGTCAAGAGCCGCTTTGTCATTCAGGGCGGCGGTGGCGGCAGCGGCAGCGTAGCCACCAATCTGAAGGTTGAGCGCATCACGCCCTCGCCCCTGATCCTGACGCCCACGGACAAAGCTGAGATCGCCTTCAGCTACTCTTCTACCGACTCTGACGGCGAAACCATCGACGGCACTTACATCCTGAAGATCGGCAGCACAGTCATCTCCAGTGGCCCGTGTAACCACGGCGACAACGTCATCGATGTGACATCGTTCCTGAGCACTGGTACGCAGAAGCTCACCCTGACCGTCTCCGACGAAGGCGGCAGCATGACGGTCAAGAGCTGGACGGTGCAGGTCATCGACGTGCGGCTTGAGTCCGACTTCTCTGATCGTATCACATACCCCGCCGATCAGGTCGTGCAGTTCTCCTTCACGCCATACGGCGCGGTCAGCAAAACCGTGCATTTCAAGCTGGACGGCGAGGAGCTGCCCAGCATGACCGTCAATACCTCTGGTATCCTCCAGTCCTATGCGCTGCCTGCTCAGGCCCACGGTGCACATCTGCTGGAGTGCTGGGTCACTGCCGTAGTCAACACCGTGACCGTTGAGACACAGCACATCTTCAAGGACATCATCTGGTGGGATGAAGAGAGCAATGTGCCGGTCATCGGCTGTATCTACCGCTACGACCATTACGGCAAGGTGACTGCCAAGCAGTACAACACCACGCCGATCCCGCTGTATGTGTTTGATCCTGCTACCGCCTCCCCCGTAATCACCAAGGAGGTGGACGGCAGCCTGATCTCCACCGAAACCCTGAGCGGTTCCAGCTCCATCTGGCCCTACAAGACCAGCGATGTGGGCGACCACACCCTGATCGTCAGCTGCGGCGAGACTTCTGTCACCATCGTGATGGACATCGTGGAGCTTGGCATCAACGTGCAGCCGATCACCGCCAACCTGGCCTTCGACTTCAACCCGACGACCCTGTCCAACGCCTCCGCAGACCGCCTCTGGCGCGACCCGGATACTGGCGTTGCGATGGATGTCTCCGAGAATTTCGACTGGATCAACGGCGGCTACAAGCTGGATGATGAAGATAACCAGTATTTCTGCATCAAGGCGGGCACTCGTGCAACCATTGACTACAAGCTCTTCGCAAGAGATGCTGCGGTCTACGGCGCGGAGTTCAAGCTGATTTTCCGGGTTGCCAACGTGCGTCGTGCAGATGCGACGTGGCTCTCCTGTGTCGCTGGTGAAACCCCGGTCGGCCTGCGCATGGATGCGCATGCGGCGTATCTCATGACCAGCGCGACTGGCGACGATCCGCTGTACATGCCCTATGCTGAGAACGATGTGATGGAGTTCGAGGTGAACATCGACCAGCTCGATTCCGAGGATGCCACGGCCACTTCGGTCATCATGTCCTACGAGGACGGCGTCGGCTATCGTCCCTTGATCTACGACAGCACCCACCGCCTGTATCAGTACGCAGCTGATGCTGTCCCGATCACTATCGGCAGCGACGACTGCGACGTGCACATCTACCGCATGAAGGCATATACCTCTGCCCTGAGTGACAGCGGTATCCTCGCCAACTTCATCGCTGACAGCCGCGACGCGGACACCATGATTGCCCGTTACGAGCGCAATCAGATCTACGATGAGAACAACGAGCTGACGCCGGAGAGCGTGGCTACCGCCTGCCCTCAGCTGAAGATCATCAAGATCGACGCACCCTACTTCACGGCAGATAAGAACGAGCTGATCAAGCAGACCGTCCTCGAAGTTCTGCACAAGGGCGGCGACGCGAAGCTGGACAACTTCCAGGCGACCAACGCCTACCATAGCGGTCAGGGCACGACCTCTAATGAGTACGGCTTCGCGGCTCGCAACCTGAACGTGTACTTCTGCTGTGATGGCGTCTGGACGCATAAGAAGATCACCCACGACCCGGACTATATCACCCAGCTGACCTGGGGCAACGGCACCAAGGTGACTGACGGCACGGGCAAGGTCACCCTGACCCGCACCTCCGTCCCGAACGCGCTGTTCAACATCAAGGTCAACGTGGCCTCCAGTGAGCATGCGAACAACAGCAAGCTGGCGGCACGTTATCACAGGTATCTGCCCTACACGCCGGTGAGCAAGCGTCGTGACGCCAACACCAAGACGACTATGGAGTTCGTCAACTGTGTTGTTTTCATCAGGGAAAACGACCCCGATCTCAGCAAGCATCGCGAGTTTCAAGACACAGGCTGGCACTTCTACTCGCTTGGCAATATCGGCGACTCGAAGGATACCGACCAGACCCGCGCGTCCGATCCCGACGATCACAGCGAGTTCTGCGTGGAGATCTCGGACAACACCATGCCCAACTCCATCTTCCCCTCCGGCGTGTATGACGCAGACGGCAATATGGTCTATCCCATTTCGGAGGCTCAGTGGAAGGCTGGTAACCCCGCCTACGACTCCCTGCACAACGAATGGGGAGAGACCTTCGAGTTCCGCTACCAGCACCCGGATGTGACCGACGAAGAAGAGGCGGCAAACATTGACGTGTTCAACCGTTTCTACAAGTGGATCGTCACAGCCAGCGATGCTGACTTTGTCGCCCAGCTGAACAACTGGTGTGTGCCCGGTTCGATGGAGTATTCCTACCTGTTCACCGAGCGCTACACGATGACCGACAACCGCGCCAAGAATACCTTCTGGCACTGGGGCCGGTATTACATCAGCGCAGCCCAGGCAGAGGCGATGGGGGCTGAGAAGGCCGCCTGGTTCGTTATCAACGACGAAGCCGCAGCCATCAATGGCGGCTACCGCATGGAACCTTGGGACTACGATAACGACACCAGCCTTGGTATCAACAACTCCGGTGAGATGACCATGCCTGCTGGCAAGGAGGACGTGGACTACCGCACCGATGGTGACCCCAACTCCGGCTATGTGTACAACGGTGCTGAGAGCGTGTTCTGGTGTCGCATTCGCGACCTGATGTATCCTCAGCTGCAAGCCATGTACATTGACCGCGAGAGCGCCGGTGCGTGGGATGCTGAAGGTCTGATCAGCGAGTTCGACGCATGGCAGGAGCAGTGGCCCGAAGAACTGTGGCGGCTGCATATTGAGCGCGTCTACATCCGCACCTACAAGGCTGGCGCTAAGCGTTTCCTTGAGACGATGATGAATGGTCGCAAGAAATACCACCGTCGCCAGTGGGAGCGCGATCAGCGAGCGTACATGGCTACCAAGTACGTCGCAACCTCTGCAAAGGAGGATCAGATCATGTTCCGCTGCAACACGCCGCAGAGCGCTGTTGTGGCCCCCAATTATGATCTGAAGCTCATCCCGTACAGCGACATGTACCTGTCCGTACTCTACGGAAACAGTCCCTCGCCCATCCGCATCCGCGCCAAGGCTGGGCAGGAATACCTGATCGAGAATCCGCTTTCCGGTGCGATGGATGATACCGCTGTCCTGATCTACTGCGCATCCCGTATTCAGGCCATCAACGACCTGTCCGGTGCGTACATCCATGACAACGATTTCTCCAAGGCGGAGAAGCTCCAAACGCTGGTGATCGGCAGTTCTGTCGAGGGATACACCAACGGCTTCCTGACAGCTCTGAACATCGGCAACAACCCGCTTTTGGAGCTGCTGGATGTGAGAGGCTGCCCCAACCTGACCGGCTCCCTCAACCTGACGGCATGCGGCAACCTGACAACCCTGCTGGCTCAGGGTACAGCGCTGAAGGGCGTAACCTTTGCCCCCTCCGGTGCGATTCAGTCGGCCTATCTGCCCGGTACGGTCAACACCCTGGTGATGCGCAATCTGCACTACCTGACTAACCTTCAGATGACCTACGAGAGCCTCGAATCCTTCACCGAAGAATACTCGGTGGTGGACGAGCTGACCATCGTCCAGGATGCCGTTGATACCCTCCAGACAGTCCGTCTTGCCGGTATCAACTGGGTGCTCCAGGATACCTCCTTGCTCAACACTATGCTGGAGATGAACAGCACCTCCCTCTCTGGCCGGGTGCACATCGCAGGCGTGGTGAAGTCGCAGGAGATCATCGACTACATGACCACTTGGCCTGACCTGGCCGTCAGCTACGACACGCTGCTCCCGCAGAACCCCGTCACCTTTATCAACTGGGACGGCACGGTGCTGGATGTGCAGTATGTGGTCGTTGGTGAAGCTGCGGTGGATCCCATCACCCGTGATGAGAACCCCATCCCCACGCCGACCCGTCCGACCACCGAGTCCACCATCTACGCCTATTCTGGCTGGGACACGGACTTCTCCCGTGTCGTGACCTCCATGACCGTCAAGGCTCTGTATTCCGAGACGACCCGTGAGTACACCGTGGAGTGGTACAACGGCAGCACTCAGCTCAAGAGCGTGACCGTCCCCTACGGCAGCTCCGTCAGCTACGACGGCGATGAGCCTACGGACACCAGCCTCGATCAGTATCAGATCTACCGCATCTTCGACGGGTGGGACAAGTGCACCACCTTCGTCCGGGAGCAC
>JAZNSI010000033.1:0-3910 GCA_045591175.1 Clostridia bacterium
CCACATGGATTTCTGAAAAGGTGCTTACAAAATCTGAAATGCTTCGTCTATATAAGTGAAAGGAGGGAAACAGCAAATGGAAATTGTCAAGGATCCGGGCAATGACCACGAAGCGATATTAACGCACATGGTAGAAACCTATGAAGTTTTGCTGTTTCGTACATGCTACATGTACCTTCGCGACAGGGATTTAGCTGAGGATGCTGTACAGGAAACCTTTCTGAAAGCATACAGGGCTTTACATACCTTCCGTGGAGATTGCAGCGAAAAGACGTGGCTGATGAGGATAGCGGTCAATGTGTGCCGCGACATGGGGCGCTCCCGCTGGATGCGCTTTGTGGATCGTAGGGTGTCTCTTGACCTGCTTCCGGAGCCATCACAGGAGTACAACGGCTATAACTCCCTCGACCTTGCCAGCGCCATCATGCAGCTGCCGGTCAAGCTGAAAGAAGCTGTGCTTCTGTACTTTTATCATGACATGTCGATGCGAGAGATCAGCGACGCGCTGGGCGTGTCCGCTTCCGTCGTATCAAAGAGAATCAAGCAGGCATGTGCCAGGCTGGAAACCATTCTGGGAAGGGGGTATCTGCATGGATGAAAAGAAGCTGAGGGAGCAGGTTCGCTATGCCATAGACACACATAGTCCCGCATATTCACCCGACCCATACATGGTTCAGCGCGTGCTGCATGCCTCAAAATCAGGAGGCAGAGTAATTGTGAAGAACAAATTATCCGTTGGATTTGTCTTGTTGCTGGTATTCATGTTGATGTCGCTGACTGCGCTGGCTGTTGCACTGCTGACAGGAATGGATTTCGTTGAGCAGGAAGCTGTACCAATGGCGCAGCAGAATGACAGCGCAGGCTATGTTCAGGAATCCTTTACTCATGAGGAATTGGTGCAGCTGATTCAGACGTTGAACGAGAATGGAATCACACTGGAGGAGGATGGCCGTATCATGGCTGCACTCCGCAATGGCAAGGGCTATTGGGAGGAAGAGGTCATCATGGCCATCTGCCGCGAGGCTTTCGGCGGATTGCATTATGCATGGACGATTGAGCAGAAGCATTGGTATGATGAAATGATGCTTCAGATTGGCTTCAAGGAGCGGAACAACTACGCCATTCCCGGCGAAAGTGACATGACCATCCCGGAAGCAAAAACGCACGCAGCACAGCTCCTCTATGATGAATACGGTGTTACGCTTCCCGTGGAGAGCAACGAGCAATGGAAGTTGTGGGAGTGGTTCTACGCACCGTGGAACGATTATGAGGGACATCACAATGCCATGTGGAAGTTTGAGTATGTCAATCCAGCTTCCGGTGAAACGGAATACTGGGTATCCTTCGACCAGCAGGGAACTCTGCTGGAAAGTGAAATGGCGTGGTTTCTGAAGGAAGACGCCAAAGCCCGCTCCTACTCTCATGCTGAGGAAATGATGGATATGAAATACGGCGATCCAGCCAGCTGGACAGTCGAAGCGTGGGCGGAGTTCGGCGAGCTGATTGCGGAGCTTGAACCCGTGGAGGTCTGGGAGAAACGCTACGCCGAGGCAGGCTACCGCATGCCGCCGGAGGGCAGCATCCCGGCTTTGAAGGCACTTGGAATCGCGCAGGAGGCTGTTTCTCTGGAGGGCCAAACAAGGTCGCAGGTTATCTGTTGTACTTCCAATGGTCGCGCAATCTACAAGGTAACATTGAGAATCCATTTCCCCGGCAACGAAGCGAGTGCTACCTACGATGCGATCTGGTGCGTGGAGCTGGACTGCATGACCGGAGAGATCCTCGAAATGCGACAGTATGACTACGAAAATTCCGAATCCATGATGATGTATGTTCCCTTTACCGTGCTGGATGCAAATCCCAAAGTAGCCATCACGCCCACAGCAGAGGAGGCTGCGAAAATCGCCGAAAAGGAGCGTCAGGCAGATGCTTATGACGCCCACACACAGCAGTATGCCGACACCTGGTTTTTCTGGCCTCTGGAAGCACAGAAGAATGCATTAGGCGGTCATCACCACGTTCCTGAGGGCGATGAAATGACCCGTGAAGAGGCGGTTGAGATGGCGCTGCGGGCTATTGAAGAAAAGCACGGTAAGGAAGCTTTGGAGCAGCTGGGGGATTATCAAGTTGGCGCGATCTGCTGCCGCTATGAGGAAACAGAGGGTGTGCGTATTTCATGGCTGCTGTACATTACCAGCGACCCTGAGTTTATGAGCAATGGCTTCCGCGTGGCTTTCGATGACCCCAATGGCTTGATGGTACTCACTGAGGTAGAGGTGCAGCCCGCCAATGCCGGGAATGGCTGATGATAGCTTTCGATGCCCACCCACACCGGGTGGGCATGAGTTAGCATACGATGCGAAAAGTTTTGCAGGGTAGGAAGCAGTTCAACCAAATGGTAATACAGCGAGCGCTTGCCTTTCGGGGCAGGCGCTCTTTTCATATCACCAAATATCTGATAAAATTTTCTTAAATTCCGAAAATCGACTATTGAGCATCGTCAGTATTAGTGTAAGGAGGTGAGCAGCAGATGGAAACTGTCAAGGGCCCGGACAGCTCCCAGGAATACTTGTTGACCAAATTGATTGATCAATACCAGGCTGTCCTGCTGCAAATGTGCTTCATGTATTTGCATGACAGAACGATGGCAGAGGACGCCGTGCAGGAAACCTTTTTGAAGGCATACCGATCCATGACTGCATTCCGAGGTGAGTGCAGCGAGAAGACATGGCTGACGAGGATCGCTATCAACACCTGCAGGGATATGAAACGCTCCGCGTGGTTCCGCCACATGGACCGTCGAGTGACCCCGGAGGACATGACACCCATCCCTGTTCAGCCGGTCGAGGACTACGATGCCGAAGAATTGGCACAGGCGATTGTCAAACTGCCTGCAAAATACAAAGAGATTATCCTGTTGTACTACTATCAGGATATGACAATGAGAGAAATCGCCGAATCGCTGGATATTGCTGTATCAAGCGTATCCGGCAGACTAAAACAAGCCTGCGCCAAGCTGCGTAAAGTGCTGGAAAAGGAGGGCGCTTATGGACGATAAGTTGGTTCGTGCCAAGGTACACACCGCTGTTCAGCAGCATTGCGCCACATCCGGCGTACAGCCCAATCCTTATCTCGCCCAGCGTGTGCTTGCCGCAGCGCGAGACGAAGGAGTGCCTGTTGTGAAAAAGAAACTATCCCTTGGTTTGGTGTTTATTCTGATTCTGCTGCTGACCGGCACGGTCGCACTGGCAGCAACCCTTTTGTGGCAGGACTATGTGCCGCAGATGAAGCAGACTGAGCATGATATGGGCGACTATGTGGAGTGGCCCGCAACCCGCCGGATTCAGCTGGCGAAAGATATTGTTGCCATGGGCTATCTGGATGAATCCGAAGACACGCTGATCCTGTCCAGTGAAACGGCTACCGAGCAGGACAAAGCAGCGGCGGCTGATCGGCTGATGCTGAAGCTGACGGGGCTGGAAGACGTGAAGGAGATTCACTCCACGCTGATCACCTATGCCATTATGGGTCACGAAGATACCTGGACGCCTGAACAGCGTGTTTGGTGGAATGGCATTGTTACGATGTATGGTGACGACGGTGCTACGGATACCCTCATTGTACCGACAAAGGATGTCCTGTCAGAGCAAGATGCTATTACCATTGCCAGAGCAGCCATTCAGGAAGCCTATGGTTTTGATGATGCTTACATGAGCAGTTTGCATCCTGTCGCCAACCTTTACACGACAGATGAACGCCCGGACTACAAGCGCTGGGATATTCAGTTCAAGAAGTATCGTGAAGGCAGCAGTACCTACGTTGAGAAGGTATATAGTGTTGTAGTTGATGAAAATGGAGAAGTGATTTCCGACCCTGATGTTGGTATTGACCATCCGGCAGAAAGTGTAGC
>JAZNSI010000034.1:0-1880 GCA_045591175.1 Clostridia bacterium
CCGGTGATGGAAACGCCAACACCCTCGTGCCACATGATGGCAACGCCCTCGCGGACGTCGTCAGCGCCGTAGCAGTTAACCTTCGCGCGCTCGCCGTCGGAGTAAGCGGTGGTCTTCACAACGGTCAGGGCATGATCTTCCTTCACGTCGGCAGACAGGTAGTCATACTTGGTCTCGACGTAGGTGAAGCCATTGATGCGGGAGATGATCATGGCAGCGTCCTTGCCCAGGCCGTTCAGGATGACGCGCAGGGGGTTCTTGCGAACCTTGTTGGCGTTACGGGCGATACCGATGGCGCCCTCAGCGGCAGCGAAGGACTCGTGGCCGGCCAGGAAGGCGAAGCACTCGGTGGCCTCGTCCAGCAGCATGGCGCCCAGGTTGCCGTGGCCCAGACCAACCTGACGCTGGTCAGCAACGGAGCCGGGGATGCAGAAGGCCTGCAGGGCCTCGCCGATGCACACGGCGGCTTCCTTAGCGGTCTTGACGCCCTTCTTCAGCGCGATGCCGGCGCCCAGCTCGTAGGCCCACTTGGCATTCTCGAAGCAGATGGGCTGGATGCCCTCGGTGATGCCGTAGCCGTCAACACCGTGGTCGTTGTTGAACTTCTTCAGATCCTCCCAGGAGGCGAAGCCGTACTTGTCCAGAACAGGCTGCAGCTGAGGCATGCGGCCTTCGTAGTTTTCAAACAGAGCCATTTTCACATACCTCCTCTATTACTGATGACGGGGATCGATCCAGGTGACCGCGCCGTCTTCGGCCTTGAAGCGGCCGTAGGTGCCGATGTTCTTGGCATAGGCCTCGTTGGGCTCCATACCCTTCTTGATGGCGTCCATCATCTTGCCCAGGGACAGGAACTGGTAACCGCAGATCTGGTTGTCCTTGTCCAGAGCGATCTTCAGCACGTAGCCCTCGGCCATCTCCAGGTAACGGGGGCCCTTTTCCAGGGTGCCGTACATGGTGCCGACCTGGCTGCGCAGGCCCTTGCCCAGATCCTCCAGACCGGCGCCGATGCGCAGGCCGTCATCAGAGAACGCGGACTGGGTGCGGCCGTACACGATCTGCAGGAACAGCTCGCGCATGGCGGTATTGATGGCGTCGCACACCAGGTCGGTGTTCAGCGCCTCGAGGATGGTCTTGCCGGGCAGGATCTCGGAGGCCATAGCGGCGGAGTGGGTCATGCCGGAGCAGCCGATGGTCTCAACCAGCGCTTCCTGGATGACGCCCTGCTTGACGTTCAGGGTCAGCTTGCAGGTGCCCTGCTGAGGAGCGCACCAGCCAATACCATGGGTCAGGCCGGAGATGTCCTTGACTTCCTTAGCCTGGATCCATTTGCCTTCTTCAGGAATGGGAGCAGGACCGTGGTACGCGCCCTTGGCGACAGGACACATATGCTGCACTTCGGTAGAATAGATCATAGCAACATTTTCCTTTCAGAATATATTGATCGGAGAAGGACTTCCTTCCCCTGAGTTTGACGGGTTTCGGAAAATTCCGCACCATATATTATAAGAGTTGCATCGGAGAATGTCAAGAATCTGACGCATGGCGACTCCAACGGGGAGCTGCGACAATTTTAGACAGCTTTCCTGTGTTTGACCATTGGCAATTTACCAAAAAGGATTTATAATATACAGTTGAGAAAGTTTCAACCTGCGTTTGAGGAGGATGAGCGATGCGGGATTTTGTGGTGTTCAAGGATGTATCCAAACGGTATCAAATGGGTCAGGTGACCATCAACGCCGTGGATCACATCAATTTTTCCATCGGCAAGGGTGAGTTCTGCATCGTGGTGGGTCCTTCCGGCGCGGGCAAAACAACGGTTTTGAACATCCTCGGCGGTATGGACAGCTGCAGCGACGGCGAAATCACCGTGGACGGCA
>JAZNSI010000035.1:0-29153 GCA_045591175.1 Clostridia bacterium
ACCGCTATATCGACTTCTACAACAACGAGCGCATCCAAACTAAATTCGGAGTGGCGCCGCTCTCGCTTCGCCTCTCCGTCTGATCCTTTTGTCCTTACATAGGGCCCTTTTTCTGCAGTCCGTACATTCTGGGGCGGTCTATCCATTCCGCCGGTCTTTTCTATTATCCCCCAAAACGCAAAAAAGTGGCATACGCCACTCTTTTGACTCACGCGAACAAACACGCGGAAGCAAGCATGCCCAACCCCCGATACTCAATCGCGAGCTTGGGTCCAGGGGCGAAGCTCCTGGTTAGCCCTGCTTCTGCTTGTGCTTGGGATTCTCGCAGATCACCATGACCTTGCCCTTGCGGCGGATGATCTTGCACTTCTCGCAGATGGGCTTCACGGACGGACGAACCTTCATGCTCTGTTACCTCCTGTTGTAGAGTCTGAGCGGGTGCGGCGGATGCCTACCCGGATTCTTCATACGTTGGGACTATAACAGTCCAACAATTATTATACACCAGATGTGCCAAACCGTCAAGGGGAAATCCATGACAATTTGTTCCGCGCACCGAGATTTTTACGATTGTCCCTGTTATCAGGACTTGCTGCGCCAGGTGATACGGCCACGGGTGAGGTCGTAGGGGCTCAGCTCGATGGTGACCTTGTCGCCCTCGTAGATGCGGATGAAGTTCATGCGCATCTTGCCGGAGATGACAGCGGTAACCTGATAGCCATTGGGCAGCTCAACCTTGAACATAGCGTTCGGAAGGGCTTCAATGACCTTGCCTTCCATTTCGATGACGTCGCTCTTGGACATTTTCAGTCCTCCTTACTTGTCGTCGTCCACGTCGGTGGACGGATTGCTGATTTCCAAGCCATTCTCGCGCAGATAACGGCGCAGATCACTGTCCTGCAGGTGCTTGTTGGGAAGCGTGCTTCCGTCAACATTCACCACAATGGGCTTGGGGCGAAGATGCTTGACCTTTTTCTTCTTGGGATGATCGATCTTCCGCGTCAGGCCGTCTGCCATGAGCACGAAGTCTTCGTCGATCACCTCAAGCACGATGAAATACCGACCCTCATCGCGGCCCTGGGTGGAAAGCACCACCCGACCGGGGATCATCGTCAGCCTGTCCATCATTCCTTGTCCTCCCACTTGAAGCCGGGATAGGTCAGGATCTCGGGCAGACCTGCCTCGTTGATGGCGAGGGTGTGCTCGTAATGGCTGCACAGGCTCCGGTCGCGGGTGCGGTAGCACCACTGATCGGCGTCGCAGGTGACACGCCAGTCGCCGGCGGAGATCATCGGCTCCACCGCAATGGTCATGCCCGCGCGCAGGCGCAGGCCCTTGCCGGGAACGCCGTAGTTGTACACCGGCGGATCCTCGTGCATTTCGCGGCCAATGCCGTGACCGGTCAGGTCGCGGATGACGCCGCAGCCATTGCTTTCGGCATATTCCTGGCAGGCGTGGCCTACATCGCCCAGGCGGTTGCCTGCGACGCACTGACGGGCAGCGCGCCAGAAGCACTCCTCGGTGATGTCGATCAGTCGCTGCGCTTCGGGAGAGATCTCCCCTACGCCGGCGGTGAACGCGCTGTCAGACTGCCAGCCGTCCAGGATCAGTCCGCAGTCAACGGAGATGATCTGGCCAGCCTTGAGCACCTGCTTCTTGTTGGGGATCCCGTGCACCACCGCATCGTCCACGGACGTGCAGAGGGTGGCAGGATAGCCCTGATACCCCTTGAAGGACGGGATCGCGCCCGCCTTGCGGATGAGGGATTCGGCGTAAGCATCCAGGTCGAAGGTGGTCACGCCGGGCTTGATCTCGGCGCGAAGCTTCTGATGCACCTCGTAAAGCAGCGCACCAGCGGCACGCATCTTCGCGATCTGGTCAGAATTCTTCAAACTGATCATCGCTATCAGCCCTTCACGACAGTCAGGATGGACTCGAAGATCGTGTCCATGTCCTGCGCGCCATCGATGACCTTGAGGTTGCCCTTCTTCTGGTAGTAATCCACCAGGGGAGCGGTCTGCTCATGGTACACGTTCAGGCGGTTGAGGACGGTTTCAGCGCTGTCGTCCTTGCGCTGGATGAGGGTTTCGCCGCACTTTGCACACTTGGTCTCGCCGTTCAGGTGGTCCACATGATAGGTGGCGCCACAGGCAAGGCACACGCGGCGGCCGCTCAGGCGGTTGATGAGCACCTCGTCAGCCACGTCCAGGTCGACCACAACGTCGATCTTGGCGATGGTATCAAGGGCCTCAGCCTGGGGAACCGTGCGGGGGAAGCCGTCCAGGATGTAGCCATTCTGGCAGTCATCCATGGCCAGGCGCTCACGGACGATGTCAATGATGACCTCGTCGGGCACCAGCTTGCCGGCCTCAACATACTGCTTCGCCTTCAGGCCAGTGGGAGTCTCCTCCTTCATGGCGCGGCGGAGAATGTCGCCCGTAGAAATCTGGGGAATATTCAGCGCGTCGCAGATGCGCTGCGCCTGGGTGCCCTTACCGGCGCCGGGAGGGCCAAGAAAGATCACATTCATGATGATGTTCCTTCCTGCAAATCGTCGCTTGGTAGCTTATGTCGTAATTGGTTCATGTATACCAGTGCAGGCTTTGAAAAATGCCATGCACCGAAGAAGCGGACTTACGACGGTGCATGGCATAATCAATTACATGAAACCGTTGTCCTTGTCGCTCTCGATGCCACGGATGGCCATCTCGCCCTTGATCGTGCGCATGGTCTCCAGGGAGACGGACACAGCGATCAGCATGGAGGAGGCAGCGAAGGGCACCTGAGTCTCCGCGAACTTCAGCATCAGCGTGGGGATCGCGGCCAGCACAGCCAGGAACAGCGCCGCAAACAGGTTGAGGCGGTTGGTGGTGCGCTGCAGGTAGGACGCAATATCCTTACCGCGGCGGCCGGGGATGGTCGCACCCTGCTGCTGCAGCTGCTCAGCCTGCTTCTTGGCATCGAAGGAGATGCTGGAGTAGAAGAAGGTGAACGCGAAGATCAGCAGCGCGGACAGGATCAGATGCAGCCAGGCGCCGTTGACCAGATGCTCGTTGCACCAGGCGGTGAAACCGCTGTGGGGAGCAACCAGCTGGCCGATGGTGCCGGGGAAGGACAGGAAGCTGTACGCGAAGATCAGAGGCATAACGCCCACAGCGATGACCTTCAGGGTCATGTGGGTGTTCTGACCACCGTACACGCGACGGCCCTTGACCTGCTTGGCGATCTGCAGCGGGATGCGGCGCTCGCCCAGGTCAACGTAAGTGACAACAAAGGTCAGAATGACCAGCAGCACCAGCAGGGCAGCAGCACTGATGTAGGTGCTGATGCTACCGGCAGTGCGGAAGCCATTCAGGATGCCGTTGAACAGGTTGGACACGATACCGGCGAAGATCAGCAGGGAGATACCGTTGCCGATGCCCTTCTCGGTAATGCGCTCACCGATCCACATGGCCAGGGCAGTACCGCCAGCCATGGAGACGCCGATGAGGATGTTGTTCCACAGGCCGTCCTTGGCATAGCCCAGGCCGTTGGACAGGCCGATAGCCTGAATCACAGCCAGAGCGATAGTCAGGTAGCGAGAGATACGGTTGATCTTCTCGCGGCCACCCTCTTCCTGCTGCATGCGCTCCAGAACAGGAAGCGCGATGCACAGCAGCTGCATGATAATGGAGGAGTTGATGTAGGGGGAGATACCCATGGCCATAATGGTCATCTGGGACATCGCGCCACCAGTCATCATATTCATCATATCAAGCAGGGGGAGGTCAGTGCCGCCCATGCCCAGTCGGGTCAGGTCGATACCGGGAGCCGGGATACAACCAACCAGACGGAACAGGATCAGCATACCGAAGGTATAGAGGATCTTCTTGCGCAGGTCTTCGATCTTCCACAGCTTGCGAATGTAATCAAGCATGTCAGATCACCTCGCAGGTGCCGCCAACGGCTTCAATCTTCTCCTTCGCAGAAGCGGTGAACTTAGCCGCCTTAACGGTCAGCTTCTTGGTCAGTTCGCCGTTGCCCAGGACCTTCAGGCCATCCTTGGACGCGTGGATCATGCCGCAGTCGATCAGGATCTCTTCGGTCACGACAGCGCCGTTCTCGAAGACTTCCAGAGCCTCAACATTGATGCACTCGTAATCAGTACCAAAGATGTTGGTGAAGCCCTTCTTGGGCACACGACGGTACAGGGGCATCTGGCCGCCCTCGAAGCCGGGGCGCTTGCCGCCGCCGGAGCGAGCCTTGGCACCCTTGTGACCCTTACCAGCAGTCTTACCCAGACCGGAGCCAACGCCGCGGCCAAGACGCTTGGCAGCGGTGGTGGAACCCTCGGCGGGATGCAGCTCGTGCAGTTTCATTCGGGGTTTCCTCCTTATTATTCGTTGACTTCTTCAACCTTCACCATGTGCTTCACGGCGAAGATCTGGCCGCGGATGGCGGCGTTGTCGGGCTTTTCGACGGTCTGGCCAACCTTATGCAGGCCCAGAGCGGCGACGGTCGCCTTGTGCTTGGGCAGAGAGGCGATGGGAGACTTGATCAGAGTAACCTTCAACATATCTCTCTACCTCCTTAGCCCAGGATCTCTTCCACGGTCTTGCCGCGCATCTTGGCGACTTCCTCAGCGCTGCGCAGCTGCTTGAGGGCCTCGATGGTGGCCTTGACCATGTTGATGGGGTTGTTGGTGCCGAAGGACTTGGTACGGATGTCCTTCACGCCAGCCAGCTCCAGCACCGCACGGGCAGCGCCGCCGGCGATCACGCCGGTACCTTCGGGAGCGGGCAGCAGCACCGCCTTAGCGGTGGAGAAGTAGCCCACAGAATCATGGGGGATGGTAGTGCCGTTCAGGGGCACATTCACCAGGTGCTTCTTGGCATCTTCGTTCGCCTTGCGGATGGCCTCGGGAATTTCCGCAGCCTTGCCCATACCGGCGCCGACGCGGCCATTCTCGTCACCCACAACGACCAGCGCGGAGAACCGCATGTTGCGGCCGCCCTTAACGGTCTTGGAGACGCGGTTGACAGCAACCAGGCGATCCTTGAATTCGCTTGCCTGTTCGTAGCGTTGCATTTCCGTTGCTACCTCCTTCTTAGAATTCCAGACCCGCTTCACGGGCGCCATTGGCCACTTCGGCCACACGGCCAGTGTACACATAGCCGCCACGGTCGAAGACGACGGTCTTGTAGCCAGCGGCGATGGCACGCTCGGCGATGAGCTTGCCCACCAGCTTGGCAGCGCCCTTCTTGTCCAGCTCATTCAGCTGCTCCTGGATGCCCTTCTCCATGGTGGAGGCGGCACACAGGGTCTTACCGGCGACATCGTCGATCAGCTGAACCTGGATGTGCTTCAGGCTGCGGTAGACGGACAGACGCGGCATTTCAGGGGTGCCGCTGATCTTCTTGCGGACGCGGGCATGACGAATCTCACGCAGTTCCGCACGGTCACGCTTCTTGAACATTTGCAGTCACTCCCTTTCTTACTTCTTACCGGTCTTGCCTTCCTTGCGGCGGACATGCTCATCGATGTACTTGATGCCCTTGCCATGGTAGGGTTCGGGCTTACGGATGGAGCGAATGTCAGCAGCCAGGGCGCCAACGACCTGCTTGTCGATACCCTTCACCACGATGGTGTTCTGGTTGGGGGTCTCGAAGGTCACATTTTCGGGAGCCACACGGATCACGTCGTGGCTGAAGCCGATCTTGATGACCAGATTCTTGCCGTCCTTGCACTCAGCGCGGTAGCCGGTACCAACCAGCTCCAGAGTCTTGGAGAAGCCGGTGGAAACGCCCACGACCATGTTGTTGATCAGGGTGCGGTACAGGCCGTGCATCGCACGGTGGGGAGCAGCGTCAGAGGGGCGGGTGAGGGTAATGATGTTGCCCTCCTGGTTGACGGTGATAGCGGGGTTGACCTGCTGGGTCAGGGTGCCCTTGGCGCCCTTGACAGTGACCAGGTTGTCGCTATCAACAGTGACCGTCACGCCCGCGGGAACAGTGATCGGAAGTCTTCCGATACGAGACATGATATCACACCTCCATTAAGCGTGTCGGTCTATTACCAGATGTAAGCCAGCACTTCGCCGCCGATGGCGTTCTTGCGGGCTTCCTTGTCAGTCATCAGACCCTTGCTGGTGCTGATGATCGCAATGCCCAGGCCGCCCAGAACCTTGGGCAGCTCCTCGCAGCGCGCGTAAACACGCAGGCCGGGCTTGCTGATGCGCTTCAGACCCGCGATGACGGGGGTCTTGCCATTGATATACTTCAGAGTCACCTTGATCTCGCCCTGCAGACCGTCGTCGATGAAATCGACGGACTTCACGTAGCCTTCAGCCAGAAGAATCTTGGCGATGGCCTTCTTAGTGTTGCTGGCGGGCAGCGTCACAGAGTCGTGCTTGGCGATCTGCGCGTTGCGGATTCGGGTGAGCATATCGGCGATGGGATCATTCACAACCATGATGGTACCTCCTTCCGTTTGTCTCCCCGATTACCAGCTGGCCTTGCGCACGCCCGGGATCTCGCCCTTGTAAGCGAGCTCGCGGAAGCAGACACGGCACACGCCGTACTTGCGCAGGACAGAGTGGGGACGGCCGCACAGACGGCAGCGGGTGTAAGCGCGGGTGGAGAACTTAGGCGTCCTCGCCTGCTTGATCTTCATACTCGTCTTTGCCATTGTTGTTCTCCTCCTTTTACGCCTGAGCGAAGGGCATGCCCATCAGACGCAGCAGCTCCTTGCACTCCTCGTCGGTCTTCGCGGTGGTGACGAAGATCATCTCCATGCCGCGGATGTTCTCGACCTTGTCGTACTCGATTTCGGGGAACAGCAGCTGCTCACGGATGCCCAGGGCGTAGTTGCCGCGGCCGTCGAAAGAGGTCGCAGACACGCCGCGGAAGTCGCGAACGCGGGGCAGAGCGATGTTGACCAGCTTGTCCATGAACTCGTTCATGCGGTCGCCGCGCAGGGTGACCTTGGCGCCAACGTTCTGGCCCTCACGGAGCTTGAAGTTAGCGATGGACTTCTTGGCCTTGGTGATCATGGGCTTCTGGCCGGCGATGGCGGTCAGCTCGTTGACAGCCATTTCGAAGGCCTTGGTGTTGTCCTTCAGGTCGCCCAGACCCATGTTGATGACGATCTTCTCCAGCTTGGGGATCTCCATCACATTCTTGTAGCCGAACTTCTGCTGAAGAGCAGGAACAGCCTCGGCCAGGTACTTTTCCTTCATACGGGTAGCCATCAGACTTTTCCTCCTTCTCAGATTTCGGCGCCGCACTTCTTGCAGGTGCGGACCATCTTGCGGACATTCTTGCCATTCTCGGTGGTCACGGTAACCTTGTGAGCCACGCGGACGGGCTTGCCGCACTTTTCGCAGATCAGCATCACGTTGGAAGCGTCGATGGGAGCTTCCTTCTTCACGATGCCGCCGGGCTGCATCGCATTGCGGGCCTTCTGGTGACGGGTCACCATGTTCACGCCCTCAACGATGACCTTGCCGGTCTTGGGGAACGCAGCGGCGATCTTGCCCTTCGTACCCTTATCCTTGCCGGTGATGACCATCACCAGATCATTCTTACGAACGTGCATCTCTTCCGCCTCCTCTTACAGAACTTCGGGAGCCAGAGAGACGATCTTCATGAAGTCCTTCTCACGCAGCTCGCGGGCAACGGGTCCAAAGATACGGGTGCCCTTGGGCATCTTGGCATCGTTGATGATAACGGCGGCGTTGTCATCAAACTTGATGTAAGAGCCATCAGGACGGCGCTTATTCTTGCGCATGCGGACGATAACCGCCTTCACGACGTCGCCCTTCTTCACGGTGCCGCCGGGGGTAGCGGTCTTGACGCTGGCCACGATGATGTCACCGATGGAACCGTCGCGACGGAAAGAACCGCCCAGCACGCGGATGCACATGATTTCCTTGGCGCCGGAGTTGTCGGCAACCTTAAGCCGGGTTTGCGGCTGAATCATAGTATTTCCTCCTTAACGCGCGGATTACTTAGCCTTCTCGATGATCTCGACCAGGCGCCAGCGCTTGTCCTTGGAAAGCGGACGGGTCTCCATCACCTTGATGGTATCGCCAACGCCACACTCATTGTTCTCGTCATGAACCTTCAGCTTGGAAGTCTTGTTCATGATCTTGCCATACAGCGGATGACGAACGCGGGTCTTGATCTGAATGACGCAGGTCTTGTCCATCTTGTCGGACACGACGACGCCAATACGGGTCTTACGCAGACCGCGCTCCACATTGTTGTTGATTTCAGACATGGCAGCAGCTGCCTCCTTCCACTCTCACTTACGCCTGTTCCTTCTGGCGCAGCACGGTCAGCGCACGAGCGATGTCGCGCTTCACCGCAGTAATCTGCATGGTGTTCTGCAGCTGGCCGGTAGCGAGCTGGAAGCGAAGGGTGAAGAGCTCCTTCTTCAGCTCAGCGACCGTCGCGGTCAGCTGTTCATTGCTCATGGAAACAAATTCATTCGCCTTCATTACTCTTCACCAGCCTCTTCGTTCGCGGGCTTCTCAGCGCGCTTGATGAACTTGGTCTTCAGGGGCAGCTTGTGGGAAGCCAGACGCAGAGCCTCGCGGGCGGTCTCTTCCGGCACGCCGGCGACCTCGAACAGGACGCGGCCGGGCTTCACAACGGCAACCCAGTATTCGGGAGAACCCTTACCGGAACCCATTCGGGTCTCAGCGGGCTTCTCGGTCACGGGCTTATCGGGGAAGATCTTGATCCAGACCTGGCCGCCACGCTTGGTGTAACGGGTCAGGGCGATACGGGCAGCCTCAATCTGCTGAGAGGTGACCCAGCAGGGCTCGGTGGCCTGCAGGCCGAACTCGCCGTACGCCAGGAAGTTGCCGCGATGGGCGGCACCCTTCATGCGGCCGCGGAACTGCTTGCGGCGCTTGACTCTCTTGGGCATCAGCATAGTTACTTGACCTCCTTAGCAGCGGGAGCCTTCTTGGCCTTGGGCAGGATCTGGCCCTTGTAGATCCAGACCTTCACGCCCAGGCGACCGAAGGTGGTCTTCGCCTCGGCAAAGCCGTAGTCGATGTTAGCACGCAGGGTCTGCAGCGGGATAGAACCCTCGTGGTAGTGCTCGGTGCGGGCGATGTCAGCGCCGCCCAGACGGCCGGAAACGCTGGTCTTGATGCCCTTGACGCCGGGCAGCTTCATCGCGCGGCCCTGCGCCTGCTTCAGCGCGCGGCGGAAGGAGATGCGCTTCTCCAGCTGCGCGGCAATGTTCTCAGCCACCAGCTGAGCGTCGGCGTCGGGCTGCTTGATCTCCAGAACGTTGATCTGAGCGGCACGGCCGAGGAAAGCGGTGACGTCCTTCTTCAGCTGCTCGATGGTCGCGCCCTTGGGGCCGATGATCATACCGGGCTTGCTGGTGAAGATGTTGATGGTGACGGTCTGAGCGGTACGCTCGATATCGATCTTGCTGACGCCGGCTGCGAAGTACTTATCCTTGAGCATCTTACGCAGCTTGTTGTCCTCGACCAGGTAGTTGGCAAAATCCTTCTTGCCAGCGTACCAGCGGCCGCTCCAGCCGAAGATCACGCCCACGCGTGCGCCGTGGGGATTGACTTTCTGACCCATGAGTAAACCTCCTTACGCCTTCTTCTGGTCCAGCACCACGCTGATGTGGCTGGTGCGCTTGAGCATGGGGGACGCGCTGCCGCGGCTGCGGGCAACGTAGCGCTTCAGCGTGGGGCCGGGGTTGGCGTACACTTCAGCGACGTACAGGTCCTTACGATCCATCTCCAGGTTGTTCACCGCGTTGGCGATGGCGCTGTTGAGCACCTTCAGAACCACGGGGGAAGCGGCCTTGGGGGTGTACATCAGGATCGCCGCTGCTTCGTCCACATTCTTGCCGCGGATCAGATCGATAACGATCTTCACCTTGCGGGAGGAGATGCGAACGTACTTGGCGTGAGCCTTGGGGCGACGGTCAGCGTTTTCCTTACGGAACGCGGCCTTCTGCTTTTCACGAGTAGCCATTTCGTTTCACTCCTCTCTTCTTACTTGCGGCCGGAAGCCTTGTCACCCGCATGACCCTTGAAGGTACGGGTGGGGGCGAACTCGCCCAGCTTGTGACCGACCATGTCCTCGGTCACGTAGACCGGCACATGCTTGCGGCCGTCATGCACGGCGATGGTATGGCCGACGAAATCCGGGAAGATCGTGGAAGAGCGGGACCAGGTCTTCACAACGTTCTTCTTGTTGGCGTTGTTCATTTCAACGATGCGCTTCATCAGCGCGGCCTCAACATAGGGGCCCTTTTTAATAGAGCGGCTCATTTAGCTGCCTCCTTCCTGCAGGATACGCGCTTACTTCTTGCTGGCGCGCTTGACGATCATCTTGTTGGAGTACTTCTTGTGCTTGCGGGTCTTCAGGCCCAGAGCGGGCTTGCCCCACGGAGTCACAGGAGCAGGCATACCGACGGGGCTCTTGCCCTCGCCGCCGCCGTGGGGATGGTCGCAGGGGTTCATGACCACACCGCGGACGGTGGGACGGATGCCCATGTGACGGACACGGCCAGCCTTGCCCAGACGCACATTCTCATGATCGGAGTTACCCACAGTACCGATGGTAGCCTTGGCGTTCAGGGGCAGCTTGCGCATCTCGCCGGAGGGCAGACGCACGGTAGCATAGCCATTTTCCTTCGCCATCAGCTGAGCGCTCATGCCGGCGGAACGAACCAGCTGGCCGCCGCGGCCGGGCTTGAGCTCCAGGTTGTGGATCAGGGTACCAACGGGAATGTTGGACAGCGGCAGCGCGTTGCCGGGCTTGATGTCAGCATTCTCGGAGGAGACGACGGTGTCGCCAACCTTCAGGCCCTGGGGAGCCAGGATGTAGCGCTTCTCGCCGTCAGCGTAGAACAGCAGAGCGATGAAGGCGCTGCGGTTGGGATCGTACTCGATAGCGGCAACCTTAGCGGGGATCTCCAGCTTGTTGCGCTTGAAGTCGATGATGCGGTACTTGATCTTGTTGCCGCCGCCCTGATGACGAACGGTGATCTTGCCCTGCTTGTTGCGGCCGGCGTTCTTCTTCAGAACCTCGACCAGGCTCTTCTCAGGAGCCTTCTTGGTAACTTCCTCGTAGGTCAGAACCGACATGAAGCGCCGGGCGGGCGAAGTCGGCTTGTAAAGACGAATAGCCATTTTCTTGTCCTCCCTTGCTTACTCGGCCATGCCTTCGAAGAACTTGATGGGCTTGGAGTCCTTCTTCAGCGTGACGTAGGCCTTCTTGACTTCGGGGGTGCGGCCAGCAGTGCGGCCCTGACGCTTGATCTTGCCCAGAGTGCGCAGGGTGTTGACCTTCTCGACCTTGACGCCGTCCTCAGCGAAGACAGCCTCAACGGCCTGCTTGATCTCGGTCTTGGTGGCGTGCACGTCGACCTCGAAGATGTAACGCTTGTCAGCGATGCAGGTGTACGCCTTCTCGGTCAGAACCGGACGGCGGATGATGTCGTGGGGATTCTTCATTATGCGTACACCTCCTCAACCAGCGCCAGAGCAGCCTTGGTCAGGATCAGCTTGTTGGCGTTCAGGATATCGTAGACATTCAGGGTGTTGACGTAGGTGGTGGCAGCCTCAGCCAGGTTGGCGGTGGCGCGGACCACGTTCTCCTCGCGCTCGGGCAGAACGACCAGGGCCTTCTTCTCGGCGTTCAGGTTCTTCAGAACCTTCGCCATCAGCTTGGTCTTGCCTTCGGCCAGGTTGATCTCATCCACGATCATGATCTCGCCGGCGTTCAGCTTGGAGGTCATCGCGGACTTGAAGGCCAGGCGGCGAACCTTCTTGGGCACCGCGATGTAGTAATCGCGGGGCTTGGGAGCGAACACGACGCCGCCGTGGGTGAACTGGGGAGCACGGTTGCCATGGTGACGAGCATTGCCGGTGCCCTTCTGACGGTAGATCTTACGACCACCGCCGCGGACCTCGGTGCGGGTCTTGGCACTCTGGGTGCCCTGGCGCTGAGCGGCCAGGTAGGAACGGACGACCAGATGCATGGCGGCCTCGTTGATAGAGGAAGCGAAAATCGCGTCGCTCAGTTCAACCTCGCCAATGGCCGCGCCTTCCATATTGTAAAGAGCAGTCTTAGCCATTGTTACTTTCCTCCTCGCGGCATCACTTGACGGTGTCGCGGATGATCAGCAGACCCTTGTTGGCGCCGGGCACAGCACCCTTGACCAGCAGCAGGTTGCGCTCCACATCCACAGAGACAACTTCCAGGTTCTGAACAGTCACGCGGTCAACGCCGTAGTGGCCAGCCATGTGCTTGTTCTTGAAAACACGGGAAGGATCAGAGTTAGCGGACAGGGAACCCACGCCACGGTGGTACTTGGAGCCATGGGCCATGGGGCCGGTGTGCTGGTTCCAACGCTGGATGGCGCCGGTGTAGCCGTGGCCCTTGGAGGTGCCGGTCACGTCGATCTTGTCGCCAGCGGCGAACTGCTCGACGGTGATCACGTCGCCAACCTTGTAGCCGGAGCAGTCATCGAAGCGGAACTCGCGCAGCACGCGCTTGGCCTCGACGCCAGCCTTCTTGTAGTGGCCCAGCTCAGCCTTGGTGTGGAGCTTCTCGGCGCGCTTCTCGGTCATCTCGCCGAAGCCCACCTGGACGGCAGTGTAGCCATCAGTCTCAACGGTCTTGGTCTGCACGACGGTGCAGGGGCCAGCCTCGATCACGGTGACCGGAACAAGACGGCCATCTTCGGTGAAGATCTGCGTCATGCCGATCTTCTTACCCACGATCGCTTTCTTCATTGTTTCGTTCCTCCTGCCTTACAGCTTCATTTCAATTTCGACACCAGCAGGAAGTTCGAGCTTGGACATGGCGTCCACGGTCTTGGGGCTGGCGTTGATGATGTCGATCAGTCGCTTGTGGGTGCGACGCTCGAACTGCTCACGGCTGTCCTTGTACTTGTGGGTCGCGCGCAGGATGGTCACGATCTCCTTCTCAGTGGGGAGCGGGATCGGGCCCGACACGCGGGCGCCAGTGCGCTTGGCAGCCTCGACAATCCGCTCAGCGGACTGGTCGATCAGGGTGTGCTCATAGCTCTTGAGCTTGATGCGGATTTTCTGGATGGCCATTGATTTACCTCCTAGTTTCGTCTCGTTGACGCCGTCACGCGGCTCACTGCAGGTGCAAGCCCCGCCGCGTCTCGAGTCCGTCGCCCGATTGACGGGCTGGTCCATGATAATTACCCGCCTGGCCTGGCGGCAACTTACCACTTCATCCCTAAACAGACAACAGACACATTATACAGTATGTCTCAGAATAAATCAAGGGGTTTTTCAAAGTTTTTTCAAGAAATTTTCGAGAAATTTTGAACTGCACCCCCGCAAAACGCGCTGTTTCCTTGACTTTGCCAGTTTTGCGTTTATACACGCTCTTCGGCGTATCCACGCCTGCGCATGTAAACGCTTTCCTTCAGGGCCGCATTTTCATTTTTCACATTTCATTTTCGCAAACCGTTGATATTCCTGCGTTTTGCGGTAATTTTATACACACGCTTATGGGTGTATCTATATCGAAACCGATTGCATCCCCATTTTTCGCACATTTAGATACGCCGATTGCCGTGTTCTACTCCCCTATCGTACAAAAAAGCACCCGACCGTCTGGTCAGGTGCAAAATATCCGAATTATCCCTCCGCCTCCATGGCTTCCCATTCGGCATACAGGCGGTCGATCTCCTCTTTCTTGGCCTGATAAGCCTTCGCAAGGGCCGCAGCCTTGTCCGGATCGGCATAAGTCGCCGGGTCCGCCAGCTGCATTTCCAGGTCAGCCGCCTCATCCTCCGCCGCAGCGATGGCCTTTTCCGCGTTTTGCAGGGCGAGTTTGCGCTCCTTGAGGCGCTTTTCCTCCTCGCGGGACTTGCGCTTCTCCTTCTCCATCGCGGTGCGGGTCATGCCGGCGTACTCGCTGTCGGGAGCCTGCTCGCGGTTGATCTTCTCAAAATAGTCGTCATAATTGCCCAGGTACTCCTTCACGCCGTCCTTCTCCAGCACGCAGACCTTGTCGGCGAAGCGGTTGATGAAGTAGCGGTCGTGGCTGATGGCGAGGATCGTGCCGGGGAAATTCTCCAGCGCATCCTCCAGCACCTCGCGGGAGTCCATATCGAGGTGGTTGGTGGGCTCGTCCAGCAGGAGGACGTTGTCCTTGCGGAGCATGAGCTTGGTCAGCGCCACGCGGCCCTTTTCGCCGCCGGAGAGGGTGCTGATGGGCATGAGCACCTCATCCCCCGTGAAGAGGAAGAGGCCCAGTGCGCCGCGCACCTCGGTCTGGTCCAGGCGGAAGAAATCGTCCCAGACCTCGTCCAGCACAGTCTTATCCTCATGCAGATGGGCCTGATGCTGGTCGTAGTAGCCCAGATCCACACCCGCGCCGAAGCGGATGGTGCCCATGTCCGGCTTCTGCTCGCCCACGATGCACTTGAACAGCGTCGATTTGCCCACGCCGTTGTCGCCGATGATGGCGATGCGGTCGCCCGCGCGCACGTGCATCTTCACATGCTCGAACAGCGTCCGGCCGTCGAAGCCCTTCGACAGCTCGTCAATCATGAGAACATCGTCGCCGGTGCGGCGGCGGGTTTCGAAGCGGAAGCGGATGGCGCTCTCGTCCTGGGGCTTTTCCAGGCGCTCGATCTTCTCCAGGCGCTTCTCGCGGCTCTCGGCCAGCTTGATGGACTTCTCCCGGTTGAACTGGCGGTACCTGGCAATAATGGCCTCCTGCCGGGCGATCTCCTTCTGCTGAAGCTCGTAAGCCTTCATGCGGATCTCGAAGCGCTCCGTGCGCTGGGTCATATAAGATGTATAGTTGCCGTCGTAGCACTCGGTGGTTCCCAAAAGGAGCTCGCACATCCGGTCGCAGACGTGATCCATGAAGTAGCGGTCATGGCTGATGAGCAGCACCGCGCCTTTGTAGGTGCGCAGGTATTCCTCCAGCCAGGCGATGGACTTGAGGTCGAGGTGGTTGGTGGGCTCGTCCAGCAGGAGCAGGTCGGGCTCGGTCAGCAGCATGCGGCCCAGGCACAGCCGGGTGCGCTCGCCGCCGGAAAGGAGGCTCGCCAGCTGATTCTGCTGTTCCTTGCGGAAGCCCAGGCCCGCCAGCACGCCCTGCACGGTGGAGCGCCAGCCGTAGCCGTTGCGCCGCTCGAATTCCAGCGTCAGCGCATCGTACTGGCTGCCCAGGCGGCTGAGGCGCACCATATCGTCGCCGCATTCCGCCATCTGCTCTTCCATCCGGCGCAGCTGCTTTTCCATTTCCACCACCGGCTCAAAGACGCTTTCCAGCTCCTCCAGCACAGTGCGGCCCTCGCCCACCTCGCCCTGCTGGGCCAGGTAGCCCAGGCGCAGGCCCTTCTGCATGGTGATCGTGCCGCCGTCGGAAGTCTCCACGCCGGCGATGATCTTCATCAGCGTGGACTTGCCGCAGCCATTCACACCCACCAGGCCCATGCGCTGGCCGTCCTGGAGGACAAGGGAGGCGTCGCGCAGCACCTCATTGGTGCCAAAGCTCTTCTGGACGCCCTGCAGGGAAAGGAGAATCATGGTATCCCTCCGGTATCAGATAAAGTACAAAGTCACAAGTACAGCAACCGCCGCCGCGGCAATCAGCCCATCCGCCCATTTCATCGGGGGATGCGCCACCTTCGGCTGCTTCACGCCGACGTATACCGCCAGCGCGATCAGCCCCGCGCCGCACAGGATGCTCCCCCACTCGGGGATGTCCACCCAGTTCAGCGCAGATATATTATAGAAGAAATGCGCCGTCATCGGCACAGCGATGCGCCCGGTGTGCAGCATCAGCAGCGTCAGCATCAGCGACACAACCAGCAAGCTGGGGAGATTCGCCGCGTTGCCGTGCATGAGGGCAAATGCCGCCGTCGTCAGCACCGCAGCAGTTACCCGACGGCTGCCATCGAGCAGCCCCGTCAGCAGCGCCCCGCGGAAGAAGGCTTCCTCCGCCACCGCCGGAACGATCGCCAGCGCCGCAATATACAGCACCGCCACAGGCAGTGTTTCCGGCACAGGGAGCGCATCGGGCGTCAGACCCAGCCAGCCCTGCCAGGCTGCGTCCACCGGGGACATGGCCATGCGGGTCAGCAGTCCGGCGATCACCGCCAGGCCGATCCCCGGCCACACATTTTTCTTCTGCGGCAGGCGGACGCTCGTCCACGGGCGCAGGAGCCACGCGGGCAATCCCAGCAGCAGGAGCGTCGCCAGCATGCCGCCGATGCACTGGGGCACCGGGTTCACCGACGCATCCGGCAGCATCGCCGCCAGCAGGATGTCCATCGGGCGAGTCAGCAGCGTCAATGCCAGTAGCGTCAGCAGGACACGGCGTGTTTTGCTCATACGTCAGCCTCCAGCGTATAGACGCTGCCCACCTGATCTCGGCGGGCCACATCCAGGAAGAGGTCAACGCCCAGACGGATGCCCTCGCGCTGCATGCGCTCCTCATTGACACGGCGTGCCAGCGCCGGGGTGTTGTTTTCCGCGCTCAGATGGCCGAGAATCACATGCTGCGTCCCCGCGTCCACCAGCTGGAGGAGCGCATCGGCGCAGGCGTCGTTGGACAGATGGCCGTGGTTGGACAGGATGCGCTGCTTCAGGCGCAGCGTGTAGTGGTCGTTCATGCGGAGCATATCCGGGTCGTGGTTGCTCTCCAGCAGCACCAGGGACGAGCCCGCCACCGCATCGCGCACGGTTCGGGGGAAGAAACCCAGATCCGTCGCTGTTGAGATGCTCACATTTCCGCCCCATAGACGGTATCCCACAGGATCCGCCGCGTCATGGGGAATGGAGAAGGGCACCACGCCGATGTCCCCCAGGTAGAAATCCGAGAAGGTATCGAAGGTACGGCGGCAGCCCTCGGGCATTTTGCCAACCTTTTCGTCCATGGCGGCCCAGGTGGCGTCGGTGGCGTAGACCGGCAGCTTGTACTTGCGGGCCAGCACGCCCACGCCGGCGATGTGGTCGGTATGCTCATGGGTGACGAGTACACCATCGAGGGTTCTCGGGTCAACGCCAATCATGTCGAGGGCCTCGGCGATCATCTTGCCGGATTTGCCCGCATCGATCAGCAGACGTGTCCCGCCGTACTGCACGAAGAGCGCGTTGCCGCTCGACCCGGAGTACAGCGGGCAGAATATCATATCCATATATATGTAGGAAATCCTTTCGTATATGGGGATGAGCAGATGGGATTGCCCGGCCTCTTTGCGGCAGGTGCGGGCGTGGGCGAGCAGTCTCCGTGCGGCTGGGCGAGCTGTTTCGGCTGATCCGGTGGATCAGCGAAAGGCGCGTGGGGCTACTTCGCGCTGCGGCGCGGAGGTCTCCGACGGGCAGGGGCTAACGCCGCCCCTGCACCCGCGCAAGGGTCACAGACCCTTGACCCCTTTTTGTCCCGTCCCTTGTTAGATGTCCAGGTGCTTGGCGACGCGCTCCGCTTCCGGCGGCGGCGTCATGTAGTCCGGGCCGAAGAGAATCGTCAGCACCTCATCCCACTTGGCAGGAATCAGGCACTCCAGGCTCTCAAAGGGCACCTTGATCTTCTCCTCAAACTGCTCGGGATGCCAGATGTGCATCATCAGCTCAAACGCGCCGTTGGACATGCACAAGTCGTTGCCCTCCTTCACGGAGGTGGACCACTTGTCGTACATCTTGGCCTTCCAAGCGGTGGAGAAGGGCAGACCCATGATATGCGTACCGAACAGCAGGATCTTGTTCTTCAGGTTGAAGCGGCTGTAATCGACCTTCTTCTTCATCATGCCCTGGAGCATGTGCAGCCGCAGGAACCACAGTTTGCGCTTGATGCCCGCCTCCGGCACGGGATCCAGGATGAAGAAATCCGTGAACGCCGCAGCCTTCTCCGGGTCGCGGTTCATGACGCGGGGCGTCCAGGTATCCAGGTAGGTCAGTTCGAAGCGCTGATCGCACTCCTGGGGGTACACCACGCGGAACTTCTCGAAATTCGCGCGGGTCATCAGCAGATCAACGTCGTCATCCCACGGGATGAAGCCCTTGTGGCGCACAGCGCCCAGGAGCGTGCCGCACATCAGGTTGTACTCAATGCCGTGACGCTCGCACACGGCGATCACATCCCGCAGCTGCTCGATCAGCTCGGCGTGGATTTCCGGCAGGGAAAGCTTCTTTTCTTCCATTTGTATATGCTCCTTACTCAGCTAAACGGTATGGCCTTGCTGCCATCTTTGCTTACACTCCGGTCATATCCAGGCTGACGGCATCCTCCATGATCCACAAGGAGTCGGCGATCGCATCGCCCAGGGCAAGCTGCTCTTCCGTGACCTCACCCTCAGCCGGGAAAACCGCAATCGTGACGCAGTATCCGCCGTGGACGGTGAAATACTCTGACATGTGCCTCACAGAGCCGTCCTCCGTGGTGTAGGCAGCGTCGGTCCATACAAACTTATGGCCGCCGGGGACGCAGTACATCTCCACCGCCGCAACATCGTAGCCGTACTCGCTCAAATAGCTCCGGTAATACTCGCACTCCACCGTCTCGCCGTAGTCAGTCAGGTCTTTGTAATCCTCGGCCTCCGTCGGATAGGCATAGACATATACCTCGCAGGTCAGTGCTGTGTCGAACATCATGACGTATACATCATTGGCTTCCATCCAGGGCAGCAGCTCCCGCTGGCTCAGTCCCAGCTTGTTGAACGCCGATGCGCTGCTTTCCCGGGTCAGACAGTGGCCCTCTATGGGCGTGAAGAAGAACCTCGCGCCGTCCAGTTCCACAACGAGGTTGCCTTCGTCATCCATTTCCGCCAAGCCGCACAACGGCAGCAGGCACACAAGCAGCAAGAGCGCGATAAGTTTCTTCATATCAATATCCTCTTAATCGTTCAGCCAGCCGATCGTCCGCTCGCAGATGGCCTTGTCATCCATGCGGTACTCGCCGCGCAGATACTGCTGGGTGCCGACGATGGTGGAATACACATCCTCCATGCCGATGCGGTGGACGCGGCAATTCGCACCCTCCTCGGCGATGACCTCGCACACCGCGCTGCCGAAGCCGCCCACGATGGAGTGCTCCTCTACCGTGACGATGTGCCTGAACCGCTGGCTCAGCTCGATGAGCTTTTCCCGGTCAATGGGCTTCAGGCAGGGGAAGCTGACCACCTCGGCGGACACGCCCTGCTCCTCGAGCAGCTTGGCCGCGCCCACCGTTTGGGTCAGGATACCGCCGGCAGAAAGCAGCGCCACATCCTTGCCCTCGCGGAGAGTCAGCGCCCTGGGGGCGGTGTAGCCCTCGATGGGGCCGCCATGCAGATAGGGTTCGCCTCCGCGGCCCAGCCGCAGATAGCAGGTGCCGGGGGTGTTCAGCATCACCGGGACGATAGCCTCCACCTCGTGGGGATCGCCGGGAGTGAACACCGTCACGCCGGGTAGCGCGCGCAGGATCGCCATGTCCTCCGTCGCGTGGTGGGACATGCCCAGGCTGCCGTACACGAAGCCGCCGCCCACGCACACCACCTTCACGTTGGCGTTGTGGTACGCACAGTCGTTACGGATCTGCTCGATGCAGCGCAGGGTCGGGAAATTGCCGATGGAATAGGTCAGCACGGTGCGGCCGGTCATGGCCAGGCCGGCAGCGAGGCCGGTCATGCCCTGCTCGGCGATGCCCGCGTTGACAAACTGGTCGGGATAGGTCTCCCAGAAGGGCTTCAAAACGCCGAAGCCCAGGTCGCCGGTCACCAGCGTCAGCTTGGGATCCTTGGCGGCTTCGCGCATCAGCGCACGGGTGAATGCGTCTCTCATGGCCTCTGCGCCTCCAGTTCCTTGAGTGCTGCTTCGTATTCCTCGCCCTGGGGCGTGCGGTAATGCCACAGGATATCGTTCTCCATGAAGGACACGCCCTTGCCCTTGGTGGTCTCCGCGATGATGACCGTGGGCTTGCCGGTGCCGCGATTCTGCTTGGCCTGCTCGAAGGCAGCACGCAGAGCCGCAACGTCGTGGCCGTCCACCTGCATCACGTTCCAGCCGAAGGAAGCCCACTTATCGGTGAAGGGCTCCAGGGCGATGGTGTTCTCGCAGAAATCCAGGGACTGCATGCGGTTGTGATCCACCACGGCGATCAGGTTGTCCAGCTTGTACTGGTGGGCCTGCAGCGCGGCCTCCCAGACGGAGCCCTCGTCGCACTCGCCGTCGCCCATGACGCAGAAAACGCGCCAGTCGGCTGCATCCTTCTTGCCGCCCAGGGCCATGCCCGCAGCGACCGCCAGGCCATGGCCCAGCGAGCCGGTGGAGAACTCCACGCCGGGCACACCCTTATGGCTCACATGGCCGGACAGGCGGGAGCCGTTGGCATAGTGGGTGCTCAGCTCCTCCACATCGAAGAAGCCGCGCTCCGCCAGTGCCGCGTAGACCGCCGCGCCCGCGTGACCCTTGGAGAGGATCAGCCGGTCGCGAGTAGGCATCTTGGGCTCGGCAGGGTTGACGTTGAGCACGCCGGTGTACAGCGTCGCCATGATCTCCGCGAGGGAGAAGATCGCGCCGATGTGGCTGCCGCGGGAGATATGGGTCATTTCCAAACCGTGGCGGCGGATCAGCCAGGCCAGCACCCGCGCATCCGCGGTGTCAATGGGCTGACCTGCAAAAGCCGCATGGGTCTTTTCCGTGTAGGTCATGCTTACTTCTTCCCCTTTTCCTGCGCCATCTTCTTGGCCTTGCCGAACACGCCGCCGATGGTCTCGAAGAAGAGCTGCATATCCAGCTTGAAAGACTGATTCTTCGCGTACTCCACGCGCAGGCGGTTCTTTTCCGGCAGGATGTACTTCTCGTAGTTCTCGACGGGGTTCTCCGTGCCGACGATCTCATCCTGGGCGATGTACACGATGGAGGAGCGGTCGGTGATGCCGGGACGCACCCACATGATGCACTGCTGCTCCTCGGTGTAGGCGTTGGTGTACAGCAGCAGCTCCGGGCGCGGGCCGACGAAGCTCATGTCGCCCTTGATGATGTTGAGCAGCTGAGGCAGCTCGTCCAGCTTCAGGCGGCGCATGATCTTGCCGGACTTGGTCACGCGGGGATCGTCCTTGGCAGTGCAGCCACCGGTCTTGTCGGCGTCCACCACCATGGTACGGAATTTCATGATGTAGAAGGGCTGATTCTTGTAGCCGCCGCGCACCGCCCGGTAGAAGACAGGGCCGGGGCTGTCGAGCTTCACCCAGATGGCCAGGGGGATCATCACCAGGCTGGCGGGAATCAGCATGATCAGCGCGAGGGCAAAGTCCAGCACGCGCTTGACGACATTGGAATAGAAAGGATGGGACAGCGGGCCGTCCCAGCGGGGCAGCTCAGGGAGAGGCGGGAGATTGGCCATGGTGCGTGCCTCCTTACATGTTGTTCAGCTGCTGCAGCACCTCGTTGAGGCGTTCCAGCTCGTCCTGAGAGTAATACTGCAGCACGATCTTGCCCTTCTTGACGGTGCCGGTGAGGGTCGCACGCATACCGAAGGTCTCGCGGCAGAGGGTCTCCAGCTCGGTCAGCTCGGCAGGAAGGACATGCAGGGGCTTCTCCTGCTTGGGGAGCTTCGCGCTGTTCTGCTTGAGCAGGGCAGCAGCATTCTCCAGCTGGCGGACGCTCCAGCCTTCCTCGATACAGCGGTTGGCCAGGCTGCGCTTCACGTCGTCGGAGTCCAGGCCAGCCAGCACGCGGGCATGACCTGCGGACAGGACGCCCCGGCGCACCATGTCGATGACGTCCTCCGGGAGGGTCAGCAGGCGCAGCAGGTTCGCCACAGCGGGGCGGCTCTTGGACAGCCGCTGGGCCACGGTTTCCTGGGTGTAGCCGCACTGCTTCATCAGGCTCTGGATGCCCATGGCGGTTTCGATGGGGTTCAGGTCCTCGCGCTGGATATTCTCGATCAGCGCGATCTCCATTTGGGTGGGGATGTCCATCTCCCGCACAATGCAGGGTACGGCATAGAGACCCGCCGCACGGGCCGCACGCCAGCGGCGTTCACCGGCAACGATGCGGTAGCGCCCGCCCTTCATCGGGGTCACGAGGATGGGCTGCAAAACGCCCTGCTCCTTGATGGACTGGGCCAGCTGAGCAATCGCCTCCTCGGAGAAGATATGGCGGGGCTGATCGGGATTGGGGTCGATATCGCCGATGGCGATCTCCTGGCCCGCGCCGGGGGCCGTGGTATCCAGTTCGGGCAGCAGGGCGTCGAGGCCCCGGGCAAGTCCGCGCGTCTTTTTAGGCATAATGATGACTCCCTCTATATCAAATCCTGTGTAAAGATCAAAGCTTCCAGTTCTTATCCACCTTTACGTCGTTGCGCTTAAGCACTTCCTGCGCCAGGGCGGCATACGCCGTGGTGCCGGTAGAACGCTTGTCGTAGATGTGGATGGGCTCGCCGTGGGAGGGCGCTTCGCCCAGACGCACGGTGCGCGGGATGACGGTGGCATACACCTGCTTCTTGAAGTGCCGTTTCACCTCGTCCACCACCTGCAATCCCAGGTTGGTGCGGCCGTCGAGCATCGTCAGCAGCACGCCTTCGATATCCAGGCGGGGGTTGAAGGTCTTCTTCACCCGCTGGATGGTCTGGATCAGGCTCGCCACGCCCTCCAGCGCGTAATACTCGCACTGGATGGGGATGATCACGCTGTCGGAGGCCGTCAGGGCATTGACTGTCAGGAGGGACAAGCTCGGCGGACAGTCGATGATGATGAAGTCGAAGTCCTTGGCGATGGCGCCCAATGCGGTTTTGAGGCGGAACTCGCGCTTGTCCACATTGACAAGCTGCAGCTCCGCGTCCGCCAGGCGGATGTCGCTGCCCGCAATGGAGAGATTCTTGAAGTCGGTCTTTTCGACCAGGTCCTTCATCTGGGCGCGGCCCATCAGCACCTCATACACGCTGACGTCCTCCACCGCCATGCCGATGCCGGAGGTGGTATTGCCCTGGGGATCCAGGTCGACCAGGAGGACTCGTTGCCCCATGTCCGCCATGAGGGCAGACAGGTTGACCGCCGTGGTGGTCTTGCCCACGCCGCCCTTCTGATTGATGATGGAGATCGTCTTGGCCATGGTGAATCCTCCTCGGGGTCTTCGACCCATTTTCTTCCGCTCAAGCAGAGCAGACTGCTCCATTTAAGCATACTAAATCATCTTATTATACAGCATCCGCAAAAGAATGTAAAGGCGAAAGGACACAAAAATGCCGCCCAGCTTTCCGCTGAGCGGCATCATTCACAAGGTTTATTCCGGCTTCGCATTGGTCACCTCGAGCTTCTCCAGCACTGCACCGAAGTAGGTTTCCACCTCTGCATCGGTCAGCTTCATGGCCTTCTGCAGCAGCTCGGGGATTTTCTTGGGGCGCACGCGGGCATAGTACTTGGTCGCATTGATGTTGGTCTGCCAGTTCTTGAGCTTCATGTTCTTCCAGCGGTCGATGTGCCGCGGGAGGATCGGCTCCAGCTGGCCGATGACCCTTTCAAAGTGAGCGTCCACGTTCTCCCACACGAAGACCGTATCCAGCAGCTCCGCGATGCGCCGCAGGAACTTGTCCCGATACTCCGGCACGGCGAGCAGCGCATTCAGCGGCTCGTGGCGGAAGCCCTGGATCTTCCCGCTGACCGGCTTGATGTAGTACTCCAGCGGTGTCTTTTCCAAACCGCGCCAGCAGGCCTCCACGTCGAAGAGGATGTACCGCCACTTGCCGCCCGGCACGCGATAAACGCGCACGTTGGTGAAGTCCACATTGCCCAGGATGATCTGATAGGCCGCGTGGGTGAACATGTTGTCGATATCCAGCCTTTCCTCGACGTAAGCAAGGTTCTCGGGGATGTTCAGGTCGTTCTTCTTGCAGAATTCGGCCAGCTCCAGCCAGTCTTCGTTGTCGCCGTGCTGGGTGAAGCGGTCAGTGCCGGTGCGGGCCAGGATGTCGATCTGGTCGATCTCAGCCTCGTCGGTCACGCCCTCGTAGGCTGCCACAAAGTACTTGTTGATCTTCTCCCGCAGATTGTAATGGCCCCAGTATTCACCGTTGATGTACACCTGGATGACCACATGATCCTGATAGAGGATCCCCTTCCCCTCCGCCAGGGAGGAGGCGACCACATCGCGCAGGCGGGTGGCGGAAAAATCGCTGTTCGCGCCGCGCAGCAGCAGGGACTGGTACTCGGTGTAATCCCGCGTCGGGAAGGGATTGAAGGCGAAGGTCGCATTGCCGTAGGCCTTGCGAGCATAGAGGGCGATGGACTTCTGGGCATTCTGCCGTGCGCTGTGACCGGAGGCGGTAAAGGTTCCCATCTGGTTGATCTCGCACACGCCCTGGGCATTGAAGTATTCGATGTTGACCGGGTATTCCCATTCCTTGTCGTAATTGGGGATATCGCCGGTACCGCGCACCAGCGCACCGGTTTTCTTGTTGAACAGGTACTGATCGTCGGTCGTCAGGCAAACAATGGGGGTGAGCAGCTCGCTCTCCACGATATAGGTCGCGCTGACAGTGACGCTGGGCACCTCGTTCTCCCGGAAGGCGCGGATGCGCAGCGCAGTGGTCTTGCTGATTTCGAGGCCCTCTGCCGGGAAAGCCGCGGACTTGGCGCTTGGGGTTTCGCCGTCGGTGGTGTAGCGGAGGACTGCACCGTCGGGGCACTTTGCCTGCACCGTCACGCCGTCCGGGTAGAAGCCGCCGACCGTCAGGATCGCCGGATCCTCCGTGCAGGCGGGATAGACGGCCGCGTCGTTTTTCTTCGCACGAGTGGCGTTGACCAGGTAGCCGTAGTCCGCCTCGGTGGGTTCGCCGGAGAAGCCCGCAGGCAATCCCCAGCTGACATTGCCGTACTGCTGAGGGTATTCCAGCGTCTGGATGCGCACGCCGTCGGCGCTGGACAGGTAGAGCGTTTCGCCCTCCGCCTTCAGGGAGAAGGTCGCGGAATAGGGCGACTTCGTGCCGGGCTCCACGTCGTCCTCACCCGTGCACCAAACGGTCAGGTAACCGCCGGCCTTGAGCTTCGTCCCCTTGGGGAAAACGAACTTCGCCAGGTTCTTCTTGCCGTCGGAGAGCATCCAGCCGCTCAGGTCAACCGTTTTTTTGCCCCGGTTGTGGATCTCGATCCAGTCATAGCTGTGCTCGTTTTCATACATGCCGTTGGAGGCCATCACCTCATTGATGACCACATCACCGTCCTCCGCCAAAGCAGGCAGGGCGATGATCAACAGCAACGCCAGCAGCACAATCAGCCTCTTCATGATGATTCTCCCTTTTCAAAGCGTGGGGGACGCATATCCATCCATTTTGATTGTACCACAACGTCGGGGCGATGGCAACAAAAAAGGCGCATCCCCGCAGGAATGCGCCTCTGTTTCGCAAGGGATGTAAAAATCAATCCCAGAGAGATTTGATATTCGCTTCGCGCTTGTAGGTGATCGCCTCATAGGCCTTACCATCCATAACACGATCCATCAGGTCATTATCAAGAACAGCATCATACTTCATGTAGGCTTCGTAAACCGCACCGAAGAGAGCCTTCGCCTCCGCGCCCAGCTGGTAATCCGTTTTTCCAGCATGCGTAGTATCTGTGCTGCAACGAATTGTGACCGTTTCGGAAGTCGCGATGTCCTTGCACATTGACATTGCCTCCATGGGCAAAATGTAGCAGCAATACTGCACGCCATCAATGGTTATCGACCTCATGGAGTCGTTTTTCGCATCGATCTTGTATGTATACTGCTCGGTGACGATCATAATATGTGCAGACCAGGTCGTATACAGGTTATTTCCCTTCAGCACCACTATGGTCGTCAGCACATCACCCGTTCTTGCAAACACGGGAAGAAGCACACAACCATCCGTCGCGTATGCCGTGAATGCTGACGTCTTGGGTTTGACCTCGCAATCATTGCTCACCGGATCAAGCTTTGCATTGACATGCTCAAAACCGCCGAACAGATCCGTAAAGCTGTCCGCAGATGCAACTGTGCAGGACAACAGCATCAGCAACGCAAACAGTACACAAAACATTTTCTTCATAGAATACGCCTCCACTTAACTACTTTTGTAGTTATTTCGTTGTTTTGATTATACTCCATATTGTAACCCACTGTCAATGTAATATTCTCCTCCTTGACAAGATGTAAAGATGATCGCACATAAAATCCACAGCGCAAAAAAGAACCGTAGCAACCTACGGTTCTTCTGCTTTTTACTCTTCCACGATGGGAGCGTCCACGGCGTTCTTCTTCACAGAAGCAATGCCGTTCTCGCAGCTATTCTTGGCAACATAGCCCTCGGACACAGCGATGACCTGGCCATTGGTGGCCTTCAGGCGGAAGCGGAACTCGCCAGCCTTGTCAACATACATCTCGAACTTGGGGCACTTGGCCTTCTCCCAGCCCTCGACGGTCTGGTCTTCCACGTTCGCCACGGGAGCATTCTTGGCCACGGACTTCACGCCGTTCAGGCAGGAAACCTTGGTCTTGTACACCTCGGAGGTAGCGATGATCTCGCCATTGGAGGCCTTCAGGTCAAACTTGATGCCGGAAGGCACCTCACGCACGACAAACTTGCCCATTGATGCAACATCCTTTCTTATGCCGGGGGACACACGACCCGCCCGGTTTTCTTTGGATACATTGTAACACGAATGGTGTAGATTGTCAAATGGTGTAGAAAATCCGTCCACGTGGACATTCATCGCATAGCAGTCTCATTGTCCGCCTTGCTCTTGCACTTCTTGCTTATTGCAATTACTGCTAAAATATGCTATCCTAATCATATCAATCAGCCAGGAGGCTTCGTTATGGATCGTTCGCGTTCTACAATGCATCCCGCTCCCCAACCGATTGCGCCACGGGGATTTGTGACTATTGCCACAGGGGCACCCAAGTATTATGAAATGGCCCAACGGCTGCTTCATTCCTATCGCTTGAATGGCAACTGTTCCCTTCCCTTTGCACTGATCTGCGACAAAGATTGCGACATTGCTCGGGAATTTGACCATGTTGTCGTTCTGCCCGATCCTCATTATTCTTTTCTGGATAAGCTCTCCCTTTGCGACAGCACGCCGTATCAGGAAACCATCTTCATTGATGCGGATTCCCTGATCCTGAAGGATATGAATCCACTTTGGGATGATTACGCTGATGAAGAAGACTTTTCCTGCTATGGTTGTAAGCTTCCCCTCGAATCCCGTGATGGCTGGTTCTATTATGAAGGCATGGGAAAACTTCAGCCTCTGCTGAAATACAATGTTTCTCTCCATGGCGGCATGTACTACCTGCGGAAGACGCCGCGTTGTCAAGCCATCTTTCACAGGGCAATCGAACTTGTTGATGAATATCAGGACTACTCCTTCTATTATTTCAGCAAGCCTGCGGACGAGCCTGTGTTGGCATTGTCCATGGCCCTGAACGACGGCCAGCCCTGCTCCAAGCCAAGCCGCGTCGTTTTCTACAACACTCACAAAGAGAAAATCCGCACTTCCGTTTCCGGAACGCTCCACTTGCATGGAAAGATCTGTGATCCACACATTCTGCACTTTGGCGCACGGAATATTCCTCGTTTCCTCTACCAGTACCAATCGGCCCTGATCGAAAAGAAGCTGCAGAATTCCGCTTTCCAGCCAAACATCCTTGTCTACCTGACCATTTGGCTGAAATGCCTTCCTATCGAGTTCAAATACCGCAGCAAAAAACTCCTTAAGAGAATTCTGCCATCCAAGGTAATCAGTTTTTTGAAAAAGGCCTTTTGATTTCTGCCTTTTCAGTCCCTATCCATTGTCCATAACAACCGGAGCATGCATTTGTCGCTGCTCCGGTTGTTATTTATTTTCATCACAGCAGCAATTCCAATATGTAGTCCCTGGAAAGGCAGTAGATCACCGCAAACGAAAAGTGACCAACCCCTTTTGTTGACATTTGCTCCCTGTATCCTCTTGATACAATGAAGCATCAGTCAATGCTGGAGGTGGTCACTATAGAATCCTCCTAACTCGGACGTATCCCTGCCTTACGCCGTCCTCTGCTCCAGGGCGAGCTTGTCGGCAATCATGGCGATAAACTCGCCATTTGTAGGCTTGTCCTCCTTGGTGGCCACGCGGCAGCCGAATGCCTTGTTGAGCGTGTCGATCCGTCCCCGGCTCCAGGCAACCTCGATGGCATGGCGGATCGCACGCTCCACCTTGCTCGCGCTGGTGTTGAATCGCTTGCCGATGCCGGGGTACAGCTCCTTGGTGATGCGGTTGATCACATCCGGGTTCTCGATCACCATCTTCACCGCCTCGCGGAGGAAGGCGTAGCCCTTGATGTGGGCCGGGATACCGATGGTCAGGAAAAGGCTGGCCAGCTTTTCGTCGATGGTGGGAGCGCGGCCCGGAAGGCTGACGCGGTTGGCAGGCGCGGGCACATCGGAGGCCTGTCCGCAGACCTCGCGGATGCGCTGCGTCAGCGTGTTCATGTCGACGGGCTTGATCATATAGAACCGGGCGCCCAGTTCCACCGCGCGCATGATGAAATCGTCCCGGCCAAGGGCGCTGACCACGATCACCTGCGGCGGATTCTGCAGCTGCTGGCGGTTCATTTCCTCCAAGAAGGAATACCCGTCCATCTGGGGCATAATAATATCCAGAATGATCACATCCACCGGTGTGCGGGCAAGGGCTTCAAGGGCCTCCAGCCCCGTGGCACATTCCGCCATGATGCGCATGTTTTCCTGTCTTTGGAGATGCTCCCGCATCGTGCGGCGAAGTTCTGCGTTGTCGTCTACCAGCATGATCCGCATATCGTTCATCGGTCAAATACTCCTCTCTGTCATGAAGCCTCGGCCTTCCCCGACAGGAAAGTCAAGGCGGATTTACCATTCGAGGGCATTATAGCACTTTCCCGGCGCTTTGTGGGGAATGCGATGAAACCTCCCATATAACGACATCATGTGCCACCTGTGTGTCGGAATTTCGACGATTGCCGCGCCAGATTTGCCTTTGCGGACAGAACCCGGCATCCATTTGTCGAATGTAAAAAGCGGCCGTCCGGCTTTTAGACCGCCCCAGAATGTACGGACTGCACAAAAAGGGCCCTATGTAAGGACAAAAGGATCAGACGGAGAGGCGAAGCGAGAGCGGCGCCACTCCGAATTTAGTTTGGATGCGCTCGTTGTTGTAGAAGTCGATATAGCGGT